>NZ_JBVVPU010000006.1:0-392167 GCF_055811295.1 Mesorhizobium sp. WSM4871 | reverse complement strand
CAGCCACCGCATCAAGAAATGTGCCTGGAATGACGACTACCTCATTCATGCTATCGCTCATATGCGATAGCCCTGCCCTTGCGGGGGAGATGCCTGGCAAGGCAGAGGGGGTGCTGTCCCTCGGCCTATCAGCCAGATCATTGGCCATTCCTCAATAGAAGAGAGCCATTGAAAGGTCAGCGATCCTTCCCACCCCCCTCTGGCCTCCCGGCCATCTCCCCCGCAAGGGGGGAGATCGGCAACTTCGGCGTCGCGCCTCCATTTGACCGCACCTTCCCTCGCCTGTAGCAGTCTGAGGCGATCCGGCAACGGCAAGGAATCGCGCGCATATGTCTAGCGACCAGGGTTTTTCCGATTTCTTCTACGCCGCACCGGACGGGCTGAAACTCCACGCCCGCATCTACGGCGAAGCAAACTCCGGCCATTGGCCGGTCGTCTGCCTGCCCGGCCTGACCCGCAATTGCCGCGACTTTCACGAACTGGCGCTGCATCTGTCGGGGCGGGCGGCGAGAAAAGTTGTCGCCTTCGACTATCGCGGCCGCGGACAGTCCGCCTATGACCCCGATATCGGCCACTACAATGTCGGCGTCGAGGCCGGCGATATCCTCGCCGGGCTGGCAGCGCTGGAGGTCGAGGGAGCGGCCTTTATCGGCACATCACGCGGTGGGCTGATCGTCCATGTGCTCGGCGCAATGAAGCCTTCCGTGCTGAAGGCCATTGTCCTCAACGACATCGGCCCGGTGGTCGAGGCTGACGGCTTGGCTCATATCCGCTCCTATCTCGACCCCTCGCCGAGGCCGAAAACCCGTGCCGAGGCGATCAGCGCCCAGCGCGGCGCGCATGCCGGCGATTTCCCTGTTCTGATCGAGGCGGATTGGGAGCGGATGGTGTCGGCGCTCTATCGCGGGACAGAGGAAGGGCTGGTGCCGGATTTCGACCCAAAACTGATCGACGCGCTGGCTGGCCTCGATCTGACGCGGCCGCTGCCCGATCTGTGGCCGCAATTCGAGGCGCTGGCGGCGATCCCGTTGCTTGCCATCCGCGGCGCCAATTCGAAGCTGCTTTCGGTCGAGACGCTCGAACAGATGCGAAAGCGGCATCGCGATATCGAGACGATCACGGTCGAAGGCCAGGGCCACGCGCCTTTCCTCGAGACCGGCGCCCTGCCCGGCGCCATCGCGGCTTTTCTCGATCGAGCGGAGCTCAAGTTCAGTTGAAGTAAACCCCAAGACCTGATCGGCCTTGGGGTGGTAACAGCAGTATAGAAGATAGCCCTGGATTACTTGGCTTTCGAGCTTTTCCTCGGTGCCTTTGCGGCTGCAGGCTCCGCCTTGTGCGCGCTCGGTGATGCGGCAGGCGCCGTCATCAATGGCGACGAAAACACAGAGCTTTCGGCACTCCCAGCCGCCGCCCCGCTGCGAGGCGTTTCCAGCACTGTGACGCAACCATCGAGATCGTTGGTGGCAAGATGCGCGTAACGCATGGTCATTGAAAGCGTCTGGTGGCCGAGCCACATCTGCACGCGCCGGATGTCGATGCCGCCCTGGACAAGACGCGAGGCGCAGGTGTGGCGCAGGATGTGCGGCACCACCTGATCGTCGGCGCCAAGACCGACCTCGGCTTTGGCATCGTTCCAGATGGCGCGAAACTGAGCCTGGCTGAGCTTGGTGAACGGACCCTTGGGTCGACGTCCCTCGGTGGGCGGCAGTTTGATCACCTCTTTCACCCGTTCAGTCATCGGGATGGTGCGGCTGCGGCCGGATTTGGTGATCCAGAAACTGACGCGATGCTCCTGGATATCGTTCCAGATCAAGCCGAGCGCCTCGCCGAGGCGGCATCCTGTGTCGACGAGGAAGATCGAGAGCCGATAGGCATCCTCGCTGCGGCTCTTGATGGCGGCAAACAGCCGTGCCTCTTCGTCCCTTTCCAGGAACCGAATCCGTCCCGCCCGCTCCTTCTGGCGGCGGAACTCGGGCAGGCTGTGGATATCTCCCATCTTATGAGCCTTGCGCAGCAGTTTGCTGAGAGCAGCCATCTTTCGGTTGATGGTTGCGTTGCTGTTGCCGCGCTGGCGCAAGGTGCCGATTAGGTTGTCCAGGGTGCCTTGGTCAAAAGCGCTGAAACGCTCCCCGAGGAGAATCTCATCGATCTCGCCGATGAAGGAGCTGACATTGTATTTATGCCGCCCATCATCCCACAGTATGTCCCGGTATGCTGAAAACAGCTCTCCGACCCTGTACGACTTTACTTCCCGTATCTTGTTGTAACTGTATTTTATCTTAGAGATTTGAGAAGAAAACATCGAAAAATGATCAGAGGGCTCTTCCTCTTGAATCGCTTCGGTCGTCATCATTCGCCACACCCCCGAGTGGATGGGATTCACACCTATCCGCTTGGAAGCGCCCTTTCAAGAGTTTTGATCACGCAGTTGTGATTTCATCCGCCCATCAGCGGATCCCACGAAATCACCCTACGGATCTATTCAGCTACCGTTACCCCCTGTTCCTTCTGTTTGCCTTGGTCCAGTCACGAAACAAAACAGCCCGGGCGATGGTGCGCCCGGGCTGGAATTTCACTTGTATTAAGTCCAGCCCTTAGAACGAGCGCTGGAAGCGGAGGATACCGCCGAAGCTGTCCTTCTTGTCTGCACCAGTCCAGTTGACGTTGGTGTAGCTCGCCGGGTCATCGAAGCCATCGTAGTGAACGTAGTCGACTTCGGCCGTGATCGTGAGGCCGGGGACGATGTCGTAGGCGACGTTGGCAGCAATGCCGTAGTTCTTGGCATCGTCAATCGACAGCTGAGCGTTGAACGAGGTCTTCTCGTTGAACTTGTAGGTACCGCCGCCCCAGACAGCCCAGTTGCCGCCCCAGGTCTTGTACATGCCACGACCAAAGACGTCCTTGGCATTGGCCGGGTCGTTGAGGTTGTCGTCGGTGCCGTAACCGGCCATGACCCACAGCTGCACCGCGTCGGAGACATTCACGTCCAAGCGGACCTTGCCGGACACTTCCTCATAGTTGCTGTCGTAGGCGATGACGCCGGTGATGGCGCCCCAGCCCTGTGTCCACTTCACGCCGCCGACGACATGCGGAACATAGCTGTCGATCGTGAAGATGTCATAACCTTCTTCGAGCGAGATCACAGCCGAGAAACCGTTGCCGGCATCGAAGTAGTACTGGACGACATTGGTGTCGAAACCACCGTAGGGAACCAGCGTATCCTGGATGACGTTGCCGGCGTAGCCGATGAACGTATCGAAGGCCGATTCGTCCTTACCAACGCGGAGACCACCGAGCTGGATCCAGGCGAAGTTCAGCGAAACGCCCTTGCCTTCGGCATAGTTGTCGAAAGCAATGGCGTTATCATTGCGGAAGTCGAAACGGGTTTCGGTGTAGGTCTTCAAGGTGCCGAGCTCGGTTTCCTGGCCGGTCCAGGTCTTCAGAGCGAAACGAGCACGCTTCCGATAGGTGTCATTCGCGCTGCCGTCCTGAGCGTCACCAGTGACCGCACCGTTGAAGGAGCCGACGTCGCCGACGCCGATATCGTAGCGGACATAGCCGCCGATGCGCAGGCAGGTTTCGGTTCCGGGGATGTAGAAGTAGCCAGCGCCGTAGACGTCGCAGATCTTGACGTATTCGGCGGGTTCCGGCTCGGCGACGACGACGGCGTCGGCGGCGCGCGCACCGGAAACTGCGATCAGGGCCGCAGCTGAGCCGAGAAGCAGGCTCTTGATGTTCATTTTCTGACCTCCAGTCAGAATCGAGAACGGAAGTCGGCAAAAAGCAGCTTTTTGGCTGTTTTCCTTTTTATTTCAAATAGATAATGCCGAGGTCGTCAGTAGGGCCAAAAACGCTTGCCCGCAAAAGCCTTGCCCGAGCCGGTCTTGAAATATCGCTCGAGTTGCCGTGCGTTGGCCTCGGTTTCAACCGCAACGTAAGCCTTCAGAGTTGCAGGCAGATGAGCTTTGGTCGAAGTCACATAGCCTGATTGATGCGATTCGAAACGGCGTCGGAGATCGTTGGTCGATCCGACATAGACATCGCCGTTATGGAGTTGCAGGAAATAGACGTACCACATGGTCCCCCTACGCTACTTCGTAGCTTCGGGCGACACTCCTACGCCCAAAATGCGGTTCCGGGTGGCCTGCCACCCGAAGCCCGCAGGGCGTAGGGTGGCGGAGAGGATGGGATTCGAACCCACGAGAAGCTTTTGACCTCTACTCCCTTAGCAGGGGAGCGCCTTCGACCACTCGGCCACCTCTCCGTTGCGCCGCTGGATAAAGAAAAGCGTCGGCACAATCAACAAGCCGGCGCCATTATCGCCGAAAAATCCGGCTTCCGCCGAAATGCCGCTGTGGCCATGCGGCGATTCCGTGGCAATTCCCCGGCTAATGGTGTCGGGGGCATGGTCGCAATTCCGTCGAGCGATCGCCGGAATCGGCGGGATTGCAAGGGCTCCGGAAGGGTCGATGGTTAATGGGAGCTTTCCGAGTGAGGCCAAATCGTGTCATTTGTGCAACAACGTTTGGGGATAGCGCCTGCGTAGCCCTTTTGCCGGTACGATCGTGGTTGAACGCCGCCGCCCCATGGGTAATGTCGGATTCGAAGGAGCGGCGCGGTGCGCATCTTTTTCGGTTAGTGGGGATGGGGCAGGGAACGCTGTCCTTCAGCAAAGAATACCCAGACCCGTTTTTTAACTTTTGACTGGAGGTCAGAAAATGAACATCAAGAGCCTGCTTCTCGGCTCAGCTGCGGCCCTGATCGCAGTTTCCGGTGCGCGCGCCGCCGACGCCGTCGTCGTCGCCGAGCCGGAACCCGCCGAATACGTCAAGATCTGCGACGTCTACGGCGCTGGCTACTTCTACATCCCCGGAACCGAAACCTGCCTGCGCATCGGCGGCTATGTCCGCTACGACATCGGCGTGGGTGATACCGGCTCCTTCGATGGCGTCAATCACGTTCCGGACCGCATGGGTGACGGCGACCACGACACCTACTACAAGAACACCCGCTTCACGCTGAAGACGTGGACCGGCCAGGAAACCGAGCTCGGCACCTTGAAGACCTACACCGAGACCCGCTTCAACTTCGGCAACAGCAGCAACGATTATTCCGATCAGACGGCTGACAACGCTGACAATTGGCAAGGCCGTAACAAGGATGTCACGCTGAATTTCGCCTGGATCCAGCTCGGTGGCCTGCGCGTTGGTAAGGACGAATCGGCCTTCGATACGTTCATCGGCTACGCCGGCAACGTCATCCAGGATACGCTGGTTCCCTACGGTGGTTTCGACACCAATGTCGTCCAGTACTACTTCGATGCCGGCAACGGCTTCTCTGCCGTGGTTTCGCTCGAAGAAGGCTACGGCGACTACTCGATCGACAGCTATGTTCCGCATGTCGTCGGCGGCGTGAAGTGGACGCAGGGCTGGGGCGCCATCACCGGCGTCGTCGCCTATGACAGCAACTATGAGGAAGTGGCCGGCAAGGTTCGCCTCGACGTGAATGCGACCAATGAACTGACCCTGTTCATCATGGGCGGTTACGGCAGCGACGACAACTACCAGGACTTCTTTGCCGACACTGGCGGCCGCGGCTTCTACAAGCAGTGGGCTGGCAGCTGGGCTGTCTGGGGCGGCGGCACCTACAAGTTCAACGAGAAGACCTCGTTCAACCTGCAGGCCTCGTATGACGACGGCAAGAACCTCGGCATCGCTGCGAACGTGGCTTATGACGTTGTTCCCGGCTTCACTGTCACAGCCGAAGTCGATTACCTCAATGCAGGCAAATTCGACGACGCCGACTTCTCCGACTGGACCAACGCCAACAAGAAGAGCAGCGTCGGCGGTCTCCTCCGCTTCCAGCGCTCGTTCTAACAGGCTTGGCCTGAGTGAAATCGAACCCGGCGGGCAACCGCCGGGTTTTTTACGTCCAGGATTGCTACGGCGATTCCGATGCCGGATTTTCATGGCGGAAGGCTACGATCGAGGACGATCACCGTTGGCTCTGCCCTGCCGGACATCCCCCTCACCCGGATCGCCAGCGTTGGCGCTAAGCCTCTCTCCCCAGCGGGGAGAAGGTGGACGCGAAGCGGCCGGATGAGGGGGGCACCGTATGCGACGGCCCTGCACGGAGTGAGAGAATGCCGGCAGCAGGTAAGGGAAAGCTGCGATTAAGAATTATGGCTATGACGCAGTGGAATTAGGTCAGGTGTCGGCAAGATCGCCCAGCGACTGTATCAGCGGCTGAATTTCGTTTTCATAATTCTTCCAGCGCTTGACGGATGATTTGTAAATCGGTTGACGAACCTGCCAGCGGCTGGGCGTGTTGACTGAACCGTCCCTATCGAAAAAGCGCAAGCAGGCGTCGTCCCAAGGCAACCCAAGATAATCTACGAGGCGGCGTGACTGCGCTTCCTGGTCATCAACCAGTGTCTCGTAGCGATTCTCGAAGATAAGGCCAGGAAAGACCTCGTTCCAATGCCGCATCAGGCGGTCATATTCGCGATAGTACAGACCTAGGGTTTTCAGGTCCGTATTGTAGCTGTGCCCCTCGCTGAAGTTCTGGACAAAGCAAGAGACGCAATTGTCGATGGCGTCACGGCGGCAATGAATGATGCGCGCGTTGGGAAAGAGAAGGCCGATAAGGCCAATCATTTCAAAATTGTGCGGCATCTTGTCCACCACGCGAAGCGCGGCAGGCGCCCGCTCGCTCAGATAGGACAGATGCTCATCGGCCAGGGTTCTGGACAGGTCTTTCGTGATCGACATGACCGGCTGTTTCAAATTTCCAGCCGATGAGGTCTTGAGGCCGATCGCATTCGCGACCCGCCTTAGTTTGCTAAGCTCGCCCGCTCCATGGACATCGGGATGGCTGGCGCAGATCTGTTCCGTGAGCGTGGTCCCCGAGCGGGGCATGCCAACCACGAACACAGGAATTTCGGAAGGATTTCCATAGCCGGCCCTGGCGGCAAAAAAAGCCGGCGTGAAGGTTTCAATCAGCGAGTCGATCCAGCGACGATACAGCGCGATATCGAACTGGTGGCCGGAGGCTTGTTTCGCCTTGTTAAAATGGTCGAATGCCTCTTCATAGCGCCTAAGGTCGTTCAGCACCTTGCCGGCGGCGTGATGGAGATGCTCAGCGCCCTCCGAATCAAGCTTAGGATTGCCGAGCTCACGAAGAATGGATCGGAGCTCCTCGGGCTCTTCAGTGAACTTTTTCGTCTGCACAAGGTCGTTGTAGGCACTCGGCACCCCAATACGACGTTCGATCGCTTCTTTCAGATAGACGGCGGCTTCATCCATGCGCCCCAGGCCGGCGAGCGCCCTGGCCAGCCCGACCCGCACCTTGGGATGGTCGCGATTGATTTTCAGCGCTTTCTCGTAAAGCGGCAAAGCCATGTCGGGTTTGTCAAACTCGGTGTAGGCGCGCCCCAATGCACAGAGTGCTTCGACAAGGCCGGGCTGCAGCTCCAAGGCATGCTGCATATGCTTGATTGCCGGCGAATATTCGCTGACCTTCACATAGGCCTCGCCCAGGCTGAGGTGGTAATAGGGGTTTTTAGGGTCCTCGCCAACCGCCCTCGCCAAATATCGCAAGGCCATCTCATCATCGTGACGCAGGTATAGCGTTCCCAGGATGTACAGAGCGAGCGGATGGTTTGGCGTGCGCGCCAGAACCCGAAGGCATAGGTCCTGAGCCTCGTTAAGCCGCTTGGCCTGCTGATGGATGTATGCCTGTTTCAGCAGCGCGTCGTCGGCTTGCCCACGCGATTGAGCGTTTCCTTGAGCCACTATCGGCTTCAGTATCGGTCCCTTCGCTTTCGGCGCGGGTCCGGGCTTGATGTGCTTTGACCAAGCAGGCGGCAGTCGATTGTTCATGACGTCTCGCTAGCAAAAACAGCCGCAGGAATCCAGCATGCCGGTTGCAGCAAAGCGGGAGCTTGCGTGGCCAACTGTGCCGCGCTAGCAAGAAGGCCCTTTTCGAACGAGCCCCTTTTTCGAACGAGCATTGCCATGCGCCAGCGCCCTGCCCTCACGCCGCTTATCGCCGCGCTCCCCTCGACGGTGCCGTTTGTCGGCCCGGAGGCGCAGGAGCGCGACCGCGGCCGGGTGTTTCGCGCCCGCATCGGCGCCAATGAGAGCAGCTTCGGGCCTTCGCCGCGCGTCATCGCCCGCATGGAAGCGGTCGCCCGCGACATGTGGATGTATTGCGACCCCGACAATTTCGATCTGAAGGTGGCTGTCGCCGCGCATCTTGGCCTGTCGGCCGACAATGTTGTGGTCGGCGAAGGCATAGACGGGCTGCTCAGCCTGGTGGCGCGCATGTATGTGGCGCCAGGCGACGCGGTGGTGACCTCGCTCGGCGCCTATCCGACCTTCAACTTCCATATTGCCGGCGTCGGCGGCCGGCTGGTTACCGTCCCTTACGAGAACGACAGGGAAAGCCTGGACGGCCTGCTGGCGGCGGTCGCCAGGGACAAGGCGCCGCTGGTCTATTTGTCAAACCCCGACAATCCGATGGGAAGCTGGTGGGAGGCGGACGAACTCATCCGCTTCATCGAGGCGCTGCCTGAGACCACCATGCTGGTGCTCGACGAGGCCTATGGCGAACTGGGCCCGGCCTCAGCGCTGCCGCCGATCGATATTTCCCGGCCGAACGTCATCCGTATGCGGACCTTCTCCAAGGCTTACGGACTGGCCGGCATACGCTGCGGCTATGCGGTGGCCGAGGCTGAGGTGATCCGCGATTTCGAGAAGATCCGCAACCATTACGGCGTCAGCCGCATGGCGCAGATCGCCGGGGTCGAAGCGCTGGCCGATCAGGCCTATCTGGAGAGCGTGGTGGCGCGGGTCGCGGCCGGCCGCCAGCGCATCGCCGGGATTGCCGAGGCGAACGGGCTGAAGCCGCTGCCCTCTGCGACCAATTTCGTCACCATCGACTGCCGCAGCGACGGCGCCTTCGCGCTGAAAGTGCTGCAGGCGCTGTTGTCGCGCGACGTGTTCATCCGCAAGCCGATGGCGCCGCGTCTCGACCGCTGCATAAGGATCAGCGTCGGCCTCGACCATGAGCTCGACATTTTCGCCGAGGAATTACCCGGCGCGCTGGCGGCAGCGCGGGGAAATTAGCGCGACTTCGTCATCAACTCTGAGGAATGGTAGCCTCTCGGAGCCTAGCATTGAGAGTTACGACGACCTTTCGCATGACGGCAACGATTCCTCAGAGTTGATGACGAAGGAAGGGACTACCCGCCGAGCAGGCGCGTGACCTTTCTCAGCGCATCCGAAAGTTCGGCGGCTTCGTCACCGGCGAGACCGGCGGTCAAGCGGCCGAGGTCACGATCGGCCGCCGCCTGAAGTCCGGCCAGCGCAGCGTTTCCCCGTGCGGTCAGCGACAGGATGTGCTGATGCCGATCGCCCGGATCAGGGCGTAACTCAGTCAGGCCCGCGGCGGCGAATTTTCTGAGTATCCGCGAGAGGTAGGCGGGGGCAAGCTTAAGTTCGGCGGCCATCGCGGACGAAGCTGGCTTCCTTGCGCGGGCGTTCCATCTCGATATCGGGCCGGTGGCGCAGAGCGCCTATACGCTGACCGAAGCGCGGGTGCTGTTCGAACTTGGCAATCGATCCGGTATCATTGCCGCCGATCCCGGTGGCGTCAAGGTTTCGTCGAGGAGTCCGGTCCAGCTGGTGTAAAACCTGTTGAAGCGGATGTCCGCGATCATGGCATTCCGTTCATCTGGCATCCAGGCTTCCTCTCGCAGGAAATTTTTGCGCCATCTGATCACCATCAATATTTTTATTGACTGAGTCAACTATCTACAAAACGGAGCCACCAGTACGGTGGGAAAAGCTGCCTTGAATTAATTGAACGTTTGTTTTATTATTTACGCTTGATGAGGCGACCATGGCGCGCACGACCGGTTCCGATGGAGAGAAGACCGAGGCGGCTGTCCGCGAGGCGGCAGCCAGCCTGATCGCGCGCTACGGCTATGAAGCGATGTCGATGCGCCGGCTCGCAGCCGAAGTCGGCGTCCAGGCCGCGGCGCTCTATCGCTATTTTCCGACCAAGGAAGACCTGCTGTTCACGCTGATGCGCGAGCACATGGAAGGACTGGCCGCAGCGTGGGAGACGGCACGTCCCACTACCGCCGACCCGGAGGCGCGGCTCGCCGCCTATGTCCGAAACCACATTGCCTTCCATATCGAGCGTCGCCATTCCACCCACGTCTCAAACATGGAATTGCGCAGCCTGTCGCACGACCGGCTGACGCGGATCCTGCGCATGCGCACGGCCTATGAGAAAGAATTGCGCGCCATCTTGCGCGACGGCGCGGACGCAGGCGTCTTCAGCATCGAAGATACCGGGCTGACCGCCATGGCGCTGATCCAGATGATGACCGGCGTCATCGTCTGGTTCCGGCCGGGCGAGCGGCTGTCGGTCGCTGAAGTCACGGCGACATATCTTTCAATGACAATGCGGCTCGTCGGCGCGAAGATCGACGGCACGGAGGAACGTCATGTACACGCACACGCTCAACTTCGGGCTTGACGAAGACATCGAGGCGCTGCGCGACCTGGTGCGGCGCTTCGCACAGGACAGGATCGCGCCGATCGCCGCCGATATCGACCGCTCGAACGAATTCCCGTCGCATCTGTGGGCCGAGATGGGGTCGCTCGGCCTGCTCGGCATCACCGCCGATCCGGATTTCGGCGGCAGCGGCATGGGCTATCTCGCCCATGTCGTGGCGGTGGAAGAGATTTCCCGCGCCTCGGCCTCGGTCGGCCTCTCCTACGGCGCCCACTCCAACCTTTGCGTCAACCAGATCAACCGCTGGGCAAAGCCGGCGCAGAAGGAGAAATATCTGCCTGCGCTGTGCTCGGGCGAAAAGGTCGGGGCACTGGCGATGTCGGAATCCGGCGCCGGCTCGGATGTCGTGTCGCTTCGGTTGCGCGCCGAAAAGCGCAACGACCGCTATGTGCTCAACGGCACCAAGATGTGGATCACCAACGGGCCGGATGCCGAGACTTTGGTGGTCTATGCCAAGACCGACCCGGAGCGCCATTCGCGCGGCATCACCGCCTTCATTGTCGAGAAGACTTTTGCCGGCTTTTCGGTGGCGCAGAAGCTCGACAAGCTCGGCATGCGCGGCTCAAACACCGGCGAACTGGTGTTCCAGAATGTCGAAGTGCCGTTCGACAACGTGCTGCATGAGGAAGGACGCGGCGTCGAAGTGCTGATGTCGGGCCTCGACTATGAGCGCACGGTGCTCGCCGGCGGGCCGATCGGGCTGATGGCGGCATGCCTCGACGTGGCGATCCCTTATGTGCACGAACGCAAGCAGTTCGGCCAGCCGATCGGCGAGTTCCAGCTGGTGCAAGGCAAACTGGCCGACATGTATACGGTGATGAGTGCGGCGCGTGCCTATGTCTATGCCGTCGCGGCCGCTTGCGACCGCGGCCAGACCACACGCAAGGACGCCGCCGGCTGCGTGCTGTTCGCCGCCGAGAAGGCGACGCAGATGGCGCTCGACGCCATACAGCTGCTCGGCGGCAACGGCTATATCAACGACTATCCGACTGGCCGCCTGTTGCGCGACGCCAAGCTCTACGAGATCGGCGCCGGCACCAGCGAAATCCGCCGCTGGCTGATCGGGCGGGAAATCATGGCGGAGGGGATGTGATGGCTGGCAATATCCCAAGGCGAGGACTATTTGCCATGGCTCTGTTTGCAACATTTGCGGGCTCTCTGCGACGCGCCAAGCCACAGAAGCAGCGCTTTCCTGACATCGCGGAATTCAGAGAACTCGTTATCGCTGCATTGAAACGGCAGCCGGGTGTCGAGAGCGCTGTTGTGGATCCATCCGATCCCGCAAAAATCAATACGAGAATCGGCGATTGGGACGTAGCGTCGGACGTTACAAACATCTTCGGCTACTTGAACTCCTATCCCGACGAGGATGCCGAAGCCGCCATCGACCGGTTTGTTCGAGCCTTGACTGAAGCGCATCTCGCCAAAGCCGGCGAAAATAACATCGTCGCCGTGGTGCGGACCCATCAGTATGTCGATCAGCTTAAGTCGACGGGAACGGAGTTGCTGTACGAGCCTTTGGTTGGTGAGCTTGCAATCCTATACATGGCCGACCTTCCCGATTCACTATCCCCTGTTGCCCCGAAGGACTTCCCGGATCGGGCGCTTTCGGATTTGCGCGGCGTCGCGCTAAACAATGTGAAGAAATGGCTACCAAAAATTGTCTCCGACGGTGAGCTCGGCATAGCTTACCTGTACTATGTCGAGGGCAATACGATGCTCTCCACAAGCCTCGTTCTTCTCGACGAGTTCTGGCTGTCGATCAAACCACAGTTTCCTGGTGATGTTTTGTTTGCAGTGCCACGCCGAGATCAGTTGTTCGTCTTCGATGCCGGCAATCCGCAGGCCCAAAGCGCGGCCAGACAGATGGTAGACGTCACATTCAAAGACGGTTTCAATCTTCTATCCGATAAGATTTTCGAACGCCGCAACGGCAAACTCTTGGCACAGGTGTAGAACTGGACATGGCCACGCTGCAACCCCAGATCTCCCCCTCCTCCGACGCCTTCCGCGACAATGCCGAGCGTATGCGGGCGCTGGTCGCCGACATCGCGGAGAAGGCTGCCAGCGTCGAGCGCGGCGGTTCGGAGGAGGCGCGCGAGCGGCATGTTTCGCGCGGCAAGCTGTTGCCGCGCGAGCGCCTGGCGCAATTGCTCGACACCGGCTCGCCCTTTCTCGAGATCGGCCAGTTCGCGGCGTGGTCGATGTATGGCGAGGAGATCTCCTCGGCCGGTCTCATCGCCGGCATCGGCCGTGTCGAAGGCACCGAGGTTATGGTCGTCGTCAACGACGCCACGGTGAAAGGCGGCACCTACTATCCGCTGACCGTCAAGAAGCATCTGCGGGCGCAGGAGATCGCGCTGCAGAACAATCTGCCTTGCGTCTATCTGGTCGATAGCGGCGGCGCCAATCTGCCCAACCAGGACGAGGTGTTTCCCGATCGCGAGCATTTCGGCCGCATCTTCTACAACCAGGCCAACATGTCGGCTGCAGGCATTCCGCAGATCGCCTGCGTCATGGGTTCGTGCACGGCGGGCGGCGCTTATGTGCCGGCAATGTCTGACGAGACGATCATGGTGCGCAACCAGGCGACCATCTTCCTCGGCGGTCCGCCGCTGGTGAAGGCGGCCACCGGCGAGGATGTCAGCGCCGAGGAACTGGGTGGCGCCGATGTGCACACAAGGCTTTCCGGCGTCGCCGATCATTATGCGCTGGACGACGAGCATGCGCTGGCCATCTGCCGGCGCATCATCAGGGACCTCAATCGAAACAAGACGGTAAGCCTGAAGCTTCGGAAATCGATTCCACCGCTTCATCCTGCGGACGATCTCTACGGCGTGGTGCCGACGGACCTGCGCCAGCCCTATGATGTGCGCGAGGTGATCGCGCGGGTCGTCGACGGCTCCGAGTTCGACGAGTTCAAGCAGAATTACGGCACCACGCTGGTCACCGGCTTTGCTCACCTGCATGGCATGCCGGTCGGCATCATCGCCAACAATGGCGTGCTGTTTTCGGAAAGCGCGCTGAAGGGGGCGCATTACATAGAATTGTGCTGCCAGCGCAAGATCCCGCTGATCTTCCTGCAGAACATCACCGGCTTCATGGTCGGGCGCAAATACGAGGCAGGCGGTATCGCCAAGGATGGCGCCAAGCTGGTGACGGCGGTCGCCACGGCGCGCGTGCCGAAGGTGACCATGATCATTGGCGGCTCGTTCGGCGCCGGCAATTACGGCATGTGCGGACGCGCCTATTCGCCGCGCTTCCTGTGGATGTGGCCGAACGCCCGCATTTCGGTGATGGGCGGCGAGCAGGCGGCCACCGTGCTTGCCGTGGTCAAGCGCGAGGGCATCGAGCGCAAGGGCGGCGAATGGAGCGCGGAGGAAGAGGCGAAATTCAAAAAGCCGATCCTGATGAAATACGAGCATGAGGGCCACCCGCTCTATTCCTCCGCCCGCCTCTGGGACGACGGCATTATCGACCCGGCCAGGACACGCGAGGTGCTGGCGCTCAGCCTTTCCGCCGCACTCAACGCCGTGATTGAGGAGACACGGTTCGGCGTGTTCAGGATGTGACGATGAACGATCTCGGCGAACGGATTCGCGTCCACACCGGCGACATCACCAAGCTGGCGGTCGATGCCATCATCAATGCCGCCAACACGTCGCTTCTGGGCGGCGGCGGCGTCGACGGCGCCATCCACCGCGCCGCCGGGCCTGAGCTTGAGTTCGAATGCCGGATGCTAAACGGCTGCAAGGTCGGAGACGCAAAAATCACCAAGGGCTACAGGCTGCCGGCACGCCACATCATCCACACGGTCGGACCCGTCTGGCAAGGCGGTAGCAAAGGCGAAGCCGAGCTGCTGGCCTCCTGCTATCGCCGTTCGCTCGAACTTGCTGCCACCAAGAATTGCCGGACAGTGGCGTTTCCGGCGATCTCCACCGGCGTCTATCGCTATCCGAAAGACCAGGCAACGGTGATAGCCGTCAGCACCGTTACTGGCTTCATGAGCCGGAACGCGATACCGGAAAGCATCACTTTCTGCTGCTTCGACGGGCAGACGGCGGAAATATACCGGCAGGCCGTTGCTAACCTTGGCGGAACCTAGACTGCATGGGAAAGACGATTCATCCACATCTGCAAAAGCATTTTTCGATGACCGGGCTAGCGGGGTCGAAGAATACCCGCTATTACTCATCCTGCATTTTGCTATGGGGATGGGGTGAAAATGAAACTGGACTATTCGTGGAAGTCGACTGCTTCGATACTTGCAAGTTTTCTTATATTAGCGACGATTACATTAGTGACACAGGGGGCCGAGGCAGCCTGGTCTCTGGCGGGCAGCAAGGGCCATGTCCGTTTTCCTGTCTATCTCGCACCAGGTTCCACCGGCGGTTGCGGCAAGAATTACCGCGAATACATCGCAGCGCGCGGCCATTCCGCCTATGCAATGACGCCATCCAACTGGGCAACCGAATACACGATCTGTGGTGTCGCGCTCAACGCACCGTCGCAGCAAGCGGCGGAGGCCAGGGCATTGAAATCCTGCGAATCGGGGCGGAAACAGTGGAAGGTTTCCACAGCTGGAGCCTGCGGCATCGCCGCGTCCAAATAATCGAATATCGGCTGACTTTAGCATTTTCCAAATGGATGGGGCGGAATGAAATCGACACGCATCAAACAGACAATCGTATCGCTGTTCGCGGGCCTGCTGGTACTGACCGCGCCCGGTATCGGCGCGGCGGAATCTCTCGCCGGGAACAAGGGGGATATCCGTTTCTACCCGACTTTGCCAGGAAGCCCGAAGGATCCGTGTACCAAGGCGTACAACGCCTATGTAGCGGCCAGCGGCCATTCAGCCTATGCCACGACCTTCTACTCGCGGGTCGTCGACCTCTACATCATTTGTGGCGCGCGGATGAACGCACCGTCGCAAAAGGCGGCGGAAGAATTGGCGCTGCAGAACTGTCAAGCTGGCTTGAAAAAGTGGAAGGTCAAGACCGCGAGCGGCGGCTGCGCAATCGCGCTTTCCAAATAGCCGGCCGCCTGGCTGACTGGCGCCGCCCGCGGCAAATCCGGGAGGCCGCATGTTCGCCAAGATACTGATCGCCAATCGCGGCGAAATCGCTTGCCGCGTCATCCGCACAGCGCGCAAGCTGGGAGTGCGCACGGTCGCCGTCTATTCGGATGCCGACGCGAAATCGCTGCATGTCGAGATGGCCGACGAGGCGGTGCATATCGGCGCTTCGCCGGTCGGCGAAAGCTACCTGCGCGGTGATAGGATCATCGCGGCAGCGAAAGCAACGGGCGCCGAAGCCATCCACCCCGGCTACGGCTTCCTGTCGGAGAACCCTGACTTCGTCGACCAGGTGACGGCGGCAGGGCTCATCTTCATCGGGCCGTCTGCCGCCTCGATCCGCGCCATGGGGCTGAAGGACGCCGCCAAACGGCTGATGGAGAAGGCCGGCGTGCCGGTCGTGCCGGGCTACCATGGCGAAGCGCAGGAGATCGTGCTGCTCGCCTCCAAGGCGCGCGAGATCGGCTATCCCGTGCTGATCAAGGCGCGCGCCGGCGGCGGCGGCAAGGGCATGCGGCGGGTCGAACATCCCGACGATTTTTCCGAAGCGCTATCGGGCGCGCGGCGCGAAGCAAAGGCCGCTTTCGGCGACGACCGCGTTCTGGTGGAAAAATATGTCGACAAGCCGCGCCACATCGAGGTGCAGGTCTTCGGCGATACCTTCGGCAATGTTGTGCATCTCTACGAGCGCGACTGCTCGGCGCAGCGCCGCCACCAGAAAGTGATCGAGGAAGCGCCTGCGCCCGGCATGACACCAGCGTTGCGCAAGGCGATGACCGAGGCGGCGGTCAAGGCCGCCAAGGCGATCCATTATTGCGGCGCCGGCACCATCGAGTTCATCGTCGATGCCTCGCAAGGGCTGAAGGCAGACCGCTTCTGGTTCATGGAAATGAACACCCGCCTGCAGGTCGAGCACCCCGTCACCGAAATGGTCACCGGCATCGATCTGGTCGAGTGGCAACTCAAGGTGGCGGCCGGCGAAAAGCTGCCGAAGACACAAAGCGATATCCAGCTCTGCGGCCACGCCTTCGAGGCGCGCCTCTATGCCGAGGACCCGGCAAAGGGCTTCTTGCCGGCGACGGGCACGCTGCATCATCTGAAATTTCCAGTCGCCGCCCCCGAGGGCGCCAGCATGCGCATCGAGACCGGCGTGCGGGCTGGCGATGCCATTTCGCCCTTCTACGATCCGATGATCGCCAAGCTGGTCGTCCACGGCAAGGACCGGCAAGCGGCGCTCGAGGCGCTGGGAGCCGCACTTTCGCAAACCGAGATCGCCGGCTCGACCGTCAACACCGCCTTTTTGGCGGCTCTTGCGGCTGACGCGGATTTTGCCGCCGGCGACGTCGATACCGGCCTGATCGGCCGACACCAGCAGAAGTTGACCGCGGTTCCGCCGCCGAGCGGCGAGATCATTGCCGCGGCAGCTCTTGCGGCGTCCGGCGCAGGGGCTCTGGTACCGTCCGACGACCCATGGTCGACGATTGCCGGCTATGCGCACTTCCATGCGATCGCGCGGCGCACGCGGCTGCGCTATGGCGACGATGATATTCTCGCGCGTGTCTCGGTGCGGCCGGACGGGCGGTTCGATGTTGTTCTGGACCAATTTTCAACGGGCAGCGCTGCCCCTCATCCGGCTGGCGGCACCTTCTCCGCGTATAGTGACGGGGAGAAGGGAGAAGCTTCGCGACAGGGTCCTCGCCTCGCCCGCTGGCCCGGCCACGTCACCGTGTTCGACGGCGCCGTCAGCTACAGTTTTGTCGCACCCGATCCGCTGGCACGAGCCGACGAGACCGCAGCCGCTTCCGGCAGCCTGCGAGCGCCGATGCCCGGCCTGGTTAAGCTGGTGCGCGCGGCAACCGGCGACGCCGTGGTCAAGGGCCAGCCGCTGCTGATCCTGGAAGCGATGAAGATGGAGCACATGATTTCGGCGCCCCAAGACGGCGTGATCGCCGAGATCGCTGCAGAGGGCGCGCAGGTCACCGACGGGACCATTCTGGTGCGCTTTGCCGAGAACTGACCTGCCTGCCGTCTGCCCTCGCCTGCCCGAGATGAAAATGGCCGGGGCAAGCCCGGCCATTTTCACGCAAACCCCAGCGACTACGGCTGGATCGGCGCATATTTGCCGTCGTGCCACTGGTTGATGTCGTAGCTGGCGTTCTTCAAGTCGCCCTTCTCGTCGAAGGTGACCGAACCGACCACGGTGCTGATCGGCTGACCATTCTTCAGCGCTTCTGCGACCTTGGCGGGATCGTCGCTGCCGGCGCGCTTGATGCCTTCGGCAAAGGCCTGGATCACGGCGTAGGAGAACAAGGTGAAGCCCTCCGGCACGAAGCCGCCGGCCTTGATCTTCTCGATGGCCTCCTTGGCCTCAGGTTTTGCCTGCGGGTCCGAGGGGAAGACAAACATGGTGCCTTCGCCGGCCGGACCGGCAACCTGCCAAAACTCCGGCGACGCGATCGAGTCCGGCATGATCAGCTGGAACTTCAGGTTCTGTTCCGCCGATTGGCGCAGGATGAGGCCGGCCTCGGGGTGATAGCCGCCGAAATAGACCACATCCGCCTTCAGATCCTTCAGCTTGGTGACGAGGGCGGCATAATCCTTCTCGCCGGCGTTGATGCCTTCATACATGACTTCCTTGAGGCCGCCGGCGTTCATCGTTGCCTTGACGGCATCCGCCACGCCCTGCCCGTAGGCGCTTTTGTCATGCAGGATGACGACGTTCTTGCCGGCATATTTCTTGGCAATCCACGGGCCGATGAAGGCGCCCTGGGCATCGTCGCGCGTATAGAGGCGCATGATCGTCGGCCAGCCGGCCGTTGCCGCCGCGTCGGTCAGCACAGGGTTTGACGAAGCCGGGCTCATCATCAGCGCGCCGGCCTCGGCATAGACCGCGGAGGCCGGGATGCTCGAACCGGAGCAGGCATGGCCGTCGATGAACTTGACGCCGTCGGCGATGATGCGGTTGGCGACCGAAACCGCCTGTTTCGGATCGCACTGGTCATCCTCGATGTCGAGCTTGATCTGGCGGCCATCGATGCCGCCGGCAGCGTTGATCGCGTCGGCGGCGGCTTGCGCGCCCTGCTTGAACTGGTCACCGATGGTGGCCAGCTGACCGGTCATCGGTCCGACCACCGAAAAGGTGATGTCGTCGGCGAAGGCGGCCGGCGCGCTCATCATCAGGCCGGCTATGGCCGCGCTCAAAATATTCAATTTTTTCATGGTAATACAACTCCTCCACTCTCGCGCGGCCGTCCCGGCCGCGCCTCTTCCTGAGTGGCGGGAGAATTTCATCGTTCATTGGGCCTGTCTAGGCGCATCGACGGCACTCGATTGGGCCTGCAATGTTTCTGTTGACCATGATCGTTTCCAAAAGCCGGTCTCCACTTTTTTGGCATCATGGTCCGAAACGCGAAAGCCGCGCCGGCCTTGTCCCGGCCGGTCGCGGCTTTCGTCGATCGAGCCGAGCGCTCCAGCACCCGAAAACCCGCTCGCCTTCCCTGTCTGTAACGCAGCTTGACCGCTTTCGGTCGCTGCGTTCTTGCTTTCGTTGTCCAGCCGTCTTGTGCGGCCTTTCTCTTGTCGGTCCGGCCGTCTTGTGCGGCCTTGACCTGGAGCATCCCTGTCGCGTTCTCGGTGCCTGAAACTCAGTGCATCGTCATCCATTCGCGGGCTTCACGCAGGGCCCTGGCGATCTCGACTTTCGACATTGCCGCCGATAATTCCGACCGCAGTTCCGCGGCGCGGACCGAGCCCTTGATGGCGGCGATGTTGAACCATTTGTGGGCGGCAACGACGTCGGTCTCGCAATCGCGGCCGGTCGCATACATCATGCCCAGTTCGAAAAGAATGTCGGCCTGGGCAGTTGCCCCCATGGCGCCGAAGCCGGCTTCAAGCATTTCAAAACGTGCCATTTCAATCCCCTGTTCTGGCCCCTGTCAGGCTCCCGAGAGCTGCCTGCTTTCGTCCCTCGGTATCTCTGTCGATAACCCTTGGGGTGGCCGCTCTTTCGATGCTTTCGAGAATGAAGCGCAGCCTTGAATCCGTCGTTAAATGGCGTGCTTAATTTGAGGAAAACAAAGCTAAAACAAGAGGTAAACGCGGAAATTCGTTAAGGATACAAAGCCAGCAAGCGCGGGGATTCCGGGCGAATTTGACGAAAATTTGCGAGGCGCGGATCAACACTCCGCTAACCACGGGAGACAAAGGCAACATGCCGATCGTTTCATATCTTCACTGGCAAGGCCGGTTCGGTGCATCGAGAAAAAGCTCGAGTCTTCCGCTGCGGCACCGCTTTTGTTTTGCCGGGAGGTGGATTAGCTTACGTTTGCGTAAGAGGCAGACCGGCGGGGCGGAATACCCGGCCGGGTGCGCAAAGGGAGGACAGATATGTTTCGAAAAGCAAGCCTGGCCCTTGCGGCCACATTAATCATGGTCGGCGCGGCGTGGGCTGATCCGATCGAAGGCAACTGGAAAACGCAGTCCGGCGCGACCGCAGCCATCTCCGGCGGTGGCGGGGCATTCTCCATCACGCTGAAGTCAGGCAAATTTGCCGGCAAGAACATCGGTTCGCTCAAGGCGTCCGGCGCCAACAAATATGCGGGCAACATAACCGACCCGGAAACCGACAAGACCTACGCTGGCAAGGGCTCGCTTTCCGGCACCTCGCTCAAGATGAGCGGCTGCGTGCTCGGCGGACTGATTTGCAAGAGCCAGACCTGGCACAAACTCTGATCGTTCGCAATCGAAGGACATGACGACGGGGCCTTTGCAGGCCCCGTTTTCGCTTCATCGGCGATCTGCATCGCCCGACGCATCGGAACTCGAACCGATGCGCGTCCCGCGTCAATCAATTTGAACCGCGGATGAACGCCGGCATCAGAGCCGGTTCAGTCACATCAGGGCATTTTCGTGCGTGTTGAAGGAGACACCACGCAAATGCTCGCCCGCCGCTTCACCATCGTCTGCCTGCTGCTCAGCCTGTTCGGCATGTTGTTCGCCATCCTCGTCGCGGAGGCAGGCCGTTCGGCCCGCTCCTGGGACCAGGCCAATTCCTGCCAATTCGGTTGCGTGAACCATTTTCGCCGCTGAACCGACAAAGACTTCGAGAGAGAAAAGCAAAAGCCATGAACCGCATCGTCGCCAACGCCCTGAAAACCCTTCGGCTCCTGCCGCGGGCGGCGCTTATCCTGACGGTGCTTTCGGCGCCGGTTCTGGCGGTGCCGACGATGCGTGCCGATGCCGGCTCGACGATCGAAGCGCCGGCAATGAAGAAGAACGGCGTCGGCTTTGTGCTGCTGGTCAGCCTGCGGCGCGGGTAAGGCGTGCTGATATTCAGGTGAGGCCGGCCTGCAAATGGCGGCTTCCTGCGCTTCCGGTGCTCACGTACTTAAGTACGCTCCGCTCCGGTTCTCGGAATCCCCCTTTTCGACTCGGCCTGACCTGAATCTCAACACACCTTGAACTTGGGGGAATAAATTGACGCTTTGGTCGCCTTCGCGCCCATCCCCCCTCCCAACCGCATGGCCAAGCCTCTATATTGGGTCATGGAAAAGCGAATCTACCCCCAAGCCATCGAATCGGTCGTCATGCCGGAGCCTTTTGGCCGGCAGAGCTTCAACGATGCCAAAAAGGCCGTCGCCGCCTTGCAGGTGCTTTACGACCGCAACACCAAATTCCTGCGCGATTCATTCACGGCGCTCGCCGCGGGCGGCGACAGCAACAAGCGCTACCGGGCCTTCTATCCAGAGATCGGCGTCACCACCAGTTCGTTCACCCAGATAGATTCGCGCCAGGCCTACGGCCACATGCCGACGCCGGGGCATTTCTCGACGACCATCACCCAGCCAGCGCTTTTCGAAAACTATCTCACCGAACAGCTTCGCCTGATCATGCGCAATCACGGCGTTCCGGTCACCGTTTCGGAATCGACGACGCCCATTCCGCTGCATTTCGCCTTCCTGGAAGGCACTCATGTCGACGGGGCGGCGGCCGAGCGCATCAGACGGCCGATCCGCGACCTGTTCGACGTGCCGGATCTCGACGGCACCGACGACCAGATCGCCAACGGCACGTTCGAAGTGGCGTTCGGTGAAACACGACCGCTGGCGCCGTTCACAGCGCAACGCATCGACTATTCGCTGCACCGGCTGTCCCACTACACCGCGACCACGCCGCAGCACTTCCAGAACTTCGTGCTGTTCACCAACTACCAGTTCTATATCGATGAATTCGTCGCCCGCGCCCGCGACCTGATGGCGAAGGGCGGCGACGGATATGTCGAATTCGTCGAGCCGGGCAATGTCGTCACCAAGGCCGGACAAGGCGCGCCCAGCGAAGGTGTGGCGGCGCCGCGCCTGCCGCAGATGCCGGCCTATCATTTGAAGAAGCCGAACCATGGCGGCATCACCATGGTCAATATCGGCGTCGGTCCCTCCAACGCCAAGACCATCACCGACCATGTCGCCGTGCTCAGGCCGCATGCCTGGCTGATGCTCGGCCATTGCGCCGGCCTGCGCAACACCCAGGCGCTGGGTGACTATGTGCTGGCGCATGCCTATGTCAGGGAAGACCATGTCCTCGACGACGATCTGCCGGTGTGGGTGCCGATCCCGCCGCTGGCCGAAATCCAGGTGGCGCTGCAGGAGGCGGTCGCCGAGGTCACCGGGCTTTCCGGCTACGATCTCAAGCGCATCATGCGCACAGGCACCGTCGCCACCATCGACAACCGCAACTGGGAACTGCGCGACCAGCGCGGGCCGGTGCAGCGGCTGTCGCAGTCGCGGGCAATCGCGCTTGACATGGAATCGGCGACGATCGCGGCCAACGGCTTCCGCTTCCGGGTGCCCTACGGCACGCTGCTTTGCGTTTCCGACAAGCCCCTGCATGGCGAACTGAAGCTGCCCGGCATGGCGACCGAATTCTACAAGCGGCAAGTGGCGCAGCACCTGACCATCGGCATCAGGGCGATGGAAAAGCTGGCGGAGATGCCGATGGAACGGCTGCATTCACGCAAGCTCAGAAGCTTTTCGGAGACGGCGTTCCAATAGGCAGTGGACATTTCGTCATCTTGATTGGGTCGCATTTCTACCGATAAGCAAGCGGATGGCACGCGGTCGGACCATGATAATTTCGACGATATTCCTGGCAATGCTCGCCCTCTCGGCCGCGTTGGTGGCCGGATTTTTTGGAACGCTGCATCCGGCTTTCGATTCCTTCGCGCATTTTCGCGTCCATCTTGCCGTGCTGATGGCGCTGTGCGCGTTGCCGCTGCTCGCCACCTCGTTTCGCCTGCAGGCGGCCGCAGCGCTGGTCTTTGCCGTGGCTGCCTACGCCACCACGTCGTTGCCCTTGCCGCGCCTGTGGCCGGTCCAGGCAGCTTACGAAGCCAAGCCTGGCGACCAGGCGGTCTATCCCGGTGATCAGGCCGTCTACCGCCTGCTGCAGATGAATTTGCGCTTCGACAATCCGACGCCGAAGAAAGTGCTGTCGCTGATCGGCCGGACCAATCCCGATGTGATCACTCTCGACGAAGTGTCGGAGATGTGGACGACCGAGCTTGGCTATATCACCAGCGCCTATCCCTACCGGATCCTGTGCCCCTACCCCAATGGCGTGTTCGGTGTGGCGCTGCTCTCCCGACGGCCGTTTGCCGCCGGCACCAAACCCTTTTGCGAGCGGCGCGGCGCCATGGCCATCGCCACCGTCGATTTCGGCGGCATCGGCGTCGATGTCGCCGCCATTCATCTCAGCTGGCCGTGGCCGCGTGAGCAACCATGGCAGATCGGCGAATTGGCCGAGCCGCTGGCTTCGCTTGGCGAAACCGCGATCATGGCGGGCGACTGCAACGCCGCACCATGGAGCGCGGCCGTCAGGCGCGTCGCTTCGCTGGGCAAGCTGACCGTGATGCCGTCGGCCGGACCTAGCTGGATCTATCGGAAACTGCCGGATTTCCTGCGGCGCTACGCCGGGCTGCCGATCGACCAGGTGTTCAGCAAGGGCGGGGTGATGATCCTTTCGGCATCGAGGCTGGAGGACAACGGCTCGGACCATCTTCCCGTCATGGTGGAATTCTCGCTGCGATCGCAAGAGAAGAAGCCGGGTGACGAGGATGAAACGGCACTCGCCGCGATCGGCCAGCCAGTCAGGCCGCGCAGCTAACGCCTGCGCATAAGAGCATCGACCAGGTGCTCGACATGGCCGCCATCGCGATGTTCGCGCGCGTCGAAGGCGTTCTGCTTCGCCTCGTATTCGGCATAGATGGCCTTGATCCGGCGTCTCGCCTCATGGCGTGTCCTGGTGCAAAACCAGTTGTCGGCGAGTTCCAGGCCCGTGATCGACTTCTCGGTGGCCTGCATCATCTTTCTCGCGATGCGGCCATGCGTATGCTCATGGGCAAGCACGCCGGCGAAAAACCGTTTCCAGCGTTTCTGCAGCACCGGCGTGGCGGCCGAGACCATCCGGGGGAAGGTGTAGGTCAGATCGAGCGTTCCATCGGCCTGCCGCACACGGCAGACACCGCCTTCCCTGCTGACGTCGAGATCCCAGTCGACGGTGTAGGCGGTCAGCGCGATGGCGTGCGTTGTCAAGCCATGCTTCGGCCCCTTGCGGTCCATGGCCACGACCAGGCTCGCACCCGTGGTTCCCGATATGTCGTAAGTCCGTGTCTCGACCAGCAGTTTGGTGCCGGCCGAGGCCGCCGGCGCGAAGCCGCACAAGGCGCCGATCGCCGCAAGGCACGTCAGAACCGCCAGGCGCATGGTCATCTCTCCGCATCGAGAGGTCAGGGAAACACAGGCACGCCGCTGTTTCAACGGCTCCGGCGCCGACTACATGCCTTGATAGACAGGGCCCTCCCCACCCTGTGGCGGCACCCAGTTGATGTTCTGGTTCGGATCCTTGATGTCGCAGGTCTTGCAGTGGACGCAGTTCTGCGCGTTGATGACGAAGCGTACATCCTTGGCCGCGGGGTCGGCGGCAGCGTTGCCGTCCTTGTCGACCCATTCGTAGACGCCGGCCGGGCAGTAGCGTGTCGAAGGCCCGGCAAAGACGTCATGCTCGGAGCGCTTTTGCAGTTCCATGTCGGCGACCAGCAGGTGGACCGGCTCGTTTTCCTCGTGATTGGTGTTGGACAGGAACACCGAGGACAGGCGGTCGAAGGTCAGCACGCCGTCGGGCTTGGGATAGGCGATCTTCTTATGCTTGGCGGCCGGCTCAAGCGTTGCATAATCGGCCTTGCCGTGCTTCAGCGTGCCGAAGGGCGAGAAGCCGAACAGCGTGTTCAGCCACATGTCGAGGCCACCGATACCGACGCCGACGATGGTGCCGAAGCGCGACCACAGCGGCTTGACGTTGCGCACCTTCTTCAGATCCTTGCCGATGTCGGTCGCCCGCCATGCGGCCTCGTAAGATGCCAGTTCGTCATTGGCGCGGCCGGCGGCAATCGCGTCACTGACATGCTCGGCCGCCAGCATTCCGGACAGCACGGCATTGTGCGAGCCCTTGATGCGCGGCACGTTGACGAAGCCGGCAGCACAGCCCATCAGCGCACCGCCAGGGAAGGACAGTTTCGGCACCGACTGCCAGCCACCCTCGGTGATGGCGCGGGCGCCGTAGCCCAGCCGCTTGGCGCCCGCGAAGGTGCTAGCGATCGCCGGATGGGTCTTGAAGCGCTGGAATTCCTCGAAGGGCGACAGATAGGGGTTCTTGTAATTGAGGTGGAGGACAAAACCGACCGCCACCTGATTGTCCTCCAGATGATAGAGGAAAGAGCCGCCGCCGGTCTTCATGTCGAGCGGCCAGCCGAAGGAATGCTGCACCAGGCCCGGCCGGTGGTTCTCCGGCTTGACCTGCCACAGTTCCTTGAGGCCGATGCCGTATTTGCCAGGCTCGCGGCCCTCGGCAAGGTTGTATCTGGCGATCAATTGCTTGGCCAGCGAGCCGCGCGCACCCTCGCCGATCAGCACATATTTTCCCATCAGCGCCATACCCGGGGCGAAGCCTGGACCGTGCGTACCATCCTTCTCGACGCCCATGTCGCCGGTGACGACGCCGGTGACCGCGCCCTCGTCATTGTAGAGCAGGCCGGCGGCGGCAAAGCCCGGATAGATCTCGACACCCAGCGCCTCGGCCTTGGTCGCCAGCCAGCGGCAGACATTGCCGAGCGAGACGATGTAGTTGCCGTGGTTGTTCATCAGCGGCGGCATCAGGATGTTGGGCAGGCGGAATGAACCGGCAGGCCCGAGGAGCAGGAAATGATCCGCCGTCACCGGCGTCTTGAAGGGATGGCCCTCTTCCTCGCGCCAGCCCGGCAACAGGCGATCGATGCCGATGGGATCGACGACGGCGCCCGACAGGATGTGGGCGCCGACTTCGCCGCCCTTTTCCAGGACGACGACGGAAAGCTCCGGATTGACCTGCTTGAGCCGGATCGCGGCGGCGAGACCGGCCGGACCGGCGCCAACGATGACCACGTCGAATTCCATGCTTTCGCGTTCGATATCGCTCATCAACCCCTCACTGGCTTGCCGCGCTTCCCGCATTCTGCTGGCTTAGTCGCTGCATAGCGCATCAATTAGCGACGGGAAACCGGCGCTGGCGTGACAAAGCCGATTTCGACAAAAAGTCGCGGCTGGCGGAGAAGAACCTTCTTTCTCAACTTTTTTCAATTGTTCGACGGCTTGCTTATCGGCAATACTTGCCGCCATGCGCAATCCTGAGCCATTCGGCTTCTCATCGACGCGCTTTCATTCCCCGCCCGGCCGGATTTGCCGGGCGCTCCTTTTGGCTCTCCCACTAGCCCTGGCCAATGCACATGCGGACGAGCAAAAGGTGTGGGCGGCCGGCGCCTATTCCTTTTCCGATGAGCTTGGCGGCTTCCGCATCACCGCGACTTCCGGCGTCGGAACCAAGGACGACCCGATTGTCATCACGGAGGAGATGAATTCGGCGACGCCGGTGACACTGACCATCCGCACGACGAAGCCCATCCAACCGTTCGGCACCGCCGGCGAATTCGCCAATGGCCTGATCTATATGCGCATAGACGTGCTCAACAACAGCGGCCAGGCCTGGGTCGAATTCCAGTTCGAGCTGCAGGAGATCCTCGACCAGCCGAGCGTGTTCGGCGACGGCCTCTCATTCGACCAGCGCAACAAGACGCCCGACAATATTGTGTCGAGCAGCTTCGCCGATTTCGATCGTGATTTCGAACCTTATGACAGATTGCTGTTCAAGAACGGCAAGATCGACCCGCTGAAGACAGGCCGCTTCGAATTCCTGATCACCGACTACACGCCGCGCTGGACGTTCTATCTGGTGCAGGATCCGCGTATACCGACGGGCTAAAGAACTTCGTCATCAGGAGCCGCGGCAATCGCCAATGTTGCAAATTGGCGCCGCGCGGACGATGGTGGCGCCATGACTGCCGCCTCCCCCAACAACCCAATCGATATCGCCGACCTCCTGGCTTTCTACGTTAGCGCCGGTGTCGACGACGCGCTCGAGGACGAGCCGGTGAATCGGTTCACCGAGGCGGACCAGAAGCCATCGGAGCGCGCGCCCGTGGCAGCCGCGCCCGCCCGCGAAAGCGCGCCGCCGCCGCCAGAACCGTCGCGCCCCGACATGAGCCGATTGCCGGACGCGCCGCCAGCGCGCGCACCGTCGGCCACTGCGACGGTGCCCGACGAGGCGCAAGCCGCACTTGCACGGCAACTGGCGGCGACGGCGGCGAGCCTCGACGAGCTTCGCCAGCACATGGCGGCGTTCGACGGCTGCAACCTCAAATTCACCGCCAAGAACATGGTGTTCGCCGACGGCAATCCCAATGCCGCGGTGATGCTGGTGGGCGAAGCGCCCGGTCGCGACGAGGACATAGAAGGGCTGCCGTTCGTCGGCCGCTCCGGCCGGCTGCTCGACCGGATGCTGGCGGCGATCGGCCTCGACCGGACCTCGGCCTATATCGCCAACGTCATCCCCTGGCGACCGCCGGGCAACCGAACGCCGACGCCGCATGAGACCGAGATCTGCCGGCCGTTCATCGAGAGGCAGATCGAGCTGGTCAACCCGAAAGTTCTGGTCAATCTCGGCGGCCCTTCGGCGAAAACCTTGCTCAACACGACCGAAGGCATATTGCGGCTGCGCGGCAATTGGCGCGTCCACATGACGGCTTCGGGGACGGCTATTCCCGCCATGCCGACCCTGCACCCGGCCTATCTCCTGAGAACCCCGGCGCACAAGAAACTGGCGTGGCGGGATTTTCTCGAGGTGAAGGCGAAATTGCGGGCGCTGGGATGAGGCGCGATTAGCCAATCTCCGACGATCCCGAATGCTCATGACCTCCTAGGTAATTGAAATCCCTCTCCCACCGCCCTAGTCATGCGCTCATGACAATCGCCCAGATTTCCGTCGGCAGCCTCATCCGCGAATGGCGCACGCGCCGGCGCATGAGCCAGCTTGACCTCGCCATGGAGGCCGAGATCTCGCAGCGGCATCTGAGTTTTGTCGAAAGCGGCCGCGCGGCGCCGTCGCGCGACATGGTGCTGCATCTGGCCGAACAGCTGTCGATCCCGCTCAGGCAGCGCAACCAGCTGCTGCTGGCCGCGGGCTTTGCCCCAAGCTTCAGCGAGCGGCCGCTGACCGACGCCACGCTGGCGCCGGCGATGGCAGCCGTCGAGATCGTGCTCAAGGGGCACGAGCCTTTCCCGGCGCTTGCCGTCGACCGGCACTGGAACCTGGTCTCGGCGAATGCCGCCATCGGCCCATTCCTTGCCGATGTAACCGAGGCTTCGCTGCTGACGCCGCCGGTCAATGTGCTTCGGCTCAGCCTGCATCCGGGCGGGGTGGCGCCGCGCATCGTCAATCTGGCGGAATGGCGCGCGCACCTGCTCGACCGGCTGAAACACCAGAACGACGCCAGCGGCGACCCGGTGCTGGTCGAGCTGGAGCGCGAGCTGCGGACCTACCCCTCCGGCCTGAAAAGCGGCCGGCCGGCGCCGGTCGAGCCCAACGCGATCGTGCACCCGCTGCGGCTTGCCCATGGCGAGGCCGTGCTGTCGTTCATCAGCACAATCACCGTCTTCGGCACGCCGCTCGACGTGACGCTGTCGGAACTGGCGATCGAATCCTTTTTCCCCGCCGACGAGCAGACACGTTCGGTGCTGGTGCGGTTGGCGAAAGAGCGGGCGCAGTCGTCCTGATCAGCCCGGAGGTGGAGCCGCTTTCCGCATTCGGGTGCGCTCCAGCCCGAGCTGACGCTCACGCCAGATGATGAAGATACCGGCGGCGACGACGATCACGCCGCCGACGAGCATATGAATGGTCGGAACGTCACCGAAGACCAGATAGCCGACGATGACACCCAGGATCATCGACGTGTATTCGAAGGGCGCCACGACCGAGGCCTCGGCATGGCGGTAGGCCGCCGTCATCAGGATCTGGGCGAGCCCGCCACAAAAGCCCGATGCAATTAACAGGCCAGCCTGCATCGGCGTCAGCGCCTGCCAGCCGAAGGGCAGCGTCATCAGCGCCATGACGCTTGCCGTCGTCGAGAACCACAGCACGATGGTCGCGGTCCTTTCCGACTGTACGAGGTTGCGCACCAGCAGGATGGCATTGGCCGAAATCGCCGCGGCAACAAGGGCGGCGATGACGCCAAGCACTTCCTGATCGCCGAGTGCGGCCCCGGAACGCAGCAGCGTCAGTTCCGGCCATGAGATGATCAGCACCCCAACCAGGCCGACGGCGACCGCGCTCCAGCGGTAAACGCGGATGGTTTCGCCGAGGAAGATCGAACTGAACACCACGACCAGCAGCGGCTGTGCGTAGTTCAGCGTGATTGCCTCCGACAGCGGCAGCCGCGTCAGCGCGAAAAAGCCGAGCCCCATGGCACAGACGCCGACGACGCCGCGCGCAATATGGTTGAGCGGACGCTTTGTCGAAAAGGCGGTGCCGAGTTTGCCTTTGAAGGCGAGGAAGGCGATGATCGGAAAGATGGCGAAGAAGGAGCGGAAGAAGGCGATCTGCCCGACCGGCAGCTCCCCCGCTGCCTTGATGCAGGACGACATGCCGACGAAGACAGCCACCGACACGATCTTGAGCATGATGCCGGTGAGCGTGGAGTGCCCGCCGGGATGATCATCGGAGCGTGTGACTTCTACACCCGGCCTGGGTGTCACTTCGCTTCTGCTTCCCGGATCAAAACGGCACCCCGGCGACGCAGCAAAGTGGCGCCCATGCCGAACTTCGGTGTGACGACAGTCATGAATGCCTCGCGATATAGATGATTGGGAAATGAGTGCCCGAAATAGACACTGCCGCAGTTTTGTCGAGGGGCCATTTCGTGTAAAGAGCGCCGACTTCAAATTTCTTGGACCAGCGGACCCATCCGCCGCTGCGGGAATGAACAGGAAACACCAGGGAATGCGCACCGATACCGGCCAGGTCTTCAAGCTCGAAGACTATCGCCCCAACGACTATCTCATCCCGGAAACCAGCCTGACTTTCCGCCTTTCGCCTGAAGCCACGCGCGTCACCGCCGTGCTGACGATCGAACGCCGCGACGGTGCAGCGGTGTCAGCGCCATTGGTGCTGGACGGCGACGGGCTGACGCTCCTGCGCATCGCCATCGATGGCCGCGAACTCGCGCCGGCGGATTTCCAAGCGACGCCGGATCTTTTGACGATCGTCAAGCCGCCGGCGACGGCGCGCTTCCAACTGTTGCTCGAAACCGAGCTGGCGCCGGCGCGCAACGAGGCGCTGATGGGGCTCTATCGCTCCAGCAACGTCTATTGCACGCAATGCGAGGCCGAGGGTTTCCGCCGCATCACCTATTTCCTCGACCGACCCGATATCCTGTCCATCTACACGGTGCGCATCGAGGCGCGGCACAATGAAGCGCCGCTGCTTCTGTCCAACGGCAATCCGGCGGGCAGCGGCAATCTTGCCGAGGGCTGGCACTATGCGGTCTGGCACGACCCCTTCCCCAAGCCGTCCTACCTCTTTGCGCTGGTGGCGGGCGCTCTCGGCAAACTCGCCGACAGTTTCACCACCATGTCCGGCCGCAAGGTCGAGCTCGGCATTTATGTCGAGCCAGGCAAGGAGCAGCTTGCCGGTTACGCCATGGATGCCCTGAAGAGGTCGATGCGATGGGACGAGGAGGCATTCGGCCGCGAATACGACCTCGACGTCTTCAACATCGTCGCCGTGTCCGACTTCAACATGGGCGCGATGGAAAACAAGGGCCTCAACATCTTCAACGACAAATATGTGCTGGCCGACCAGGAAACCGCGACGGACGCCGATTTCGCCAATATCGAGGCGATCATCGCGCATGAGTATTTCCACAATTGGACAGGCAACAGAATCACTTGCCGTGACTGGTTCCAGCTCTGTCTGAAGGAAGGGCTGACGGTTTTCCGCGACCATGAATTCTCCGCCGACCAGCGCTCGCGGGCGGTGAAGCGCATCGCCGAGGTGCGCACGCTGCGCGCGCATCAGTTTCCCGAAGACCAGGGACCACTCGCGCATCCGGTGCGGCCGCGCCGCTACCGCGAGATCAATAATTTCTATACGGCGACCGTCTACGAAAAGGGTTCGGAAGTGGTACGCATGATCCGCACCATCGTCGGCGCCGAGACGTTCCGAGCTGGCATGGACCTCTATTTCGAGCGCCATGACGGCCAGGCGGCGACGATCGAGGACTTCATCAAGGTGTTCGAGGACGTCTCCGGCCGCGACCTGTCGCAGTTTTCGCTCTGGTACCATCAGGCGGGCACGCCCAACCTGACCATCAGTTCGGCGCACAATCCGGCATCGGGCGAATTCACGCTCGAGATCGAGCAGTCGGTGCCGCCGACACCGTCGGAGAGCCGCAAGCGGCTGATGCATATTCCGCTCGCCTTCGGACTCGTTGGCGCCGACGGCAAGCCGGTTGCCTGGCGCGATGTCGAAGGCGCCAGTGTCGAGGACGGCGTCATCCATATCCGCAAGCGCCGGCATATGGTGCGCTTTTCCGGCGTTGCCGAACGCCCGGCGCTGTCGCTCAACCGCGGCTTCTCGGCGCCAGTGACGCTTTCGGTCGAACAGAAGGCCGACGACCAGTTCTTCCTGGCCGGCCACGACAGCGACGCTTTTTCGCGCTGGCAGGCGTTCAACACGCTTTTGACCGACGCACTGATTGCAGCCTTCCGGCAAATCCTTGGCGGCGAGCAGCCGGCTTTCACCGCGCGGCTGACCGGGCTTGCGGGCAAGATCGCCGGCGACGAGACGCTGGAGCCAGCCTACCGTGCGCTGGCGCTGGCGCTGCCCGGCGAGGCCGACATTGCTCGCGACCTTGGCAAGAACATCGACCCCGACGCCATCTTCGAGGGCCGCCAGGCACTGGCTATCGCGATCGCCACGGCCAACCGGGAAATGTTTGCCGGCCTCTACGACCGCCTGGCCGACAAGGATGCGTTCAGTCCGGATGCGGCGAGCGCCGGACGGCGAGCACTGTGCAACATCCTGCTCGACTATCTCTCGCTGCTGCCGGGGGGTGCTGCGCTTGCGGCCCGGCATTTCCAGTCGGCGACCAACATGACGGACCGCGCCGCCGCGCTGACCGTGCTTGCGCTGCGCCACAGCGGTTCGCCCGAGGCGGTCAAGGCGCTGGCCGATTTCGAAGCGAAATACGCGAGCGATGCGTTGGTGATGGACAAATGGTTCCAGATCCAGGCCAGCGTGCCGGGTCCGCGAACCGTCGAGGCGGTGCGCGCGCTGACCAGCCATCCGGCTTTCTCGATAGCCAATCCGAACCGGGTGCGTTCGCTCATCGGCACGTTTTCCAGCGCCAACCAGACCGGCTTCCATAGAGCCGACGGCGAAGGCTACCGGTTTTTCGCCGAGACGGTCCTGCAGGTCGAAAAGCGCAACCCGCAAGTGGCTGCCAGACTGGCGACGGCACTCAGATCATGGCGCTCGCTCGAACCTGGCCGCCAGACCAAGGCAAGGGAGGCGCTGCTTTCGATCGCCAATGCCGAGAACCTGTCGGCCGATCTGCGAGACATCGTCGAGCGGACGCTGGCGTAAGGTGTGTTGAGATTCAGGTGATGCCGGCCTGCGAACGGCGGCTTCCTGCGCTTCCGGTGCTCACGTACTTTAAGTACGCTCCGCTCCGGCCTTCGCCGGCCGAAGCCCTCATAGGCGCCTCCGTCCTATGAAGGCTACGGCCGGCATAGGCCGGTTTTCGAAAGCCACCATTCTCGGCGCGGCCTGACCTGAATCTCAACACACCTTGGAAGGTTGCCGCCAGCGTTGGGCGGGAAAGTCCATTATTTTAGTCGATTTTTAATCTTTTTTCGCCGCGCCTCTGGACAAGGCGAATCACCTTTGATTCTTTACTGACGATTCGGAAGTGCGGCGTAGCCGGATCGTCAAGCGGCATAGGCAAAATCGGGGAGTGCCATTTATGGCGAAGGCGGACGCGTGGGGCGCGCCCGGAGGGACGGCTTTTGAGCGGCGTGAGGCGAGACGCAACGGTCTCGCCGGCAATGCGCGGCTCATCGCCGAACCCGCCTACCGTCGGCTGCTGGCGGCCGAGCCGTTTCTGCGCCGATCGATACCGGCCCTCATCATCATTTTCCTGATCGTCATCGCGGCGCTGCGCTTCCTGTCGCTGATGAACGAACGCGACGAAGTCGAGCGCGACGCCAGGGCGGTGCTGGCGCTCGCGGCTGGCCAGATGGCCAGCGCAATCTCGGCCGACCCCAATGCCGCATCAGGAGCCGCCCAGGATCTGCTGGAGAACACCAGCCGGCAGGGCGCCATGGGCCGGAGCCACGTGCTTGCGATCACCGACGGCGCCTTCAAGATCATCGCCGTGTCGCCGCTCACGACGGGCTGGCAGGGGCGCTCGCTCGACAGCCTGGTGCTGGGCGGCCAGCCGCTGTTCATGTTCGGCGACCGCGCAGGCGTGATGGAGGTCGGCATCGGCGGACAGGACTGGTTCGCGGCGGTGAGCCTGGCAGCCAACAGGAAGAATGCCGCGGCCGTGCTGGTGCCACAGGAGGCGGTCTTCGACACATGGCGCAAGACCGTCTCGCTCAACGTGACGCTGTTCGTGCTCACCGCCGGCGTGCTGATCATCATCCTCTATGCCTATTTCGGCCAGGCGGCGCGGGCGCAAGCCGCCGACCGCATCTATCTCGAAGCGCATCAGCGCATCGACATGGCGCTGGTGCGCGGCCGCTGCGGCCTGTGGGACTGGGACATGGTGCGCGGCAAGATGTACTGGTCGCGCTCGATGTACGACATGCTGGGCTACGAGCCCTGCGACACAATGCTGTCGTTCGGCGAGGTCGACGAGATTATCCACCCCGAGGATGGCGACCTGTTCGAGCTCGCCAACCGCATCGTCGGGCGCGAGATCGATCATATCGACCAGGTGTTCCGTATGCGCCATGCAGACGGACAGTGGGTGTGGATGCGCGCAAGGGCGCAGGTCATCGATCCGGAGGCGCCGGAGATCCAGCTGATCGGCATCGCCGTCGACGTCACCGAGCAGCGGCATCTGGCGCTGCGCTCGGAGGCCGCCGACCTGCGCCTTCGGACCGCCATCGAGAATATCAACGAATCCTTCGTGCTCTGGGATTCGGCCCAGCGGCTGATCATGTGCAATTCCAAATACCAGCAGGACAACGGCCTGTCGGATCGCGACGTGATGCCGGGCGCCTCGCGCGCCGTGCTGGAAAACCGCATGCTGGCCTACGCCTCGGAACGGCGGCTTGCCAACACCAGCGGGGCGCAAGGCGGCGCGACCTTCGAGCGGCAACTCGCCGACGGCCGCTGGCTGCAGGTCAACGAACTCAGGACCAGGGACGGCGGTATCGTCTCGGTCGGTTCCGACATCACCCAGATCAAGCTGCATCAGGAGAAGCTGGTCGACAGCGAGCGCCGGCTGATGGCGACCATCCACGATCTCAGCCTCGCCCGCCGGGCCGAGGAAGAACGGTCGCGCGAACTGGTCGAGCTCAATCGCAAATACATGAAGGAAACCGAGCGCGCCGAGGCGGCGAACCGGGCCAAATCCGAATTCCTGGCCAACATGTCACACGAATTGCGCACGCCGCTCAACGCCATCATCGGCTTTTCCGAGCTGATGGAGCAGGGCCTGTTCGGGCCGCTCGGTTCGTCGCGCTACGAGGAATATGCCACCGACATCAACGGCAGCGGCAAGTATCTGTTGGGCGTCATCAACGACATACTCGACATGTCGAAGATCGAGGCTGGCCAGTTCTCGATGGACCGGGAGGAAATCGACCTCTGCCCGCTGATCCGGGAGACCGTACGCGTCGTCTCGCTGCAGGCGGCGGAAAAGTCGATTTCCGTCGAAACACGCATCCCCGATTCGCTAACGCTCTTCGCCGATCGCCGGGCGATCAAGCAGATCGTCATCAACCTCTTGTCGAATGCGGTGAAGTTCACCGGCCAGGGCGGCCGCATCGCGGTGAGAGCCCGCAATATGTCGGGCGCCCTGGTGCTGACGATCGAAGACAATGGCTGCGGCATCCCGAAAGAGGCCCTGAGCAAACTCGGGCGGCCGTTCGAACAGGTGCAGAACCAGTTTTCCAAGAGCCATACCGGCTCCGGTCTTGGCCTTGCCATCTCGCGCTCGCTGGCCGAGCTTCAGGGCGGCGCCTTGAAAATCCGCTCCACCGAGGGTGTCGGCACGATCGTATCGGTGCGCATTCCCGTCAAGAAGGCGACGCAGGCGGTCAAGGCTGCCGCATGAGATGAACCCGTGTCTCCGGCGGCGCGCGTCGCCGGAGCCCATGCGACTACATTTTACTGCATGCTGTCGTTGCCACCACCCCATTTGCGATGACCGCCCTTCGGCAACTCGCTCTTCTCGATCTTGCCGTCATTGTTACGGTCGAACATGGCAAAGACCTTCTTCTCGCGGCCGGTGATGTCATCGGTCGTCAGCGTGCCGTCACCCCTGGTGTCGTAGCGGGCGATGATACGCTTGGCCATCCGCTCGAAACGCGCCTTCTCAAGTGCATCTGCGAGCTGGGCGACGGTCAGCTTGCCGCCGTTGTCGGCGACCATCTTCTTCAGTCGTGCGTTCATGGCATCGGAAAACTGGTCGAAGGTGATGGTGCCGTCTGAAGCCTTCATCGCCTTGTCGAGGCGCAGCATCATGCCCTCGCGCATTTTGGCACCGGCATTGTTTTCGGCATAGGCCGTGGTGCCGACGGCGCCGGCCAACGCTACGAAGGCAAGGGCAAGTTTGGTTGACTTTCTCATGGTCTTCTCCTGTTGCATCGTCACCCCCGATGCTAGAGCGGCGGATTTTCAATCCCGCCACTCTATCTCTTTGTTTGGACATCGGATTTTCCCAAAACCGGCTACCACTTTTGGGTCCGATGCCCTGGCCGAACAACCTTCAGGCCTTTGCCGTCACGGTCGTTTGGCACGAAGCAAAAGGTCGAAATCCTTTCTGACCTTTTGCGACGTCTCTTTGAGGTGTGCTTCCAGCACACCGAAATCCGGCAGGTCGGTGACCGCCAGCAGCAGATCCGAAAGCCCCGGCGGCACGTCATCGCGTTCGAACACGCCGGTGAGGCAGAGCCTGATCATCTGGGTCAGCGCAAGGTAGAGCGCATAGGCATCGCAGAGTTCCTGCCTGACCTGGGTCTCGGCGAAATCCGGCGCCAGGCGAGACAGGATTTCGGCTGTCCCGGTGGCCCTGCGGCCGGCTTCGACCTGCCCTGTGATCACGGCCACCTGGGCGATGAATTCGAGATCGATAAGGCCGCCCGGGACCAGCTTGATGTCCCAGAGATCGCGCGGCGGCTTCTCCTTTTCGATCATCGCGCGCATCTCGGACGCTTCGGCCCTCACCTTGGCGGCATCGCGCGGCAGGGCCAGCACCGCCGTCACGTCCGTCTCGACCTCGGCGCAGAGCGCCTGATCGCCGCCGATGGCGCGGGCCCTGGCCAGCGCCATATGCTCCCAGGTCCAGGCGTCCTGGCGCTGATACTTCTTGAAGGCATCGACATGGGTGGCCACCGGCCCCTTGTTGCCTGACGGGCGCAGGCGAAGGTCGAGCTCGTAAAGAACGCCCTCGGCTGTCGGCGCCGACACGGCCGATATCAGCCGCTGCGTTATCCTGGAGTAGTAGTGGGAAGGCGCCAGCGGCTTGTCGCCGTCGGACTCTTCGGCGTCAGCATCGTGATCGTAGAGCAGGATGAGGTCGACATCGGAGCCGGCCGTCAATTCGCGGCTGCCAAGCTTGCCCATGCCGAGCAGCGCAACGGTGCCACCGGCGATGCGGCCGTGGCGCTGTGCGAACTCGGCGATTACCGCCTGCAAGGCCGCATCGATGGTGAGATCGGCGAGATCGGAAAAGGCGCGGCCAGCGCGGGCCGGGTCGATCGAACCGGCCAGCAGCCGCACCCCGATCAGGAATTTCTGTTCCGAGGCAAAGATGCGCAAGCGGTCGAGCACGTCCTCATAGGCCCGGTCGCCTTCTATGAAGGCAGCGAGACGCGCCGACAGATAGGCGCGGTCGGGCAATTCGGTCAGCAGCGCCGGATCGAGCAGGCCGTCGAAGACATGCGGCCGGCGGGTGATGATCGCGGCCAGCCGGGGCGCCGCGCCCATGATCGTCGCCATCAATTTCAGCAGGGCGGGATTGGATTGGAGCAGCGAGAAGAGCTGGATGCCGGCAGGCAGGCCGGCGAGAAACTCGTCGAAGCGAATGACTGCCTCGTCGGCCCGGCGTGTCTGGCCGAATGCCTTGAGCAGCGCCGGCGTCAATTCGGTCAGCCGCTCGCGCGCCTCGGCCGACTGGGTGACGCGGTAGCGGCCGAAATGCCAGCCGCGAATGACGCGGCAAATATCGCTCGGCCGCTGGAAGCCGAGGCCGCTCAAGGTCTGCAGCGTGTCGGGATCGTCAACATCGCCGGTAAAGACCAGATTGCCGACGCCTGCCGAAAGCTCGGGCGCGGTTTCGAAAAGCGCGGCGTAGTGGCGTTCGACCTGGTGCAGCGCGGCGCGGAACGCCACGGCAAAACCTGCCGCATCGGCGAAACCCAGCATGCGGGCAATGCGATCCAGCCCCTCGTCGTCTTCCGGCAGCGTGTGGGTCTGCTCGTCGGCGACCATCTGGATGGCGTGCTCGACGCGGCGCAGGAACCAATATTGGCTGGCGAGCGTGTCGCGGGCGTCGGCGGTGATCCAGCCGCGCGCCGCAAGCTGGCCGAGCATCGGCACGGTCTCGCGACCGCGCAGATCGGGAAAGCGGCCGCCGGCGATGAGCTGCTGGGTCTGGACGAAGAACTCGATCTCGCGAATGCCGCCGCGGCCGAGCTTGACGTTGTGGCCTTTGACCGCGATCTCGCCGTGGCCCTTATGGGCATGGATCTGCCGCTTGATCGAATGGACGTCGGCGATCGCCGCATAGTCCATGTATTTGCGCCAGACATAGGGCTGCAATTCCCCGAGGAACGCGTCGCCAGCCGCGATATCGCCGGCCACCGGGCGCGCCTTGATCATGGCGGCGCGCTCCCAGTTCTGGCCACGCGCCTCGTAGTAGCGCAGTGCCGCCTCGACCGGGATCGCCAGCGGTGTCGAACCGGGGTCGGGGCGCAGCCTGAGATCGGTGCGGAAGACATAGCCGTGCTCGGTGCGGTCCTGCAGGATGCGGACCAGCCGGCGGGTCAGGCGCGAAAACAGCTCCGTCGCGTCGAGCGGATCGATGATTGCAGGCGCTTCCGGATCGAAGAAGACGACGAGATCGATGTCGGACGAGAAGTTCAATTCATGCGCGCCGAGCTTGCCCATGCCGAGCAGGATCCAGCCCGATTGCCGCGAAGGATCTTCCGGATCGGCCAGCTTGAGCTTGCCTTGCCCATGCGCATCGCGAAGCAGGAAGTCGACGGCGGCACGGGTGCAGGCGTCGGCGAGGTCGCTGAGACGCCGCACTGTGACAGCGGTCTCGGCTTCGCCTGCAAGATCGGCGAGCGCGATCAGGACATGCGCTTCCGTCTTCCATTGCCGCAGCTGCATCATCAGGCTGCTTTCGGAGACAGCTTGCGCACGCGCGGCCTTGTCGATCGCGGCGCCGATCGATGCGAGCCGGGCCTCGACCGTATCCTCGAAAAGCGTATCGAGAACCTCAGGACGGCGGCGCACCGCATCGCGCAGGAACGGCGACAGGTCGAACACCGCAGCAAGGAAATCCTGGACAGCGCCCGTTCCGGCAAGGAATTTCGCCAGCCGGGCAAACCCCTCCTCCTGGGCGGCTGAAGCGATCTCCGACAACTCCCGCCTGGCGCGGCCTGGATCCAGCGGAACAAGCCTGGCCGCCGGCTGCAAAAGCCAGTTGGCCCCGCCCCGTTTCGCAACCGCCCTCGCCGCCATCAGTGCTCCTCCCGTCCGGGAAAACTCATGACAACCGACAATCCGGGATTTGCCGGCAGAAGATCAAGCCGTCCGTTGTGGAACGTCATGATCGCCTTGGCGAGGCTGAGGCCAAGACCAGACCCGGGCTGCGAGCGGCTTTTTTCCAACCGCACGAAACGCTCGGTCACCCGTGCGCGATCGGCGTCGTCGGGAATGCCCTGGCCATTGTCGGAGACAGTAAGCCTGATTTCGCTGGCAACCCGTGCCAGCGTCACGCGCACGCCGGGCTTGCCGGTCGAATCGGTCGAATATTTGATCGCGTTGTCGACGATGTTCGATAACGCCTGGCCGATCAGCTCGCGATTGCCGTCGACGGCAAAACTGCCATCGACCGAACTCTCCAGCGTCACGCCGGCCTCTTCCGCCACCGGTTCGTAGAGCTCGACGACGTCGCGCACGGCGGCCGCCAGGTCGACCCGGCTGGTGCTTTCCGAGGAATAGCCTGCCTCCAGCCTGGAGATCATCAGGATAGCGTTGAAGGTCTTTATCAGCTGGTCGGACTCGATAATGGTCCCTTCCAGCGCCTGCCGGTAATCGGTGGTCCTGTGCTTGCCGGAAAGCGTCGCCTCGGCACGGTTGCGCAGCCGGGTCAGCGGCGTCTTCAGATCGTGGGCGATGTTGTCGGAGACCTGCTTCAGACCCTCATTGAGCGTGGCGATCCTGGCCAGCATGGAATTGAGGTTTTCGGAGAGCCGGTCGAACTCGTCGCCGGCCCCGGTAACCGGCAGCCGGCCGGAAAGATCGCCGCCCATGATGCGGCGGCTCGCCTCCGACACACTGTCGATGCGCTTCAGCGCCGCGCGGCCGACAAAGAACCAGATCAGCAGTCCGCCAAGCCCCATCATGCCCAGCGCCAGCATCAGGGCGCGGCGAATGACCGCCCGGAACCGCTCCGGCTCGCCGAGGTCGCGGCCGACAAGCATGATCATCTGGTTGGGCAGGCGCAGCACCAGCGCAATGGCGTTGTGACCCTTTTCGCCCTGCGCCTGCAACTCATTCTCGCCTGACTGCTGGTCGGAGACCGGGTTGCGCTGCCGTTCGAGCTCGCCCTCCCCGAAGCGCCGATAGGAGAACGGTTCCTTCGTCCAGCCTTCGGTCTCGATCACGCCCGGCTCCAGGCTCTGCACGTTGCCGGTCAGGATCTGGCCATTGGTGTCGGCGATCAGATAGAGGTTGGCGCCGGGCTGGCGCGAGCGGGCCTCGACCACGCGCACCAGCACCGGCAGACCACCGCGCTGATAGGCCCTGGCAAGGCCGAGCACCTCGTCGTTGATGGTGTCTTGCGTCTGCGCGGTCAGCATGCGCGCCGACAGCGAGGTCATGTAGAAGACGAGCAGCACGGCGCAAAGCGCGAAAAGCAGGAGATAAAGCGCCGAAAGCCGCGCCGCCGTCGTCTTCATGATGGCCGGCAGGGACAGTGCCATAAGGCCCTACCCGCTCTTCAGCATGTAGCCGGCGCCGCGAACCGTATGCAGGATCGGCTTGTCGAAGCCCTTCTCGATCTTGCCGCGCAACCGCGAGACATGAACGTCGATGACGTTGGTCTGCGGATCGAAATGGTAGTCCCAGACATTTTCGAGCAGCATGGTGCGCGTCACCACCTGACCGGCATGGCGCATCAGATATTCGAGCAGGCGGAACTCGCGCGGCTGCAGCGTGATCTCACGCGACGCGCGCCGAACCGAATGGGAAAGCCTGTCGAGTTCGAGATCGCCGACCCGATAGACGGTTTCGGCTTCCCTGGAACTGGCGCGACGGTTCAACACTTCGACGCGGGCGAGCAGTTCGGAGAAGGCGTAGGGCTTGGTCAGATAGTCGTCGCCGCCGGCGCGCAGGCCGGTGACGCGGTCGTCGACCTCGCCGAGCGCCGACAGGATCAGCACCGGCGTCGTGTTGCCCCTGGAACGCAATCCAGCGATGACCGAAAGGCCATCGCGGCGCGGCATCATGCGATCGATGACCATCACGTCATAGTCGCCGGCATCGGCGAGAGCGAAGCCGGTTTCGCCGTCGCCGGCGACATGCGCGGTGTGCCCGGCCTCGGCAAAGGCCTTCTGGAGGTAATCCGCGGCCTCACGATCATCTTCTATGACAAGAATCTTCATAGAGCCGTTATACGCGATTTCGCTGGAAGATTGAGTGGCCGGCATATGCATTGTGGCCTTCACCTTGGCGTATCGCAAACAAAGTGATTCAAGGATACGCGATAAATCTTTGTTTTAGAACGTCGTTGCCCGACCGCTACCCAGCCCGGGTCAAGCTCGTTTGGGCGACATGTTTGGATTAGGCGGCAGCGGGCGATGGGGGCCCGCTGCCGCTGGAGCAAAAACACGATGACTGACTAACGTGTTCAGGCTCCGTGCTTTCCCATGCGATGGCTCGGGGGTGTATGAAAAACCACCGCATTGGAAAAGTCCGATACATCAGCCCTTGGCGACAGGCAGCGCGACGAAGCGATTGGTGTCGTCGCGGGTGATCTGCATCAGCACCGCCTTGCGGCCGGACTTCACCGCATCGGCCATCGCCTTGGCGACGTCGTCGGTGCCGCTCACCTCAGTCGAATTGACCGAGGTGATGACGTCGCCGGGCTGGATGCCGCGGTCGGCGGCATCGCTGTCCGGATCGACATCGGTCACGACAAGGCCCTTGCCGTTGTCCGACTTGGTGACGGTGAGGCCGAGATCGGCCAGCGTGTCGGGCTTTGCCGGAGCTGCGGGCTGCTGCTGGTCGGCCGAGGCCTGCTTGTCGCTCGAGGGCAGTTTGCCGAGGTCGACCTTGAGCGTCTCGCTCTTGCCATCACGCCAGACCGTGACGTCGACGGACTTGCCGGGCGAATAAGCCCCGATGAGACGAGCCAGTTCCTTCGGCGAGGCAACATCCTTGCCGTCGACCTGGGTGATGACATCGCCTGACGTGATGCCGGCCTTCTTGCCTGGACCATCGTCCTGGGCGCTGGAAACAAGCGCCCCCTTCTCGGACTTCAGCCCGAGCGATTCGGCGATGTCCGTCGTGACCGGCTGGATCTCGACGCCGAGCCAGCCGCGCTGGACGGAACCGTTCTTCATCAGATCCTCTACGACCGTTTTGGCGGTCGAGGCAGGAATGTCGAAGGCGATGCCGACGCTGCCGCCCGACGGCGAGAAGATCGCGGTGTTGATGCCGACGACCTGGCCATTGAGGTTGAAGGTCGGGCCGCCGGAATTGCCGCGGTTGACCGAGGCGTCGATCTGGAGGAAATCATCATAGGGACCGGCGCCGATATCGCGGCCACGGGCCGAGACAATGCCGGCGGTGACGGTGCCGCCGAGGCCGAAGGGATTGCCGACCGCCACGACCCAGTCACCGACGCGAACCTTGGAATCATCGGCGAAGTCGACATAGGTGAACTTGCCGACGCCATCGACCTTGAGCACGGCGAGATCGGTACGTGGGTCGGTGCCGATCAGCTTGGCGTCAAGTTCCTTGCCGTCATTCATTACCACGGTAAAGGCCGAGCCTTCTTCGACGACATGGTTGTTGGTGACGAGATAGCCGTCATCGGAGATGAAGAAGCCGGAGCCTTGCGCAACCGGGCGCGGCTGGTCGTTGTTGTGGTCGCGACGCCCGAAACGGCGATGACCCTGGTCCTGGCCATTCTGGTCGCCAAAGCCACGGAACTCCTTGAAGAAGCGGCGCAGTTGCGGATTGTCGGGGAGATTGTCGAAGCCGCCCTGATCGTCGGAGCCGTCATCGGCGGCCGGCTCGATCCTGGCCTTGACCTTGACGCTGACGACGGCGGGAGAAACGCGCTCGACAATATCGGCGAAGCCGGGCACCTGCGGTGCCTCGACACGCACGGCGTCAGCCAAAACCGGTGCCGTCCCGGTGGCGACGGCAGCGAAGCCGATCGCGCCGGCAATGGCGACAGAAGCGGCGGCAGCCAACAGACGCTTGCGGGTGCGGGGATATGAATTGGGGGCAATATTCATGGTTCTCGTATCCTCTTTGAAGGGATGCGCTCAGGTGAGCATCCTCAGGCAAGGAGAAATAGAGGGGCGCACATTACGGCGCCATTTCCAGTGCATGAAACTTTCGTAATGTTTGCGGAGAAGCCGGTTCCGCTTTCAGTCCCGCCGCAAGATCTTATCCAGCGCCGCCTGTTCCTCGGGAGTCAATGCAGCGGTTGCTGTCGAACGGCGCGATCGGGCGGTCAGCACGATGAAGAACCCGCCGGCCAGGAGCAGAAGGATCGGCGTACCCCAGAGCAAGCCATTGCGCAGGTTGAAGCGCGGCTTCAAAAGCACGAACTCGCCGTAGCGCGAAACGATATAGTCCATCACCTGCTGGTCGGTGTCGCCGGCGACCAGGCGCTGGCGCACCAGGACACGCAGGTCTCGGGCAAGGTCGGCATCGGATTCGTCGATCGACTGGTTCTGGCAGACCATGCAGCGCAGCCCCTCGGAAAGGGCCCGCGCCCTCGCCTCGAGCGCCGGATCTGGCAGTACCTCGTCGGGCTTCACCGCGAAGGCGCCGCCGGCAAACAACAGCGATAAGAGCAGCACCAGCGAGGCGAGCGAGAACCTGGTCATGGCAGGCCCGCGGAAGGCACGGCGCCTGTCGGCTTGCGACGCCGCGACGGCGCGCCGACGCGCAGGCGGCGGTCCATGAGCGACATCGCCGCGCCCGCCATCATCACCAGGCCGCCACCCCAGATCAGCGTCACCAGCGGCTTCCACCACAGACGCACCACGACGGAGCCGTCGGTCGCCTCGTCGCCAAGCGAGAGGTAAAGCTGGCTGAACCCGATCGTCTTGATGCCGGACTCGGTCGTCGTCATCTGGCGCACCGGATAGAAGCGCTTGGCCGAAGTGATTTCGCTGATGCTGCTGCCGTCGGCGCCAAGCAGGGCGAAGCGGCCGCGGTCCTCGCTGTAATTAGGCCCTTGAGCCGGATAGAGCCCTTCGAAACGCAGCGTATGGCCGGACAGTTCGACGGTCTCGCCGGCACGCATCGACAGGATCTTCTCGGCGCCGAAGCTGAGCGTGCCGACAATGCCGAGCAGCGTCAGGCCGAGGCCGAGATGGGCGAGCGCGGTGCCGAAGACGGAGCGCGGCAGGCCGGCGAAACGTCGCAGCATGATGGCGGGCGCTACGCTGCCCGCGCCGGATTTGACCGCAAGATCAGTGAGCGCGCCGCAAACCAGCCAGACGGCGAGGCCGACACCAAGTGCTGCGAACACCGAGGCGCCATCGACGAACAGAGCCGTCACCAGCACAGCGGCGAGCGCCAGGGCAAAGGCCGCCATCAGGCGCTGTGCCGCGGCAAAAACGTCGCCGCGCTTCCAGGCCAGCAGCGGCCCGAACGGCACGATCGCCAACAGCGGCAGCATCAGCGGACCGAAAGTCAGGTCGAAGAACGGCGCACCGACCGAGATCTTGTCGCCCGTAACGGCTTCGAGCGCCAGCGGGTAAAGCGTGCCGACCAGCACGGTGGCGGTGGCGGTGGTCAGGAACAGATTGTTGAGGACCAGCGCGCCTTCGCGCGAGATTGGGTGGAAAAGGCCGCCGGCCGTCAGCCGCGAGGCACGCAAGGCAAACAGCGCCAGCGAGCCGCCGATGAACAGCGTCAGGATGCAGAGGATGAAGACTCCGCGCGTCGGGTCGGTGGCGAAGGCGTGCACCGAGGTCAGCACGCCGGATCGCACCAGGAAGGTGCCGAGCAGCGACAGCGAGAAGGTCAGGATCGCCAGCAGCAGCGTCCAGATCTTCAGCGCCGAGCGCTTCTCCATGACGATCGCCGAATGCAAGAGCGCCGTGCCCGCCAGCCACGGCATGAAGGAGGCGTTCTCGACCGGATCCCAGAACCAGAAGCCACCCCAGCCGAGCTCGTAATAAGCCCAGTAGGAACCCATGGCGATGCCGCCGGTGAGGAACATCCAGGCGACCAGCGTCCATGGCCGCACCCAGCGTGCCCAGGAGGCGTCGATGCGGCCCTCGATGAGGGCAGCGACCGAGAAGGAAAAGCAGATGGAGAAACCGACATAGCCGAGATAGAGCAACGGCGGATGGATGGCGAGGCCGAGATCCTGCAGGATCGGGTTGAGATCGCGGCCTTCTATCGGCGCCGGATTGAGCCGGGCGAACGGATTGGACGTGGTCAGGATGAAGAGGAAGAAGGTGGCGCCGATCGCGCCCTGCACGGCCAGCACATTGGCCCGCAGCGTCGCCGGAAGATTGCCGCCGAAGAGGGCGACGAGCGCCCCGAAGAAGGTCAGGATGAGCACCCAGAGCAGCATCGAGCCTTCATGATTGCCCCAGGTTCCGGTGATCTTGTAGATCAGCGGCTGCAGCGAATGCGAGTTCTCCCAGACGCTTGCCACCGAAAAATCGGAGTTTGCATAGGCTGTCGCAAGCGCGGCGAAGGAGAATGCGGTCAAGGCAAAGCCAGTCACGGCGACAGGACCGCCGACGGCCATCATCCTGGGGTTGCCGGTACGCGCGCCAAACAGCGGCACCAGCGTCTGCACCAGGGCCAGCGCAAAGGCCAGAACCAGGGCGAAATGTCCGGTTTCAACCATCGCGGCGCCTTTCTGGTTTTGTCGCAGGTTCTCGCCGGAAAACCGCAGGACGCTTTTTCGGAACCTGCTTACTCACTCTTGCTCTCCTGCCACACGCCCTTGGCCTTGAGGCCGTCGGCCACTTCCTTGGGCATATAGCTCTCGTCGTGCTTGGCCAGCACGCTGTCGGCGACAAAGACGCCGTCCGGGCCGAAACTGCCTTCGGTGATGACGCCCTGCTCCTCGCGGAAAAGGTCAGGCAGGATACCGGTATACGTGACTTTGACCGACTTCTGCGTATCGGTCACCGAAAAAGCGACCGTGGCGCCCTGCCCGCGCTGGACGGTGCCTTTTTCCACCAGCCCACCCAGCCTTATGCGCTGGCCCGGCTGCATGCTGGCGGCGGTCAGGTCGGCGGGCATGTAGAAATAGGAGGCCTTCTGGCCGAGCGCATAGAAGGTCAGCCCGGTGGCCGCGCCGAGAAAGGCCAGGCCAGCGACGATCACCGAAAGTCTCTTCTGCTTGCGCGTCATCGTCTACTCCGTCGCCGTCAGGCCAAGCGAGGTGGCAAAGGCGGTGAATTTCCTGGCTTCCTCACTGTCGGGGCCAAAGACGGCGATACCGCGATTAAGCGCATCGCGCGCCTGGTCGGCCTTGCCCAGCACAACATAGGAACGAACGAGCTGCATCCACCCTTCCGCGTTGCGCGGATCTTGCCGCAGTTTCTCGTCGAGGCCTGCAACCATGGTCTCGATCATCGCTTGCCTGTCCTGCGGCGACATGGACGATGCGGCGTCGACCTCCCCGGCATCCGGGCCCTTCGCGGGCTCGCCTGCGGCGACGGGCTTGTTCGCGGATTCGGCCAGCGCCTGCTCTACGGCGCCACGCCATAGCGAATCTTGCGGCAATTTGCCGAGCATTTTCTGCCAGGCGGCCACCGCTTCCGGGACGCGGCCCTCCTGCGCCAGGCCCATGGCAAGATAGAAGTTCGCCTTTGGATTGGCCGGATCGAGCTTCAAGGCTGCCTCGAACGCATCCTGCGCCTCGGCCGAAACGATGCCGCCGGCCGCATTGGCGATCGCCTCGCCGAGACCGGCCTGGCGGGCCGCACTGTCGCCATCGAGACGAATGGCGTTGCGATAGGCGCCGACCGCGTCGGGGAACCTCTGCATGCGCAGATAGATCGGCGCCAGCACATCCCAGCCCCTGCCATCGGACGGATTGGCGGCAAGATGGGCCTCGGCGCGCGCCACCAGTTCGTCCACCGAACTGTCGGCGGGATTCTTGGCCAGCCGTGCGCTGAGCGGCTGCGACGGCAGGTCGGGCGAGCCGAGCTCGCTGTAGAACCCCCAACTGATCAGCGGAACCGCCAGAACCGCCACCGTAGCGACCAGCCGCGTCGTCGTTGACGGTCCGACTGCCTTGGCGGCCGGATCGGCATTGCCCAGGCGAAGGATGCGGCGGGCGATTTCGGCGCGCGCCTCCTCGGCCTCGGCCGGCTGGATCAGGCCGCGCGCCGCGTCGCGGTCGAGTTCGGACAGTTGGTCGCGATAGACTTCAAGGTCATGGTCGCCGGCGGCGGACGCGCCCTTCGAGCCGCCGGCCAGCGGCAGCAGCACCGCCAGGCTTGCGCCCAGCGTGAGAATGGCGGCTATGACCCAGAAAAGCATGGTTCTTCCAATAGCGGCAGAGCCTTGTGCTGCCAACACAGGCGCACTGCGACGCTTTGACGACCGGAGCGCCGCATGTCCTTGATCGATATCAACCGAAGCGGCCGATCGGAACAATTGAGCTCAGGTCAGCGGTGTCCAACTGCCATCGGCGTTGCGGCAGGCGGTGCCCCGCGCGGTGGCCCCGACGGTGCCGGTAAACACCGTATGGGTGTATTGCCGGCAATCCTGCGAACCGACGCGATAGGGCTGAGCAGCGACCACCTCGCCCGAGCGGCCCGAACTGTCGCCTTTCCATGTCACCTTCTGGCCGCTCGCGGTATATTCGAGCGCCTTGTATTCGGCTTCCAGCGCCTTGCGCTTGTCCGCATCGCCGAGCCCCGAGCCGATCGATCCGCCGACGAGGCCGCCCCCCATGGCGGAAATGATCGTCGTCGTCACCTTGCCGCCGCCTGGCGGCAGTGAGGCCGGCTGCGGCGCAACCGTGACGCCCGGGCCCTTGCCCAATGTGGTGCAGCCGGAAACGGCGAGCAGTGCGGAAACGAGCGCGACGCGAATCTTCATGCCAACAACCGGTTTTCTCGAGTTAGAGCTGGGTCGCGCCTTCGGGAGGTCGGCGTGGCCATAGTGTTGATGTTTGTCGGAAATTTGGCCATCGTTCGCGATCTCGGGATCAATCGACACGCCGCCATGGCATGCATCGCCCATCGACGTCGACCATTATTGAAGGCTCCGCAATCGAACCACCGCCTTCAACCCGCCCATGCCAGACCGTTCCAGCGCCAGAGCACCTCCATATTCGTTGACCAGGTCGGCGACAATGGCAAGCCCGAGCCCTGTCCCCGGCTTTGTCTCGTCGAGACGCCGCCCGCGCTTCAGCACCTCGCGCGCCTTGTCCTCGGGAATGCCCGGGCCGTCATCCTCGATGCTGATCTCGAATAGATTGGCAAGACCTTCCTTGCCGGCGCCACCCTTGCCCGAGATTGGCGAAACCGACACGGCGACGGCGCCTTTTGCCCATTTCATCGCATTGTCGAGAAGATTGCCGAGCAATTCCTCCAGATCCTCACGTTCGCCGGCAAAGATAATATCGGTTGCCGGCAATGAAAGCGAGAGATCGGTCTCAGGGTTGAGTTTTTGCAGCACACGCACCATGCGCTGGACCAGCGGCGCCACCGGCGTGCGATAGACGACGCTGTCGCGTTGCGCGGCAACGCGGGCACGCTGCAAATAGTGGTCGACCTGCTTCTGCATGGAAGCGGCCTGCTCGGCGATGAGCTGACCCTTGGCGCCGCCAAGCGCCCGCCCCTCGTTGATGAGCACCGCCAGCGGCGTCTTCAGCGAATGGGCGAGGTTGCCGACCTGCGTGCGCGAACGCTCGACGATGCGCTTGTTGTTTTCGATGAGCGCGTTGGTCTCGTTGGCAAGCGGTTCGATCTCGGCCGGGAAGTGGCCGTCGAGCCTTTGCGCCGTGCCCTCGCGCACCATGGCAAGCGCGTTGCGGACCCGGCGCAAGGGCTGCAGGCCGAGCAGGATGGCGATCGCGTTGATGGCGATCATGCCGACGCCGAACAGGGAAAGATAGGTCAGCAGGCGGCGCTGGAAGCTGGCAATCTCCTGATCGAGCTCAGTCTGGTTGCCCATGACGCGGAAGCGCGCGGCGCGGTTTTTTGCGTCGAGGACGAACTCGCTCTCGAACACTTCCAGCTCCTCGCCATCGATGCCTTCCGTGGCATAGCTGCGCTGGAAGCTGGAATTGAAAGGGACCTCGGCGACGCTCGGCGACGGGATCGTCTTGGTCATCGAGGATGAATGAAGATCACCGTGCACGCCTTCCGATGCAGGCTCCACCGACCAGTACCAGCCCGAATTCGGCTCCGAGAATCGCAGATCGCCAAGGTCCGGGGCGCCGGTCAGCGAACCGCCTTCGGACACGCCGACGGAACCGATCAGGTTGAACAGATGCGCCGAAAGCAGGCTGTCGAAGCCACGCTCGCTCGCCTGGCGGTAGAGCGTGGTGATGAGGGTGAAGATGACGATCAGGGTGAGGATCGCCCAGATCGTGGAAAAGGCGATCACCCGGAACGCCAGCGATCGCGGCCAGAACCGCAGCGAAAGCGGCGACCTTATGGTTTGCTGGGTAGGCAGCGGTTCCGCCTTACGCCTCCGGCTCACGCATGCGGTAGCCCATGCCGCGAACGGTTTCGATCATGTCGATGCCCATCTTCTTGCGAAGCCGCCCGACAAAGACCTCGATTGTGTTGGAATCGCGGTCGAAATCCTGATCATAGAGATGTTCGACCAGCTCGGTGCGGGACACGACCTCGCCCATATGATGCATCAGATAGGCAAGCAGGCGGAATTCGTGCGACGTCAGCTTCAGCGGCACGCCGTTGACGTCGGCCTTGGACGCCTTGGTGTCGAGACGCAGCGGCCCGCAGGTCAATTCCGACGACGCATGGCCGGCCGCGCGACGGATCAAGGCACGGACCCTGGCCAGCACCTCCTCGATGTGGAATGGCTTGGTGACATAATCGTCGGCGCCGGCGTCGATGCCGGACACCTTGTCGCTCCAGCGGTCGCGCGCCGTCAGGATAAGGACCGGCATCTTGCGGCCGCCGCGGCGCCAGCGCTCGACCACGCTGATGCCGTCCATCTGGGGCAGGCCGATGTCGAGAACGACCGCGTCATAAGGCTCGGTGTCGCCGAGAAAATGCCCCTCCTCGCCGTCGAAAGCCTTGTCGACGACATAGCCGGCATCAGCCAACGCGTCCGAAATCTGCCGGTTGAGATCCTTGTCATCTTCGACGACGAGTACGCGCATGCGGGGATCGTTACCTGTTGAAGCGTTGGCCTGTTGCGGGTGTCAGATATAGGCCGATTCCAGCGGCCTGGGAAACGGAGGCCTTAGAATGGAAGATTGGGTCAGTTCAGCGGAACCACGATTTCGGAGCGGCGCGGACGCTGCCCGTCCTTGCCCGGGACCAGCACGACGATGACGCAGACCGCCTGGCCACCGCGCGTCGACTGCGAGGCCTTGGCCAGCGTGCCGCCGTTCTGCTGCGCAACCTGCTGGCCGATCGCGTAGCAGTCGGAGGCGGCGAGGATGATCGGGGAAGCCTGCTCGGGCACGGCGACCGGCAGCGCCGTCGCCTGCGACGCGAACAGACCGGCCGCAGCAAGCGCCAGTATCGCGGTTTTGAGATTGGAGCGAAGCGTTTTCATGGTCGGCGTTGTAACGCATCGGTGCTGAACGTGAAATGAACAGTGAACGCCCAAAAAACCATGCTCGCAACCCCCTGAAACGCGAGACAATCAAATCTGAGATTTCACCGCCCAACCCGGTGAAGTCAGCGAAAGGGCAGTCTAGACTCCGTTTCACCGATATTGAAAGTGCCTCAGGCGTTTTCCTGGGTGATGGCGCGAAAGCGCAGCAGTCCATGATGGACCGCCAGATCCTCGTCAAAGCGGGCTTCCGCGAATTCCAGTGACAGCCGTGTTTGGCCGTGCGGGCCAATGGCCAGCGCAGCGTTCGCAAGGCGCGCCTCGATCCTGTCCATGATGTTGCGGGTTTCGGCTTCGCCATGGGCTTTCGACCAGACGTGCAGCGTGACAAGCTGATCGGCGTCGTTGTCGGCGCCAGTGTCCCAGTCAAAAGCGCTGGTATGGCCGCAAGTCACGTAGGGAAAGGCGACGTTGTCGGTCGCCTGCTCGACAAGGCCGGCGCCGCCCAGCAGCGCCGATAGCGATGCGTCGCTTTTCAATCTCTGGAACAGGGCCTGCTGCAAATCGCCGGGCGCCGTCATCTGTCATCCCCTCGCCCGTCGCGCTTTGACAGGCTTTGCGCCCGCGACGCTTCCTGCTTCCAACCTAACCGCGTTGAGCTTCCCGCGCCAGATCGTCCGACCATCATATGGCCGCCTTCAGCCCGCCAGGGACGCTTTTGCAGTGGCCCTCCAGTTTTTATTTGGCATGCAAGGAGTTTGAAGAAGCGTGCTATGGAAGTCCCTGGTTTCTCCAGACATTCGAGGTCGTTTTCGTGCGCGAACCATCGCTGCTGCCTGTTTTTGGAAAGCTTGGGATCAAGCCATCGGTTCCGATTTCAGCGAGACCGACCGTGGCGAAGAGCATGAACGGCATGCTGGCAGGCATGCGGGCGTTTCTATCCCTGCACGGAGGCATGGCCTTGAAACTGTCCGTGGTAATCTGGACAGTCGCCGTTCTGGCGGCAGTGTTCTTCGTCATGCAGACCTGACGGCATCGACATCTGTCGGCAGGGTGCGGCAGTCAAAGGGCGTCAGAATGGCAAACCGTTATGCATTACGTATGGAGCAGCCCGACAGCTGGACCATCTTTGACGTCTTCACTGGCCAGCCGGTCGAGTTCAAACATCAGGTCATGGTCGGCATGAACACGCGCGATGCGGACGCGATGGTCGATCGGCTGAACAGCCGGGACGTCAGGCGGCGGGCAAAGGCGGACCGCAAGCCCTGATGCGGTCGCCGATCTCGGCCGGTACATGTTCGCTTGGGATGGATCTGGCGCGTCGGCCCCGAACGCGAGGACATTCGGGATTTAGCGAAAATCGGCTGCGGTCAGCACATAGATGCTCTTACGGGTGCGCGCATAGGCGTTCCTAGCTACATCATGGATCGAACTGGACGCCGTGTCGAAGGCAGCGAGATAGCCGGCTTCGTCGGCGGCCGTTCCCGGCTGCATCTTCGACATGGCCTCGGCGGCGACAGAGAAGGATATCTGGAACATGCCGTCATGGCCGACGAAGCGGATACGCTTGCCCGCCTCATCATAACTGCGGCTGCGATTGGGGAACGTCAGGCTCATGATTTTACCTCCGGCGTGGAAGCCTTCTTTGCTGCCCGCTTTTTCTTCGGCGTCGGGTTCAGGGCCTCCGCGGCACGGTCGGCCTCTTCCTTGGCCAGCCGCAGCGCCCGCAGCCTTGCCGTCTTGATGACCCTGGCCTTTGCCTCGGAAACATATTCGGCCGTCGCCTGGTTTCGCTCCGCAGTTTTCTTCTGCTTCTCCATGAAGCGCGCTTCGGCTTTCTCCATGATATTCTGGCCAGATTCCGCCATCGATAAAATCTCCTTTTGGTCGAGATCATGAACGTGAGTTTCTCATCTAAGATAGGGACGGGCAATGAAAAATTCAATTTCGGGGTTATTTTTGATTTATCGCCGACGTTAAGATGAAAAAGCAGAATAATACTTCTTAATATTTCCCAAAGTCCCGGGAATATTTTTTGGCACTCCTATCAATCGAGTGCCAACGGGCCTATAGAAGGGGGCGGCCGCCTAAGCCGGTCCCAGAAAGAGTTCCCATGAAATTCCGACCACTCCACGATCGCGTCGTCATTCGGCGCGCCGAAAGCGACACCAAATCCAAGGGCGGCATCATCATTCCCGACAATGCCAAGGAAAAGCCGCAGGAAGGCGAAGTGATCGCCGTCGGTCCGGGCGCTCGTGACGAAAGCGGCGCGCTGATCGCGCTCGACGTCAAGGCCGGCGACCTCATCCTATTCGGCAAATGGTCGGGAACCGAGGTCAAAATAGACGGCGAGGACCTTCTGATCATGAAGGAGGCCGACATCATGGGCATCATCGACAAGACCATCGCTACCAAGAAGGCCGCCTGATCGGGCGGAACCGCCAACAGCTTTCGATGCCTTAAGCGACCAGCCGATTGCCCAAACGAAGCGGCCGATTCCACCAACGAACGGGATGAAAAATCATGTCTGCCAAGGAAATCAAATTTTCCACCGACGCGCGTGACCGCATGCTGCGCGGCGTCGAGATCCTCAACAACGCCGTCAAGGTGACGCTCGGCCCCAAGGGCCGCAATGTCATCATCGACAAGGCCTATGGCGCGCCGCGCATCACCAAGGACGGGGTGACCGTGGCCAAGGAAATCGAGCTTTCGGACAAGTTCGAGAACATGGGCGCCCAGATGGTGCGCGAAGTGGCCTCGAAGACCAACGACCTTGCAGGCGACGGCACCACCACCGCCACAGTGCTGGCCGCTTCGATCCTGCGCGAGGGCGCCAAATTCGTTGCCGCCGGCATGAACCCGATGGACCTCAAGCGCGGCATCGACCTTGCCGTCGCCGCGGTTGTCAAGGAGATCCAGGCGCGCGCGAAGAAGGTCAAATCCTCCGATGAAATCGCGCAGGTTGGCACCATTGCCGCCAATGGCGACGTCACCGTCGGCGCCATGATCGCCAAGGCGATGGACAAGGTCGGCAATGACGGCGTCATCACCGTCGAGGAAGCCAAGACCGCTGACACCGAACTCGACGTCGTCAAGGGCATGCAGTTCGACCGCGGTTATCTCTCGCCCTATTTCGTCACCAATGCCGAGAAGATGCGCGTCGAGCTGGAGGACCCTTATGTCCTCATCCATGAAAAGAAGCTCGGCAATCTGCAGGCGATGCTGCCGATCCTCGAAGCCGTGGTGCAAAGCGGCAAGCCGCTGGTGATCATCTCCGAGGACGTCGAAGGCGAAGCGCTGGCGACGCTGGTCGTCAATAAATTGCGCGGCGGCCTCAAGGTCGCGGCCGTCAAGGCGCCGGGCTTCGGTGACCGCCGCAAGGCCATGCTGGAAGACATCGCCGTGCTTACCGCCGGCCAGATGATTTCCGAGGACCTCGGCATCAAGCTGGAAAACATCACCCTCGACATGCTCGGCCGCGCCAAGCGCGTGCTGATCGAAAAAGACACGACCACGATCATCGACGGCGCCGGCGAGAAGGCAACCGTCCAGGCGCGCGTCACACAGATCAAGGGGCAGATCGAGGAGACCACCTCCGACTACGACAAGGAGAAGTTGCAGGAGCGGCTGGCGAAGCTCGCCGGCGGCGTCGCGGTCATTCGCGTCGGCGGCGCCACCGAGTCTGAAGTCAAGGAAAAGAAGGACCGCATCGACGACGCGCTGAATGCCACGCGCGCCGCAGTCGAAGAGGGCATCGTTCCGGGCGGCGGCGTCGCCTTGCTGCGCGCCAAGGCGGTGCTGAAAGGGCTGACCGGAGCCAATGCCGATGTGACGGCAGGCATTTCGATCGTGTCGAGAGCACTCGAAGCGCCGATCCGCCAAATCGCCGAGAACTCCGGCGTTGAGGGTTCGATCGTCGTCGGAAGGCTTACCGACAGCAAGGATCACAACCAGGGCTTCGACGCCCAGAACGAAACCTATGTCGACATGATCAAGGCCGGCATCGTCGACCCGGCAAAGGTGGTGCGGACAGCACTGCAGGATGCTGGTTCGATCGCGGCATTGCTGATCACTGCGGAAGCGATGATCACCGACATCCCGGCCAAGGACGCCGCGGCTTCGGCCGCTGGCGGCATGGGCGGCTACTGACCGTCGCCTGAAAACGCCCATTCGGACAAGGCCGAGCGGGCCGAGCCAGAACAATGGCCGCCGGGGCATTTCCCGGCGCGCCAGGGATTTCCGCCAGTCAGGAAGACTTCCATCCGTCAGCTACGACAGGGAGATCGACAGATGATCACGTTCGTACCGAAGCCAGATGCAGTGCCGGCAACCAAATCGACTAAGGAAAGCCGCTTCGATCGCATTCGCAGGCTTGCCGCCGACAAGCACAGGAAAACTGACGCCGGCACGGTAGGCCGTGATCCGCAAAAGATCGGCGACAAGCGCCCCATGTGACGCGCTTGCTTAACTACATCACGAGACCGGCGCTGCGCCGCCCTCTTCGGTGCGCCGGGCGATGAAGTTGTCGAGAGTGCCTGCTGTGGCGGCGGCCGAAGCCGGCGGCCGGAAGTCGGCCAGCGTGCGCTTCCAGACGCCGGTGGCGCGCTCGGTCGCCGTCTTTGACCCGGCCTGCGTCCAGTTGCCGAAATTCGACCAGTCGGCGACCAGCGGCTCGTAGAAGGCGGTGCGGTAGCGTGCCATAGTGTGTCCGGCCGAGAAGAAATGCCCGCCGGGCTGCACTTCGGCGATCGCCTCGAAGCCGATCGCGGCCTCGTCGCCGGGCGTCGCCACGCAGAGTTCGGCGATGGTCTGCAACGCCTCGATATCCGTGATCAACTTCTCGAAGGATACGCTCAGGCCGCCTTCGAGCCAGCCGGCGGCATGGATGCAGACGGTGGCGCCGGCAAGCACCGAACCCCACAAAGCGAACTGCGTTTCGTGGGCCGCCTGCGCGTCCGAGATGTTGGCGGCGCTGCCGCCGCCGGACCGCCAGGGAAGGCCGGTGAAGCGGGCAAGCTGGCCGGCGCCGAGCGTTGCCTTGACATGCTCCGGCGTGCCGAAGGCCGGCGCACCCGACTTCATGTCGACATTGGAGGAGAAGGAGCCGTAGACGACCGGCGCACCCGGCCGCACGATCTGGGCGAGCGCCAGTCCGGCCAGCGCCTCGGCGTGCTGCAATGTCAACGCGCCGGCGACGGTGATCGGCGCCATGGCGCCGGCCAGGCAGAAGGGCGTGATGATAGACACCTGGCCTGCCCTGGCGAAATCGATGATGCCTTGAGCCATCGGAATATCGAGTTGACGCGGCGAGTTGGTGTTGATGACGGTGTAGCAATGGGCGCCGCTCAAGAATTCGTCCTCGGACAGGCCGCGCGCCAGCCTGATCATGGCAAAACCGTCCTCGACCTGCGGCGTGCCGCGGGCGAAGACGAAGGGGACCTTGTCCGACAGCGTCAGTTGCGCCCGGTTGACGGCGTAGTGGCGGAAGCGGTTGTCGACATCCTGCGGCTCGATGCAAGGCCCCAGCATGTGCAGAACGTCGAAGTGCTGCACCAGCCGGATGAAGTCCTCGAATGCGGCAAGCGTTCCCGGCCGCCGGCCGTGTTCGAGATCGGTGACGTTGGGCGCGCCGCAGCCGGCCAGGAACGTCATCGTACCAAGCTCGAGTGCGATATCGCGCGAGCGGTCGCCGGCGCGTGTCGTGATCGACTTCGGCGCCGAGGTCAGTGCGGCCGCGACGATATCGCGGCCGATGCGCACCATCTGGCTGTCCTCGTCGACCAGCGCGCCGGCACTGGCATAGGCTGCACGCGCCTGCGGCAGCAACACCTTGATGCCGAGCTCTTCGAGCACCCGCAGCGCCGTGTCGTGGATGGCTGCGACCTGATCTTCGGAAAAGACCGGCTGCGGCAGGAAGGGATTCTTCAGCGAGCGATAGTCGGGCCGCCGGCTGGATTCGCTGCCGGCCTCGCCAGTGCGTCCGCGCCGGCGCTCGCGCCTGATATCACGTGCGGCTTCATCGACCATCGCAGAACCTCCTCATTGCCGCATCGCCTTGCCCAGCGGATCGTAGGGAGAGGCCGCAATGATCCGTGCCGGCCGCTCGACGCCGACGATGTGCACAGACAAGGCAGTGCCCTCCCCGGCGAAATCGCGGTCGACCAGCGCCAGCGCGAGGCTCTTGCCGACCGAATAGCCATAGCCGCCCGAGGTGACGAAGCCAATGCGCCGGCCCTTGTGCCAGACCGGCTCGAAGCCGCTGGCATCGGCATCGACGGCTTCGACCTCAAGCGTCACGACGCACCGTGTGGTGACGCCCTCGCGCTCCTTCAATGAAGCCTCGCGGCCGATGAAGCCGTCCTTGCTGAAGGCGATGAAGCGATCGAGGCCGGTCTGACCTGGCGTATAACCCTGGGTGAATTCACGCGACCAGATGCCGAAGCTCTTTTCCAGCCTGAGCGCGTTCAACGCATAGAAGCCGATCTCGGCAAGGCCGATATCCTCGCCGGCGGCAAGCAGCGTTTCGCGCAAGGTGGCATGCATGCTGGCCGGGCAGTTGATCTCGAAGCCGAGCTCGCCGGCAATCGACAGCCTCGCCACACGCGCACGCGCCATGCCGATGTCGAATTCGCCGCAGGCCATGAACGGCAAGGCGTCAGCCGAAATATCCTGATGCGTGGTGCGTGCAAGAACCGCCCGCGCATTCGGTCCAGTGACGAGGAAGCCGGACATTGCGTCGGAGATGTCGGTGACGGTCACGCCGTCGGCCGCATGCGCCTCGAACCAGCGCATGTGGAATTCCCTGAGATAGTAGGAGCCCATGATCCAGTAGTCGCCGCCACCCCAGTTGAAGACGGTCAGATCGCCCTTCAGCCGGCCATCATGGCCGAGCATCGGCGCGAGCTTCGCCTGCCCCGGCTTCGGCAGCCTGCAGGCCAGCAGCCGGTCGAGCCAAGCCTCGGCGCCCGGACCCGAGACGGCATAGCGCGAAAAGGCCGATGTATCGACGAGGCCGGCGGCGCGCCGGACCTGCAGCACCTCGTCGCCGACGATGTCGAAGGCGTTGGAGCGCTTCAGCGTGGTGTTTTCGCGAAAGCCCATCGGCGCGAAATAGGCGGGGATTTCCAACCCCCACGACGCTGTCCATTCGCACCCCGCCGCCGTCATGCCGTCATAAGCGCCGGGGCGTTTCAGCGGCCGCCCGGCGGGCAGCCGCTCATTGGGAAAGGTCATGACGAAGCGGCGTGCGTAGAACTGGCGCGTCGTTTGCTTGAGATAACAGCGGTTGGCGGCAAAGGCGCCGTAGCGGGCAATGTCCATGCCGAAAATGTCGGCCTGCGGTTCGCCATGGATCATCCATTCGGCCAGCGATTTGCCGACGCCGCCGCCCTGGCTGAAACCGGCCATGACGCCGCAGGCGACCCAGTAGTTCCTGACGCCACGCACCGGCCCGACGATCGGGTTGCCGTCCGGTGTGAAGGTGAAGGCGCCGTTGACCCATTTGCGGATGCCGGCGGTGGCAAGGCAGGGAAAGCGCTCATAGGCCCTGGAAAGTTCCGGGCTGATGCGCTCGATGTCTTCCGGGATCAGCTCGATGCCATAGTCCCACGGCGCTCCATCCATGTTCCAGTGCTTCGGGTTCTGCTCATAGAGGCCGAGCAGAACGCCCTTGCGCTCCTGGCGCAGATAGGCAAAGCCGTCGAGATCGACGGCGAGGCCAAGCTCCCTGTCGAGCGCCGCGACCTCCGGGATGTCCTCGGTGACGAAATAGTGGTGCTCCATCGGCGTCACCGGCAGGTCGACGCCGACCATGCGGCCGAGCTGCTTTGCCCAGAGGCCGCCGGCATTGACGACATGCTCGGCAACGATCGTGCCTTGCTCGGTGATGACATCCCAGCCGCCGCCGGCGCGCGGCTTCAGGTCGAGGACGCGGTTGCGCAGGATGACATCGGCGCCGCGCTTTTTCGCCGCTCCGGCATAGGCGTGCGTCGTACCGTAAGGGTCGAGATGGCCTTCGTTGGAATCGTAGAGGCCGCCCAGCACATCGCTGACATCGACGATCGGGCAGATCGCCTTGATCTCCTCGGGCGTCACCAGCCGGGCGGTCTCGATGCCCACCGACTGGAACACGGCCCAGGCCGATTTCAGCCATTCCCAGCGGGCGGGGTCGCTGGCCATGTTGACGCCGCCGGTCATGTGCAGGCCGGCATTCTGGCCGGATTCGGCCTCGATCTCGCGATAGAGCTTGATCGTATAGTCCTGCAGCGCCGCGACATTGGGATCGGCATTGAGCGCATGGAATCCGGCCGCCGCGTGCCAGGTGGAGCCGGCCGTCAGTTCGGCACGCTCGATCAGCGCCACGTCGGTCCAGCCGAACCGCGCCAGGTGGTAGAGCACCGAGGCGCCAACCACACCACCCCCGATGACGACTGCACGATAGTGCGACTTCACGGCTTCCTCCGGACTGCTCGATCCCGGCACCATATATGGACTGTACATATGTGTCTAGAGTGTAGACATAGCTGTCCAGTCGGCTTGCGCGTCGTTACCCGTCATGCCAAGTGTGGGTGCATGATCATGATCGCTCCACAGGACGAGCCGGCGCCCGGCAACATCAAGGTGACGCGCTGGGACTGGATCAATCTTGCGCTGCAGACGCTGATTTCCGATGGTGTCGAAAGCGTGCGTGTGCTGCCGCTCGGCCAGAAGCTCGGCGTGTCGCGCTCGAGCTTCTACTGGTATTTCCAGAGCCGCCAGGATCTGCTGGACCAGTTGCTCGCCCATTGGCACGAAACCAACACCCAGGCGATCGTCGAACGCGCGAAAAGGCCGGCCAAAAGCATCATCATGGGCGTCTTGAACGTGTTCGAATGCTGGGCCGACGAGCGACTGTTCGACCCCAGGCTCGACTTCGCCATCCGCGAATGGGCGCGGCGTTCCGACGATGTGCGCCGGGCGATCGACAAGGCCGACGACGATCGGCTGGGCGCCATCCGCGACATGTATCGCCGGCATGGCTATGACGCGGAGGATGCTTTCATCCGTGCCCGGGTGCTCTACTACATGCAGATCGGCTACTACATGCTCGACCTAAGGGAACCTGTCGAGGCACGGGTAAGTCATCTGGCCGCTTACCTGCGCAGTTTCACCGGCCAGGAGCCTGAAGAGGCCGACGTGGCGCATTTCATGCGCTTCATGGCGGCGCGGTGACGCCGGAAGCGTGCGCGCCTGCAACAAGCGCACCCTTTTCGATCAACAGACCCCGCATGAGCCTGCCTTACCCTTGTGAGCAGGATCAAAATGGACGCATAGTCTTGGCAGTGCGCCGCCCTGAAATTGCCCGCTTGCGGTTCTCAAGGTCGCGCTGGGGGGCGGATTTCCGGAATGACCAATCCTTTGGAGCCACGCAAGAGAAGAGGCCCGATCGCCGCCAGGCTGCTCGCGGTCGATGCGTGGCTCGATTCCTCGCTCTATGAGATCGGCTTCAAGGCGCGGCAGTTCTGGGAAGCGGCCACCATTTTTTTCCGGCGTTTTCGCGTCACCGGCTGGCGGCGCGGCACCATCGAATTCTTGAGCGAAGGCTTCACGCTCGGCGCCGGCGGCATCGTCGTCATGCTGGCGCTCGCCTTGCCGGCTTTCCAGGAAACGGCAGGCGACTGGCGTGCCCAGGGCGACTTCGCCGTCACCTTCCTCGACCGCTACGGCAACGAGATCGGCCAGCGCGGCATCATCCAGCGCGATTCGGTGCCGGTCGACGAGATGCCGGACCAGGTCATCAAGGCTGTGCTGGCCACCGAGGACCGGCGCTTCTTCGATCACCACGGCATCGACGTGCTCGGCCTTTCCCGCGCCATTTTCGAGAATGTGCGGGCCAATTCCGTCGTCCAGGGCGGATCGAGCATCACACAGCAGCTCGCCAAGAACCTGTTCCTGACCAATGAACGGACGCTGGAGCGCAAGATCAAGGAAGCGTTCCTGGCGCTGTGGCTCGAGGCCAATCTGTCGAAGAAGGAAATCCTCCAGCTCTATCTCGACCGCGCCTATATGGGCGGCGGCACCTTCGGCATCGAGGCGGCCGCCGATTTCTATTTCGGCAAGAGCGTCAAGGATTTGAACCTGGCCGAGGCGGCGATGCTGGCCGGGTTGTTCAAGGCGCCGACCAAATACGCGCCGCATATCAACCTGCCGGCGGCCCGCGCGCGGGCCAATGTGGTGTTGTCCAACTTGGTCGATGCCGGCTTCATGAGCGAAGGCCAGGTGCTGCAGGCGCGGCTGCATCCGGCTGAAATCGTCGACCGTGGCGAGCAGAAGAGCCCGGACTATTATCTCGACTGGGCCTTCGACGAGGTCAAGAAGATCGCCAGGCCGGGCCAGCATTCGCTGGTCGCGCACACCACTTTCGACGCCAATATCCAGAAGGCGGCGGAAGAAGCGATGGAGTTCCACCTCCGTCAATTCGGCAAGGAGTATAACGTCACCGAAGGCGCCATGGTCGTCATCGAGACCAATGGCGCGGTCAGGGCGATCGTTGGCGGCCGCGACTACGGCGCCAGCCAGTTCAACCGCGCCACCAAAGCGCTGCGCCAGACCGGCTCATCGTTCAAGCCATATGTCTACGCGATGGCCATGGAAGACGGCTTCACACCGAACTCCGTCGTTTCCGGCGGCCCGATCTCCTGGGGCGGCTGGTCGCCTCACAACTACAATGGCGGGTCGGCCGGCAATGTCACGCTGATCACCGCGATCGCCAAATCGATCAACACCGTGCCGGTGCGGCTGGCCAAGGACTATCTCGGCATCAAGCCGATCAAGGCGTTGGCCGAAGCGATGGGCGTCGAATCGCCGCTCGAATCGCACAAGACCATGGTGCTCGGCACGTCGGGCATGACCGTGATGGACCAGGCGACAGGCTACAGCGTGTTCGCGCAGAACGGCTTTGTCGGCTCCCGCCACGGCATCTCACAGCTCGTCACCCGTACCGGCGAGGTGGTCTACGACTTCGCCAAGGACGCGCCGCCGCCGCACCGGGTGCTTTCGGAACAGGCGCTCAAATACATGAACACCATGCTGGCGGCGGTGCCGGTGATGGGCACGGCGCGGCGCGCGGCCCTTCCCAACATCGTTTCCGCGGGCAAGACCGGCACCACCCAGGCCTACCGCGATGCCTGGTATGTCGGCTTCACCGGCAACTACACCGCTGCTGTGTGGATGGGCAATGACGACTTCTCCCCGACCAGGAACATGACCGGCGGCTCGCTGCCGGCCATGGTGTGGCAACGCCTGATGACCTACGCGCACCAGAATATCGACCTCAAGCCGATTCCCGGTCTCGACAAGCCGTTCGTCGACGAAGAGGTCGCGGCCAAGGCCGTGGAGGCGGAGAAGAAGAATGCCGAGAAGGCAGCGGCTGATGCCGCCGCCGAGCGCCCGCCAGTGCTCTCCAGCCAGACCACGCAGGCGCTGCGGGACATGACCAGGCTGTTCCAGTCGGCGCCTGTCCTCCAACCTCCCGCGGCGCCGGAAACCCTGTCGGCGCTTTGACCTGCAGCACTTCGCACCGAGGCCCGCGGAGCGGCAATCCGGCGGCCATGCTTGCCATGCCCCCTGCCCCGCGATATCCCGAGCGGCGCTTCTGCTTTCTCACCCGCGGCTCTTCATGCTCAAGAACGCCTTGCTCACGCTGCTTTCGCTTGCCATAGCCATCGGCGGCGGCGGCGGCAGCGTCTGGTATGCCCTGAAGACGCAGGATGGCGTCGGGGCGATCAGGATCGGCCAATGGACGGCGTTCCCCGACATCGGCACGCCGGCGGCGGACCCTTATTCGAAGGCCCGCGTGGCGCGCGAAGGCGTGCTGGCGCTCGGGCGGGCTGAGGGGCTCTCCTTCATCGCCGAGCGCGATTCCAGCGGCGGACAGCTCATGCGCCAGTGCGCCTACACGATCGAAGGCGGATTTCCCACGGCGCGGTTCTGGACCCTCTACGCCACCGATCAGTCGCTCGGCGTTGTCCAGACCGGCAGGCCGAGGCTTGCAGCACTTCAGTCCTACCAGGTGCTGCGCCAGCCCGACAATTCGGTGATCATTTCCGTCGGCAACCGCCCCGCGCCGGGCAATTGGCTGCTGACCGAGGGCACTGGGCGGATGTATTTCGTGCTGACATTCTACGACACGCCGATCGCCAGCAGCACGGGCCTCTCTGACGTCACGCTGCCGAAAATCCTCAGGGTCGGCTGCAATGCGTAAGCTGCTGCACGCAATCCTGCTCGGCCTGCTTGGCGCCGGCATCGTGCACATCATCGTGCTGCTGCTTGTACCGGAGTTTTCCGAACGCGGTGCCTGGTCGCGGCTGGCCATGGCCTCGGACCTCTACAAGATGACCAGACTGGACGCGGAGGCCGGCGGCGCCCCTGTGGTGAAATCGGTGGATCCTCTGTTTTACGCGGCCGCCTGCCGGTTCGACCTGAGCGACGGCATGGTGCGGGTCAAGGCGCCAGGGAACGTGCCGTTCTGGTCCGTATCCGTCTATGACCGCAACGGCCACAATGTCTATTCCTTCAACGATCACAGCGCGACGGCGGGGCTGCTCGACAGCGTGGTGCTGACGCCCGCGCAGATGATCGAGGTGCGCAAGGATCTTCCCGAGGAATTGCAAGGAGCGATCTTCGTCGAAGCGCCCATCGACGAAGGCATATTCGTCATCCGCGCCTTTGTGCCCGACGACAGCTGGAAGCCAACCGTGTCGCGGTTTCTCGAGCAGGGTTCCTGCGAGCTGCAGGACTTTTGAAGCTGATCCCGAAACTCAGTGGTGAGGAACAGGCAGCGTCCCCGACGAGCCTGGCATCGTCGCCGACGAGCCTGGCTTGTCTGGATCGACGCCCGGCCTCGCCTCGCCCGTCAGCGGCCGCTGTTCATAGCGGACCCCGGGAAAGATGATCACCGCCGCCGGTGTGCCGGTGTTTCGAACTGCTCGATTGGTTGCCGCCGTTCGCGGCACGAAAGACAGTACCATGCCCATGGTTCGTGCATTCCTCTCGGTTGCCCCGGAGCACAACGCAACGCCTCCAATACTGATTAAGGATGGCAGTAGGTTAACGGAGCGTTTACCTACTAGGTTGATTTCGAATTAAAATTTGCTGAAACGACCTAAACGCTTAAAACGGAATCCTAAAACGCCTCGAGGGCGGGAAGCGACCGGCAACCCTATGGGTGAAGCCGAGCATTAGACGTGAAGTCAAACACCTTCGCGGCGAAGACAAATTGCGCCATGCTACGCTTCAGGATTTCCGGGAGGAGTGAGCATCTTCTTTTTGCGGCTGAAACGCGCTTTCAATTTGTCCCAAAACGTTGGTTGGGGCACAAACCCACTTTCCCAGTCTTGATAATCCTTGGGGTCTGGCAACAGTCGCTTGGCGCGTTCAGATGAGTAGTCAGCCTTTGCAATCTTCGGCAACGACCTGAAAAGTCGGAACCGAAATCTTCGAATTTTGTTGCCGTGATCATTAAGCGCTTTTTCGAGTTGCATGGTGAAATAGATACAATCATCCAAATATGCTTCGATGGCAAAGAGGGTCGTTTTATAAGTTTCATCAGCCCCATGCTTGGTCTCTAGTCCGAGGTAGCGGAATGTTTTATCTTCGCTACCTTCATTACCTTCATTCTTCCATTTTTGTATGAGATCGTTCCGGACCGATATAGATGAATTCAGCATATCGATCGATTTGTTTATCTCGATTGTTAGATTCAGCGTCTTGGTGTCGACGCTGAGTTTTTCAAACACAACAGTTTCCAACCGATCTATCGGCACCTTGGGAATTGGTAACGTTCTTAGCTCCATTGCACATTCGATTGGTTCGAATCGAGTGCCTGGGGGAGCTGCATCTACCTTTTGGATATGATCTTTTACCCTTTGTTCGGTTTCACGAAACCGTTCGAGCAGTCCCATCGTGTGTTGATTTTTCATTGACATACAATTGTTGCCAATGGCGAACGATAGCGCCAGCGCTTCGTTCACTGCGCGTAAGTTGGTTAGCAGTTCCCGCCTCCGGTCACGCCTTAGAATCGCGACCTGTGCTCCCCATGCACCAGCGAATGAAGCTGCGACACCAACTACCGCAGGGACAAGATTCTCGCCGGAATACAGAGTATGCAAAAGGCTGGAAAGCTGACTCATCTTGATCCCCCCCTGATAGAGATAAGTCGGAAGCTGCGCTCGCGCCAGTGACGAGTCACCCGACTCGCTGCTATTGATCCAGTATGGATCTGACCTCAATCATCGAGTTTTTCTCCAAACAGTATGCCGTGCTGTCACAGGCATTGTTTACCTTCATCACCGGCTGGGTGCTGTTGACCGGAGTGAGCTGGTTTATTCTTAAGGCTGCGCATTCGGTCCGCCATGACAACTCGGAAAGCACTATCAAGCTGCTGAAGGAGCAGATCGACGATTACAAGGAAAAGCTCAAGGGAGCGTCTCCGAACGAGGCTGCTGCCAAGATCACAGAATTGGAAACTGCGGTCACCAAACTGACTGCCGATCTACAACCCTTCTCTGACGATCAATTGGCAAGGATGTCTCGCACAATACGGAATTTTGCCGGGACCATTGCCCTCACTTGGGACGTGGACAGCGTCAATCGCCTCACTGAGGCCAAGCTGCATTAATTCGAACGGTCCTTTCAACAGGAAGGTTGGAAGGTAACTGCTCGTCGCAGCATCGGTGTAAAACTCGCGCCACCTAGCGGGATTGTCGTGATCAATAGGAGCCCTGATAAGGCGGACGGTCGAGTACTTGAGGAGGCTTTGAAAGCGGCGGGATTAGAGTACGAGCTTCGTGCCGAATCGTCCTCAGCCCACGACATTGAGTCATTGCAACTGAATTTCTCCGACGAGTACCAGTCGGCCAAGTGGGGATAACGGGGATTGCCGTGATAATCCTCGTCGGCGGATTCTGTTCGGCCTAGGCTGGAAGGTCAACAGGAGATTCGCGATGAAAAAGAACGCAATTCAAGCCACGTCATTTATTGCCGTTGGTCACTTCATTGCAGCCAACGGCGAGACGTTTCTGAAATCAACTTCGTTCACACCAACCAGTACGATCCAAGACATATTTGCCGCGTTTTGGCCGGCACCCGATGACTTCGCCGGTCAGGCCTTGGCCGCGTCTCGAACTGACAGACTGCCTATCAGGATCGACCTTGTGCCTGATGTGAAAACCATTCCTGCTGACTGACTTATTCTTTGAGACGGCTCAATTCCCGATTGACCCAAAACCTGAGAAATAAGGACAAGCCGGTGCCCAAGATGAGGGGCATGAATGTCTTCAATTCAGCGGGTTGTCCTACGATGCCTAGTGAGACCGTGGGAATGAGCACGCCGTTTTAAGTAAAGGTTTCCCGTTGCTTTTTTTCTTAAAACGAAAGCGTGTTAGCTCAAGCGCTTAGGTTAACGGAACGCTAACGGATCGTCGCTAACTTGATCTTTGTTCTTGTCAAAGGCGAAACCGACACAGTCCCGGTTGAGCATGGCCAGATCGTGTCGAGTGTCGGGCGTATCCTCCGTGTCATCTTCGGATTTCAGGCAAATCGTTATACGGACTGAATCGGGAAAGGCCGAAAGGCTGTTCCGCGCGGCGGTGTCGGCATTCTGTTCGCTCACCCGTCCTTCGCGCCGGGAGATCGCGCAACTCGAAGACCTGACGATGCCGCTTTTCAACAATGTGTCGGTCGAGTCACGCCGCTACGTCGCCGCAGCGCTTTCCGAATGCGAATATGCGCCTGCCGCACTGATCAGGCGGCTCTGCGAGGAACCGGTCGATATCGCCGCGCCGCTGCTTATTCGCTCGCGCGCCGTCAGCGACGTCGACCTCATCGCGCTCATCGGGCGTCACGGGCTGCCGCATGCGCGCGCCATCGCGCGCCGCAAGAATCTGAACCCGACCATCGCCCAGCTGATCAGGGTGCTCGAAAAGCCGACGCTGGTGCGCGTGCAGCAGCCCGACGCGGTCACCGATGCGACGGAGAGTGCCGAAATCGCTGCTGCCGTCCCTGATAGAAAGCCGTTGCCTGGCGCCGGCGCGGAAAATGCGCGACGCCGGTTGCGGTCGATGATGCGCGCCGATGCGCAGAGCGGCGGTGTGGCCGTCAATCCGTTCGTCGGCGCGCAGACCTATGTCAAACTGCGCGAGACGGCGCTGACCGGCAACGCGGCATTCTTCCAGACCGCGTTGGCCGACGCGCTCGACATCGATTTTTCAACGGCGCGGTCGCTTACCGCAAACCAGAACTATACGTCGCTGCTGGCCGCCTTGCGCGCGCTTGACCTCAGCGAGGACAAGGCGTTCCTGATCGCGGCCGCGATCTATCCCACCGCGTTTCCGCATCCGCAGGCGATCCGCATCTTCCTCGATCGTTACCGGTTGCTGCATCGCGACGCAGCACTCGACAAGGTGCGCAACTGGAAAGCCGAAACCTTGTCGAAGGTGGTTCGCGGCATCGTGCGCGCCGCCGCGAACGTCGATACGCGCATCGCGCAAGACAGCGGCAATGGTCCCGCCGTCGCCAGCCTCAAGGCATCTTGACGGCAATAAGCTCCTTGACCGGAACGGCGCCGGCCTCGATCTCCACCACCCAGATATCAGGATCGAATTTTTTCTCCCTCTCCAGCCTTGCGTCGAGTGCGGCGGCATCGTCGCCGGCGCCGAGCGGGCTGAAGAAACGGTCGTCGGGCTTGGCCGAATCGTAGCTCGTCTGCGGCGCCGGCCCGAACAGGGCAAGCTCGCCCAGCCTGCCCCGCGCCAGCACAAAGACAGCGCCCGCCTCGGTCGCGCCACGCTTGACCACGGCGGCAAAGCCGCCGGCGCCGAAAACCCGGCGCAGAAGGGCCGACACCCACAGATCGGTGGTTACGCGCATGGCAGGGTTCCGGACAACATGCGATGCTCCTTATAGCATCGGTCCAGAAACCGAAATTGGTCTGTGCTCGCCAAGGTGTGTTGAGATTCAGGTCAGGCCGGGTTGGAGTCGAAGACGGGCGCGAAGCGACCAAACCAGGGGGGCTCCGAGAACCGGCCTACGCCGGCCGTAACCTTCATAGGACGGAGGCGCATATGAGGGCTTCGGCCGGCGAAGGCCGGAAGCGCAGGAGGCCGCCATTTGCAGGCCGGCCTCACCTGAATATCGGCACACCTTGGGGTTAGTTGGTCAGGCCAATCTGGCGCATCTTGACGTAGACGACCTCGTCGGGTTCGCCGGTTTCCGGCAGTCCAAACAGCGACTGGAATTCCTTGATTGCGGCCTTTGTGCGGGCGCCGACCACGCCATCGAGCTGCATGTCGTCATTGCCGAATGCTTTCAGCCCGGCCTGGATCTTGATGATGCGGGCATCGGGCGCCGGCGCTGCCTCACCTGCCGGCGCCGATGCCGGAATGGGGATAGCGGCCGTCTGGTCCGGGCGGGGGGCCGGATGCGGCAGCGCCGTCGAGGCGGTTGGCGTGGCGCCCAGTTGATCGAGCAGGACGCTGTCGATCTCGCCGGAGGCGTTGAGCCCGACCTTCTGCTGATAGGCCTGAATGGCCTTGCGCGTGTTGGGGCCGGTAATGCCGTCAACCGTACCGGAATAGAAGTCGAGGTCCTTCAATATGCCCTGGACCTGTTCGACGACCGGATCGCTCTTGACCGGCGCCGGGGCCGGGCCCGGCCGCACGATGTTGATGGTGGTTTCGGGCTCGTCGGTGTCGGCGCGAGGAAAGGCCTCGATGCTCCTGGTGGCGAAAAACGCGCCGGCATGCGGAAAGGGCTGATACCACAGGGCATTCGCCGAGACATAGAACAGCGTCACCAGGAAGGCGGTCGAGCCGCCGACCAGAACCGGATTGCGCGAGATCATGCTGCCAACCGCGACCGCGCCGCCCTGAAGGGCGTTGCCGCGGCGCCTGACCGCCTTAGGCCGTTTTGCGGAGCGAGCCATTCCTGTCCCCTTCCCCCTTCGTCCTGGCCGCGGGCATCGGCAGCACGCCGGACTTGTCGGTAGAACGTCCCTTTGGTCCCTTCACCGGCAGGCTGATCGTGACAGTGGTGCCCTCGCCCGGCATGCTCTCGATCGACATGGTGCCGTCGTGCAGCGCCACCAGGCCCTTGACCAGCGACAGGCCGAGGCCGGTTCCCTCGAAGCGGCGGGTGTAATCGTTCTGGATCTGCATGAACGGCTTGCCGAGATTTTCGAAATCTTCCTCGGCAATGCCAATGCCGGTATCCCTGACCCAGAAATGCAGCCGCGAGCCGATCCGCTTGGCGCCGACGACGACCTCCCCGCCATCGGGCGTGAACTTGATCGCGTTGGAGACGAGGTTGATGAGGATCTGCTGCACGGCGCGACGATCGGCATTTATCTCGCCCGCATCCGGCGCGATCTGCGTTTGCAGATCGATGTTCTTCGCCTCGGCCTGCAAGCGCATCATCGACTGGCACATTTCGACCGCTTCGACGAAACGGAACGGTTCCGGCTCGGTCGCATAGGCGCCTGACTCGATCCTTGAAACGTCTAGTATCGAGGTGACGACGGCAAGCAAATGCTGGCCGGACTCCCTGACCAGGCCGACATATTCCTTCTGGCGGGGATCCTTGAAGCCGCCGAACATTTCATGCAGCAGCATGTCGGAAAAACCGATGATGGCATTGAGCGGCGTGCGAAGCTCGTGGCTGACGACCGCCAGGAACCGCCCCTTCGCCACTTCGGCGGAAGCCGCCGCCTCATTCGCGGCGGCAAGGTCTTCGCGCAATGCGGCTACTTCGCCATTCTCGCGCAGGACGAGCGTGAAGACGTCCTGCTGCTTTTCCAGCCGTGCCAGTTCAAGGGAAAACGGCCGGTAATTGTCCGCCGTCGCGCCACCGCCGTCCTGCGGCAGCCTGACGCGAAGATCGAGCCGGCGCGCCAACGCGCCATCGCGCATGTCGGCCAGCGCGCTGAGGTATGCCACACGATCGGAGAGATGAATCCGGTCGAACAGGCCGGTGCCGAACAGCAGTTCCGGTTGCAGCTTCAGGAGCGTGCGCGCCTTGGCCGACGCATCCTGAACCTCGCCATGCCTGCCGACCCTCAAGACGACGGCGTCGATGACGGCCTCGAGCCGATCGTCGGCCGCCGGGTCAAGCCGCGCGCCGGCCGGATTGCCAAGTGCCGCGAGGCGAGGCGCAAGCGTGAACGCCCAGGCCAACGGCAGCAGCCAGTGCCAGGCGGCAATCTGCGTCGGATTGAGCGGCAAGACAGAGCCGGCAAAATATTGCAGAAAGACGGCTGCGAGCGCGGCTATGCCCCCCCATAGCGCCGCGCGCCGCGAGCCCACGATCCACCAGGCCTCGAACGGCAGGGCCAGGGCAAGCAAGGCGACCGGCGAGGCCAGGCCTCCCGCGGCGGCAATGACACCGGCTGCGGCGAGACCGCCCATTGCCAAGGCTGCCCGGCCGGCAAGCGCCATCTTGCCCGTCGCCGCCACCAGCAAAGCGGCAAACCAGCAAAGGCCGAAACTGGCGAAGATCGCAGCCATGGTGACGGCAGCACCCATGCCGGAGGTGACCAGCGTGACCGCGGCGCCGGCGGCAAAAAACGGAGCGGCCAGCATGGCGCCGATGAAGCGGCGCTGGCGCAGGCGATCGTTCTGCTCAAGGATGGATGGATGAACCATACGCTCGCAACCGGCCGCCATCGCGCCGGGCAATTCAACGTATCTGGCCCCGATCGAACTCAACGCACTTGCACCCGGTCGTGAACTGTCCTGCTTCGCAGGTCGCTTTTATTGATCTGAAACTCGCATCCAGCGTTTAAGGAATGGATAAGGCGGTGCCGACCAATGCCCGGCATGCGACAAATATTGGGAGGCCGGCGGCGGAAACCCAGGGCGATTGCAGCCATAGTAAACGGAGGGTTATCCGAGAAGGCTGCGGTTGCGCACCGGACAATCGGCGTCAGCGCGCAGCCTTCCCAACAAAAGTTATTTAAAAACAAATAGCTAGATGGTTCCTTTTTACTTAAGAAGATAAACAGGGATTTGAAGCAAATCCATTACAAAACGCTTCGTTTCGAATTTGCCTAAAATTTGAGGAAAATTTTCACTGACCGGGCAAGCCGTCCTTTGTGCGCATGTGCCACGATCATGCCCATAAAAGAGGTCATGCCGCACGAAGGCATGATCCGGGTCACGGATGAGGGCAGTCCCTATGAGCTTTCTGATAAGAATGGCTTTCTGGTTTTCGCTGGTGCTTCTGGCGTTGCCGTTGAGTGTCGGAACCGACGACGCTGGTCACCAGGCTGTCGGCCCTCTCCAGGCTCTATTTGCGGCCCGCGAAGCGGTCGGCGATATCGCCGGCATATGCGAACGCAAGCCCGACGTCTGCGAGACCGGCAAGTCGGCGATGCAGACGATCACCGCCCGCGCCAAGGAGACCGCCAAGATCGCGGCCGCCATGCTGAACGACAAGCAGACCGAGGGACAGACCGACGGGCAGACCGGCGGCAAGCCAACGACAGGGCTCGACACTACTGTCGCGACCGGCAGCGTGGCGGAGACTATCGTCCTGCCGGCGACAGTCGACATACCGGTCAGAATGCAGACGACAAACTAAGACAGTTAGCCACCTCCTTGGCGACACCGCAGGCGCGTCCGACCTCTAGACGCCTGCGGTGTTTTTCCTCTTTTTTCGTGACGCGGCGGCGCCGGGTGACTATATCCTGGGGTGATGACGACGACGATCCAGACGATACGCGACGACTTCTCCCTGCTCGATGAGTGGGAAGACCGCTATCGCTATGTGATCGAACTGGGTGAAGCGCTGCCGCCGTTCCCCGACGCCGACCGCAACCAAGCCAACAAGGTTCCCGGCTGCGTCAGCCAGGTGTGGTTGACCACCGAACAAGGACCGGGCGCCGACCCGGTTATCACCTTCCAGGGCGATTCGGACGCCCATATCGTGCGCGGCCTTGTTGCCATCATGCTGGCACTGTTTTCGGGGCGACCCGCCAGCGAGATCCGGAACACGGATGCCGAAGCCACTTTGAAGGCGCTCGGCCTTGACGAACACCTGTCGCCGCAGCGCGCCAATGGTCTTCGTTCGATGGTCAAGCGCATCAAGCGCGATGCCGAGGCAGCCTTGAAGCAGACAGCCTGATCACTCCAAAAAGCAAACGGCGCCCGAAGGGCGCCGTCGACTGTCGTATCCAGGCTGTAGGGAGAGAGCCGGCTTCAGCGCCCCTTGCGCTTGCGGCCGAGACCCATCTTCTTGGCGAGTTGGGAGCGGGCGGCGGCGTAGTTCGGAGCAACCATCGGATAGCTTGCGTCCAAATTCCACTTTTCGCGATACTCGTCCGGCGTCAGACCGTAATGGGTCATCAAATGACGCTTCAGCGATTTGAACTTCTTGCCGTCCTCGAGGCAGACGATGTAGTCGTCATGGACGGAGCGTTTCGGATTTACAGCCGGCTTCTGCTTGTCGGCAGGAGGCTGTTCGCTGGCACCGCCCACGCGCCCGAGAGCGGCGTGGACATCAGCGATAAGGTTCGGCAGTTCGCCGACCGGCACCGGATTGTTGCTGACATAGGCGGCCACCACATCGGCGGTCAATTCGATCAGCGCATCACTGTTTCTGGAAGGTGTTTCGACAATATCCATGGTCTTCATGGCCCCAACGAGTGTTGTTTCTGTCTACGCCCTTTTTTGAAAGGTCGGGCATCGCGCGAACTTTTTTGCAGGAAAGAGCCTCTACGATTCGCGTCGCGGCATCTTAATGGGCCCGTAGACCAAGTAAGTCAATTCGCTTGTGGCGCTATATTCGTTGTTGTTGATCAAATAGTCCGCGATCAGCTTCAATCTTTCGTGCTGAGTGTAGCTTTTGGTATTTCTCTGGTCAGACCAGCGGCCGCTGACGCGACGTAAGGCCGTCTTTACATCCGTAATGTGCGTCAAAGAAGGCCCAATGCTTGGCTATGCTTGATCCTGACACATGGCTATCTGGTTGCTTCCCAAATCAACAAAACCACAGGTTGCGATGTGCTTGCTGCACAGTAGCAATCCAGAAATCGGCGCTGCCGCCGGCGCGAATCCGTCAATGGGGAGCGATGTACTTTCCATAAACCCAGCCGGTGACGAAATTGCCGCTTTGAGCCGGATCGTGCCAGACTTCGCACCAGCGATAGCGCACCTTTTCCACCTGCTGCGCGGCCGGTTGATTAGCGATATCGAGCAGGTTGACACCGCCGGTGCATTTGCCGGTCATCTGCAGAACGGCGCCGTTGGGATAGGCGGCCTGCTTCTGCGATGACCCCGAGGGATATTTGCGCACATTGAGCGTGTCGCCAGACGGCACGTTGGTCACTTGCCAAGCTGCGAACACGGTTGCATGAGATTGGCCGGCATGGGCCAGAACAATCAAAGCGACGGCGAGAGCCGCAGCGGTGCGAACATAGAATTTCATCATCGTCCTCTCCTCGGCTCATCTTCTCGAGCCCGACATCACAATGCATCACGACCCTTGAACCCGCGCTGATCGGCGTGTTCATTCGCCATTCAAGTAACTTCCACAGCGAGACTCAATGACCAAAACCTCAGCATTTCCGACGGCCAGCCCGCCACAGCCAGAGAAGCGGCCGGTGTTCGACGTCCATCATGGAGTGACCCGGACAGACGATTATGCCTGGCTGAGAGCCGATAATTGGCAGGAGATGTTCAGAGATCCGTCCCTGCTCGACAGCCATATCCGCGCTCAACTCGAAGCCGAAAACGCCTATCAGGCGGCGCTGATGGCCGACACTGCCCGGCTGCAGAAGCAGCTTTTCGGGGAAATGAAGGGGCGCATCAAGGAAGACGATTCGTCCGTGCCGATGAAGGACGGGCCTTATGCCTATGGGTCGTCCTTCAAGCTCGGCGGCGAACAGCCGCGCTATTTCCGCATGCCGCGCGATGGCGGCGACGAGCAGATCCTGCTCGACGGCGACGCGGAAGCCGAAGGCAAAGCCTATTTCCGCCTCGGCGGCGTCGACCATTCGGCCGATCATCAAAAGCTCTTGTGGGCGTTCGATGACAAGGGCTCCGAATTCTTCACGCTTCGCGTGCGCGACCTCGCCAGCGGCAACGAGCTGACCGACCAGATCGCGGATACGGGCGGCGGCGGGGTGTGGGATGCCGGCGATGACGGATTTTTCTACACCCGCCTCGATTCCAACCACCGCCCCTCCAAGGTGCTGTTCCACTCTCTCGGTGACAAGCCTGAAAACGACCGGCTGATCTATGAGGAAACCGACCCCGGCTTCTTCATGAATGTCGGCGGCACCCGCTCCAATGAATGGATCATGATCGGCATCAACGATCATGAAACCTCGGAATACCGCATCATGCGCGCCGACGAGCCGCTGGCCGAACCGAAGCTGGTTTGCCCGCGCGAGACCGGCCTGCAATACGACCTCGAGGAAGGCGGCGACATCTTCTTCATCCTGACCAATGCCGACGGCGCCAAGGACTTCAAGATCATGACGGCGCCGGCCAGCGATCCGGTGCGCGCCAACTGGCAAGAACTGGTGCCGCACGAAGCGGGCCGGCTTATCCTCTCGGTGATCGGCTTCAGGGATCATATGGTCAGGCTCGAGCGCAAGGAGGGGCTGCCGCGCATCGTCATTCGCGACCGCAAGAGCGGCGAGGAACACCTCATCTCGCTCGACGAGGAAGCCTTCTCGCTCGGCCTGTCGGGATCTTATGAATACGACACCGAGATCATGCGCTTTTCCTATTCGTCGATGACGACGCCGGCGCAGGTCTTCGACTACAACATGCGCACCCGAGAGCGCGTGCTGCTGAAGACCCAGGAAGTCCCGTCCGGACACGACCCGGACCATTATGTCACCCGGCGGCTGATGGCGCCTGCCAGCGACGGCGAGCTGGTGCCGATCTCGCTCATCCACCACCGCGACACGCCGCTCGACGGATCGGCACCTTGCCTGCTCTACGGCTATGGCTCCTATGGCATCACGGTGCCGGCCTCGTTCAATACGAACTGCCTTTCGCTGGTCGACCGCGGTTTTGTCTACGCGATCGCCCATGTCCGCGGCGGCAAGGACAAGGGCTATGGCTGGTACGACGACGGCAAGCGGACGCACAAGATGAACACGTTCACGGATTTCATCGCCGTCGCGCATCATCTCGTCACCGAGCGCTACACGGCGCACGACCGCATCGTTGCGCAAGGTGGCTCGGCCGGCGGCATGCTGATGGGGGCGATCGCCAATATGGCGCCGGAATGCTTCGGCGGCATCGTCGCCGAGGTGCCGTTCGTCGACGTGCTCACCACCATGCTCGACGCGACCTTGCCGCTGACGCCGCCGGAATGGCCCGAATGGGGCAATCCGATCGCTTCGCAGGAGGATTACCACACGATCGCCGCCTACTCGCCCTATGACAATGTCGGCGCGCTCGACTATCCGCCGATCCTGGCGCTGGCCGGACTCACCGATCCGCGCGTCACCTATTGGGAGCCGGCCAAATGGGTGGCGCGGCTGCGCGAACGCAAGAGCGGCGACAATCCGGTGCTATTCAAGATCAACATGGATTCCGGCCATGCCGGCGCATCCGGCCGGTTTTCGCGGCTGGAGGAGATCGCCTATACATATGCCTTTGCGCTGAAGGTTGCAGGCAAGGCCGACCTTGCCGCAAACGAAGTTTTGAGCTGATTTTCCGCTCGCAATTGCAACGGCCGCGCGCTACCCAGTGCGCGGCTTTTTTCCAGCCGCAAACCACCCGGTCACGCCAAGGTTCCGCCATGCTGCTCGTCGACGTCTATCTCGACAAATCGCCCATCCAGGGTATCGGCGTTTTCGCCAAGAACCACATTCCCCGCGGCACGCTGGTGTGGAAGCTCGATCCCAGATACGACCGCCGCATCGAGGTCGAGACCTACGAGCGCGAAACCGGACCGGTCAAAGCCTATCTCGACCGGTACTCCTATCCCGATCGCCGCGATCCGAACTACATCGTTTTCGAAGCCGACGATGCACGCTACATGAACCACCACGATGATCCGAATTGCGATGTCTCCTCGCCGGAGGAGACATATGCGTTGCGCGACATCGCGGCCGGCGAGGAATTGACCTGCGACTACAATCATTTCTTCGAAACCGGTTTCGATTTTCTGGGCGATCGTCACCCATAAACCGGGAACGTGGAACGCAGTGCGGGCAGGATTGACAACACCGGACCTTCAGCGCACCTTCCAGACAGGTGGATACGACCTGCCGCTTGCACCCTTTGGGGTAAGGTGAATGTATCGAGCCACTTCAGGCTCCCTTTGCCCGAACGAACGGGTCAGTAACGCAAGCCCTGACGTCTTCCGTTCTTCGAAGCAAAGGATAATTCCATGCGCGACTTCCGCGATGCAAAAGCCATGGCGCAAACGCTGTCCGAAGCGCTGAGCGCCAAATCCGTTTCCCTGTCCCACAGCGAAAGCCTCGAGCTCATTGCCAGGATTCTCGGCCTCCGCGACTGGAACGTGTTGGCTGCGAGGATTCAGGCGAGCCAACCAGTCGGGGCCGAGCCCAGAACTCCGGCGCCCGAGGCCAGCCCGCCCCCCTCCTCCGGCGCGGATCTGCCGATTTTTCCAATGCGGGATTTCGTGCTCTTTCCGCAAATGACGGTTCCGGTCTTTGTGGGCCGCGACAAAACGCGGCGCGCGGTGGAGCACGCGGTGGCAGGCGACCGCCGCGTTCTTGTGGTCGCCCAGAGGCGGGCGACGGACGATGATCCCGGCAACCTTGATTCTCTCTATCCGGTGGGTGTCACGGCAAGCGTGATAAACTGCCAGACGCAGGTGGATGGGGTTCTCAAAGTCTCCGTCTCCGGCCTCCAGCGAGCAGCGATCCTTCGCCTGGTCAACGCCGACTTTCTGACGGCGGAGGTCGCGCCCGTCGAAGAGCAGCGTGGCCGATCGGCGGAGGCGGAAGCACGTTCGAGCGCCGTTCTCGAAACATATCAGAGTTACGCCAACATCGATTTTTCCTCGATCCAACGAAAGCCCAAGGCGCGGCGCGGCCTGCCCTCCATCGGCGATCCCGGCGTCCTGGCCGATACGCTCGCGCCGCTGCTGTCGATCAGTATCGAACAGAAACAGCAGCTTCTGGAAACCAGCGATGTCGTCGACCGGCTCGAAAAAATCCTCGACCTGATGAAGGCCGGCCGACCTGAGAAAAGGCCAGCGCCAACGGGCTGACGGGTGCTAATTCGCCGGCTTGCGCGCGGGATAGCCGTTGGGGTGCGGCGGGACGGCCTTCAGATAGGCTGCAATCGCCGAGCGGTCATCCGGCGTCAGCTCGGCCATGTTTCTTTGTACGTCGACCATGGCGCCGCCGACGGAATCGAAATCCGGCGTGAAGCCGGTTTCGAGATAGTTGGCAATCTCGGCCTGCGACCACTCGCCGATGCCGCCTTCGCCCGGGGTGATGTTCGGTACGATGCCCTTGCCTTCGGCGGCGGTGGCTCCGGCCAGCCATTCGCTCTTCGTGGTGCCGCCGGTAAAGTCCCGCGGCGTGTGGCATTCGCCGCAATGGCCCGGTCCTTCGACGAGATAGCGGCCGGCCAACACCGGCTCCGGCGTGCCGTCGGGGAAAGCAATCACCGGCTGGTCGCTCAGATAGAGCCGTTTCCACAGCCCGATGCCGCGACGGATGTTGAACGGGAAGTCCAGCGAATTGGCGGGCGCCTTGCCGGCCACCGCCGGAAGCGTCTTCAGAAAGGCGTAGAGATCGGCAATGTCGGCCGGTTTCATGCGGGCATAGGATGCGTAGGGAAACGCCGGATAGAAATGCTCGCCACTCGGCGAGACACCCTTCAGCATGGCGTTGGCGAGGTCTTCGACCGACCATGCGCCAATGCCGTCCTTGGCATCCTGCGAAATATTCGGCGGCACGAAGGTGCCGAACGGCGTCTTGAGCTCGAGACCGCCAACCAGCTGAAGGCGGGCATCGCCCTGCGAGCCCGGCTTGGAATGGCATGACGTGCAGCCGCCGGCATAAAAGATGCGCTTGCCCCTGGCAGCGTCGCCGGAACCGAGTTTCGCCAGCGTTTCAGCATCGAGCCTGGCCGGGGCCGACAGGAACCAACCGGCAACGGCGCCGACGGCGCCCAGAACGAGAGCGGCGCCGATGAGTTTTTTCAGCAGGCGCATTGCCCGCGATCAGCCCTTTTTAATCCGATAGCTCTGATGGCAAGTGCCGCAATCGTCGCCGATGGTGTTGAACTGTGCCTTCAAGGCATCGACGTCGGCGGGAGCAGCAGCGGCAGCAGCCTTGACGTCGGCGAGATACTTTTGTTCGGCCGCCTTGAAGCCGGCCATGTCTTCCCAGATCTTGGGAGCAGCCGTCGTATCGCCGGTGTCACTGCCCGCCGGGAAAAGCGTTTCGACGCCGGTATGGAATTTCTCGGCGTTGGCCTGAAGCGCCTGCAACTGCGTCAGCACCGCCGCTGCGTCGAAAGGTTCCTCGCCCTTGGCCACTTTCGACAATCCGCCTACGATCTTGCCGCGTTCCTTCATCAGAGCCTGCCGATCCAGTATCGGGTCGGCAAAGGCCGCCGAGCCGGCAAAGGCGAGCATTGAGATGGCGATAACAAGCTTTCTCATTCACTTGGCTCCATGTTGAGGCACTTAGGACAAAACGCTAACGGCAAGGATGGCTCAATAATTCCGAAACTTCGCCTCACGCTTGTGTGAATCGGTCGATCCTGAAGCGCGCCGCGGTTGGCCGGCGACACGTTTTAGTGTCGCTTTATGCATATCGTTATCGCAAATCGCTGCACACTTTCGCGACATGTATTGAGCGCAAAAGAAAAGCCCCGGTCGTGCCGGGGCTTGTCTGCAAATCGATCAGGCCTTTTCGTAAAGCTCGAGGACGTGGTCCCAGTTGATGAGACTGTCGACGAAGGCTTCGAGATATTTCGGCCGGGCGTTGCGATAGTCGATGTAGTAGGAATGTTCCCAGACATCGACACCAAGGATTGGCGTCGCGCCATGGACGAGCGGGTTCTCGCCATTCGGCGTCTTCGAGATCGCCAGCTTGCCGTCCTTGACCGAAACCCAGGCCCAGCCCGAACCGAACTGGGTGGTGCCGGCGGCGATGAAGTCCGCCTTGAACTTGTCGTAGCCGCCCAAGTCGCTATCGACGGCCTTCTGCAGGGCGCCCGGCAGCTTGTTGCCGCCGCCGCCCTTCTTCATCCATTTCCAGAAATGGATGTGGTTATAGTGCTGGGCGGCATTGTTGAAGAGCCCGGCATTCTTGCCGAAGGACTGTTTGACGACTTCCTCGACCGACAGGTCACCCATGCCGGCTTCCGCGGCCAGCTTGTTGCCGTTGTCGACATAGGCCTTGTGGTGCTTGTCGTGATGATACTCCAGCGTCTCCTTCGACATGTAGGGCTGCAAGGCCTCGTAGTCGTAGGGCAGAGCGGGCAATTCAAAAGCCATGGACGATACTCCCTCGTGGAAAGAACCCGATGTCGATACCGGATTAAGATAGGTCTGGATTGAGCTGGGACAACTCCGGAATGAAGCGCCGGTTCCCTTTCTAGGCGGGTTCCGGAAAAGTGTCACACGGTTTTGCGCAAGGAGCCTCGTCAAAACAACGGGCAGGCGCGCAAAACGATAGCGGGTCAGCCGGCGGACGTCGAATGCGCCCAATCCCAATAGAGTTCGCGCGCCTTCTTGGCTACCGGACCGGGCTGGAGATTGCGATCCTCGATGCGGATGACCGGCACGACTTTCGAATGGTTGCCGGTCGAGAAAATCTCGTCGGCCTCGAGGAAATCGCGCACCGACAGCATCTTTTCAGTGGTCTTGAATCCGTATTCGCCGAGCAGCGTCATCGTGCGCGAGCGGGTGATGCCGGACAGGAAGGTGCCGTTCGGCGCCGGCGTCAGCACATGGCCGTCCTTGACCAGGAAAATATTCGAGGTCCCGGTCTCGGCGACATTGCCCAGCATGTCGAGCACCAGCGCATTGTCGAAACCGCGCATCTTGGCCTCGAGGATGGCCCGGCCATTGTTGGGGTAAAGACAGCCCGCCTTGGCATTGGTCGGCATGGTTTCGATGGTCGGCCGCCGGAACGGCGAGACGGTGAGCGAAAAACCCGTCGGCGAGATCATCGGCGATTCGTAGAGGCAAAGGCAGAAGCGGGTCGAAGCCGGATCGGCTGGTACGCCCATGTAGCCGCCATGCTCGGCCCAGTACATCGGCCTGATATAGACCGCCGTCTTGCCGTCGAATTTCTTCAGCCCGTCCCAGGTCAGCCCGACGATCTTGTCGACACTCATGGACGGCTTGAGACCGAGCGCGATCGCCGATGCATTTACCCTTGCGGCGTGGCGGTCGAGGTCGGGGGCGACACCTTCGAACCAGCGAGCGCCGTCGAACACGCTGGTGCCGAGCCACATGGCATGGCTGCGCGGGCCTAGAATGGCGACGTTGCCCTCATACCAGTCGCCCTCGACATACGTCCATGTCGCGGATTGCGCCGCAGTCGCCAGTGTCATTGGTTGTTCCGTTCCGGTGCTTGTGGCCGGCCATGGAAGAGGCTTTGACGGCTGTCGTCAACCGGCATAAGCGAGATTTGTTGGGGCCAGCGGTCCCCGGACCAATCGACCTCGGCGTCCAGCCAGGCTGCGATCCGCTGACGTCATTCGTATTGACTGCAATCAGTGCTTGCACCTTGTGCCGCCGCGCCGCAAAACTGTCGCCATGCATTATGCGGCTTACGTTTTCGACGCCTATGGCACGTTGTTCGACGTGCATGCGGCCGTGCGTCGTCATGCCGACCAGATCGGACCCGATGGCCAGCTTCTGTCGGACATCTGGCGCGCCAAGCAGTTGGAATATTCCTGGGTGCGAACGCTGATGGGCGCCTATGCCGATTTCTGGCAGCTCACCGAACAGGCGCTCGATTTCGCCTTGCGCAAGGTTCCATCTGCGGACAACGGGTTGAAGACGAAACTGCTGGAAGCCTATTGGCGACTGGACTGCTATCCGGAAGTGCCGGCCGTGCTGAAGGCGCTCAAGGCGTCGGGTGCAAGACTGGCGATCCTGTCCAACGGCTCGCCCGAAATGCTGGAAGCGGCGGTCAAGTCCGCCGCGCTCGACCAGGTCCTTGACGACATCTATTCCGTCGATGTCGTCAAGCGCTTCAAGACCGACCCGTCGGTCTACGACATGGTGACGACGAACTGGCGCCTCTATCCCGGTGCTGTGTCGTTCCAGTCGTCCAACCGCTGGGACGTCGCCGGCGCCACCAAATTCGGTTTCAGGACCGTGTGGATCAACCGTGCCAACCAGCCCGAGGAATACCGGGACTTTCCGCCGGCGCTGATCCTGCCCTCGCTCGAAGGCCTGCTGACGGGCGGCTGATGCTCGACATGTGGCCGCAGTGCAACAGGGACGGCGCGGTCACAGCTTTGCCTTTGTTTGTCCACCGTCAGGCCAGATTCGGAACCGCCTATCGCGCCGGGCATTGGTGGAGCTGACGCCATGCCAATCAACGCGTATTCACGCTTCGTTTCGATTTGAGACTTAATAAAGGCAACCATGTTCACACCCGACATCGAATCCTATCGCCTGAGCCGCCGCGGCTTTCTGAACGCCGCAGCGCTTGGCGCCGCCTCGATTGCGGTTTCCGCCTGCGCCACCGTGGGGCAGCGGCAGCCGGTAGAGCCTCCGCCGCCGGCTCATGTCGAGCCACCGTTGCTCGACTACGCAACAATGTATGCTCCGGTCAGCGATGGTGGATTCGACCTGCCGGGCATACCGTACGAGAAAATCGACGAGCAGTTCCTGCGCCAGATCGTTCCCGATCCGACCGGCCAGCAGCCTGGCACCATCGTCGTCGATACGGTCGGCCACCACCTCTATCTCGTGCGTCCGGGTGGGCAGGCCATCCGCTACGGCGTTGGGCTCGGCCGCGCCGGTTTCGAATGGTCCGGCGACGCCGTCGTCCAGTGGAAGCAGAAATGGCCGAAATGGACCCCGCCGGAAGAAATGATCGCCAGGCAACCGGAACTGGCAGAATACAGCGCCGACAATGGCGGCATGCCTGGCGGGCTGAAGAACCCGCTTGGGGCGCGGGCGCTCTATCTGTTCCAGGGCAACCAGGACACGCTCTACCGCCTGCACGGCTCGCCGGAGTGGAACTCGATCGGCAAATCGGTGTCTTCGGGCTGCGTTCGCCTGATAAACCAGGACATCATCGATCTCTACGATCGCACGCCCTCGAAGACGCCAGTCATCGTTAGCGCCGGTGTCGGCCAGCAGATGGTGGCGACGCCAAACCGGAAGGCCATTCCGATCGACTCCGGCGTGCCGGAAGGCTCGATTTTACTTGGCCCGGTCAAGGCGATCTCGGGCTCGATTTTCTAGATATATCGAGGCATGCCGTTTCTTGATTGCCCTCCGCTGGGTCATAAGCGCGTCAACGGAGCCGCCATTTCGGCTCTTACTTCAGCGAGATGCTCATACCGCTAAGATCCGCGTTGACTTGCAGGCCTACCTGTCTGCCTGTGAGTTCGAGTTGGGCGCCCTTGTCATTGGTCATGACGATGACCTGGGCCCCTTTGCCAAGCGCGCCGCCACCGCCCGCTGCACCGTATACCCCTGTCACATCCCGGGCGCGACGGATGTGGCGCACAGTGCCTCGGAAATAGGTCTTGGAGGCCCCGAAGGCGAGACCGCCCGAGATACCGCCGACCGAGATGGGATATCGGCGGCCATGGAAGGTCAGCGTGCCCTCGCCACCGGAGCCGCCGATGAAGAAGGCCGCCTTGTAGACGTCGAAGCGGATCGTACCGCTGTCGGCATGCGCGGCGCTGGCAAAGCCAACTCCCGCGACAGCGATGACGCCAACCGCGAGTGAACGAAATCTGGACGAAATCTTCATGATGAGAACTCCTCAAGGTTGGCGCTTCCCCAGCCAGCCGGGCACGTCAGCGTCGGATCAAAATCATAGCTGAACAGTCTCGCCCGTCATTAGTTCCAACTACGCGGCCTGAATTTGGCTGGGAAACGGGCCGCCGGCAGCGTCCGCTTCTCGCAACACGACATTCGCACGATGCGCTCACCGCCCCCTGGACAGGCTGCCCAGAATACCCCGCACGATCGCGCGGCCCACGGATGAGCCGACCGAGCGGACCACCGATTTGATCGCCGCTTCCGCCACTGTCTGGCGATTGGAGGGTCTTGGCGCCGATGTGCGCCTGCCACCTGTGGTCTGGGGCGCGGGGCTGTCGTTGCCGAAGCCCGGAATGGTCCAGCGTGAGCGGCCTTCCTCCTGCTGCTGCGCCTCGGCCTCCTGAGCTTTCTGGGCTTTTTTCTGCAGCATCTCGAAGGCGGATTCACGATCGACGACCTGATCGTACTGTCCCGCAACCGGGCTCTCGGCAATCAGCTTGCGGCGCTCGTCTGGCGTGATCGGGCCAAGGCGCGACGATGGCGGGCGAATCAGTGTCCGCTGGACCATGGACGGCGCACCCTTGGCTTCAAGCGTCGAGACCAGCGCCTCGCCGGTGCCGAGTTGGGAGATCACGGTCGCGGAGTTGAAGTCGGGATTGGGCCTGAACGTATCGGCGGCCGTTTTCACCGCCTTCTGTTCCCGCGGCGTATAGGCCCGCAGCGCGTGCTGCACCCGGTTGCCGAGCTGGGCCAGAACGGTTTCGGGAATATCGAGTGGATTTTGGGTGACGAAATAGACGCCCACGCCCTTCGAGCGGATCAGGCGGACCACCTGCTCGACCCGGTCGATCAACACCTTGGGCGCATCGTCGAACAGAAGGTGCGCCTCGTCGAAGAAGAAGACCAGCTTCGGCTTGTCGGGATCGCCGACTTCGGGAAGCTCCTCGAACAGTTCCGACATCAGCCACAAAAGGAATGTCGCATAGAGCTGGGGATTCATCATCAGCTTGTCGGCGGCCAGCACGCTTATGGCGCCGCGGCCGTCGCGGGTGGTGCGCATGATGTCGGCGATCCGCAACGCCGGCTCGCCGAAGAAGTTCGCCGCGCCCTGCTGTTCCAGGACCAGCAAGGTGCGCTGGATCGCGCCGACCGAGGGTTTGGTGACATTGCCGTAGCGGACCCCGATTTCCTGGGCGCGATCGGCAATGTTGGAAAGAAGCGCTTGCAGGTCCTTCAGGTCCAGCAGCAACAGGCCTTCCTCGTCGGCAATGCGGAAGGCGATGTTCATGATGCCTTCCTGCGCCTCGGAGAGGTTCATCAGGCGTGACAGAAGCAGCGGCCCCATTTCCGAAATGGTGGCGCGGATCGGATGGCCCTGCTCACCGAACAGATCCCAGAAGATGACCGGAAATTCCTGGAAATCATAAGGATCGAGCTTGACCTGCCTGGCGCGCTTGACCAGAAAATCCTGCGCCGTGCCCATCATGGCGATGCCAGACAAGTCGCCCTTGATGTCGGCGCAGAAGACCGGCACGCCGGCATTGGAGAAACTTTCCGCCAGTATCTGCAAGGTGACGGTCTTGCCGGTGCCGGTGGCGCCGGTGACCATGCCGTGGCGATTGCCATATTGCAGCAGCAGGCGTTCGGCGCGCTGGTAGCTGTCGTCGGGCTTGCGGCTGGCCCCGATGAAGATGCTTGTGTCGTCAGCCATGTGTCCGGTCTCCGCAAAGCTCAAAAATGTTCAAAGCCCTGATATGATAAAGTAACAGGCCCTGCCGCAGGTATAATGACGCCATCGCGCAGCGACAATGCCCACCGGTCGAAATTGGATTTTTGAAGCTTGCGGATTTTGCGCATGTTTGGCAATCGGTTGACGGTTCACCGTCACAGGGAGCATGTCGCATTGTGATATGGGACCGAGAACCGTAGACTGACCTGTCAGGCCGACACACACGGCCGAAAAGACGAGGCCGACAAGACGAGGAGAGCGGATGGGCGCCGGTGCCTTGATCCACGATGCCGAACTTCCGAACGCCGAGCGGCAGCGATGGCTGGCGCTGGTCGAAAAGGCGCTCGCCGGCGGATCCCTCGAGGAAAAGCTCGTCTCCCATACAGACGATGCCATCCGCATCGAGCCACTCTACGATCGCGCCGCGGCGGCGGAGCCTCTCGTGCGGGCAAACCCCAGATCGCCATGGATCGTCAGCCAGCGTGTCGACGATCCGGATATCGATCGCGCCAGAAGCCAGGCCCTGGAGGACGTCGCGCAGGGTGCGACCGGATTGTCGCTGGTTTTCGAAGGCGCGCCGAATGCATTCGGCTACGGCCTGCCGAGGACGGCCGAGGCGCTGGAGGCCGTGCTCGACGGCGTGCCGCTCAACCGCGTCCAGGTCCGCATCGACGCCCATCCCTGGAGCCGCGCCGTGGCCGACTGGCTGGTGGCGTTCCTGAGCAAGCGCCGTTCCGACCCGGCCAAGCTCAATCTGTCCTTCGGCATCGATCCGGCGGCGATCTTTGCCGGAACCGGACGACTGCGTATGTCGATCGAGGCCTTGAAGGCGTCGATGCCGCAATCGCTGGCGCATTTCTTCTCGATGGGCGTGCCAGGTGTCCTGCTGGAAGCGGATGGACGCGTCTTCCACAACGCCGGCGCCACCGAGGCACAGGAACTGGGCACGATGATGGCCTCGGCGGTCTCCTATCTCAGAATGTTCGAGGAGGCCCGCCAGCCGCTCATCTATGCAGCGCCCCATATCGGCTTTGCGCTGAGCGTCGACCAGGACCAGTTCGTGTCGATGGCAAAGATCAGGGCGCTGCGCAGGCTGTGGGCGCGTGTTCAGGAAGTCTGCTCGATCCCCGGCTCCACGGCCAGTATCCATGCCGAAACGTCCTTCCGCATGATGACGACCGTAGACCCGGAGACGAACATCCTGCGCACTGCGATTGCCGGTTTTGCGGCAGCGGCCGGCGGCGCGGATTCGATCTCCATCCTGCCGCACACGATCACGCATGGCTTGCCGGCGGGCTTTGCCCGCCGCGTCGCCCGCAACGCGCAACTGATCATGGCCAATGAAAGCCATATCGATCATGTCGCCGATCCTGCCTGCGGTTCGGGCGCCGTCGAGGCGCTCACCACGGACCTCTGTGAAGCGGCCTGGGAAGAATTCCAGCGGATCGAGGCGGAAGGCGGCGTGCTGTCCAGCCTCCAGCAAGGGCACATCCAGCGGCGCGTCCAAGCTGCCTCGGCGCGCCGCAACGCTGCCTATCAGGCGGGCGAACGCGCCATCATCGGCACGACGCTTTACCCGTCCAACAGCGAACGTCCGGTCGAAACGCTGGCGGCCGAGAGGCGGCAAGCGTTGAGCGAAAGCGTGGCGGTCTGCGAGCCGCTGTTTCCGATCCAGATCGACCAGGCGATCGGAGCAGCGTCATGATACCGGACTTCAGCAAGGTCGGCTGGTCGGCGCCGCGCCGCGCGCCGATCGAGATCAAAGGCCAGCGGCTGACGCCGGAAGGCCTTGATGTCAAGCACCTGTACAGTCAGGGCGATCTCAAGGGACTGCCTAACCTCGACACCTATCCGGGCCTGCCGCCTTTCGTGCGCGGCCCCTACCCGACCATGTATGTCCAGCAGCCCTGGACGATCCGGCAGTATGCCGGCTTCTCGACAGCGGAAGAATCGAACGCCTTCTACCGGCGCAACCTTGCCGCCGGCCAGAAGGGGCTGTCGATCGCCTTCGATCTGGCCACGCATCGCGGCTACGACAGCGACCATCCGCGCGTCGCCGGCGATGTCGGCATGGCCGGCGTCGCCATCGATTCCATCCTAGACATGCGCCAACTCTTCGACGGCATCCCGCTCGACGAGATGACGGTTTCGATGACGATGAACGGCGCGGTGCTGCCGATCATGGCGCTCTATATCGTGGCTGCCGAGGAGCAGGGCGTTGCGCAGAAGGATCTCGCAGGCACCATTCAGAACGACATTCTGAAAGAGTTCATGGTGCGCAACACCTACATCTATCCGCCCAAGCCTTCGATGCGCATCGTGTCGGACATTTTTTCCTACACGTCCCGGCACATGCCGAAATTCAATTCGATCTCGATCTCCGGCTACCACATGCAGGAGGCGGGAGCGACGGCCGACCTCGAGCTCGCCTACACGATCGCCGACGGCATCGAATATGCCCGCGCCGGCGTCGCGGCCGGTCTCGATATCGACCGTTTCGCACCGCGGCTTTCCTTCTTCTGGGCGATCGGCATGAACTTCTTCATGGAAGTGGCCAAGCTCAGGGCGGCGCGGCTCTTGTGGTCGAGCCTGATGCTGAAGAACTTCCTGCCGAAGGACGAGCGCTCGCTGTCGCTGCGCACCCATTGCCAAACGTCGGGCTGGTCGCTGACGGCGCAGGATCCCTATAACAACATAACCCGCACCATGATCGAGGCGATGGCCGCGACCCAAGGCCATACGCAATCGCTGCACACCAACTCCTTCGACGAGGCGATGGCGCTGCCGACCGACCATTCGGCCCGCATCGCCCGCAACACGCAGCTCATCCTGCAGAAGGAATCCGGCACGACCCGCATCATCGACCCGTGGGGCGGTTCGGCTTATGTCGAGCGATTGACGCACGATCTGGCGGCACGCGCACTTGCCCACATCGAGGAGGTCGAAAGCCTTGGCGGCATGGCCGCGGCAACCGAAAAGGGCATCCCGAAGCTGCGCATCGAAGAGGCGGCCGCCCGCACCCAGGCGCGCATCGATTCGGGCGAGCAGATCCTGGTCGGCGTCAACGCGCATCGGCCAGAGACGGACATCGAGGTCGACGTGCTGAAGATCGACAATGCCGAGGTCAAAGCCCGGCAATTATCGAAGCTGCAAAGGCTGAAAGGCACGCGCGACGTCGGCGCGGTCGAGAGTGCGCTGGACGCGCTGAGCCGTGCCGCCAAGAGCGGCGAAAACCTGCTCGAATTCGCCATCCGCGCCGCCCGCGCCAACGCCACGGTCGGTGAGATTTCACTGGCGCTGGAAAAAGTGTTCGGCCGCCATGTCGCTTCGGTGCAGACGATCTCCGGCGTCTATCGCAAGGCGCTTGGCGACAATCCGGTGGTCGACCGGCTGCAGGACAAGATCGTGGCGTTCGAGGAGAAGTCCGGCGGCAAACCGCGCATTCTCGTCGCCAAGATGGGACAGGACGGCCATGATCGCGGCCAGAAGGTCATTGCCACGGCCTTTGCCGATCTCGGCTTCGACGTCACTGTCGGAGCGATGTTCCAGACGCCGGAAGAGATCGCGAAACTCGCTGTCGAGCATGACGTGCACATTATCGGCGCCTCGTCGCTGGCGGCGGGACATCTGACGCTCATTCCCGAGCTCAAGGCCGCACTGATGAAGCTTGGCCGCGACGACATGCTGATCGTCGCCGGCGGCGTCATCCCGCCACAGGATTACGACGCGGTGCTGCAAGCGGGGGCGGCGGAAATCTTTCCGCCGGGCACCGTCATTCCCGAAGCGGCGGACCGGCTGATGGACCGGCTGATGGCCGCGCAGTAAGGTTGCTGCATCGCTAAAAAGGTTGTACTAAGTGAAGTATACAACCAAGGCGCAGTGGTCGTGAAAACGATTGTTCACAAACTCGACGATGGATCAGAGGCCCTAATCTTGCCACGGGAGCTGCTCGACGGGTTGAATCTGCAAGTGGGCGATCAGTTCCGAATCATCGAGACTGATGACGGCATCATCCTGAGGCCTGTACGGAACACCTTCGAACGGCAGATGACTGCCGCTCGCGATGTAATGGACAAATACGAAATCGGACTGCAAAAGCTCGCAAAATAGCCAGCTGCATTCAGCCTTCCGAGAGCTTGACGATTTCCCACTCCTTGCCGTTGACAACAGCCACGTCACCAACCTTCTTGCCGAACAAGGCCATGGCCATCGGCGAGACATGGGAGATGCTGCCCTTGGCCGGGTCGGCCTCGTCCTCCCCAACGATCTTCCAGTGGACCTTCCTGCCGTCATCGCCTTCCAGCGTGACGCCCATGCCGAAACGGACGAGGTCGCTGCCCGGTTCCGGCATGGAAAGCTCGGCGCTTTCACGCCGCGCGGTCCAGTAGCGCAGGTCTCGCGACACGACCGCTATGCGCTCGCGGTCGGCCCGCCTCTCGGCTTTCGCCAGTATATCGCGCAGTTCGGCCAGATTTTCCTCGATCTGCGCCAGGCCGCGCTCCGTCACCAGATTGCGGTGCGTGCTGATCGGCCGCTCGCCGATGCCGGCGATGGCATTTTCGCTGTCTTCCTCGCGCGTGAAGGCCCTGCTCATCCAGCGAACTTAGGCGCGTAACTGCGACTCCACAAGCCATTGCCAGCACGCCGCCGGGCCTGGCACGAATTCTGCGACACAGGGACAGAACTCCAGGAATCTGTGCCGATGTTGAACAGACGAAAGCTTCTCACGGGAACCGCCGGCTTTGCCGTTCTGGGTCTATCGCTCGGCAAGGCGGCCGCGACGGCCCTGCCCGGCATCGAGAATGCCTCGATGCGCGGTTCGATCAACGCTGCCGACCTTGGCGTGCAGCCCGGCGCGCTTGACGACCAGAGCAAGGCCTTCGCCAAGCTGCTGCGCGACGCGAACGATCGCGACATGCCGGTGTTCCTGCCGCCCGGCACCTATGTCGTCTCAAACCTTTCGCTGCCCGGCCGCGTCAGGCTGTCCGGCGTGCCTGGCGCATCGCGGATCGTCTATGGTGGCAACGGCCATTTCATCATGGCCGAGCAGGCCGAGCATATCGAATTCAGCGGGCTGGTGTTCGACGGCAGCAACCGCTGGATGGGCGACTATGCGCAAGGCTTGCTCGATCTTCGCCGCGTTAGCCATCTCGTCGTCGACAATTGCCAGATATCGGGCAGCGGCAAGCACGGCCTGTCGCTCGAACACGTTCGCGGCCGCGTCGAGCGCTCGGACATATCGGGCGCGGCCGACGCCGGCATCTATTCGGTCGAGGCCGGCGGTCTGGAAATCTTAGGCAATACCGTGTCCGACTGCGGCAATGGCGGCATCCTCGTGCACCGCTGGCAAGCGGCCGAGGACGGCACCATCGTCAGCGGCAATCGCGTCGAACGCATCCAGGCGCGCGGCGGCGGAACCGGCCAGAACGGCAACGGCATCAATGCCTTCCGTGCAGGCAACGTCGTCATCTCGGGCAACATCGTCTCGGACTGCGCGTTTTCGGCGATCCGCGCCAACAGCGCCAGCAATCTGCAGATGACCGGCAACACCTGCTCGCGGTCGGGCGAAACGGCGCTCTATTCAGAATTCTCCTTCGAAGGCGCGATCATCGGCAACAACATCGTCGACGGCGCCGCCAACGGCATCTCGATCGTCAATTTCAACGAAGGCGGCCGCATGGGGGTCTGCCAGGGCAACATCGTGCGCAACCTCTCGACATCTGGCCCCTACCCGGCGGACGCGCCCGGCTTCGGCGTCGGCATCAGTGTCGAAGCCGACACCACGGTGTCGGGCAATGTCGTCGAAAACGCGCCGCTCTACGGCATGCAGATCGGCTGGGGACCATATATGCGCAATGTGGTCGCGACGGGAAACATCATTCGCAAGGCCGGAACCGGCATCGTCGTCAGCGTGGTCGAGGGCGCCGGTACGGCCATCATCTCCGACAACGTCATCGATGGTGCGCAGAACGGCGCGATCGTCGGGCAGCGCTGGGCCGAGCCGGTGACCGGCGATCTCGCCTCGTCAGGCAATGCCGGCTATGTGCATCTGACGGTCGAGCGCAATCACGTCAGTTGAATGCAGCCGTGGGCCGGAGCGAACCCACCTTGGCGCCAATCCGGCTTTCGATGGGCGCGTTTGCCAGTTCGATCAGCTTCGCCGCCAGGACCTCGTCCGCGTGCAGTAGTTTGGCAAGGATGGCGGCAACCATGGCTTCGGCCGCCCGGCCAGCGCCATCATCGCATTTGAGCGCGATGCCGAGCCCAAGTTCCGGAATTGCCGCACAGTGAACGCCTTCGGCGCCGCCTTTCGCAAAAATCCGCCCGGGTGCAGCTTCCATCAGCACCAGGTCAGCCCGGCCGGTGCCGGCGACAAAGAACGGCTCGGCCATGCAGGCGGAAAGCAGGCGCTTCGCAGCCCGAGCGCGCAGTGACGTAAAACCGATCCCCGCAGCCATGCGGGCGAAACCGAGGGCAAAGCTCCTGAGCGGCACCGCGTAGGTCGGGATCGAGCAGCCATCGGTCGCCCGCTCGTCAGCGCCGTGGGCAGCGCCCGTTACCGCCTGCATCGCGTCGCGCACCATCTCCTGCAAGGCGTGATCCGCCCTGACATAGCCGCCATGCGCAATGCCGGAATGGACGCAGGTGCAGAGGAAGCCGGAATGCTTGCCGGAGCAATTGTTGTGCAACGCGTTCGGCAAATCGCCGGCGCGGGAGAGCGCAATTTCCGCCTGATGGTTCGATGGCCAATGCGTGCCGCATTCCAGCGCCGTTTTGTCCAACGCTGCTCTGGCCAGCATGGACCGCGCCAGTTCGACATGCGCAGGCTCGCCTGAATGGGAGGCACAGGCAAGCGCCAGTTCGCGGTTGCCGAAGCCATAGGCATCGGCAGCGCCGCTTTCGACCAGCGGCAGCGCCTGGATCGCCTTGACCGCCGAGCGCGGAAACACCGGACGCGAGGTGTCGCCGATCTCCAGGAACGGCTTGCCGTCGGCATCGAACACCGCAATGGCGCCACGATGGGCACTCTCGACGATCGCGCCGCGCAGAACCTCGACCAGAACCGGATTTGTCATGGATCCCCCGCCAGCGCATGGCTTGAAAATCGAAGTCGATTTTCAAGGCCATTCGCAAAATCAAAGTGTTACAGCGTCCTTTGCGCCCCGAAATGGCGCGCGGCGCTGTAATGCGGGCGGTTTATCTGATCCGGTCGAGAATGGAAACGTAGTTGGCGACCGCGGCGCCACCCATGTTGAAGATGCCGCCGAGTTTTGCGCCAGGCACCTGGATGCCGCCAGCCTCGCCGACCAGTTGCATGGCGCTCAGCACATGCATCGACACGCCGGTGGCGCCGATCGGGTGCCCCTTGGCCTTCAGCCCGCCGGACGGATTGACCGGAAGGCGGCCGTCCTTCGCCGTCTCGCCGCTCATCGCCAGCTTGCCCCCCTCACCCGGCTTCGCCAGCCCCATCGCCTCATACTCGATCAGTTCGGCAATGGTGAAGCAGTCATGCGTCTCGACGAAGGAGAGATCGTCCAGCGTCACGCCAGCCTGCTTCAGCGCCTGGTTCCAGGCGTGCTCGCAGCCCTCGAAGGCGAGGATGTCGCGCTTCGACATCGGCAGGAAATCCTGCACATGCTGGTTGGCGCGGAAGGCGACAGCGCGGCGCATCTTCAGCGCCGTCGCGGTGTCGGCAAGGACCAGGGCGGCGGCGCCGTCCGAAACCAGCGAGCAGTCGGTGCGCTTCAGGGGACCGGCGACGAAGGGGTTCTTCTCGCTCTCCTGGCGGCAGAACTCATAGCCGAAATCCTTGCGCATCTGCGCATAGGGATTGTCGACGCCGTTCTTGTGGTTCTTGGCGGCGATCATGGCGAGCGCATCCGACTGGTCGCCGTAGCGCTGGAAATAGGCTTGAGCGATCTTGCCGAAGACGCCGGCGAAGCCCGCTGGCGTTTCTCCATCCTCTGGCAGATAGGAAGCCTTGAGCAGGTTCTTGCCGATTTCGGGACCAGGCGTTGTCGTCATCTGCTCGGCGCCGACCACCAGGACGATACGGGCGGCATTGGCGTCGATGGCGCGAATGCCTTGCCTAACCGCCGCCGAACCGGTGGCGCAAGCGTTCTCGACCCGCGTCGCCGGCTTGAAGCGCAGCCGGTCGTCTGCCTGGAGAACCAGGCTGGCGGTGAAATCCTGGGCGGAAAAGCCGGCGTTGAAGTGGCCGAGCACGATCTCGTCGACGTCGTCCGGGCCGATGCCGGCATGGTCGAGCGCGTCGGTTGCCGCTTTGACGATCAGGCCCTCCAGCGTCTCGCCTTCGAGCTTGCCGAAGCGCGAATGCGCCCAGCCGACGATGCATGCTGTCATGGCGGTCTCCGTTCTCCGCGAACCTAGCACTTCATAACGCGGTGTGAACTTCTCATATTGTTCAACTATGAACCGTTTTACAGACCTCGTGAAGGGGCAGAAACGCACAATCGGGTGATTGTCGTTGGCACAGCCTCAGACATGAAAATTCCTGCGGATTTTTATTGATTGATCCGTCAATAAAAAATAACTTTGGCCAAGAGGCCGGAACAACGATGCCGAAAGTCGGAATGGAACCATTGCGCCGCAAGGCGCTTATCGACGCGACGATCTCGGCGATCGGCGAGCGCGGTTCGCTTGACGTGACCATGTCGGAAATCGCCGGCCGCGCCGGCGTCTCCTCGGCCCTTGCCCATCATTATTTCGGCGCCAAGGACGAGCTGTTGCTGGCGACGATGCGGCACATATTGGCCGAACTGACCACCGATACGCGGCGCGCCCTTCACTCCGCCAGCCTTCCTCGTGAACGTGTTTCGGCAGTGGTCGCCGTCAATTTCTCCGACGCCCAGTTCCAGCCGGAAATCATCGCCGCGTGGCTCGCCTTCTATGTCGAGGCGCAGAAATCGGCGGCGCTGCGCCGGCTGCTCAAGGTCTATGCGCGGCGCTTGCACTCGAACCTGATGAGCGGGCTGACCGGCATCCTTCCCAGAAGCGAGGCCGATCGCGTCGCCGAGGCCACGGCGGCGCTGATCGACGGGCTCTATATCAGGCGCGCGCTGAAGGACGGCGTGCCTGACGCCGCGACGGCGATCGCGCTGGTCGAGGACTATCTCGAAACGAAACTCAGCGGACGGCAGACGCAGTGACACGCAAGAAACCCAATTTCCTGATCGTCATGGTCGATCAGCTCAATGGCACGCTGTTCCCGGACGGGCCGGCGGAGTTCCTGCATGTGCCGCATCTCAAGGCGCTGGCCGCCCGCTCGGCGCGCTTTGCCAACAACTACACCGCCTCGCCGCTTTGTGCGCCGGGCCGAGCCTCGTTCATGAGCGGGCAGTTGCCGTCGCGCACCGGGGTCTACGACAATGCCGCTGAATTCGTCTCGTCGATCCCGACCTTCGCCCATCATCTGCGCGCCGCCGGCTACTACACCTGCCTGTCGGGCAAGATGCATTTCGTCGGACCGGACCAGCTGCACGGTTTCGAAGAGCGGCTGACCACCGATATCTATCCCGCCGATTTCGGCTGGACGCCCGATTACCGCAAGCCAGGCGAGCGTATCGATTGGTGGTACCACAATCTGGGCTCGGTGACCGGCGCCGGCGTCGCCGAGACCACCAACCAGATGGAGTATGACGACGAGGTCGTGTTCCTGGCCTCGCAGAAGCTCTACCAGCTTTCGCGCGAGCAGGACGACGCGGACCATCGGCCCTGGTGCCTCACCGTTTCGCTGTCGCACCCGCACGATCCCTATGTCGCGCGCAAACAATATTGGGATCTCTACGAACATTGCCAGGCGCTGGATCCGGAAACCGGGTTCATCGCCCATGACGAACAGGACGTGCATTCGCAGCGCCTGTACCACGCCAGCGACTATCCCTCGTTCGAGATTACGCCTGAGCAGGTGCGACGTTCGCGGCGCGGCTATTTCGCCAACATCTCCTATGTCGACGACAAGCTCGGCGAGCTGCTGGACGTTCTGAAGCGCACGCGCATGCTGGAAGACACCGTCATCCTGTTCTGCTCGGACCATGGCGACATGCTCGGCGAACGCGGCCTGTGGTTCAAGATGAGCTTCTTCGAAGGCTCGGTGCGGGTGCCGCTGATGATCGCCGGCAAGGACGTGCCGGCCGGCCTGATCAAGGCGCCAGTCTCCAATCTCGACGTGGCGCCGACGCTTTGCGATCTTGCAGGCATCGACATGAGCGCCATCGCGCCATGGACCGATGGCCAGTCGCTGCTGCCGCTTGCCAAGGGCGGACAGCGTACCGCGCCTGTGTTGATCGAGTATGCCGCCGAAGGTTCCTATGCGCCACTGGTGGCGATCCGCGACGGCAAATACAAATTCGTCCATTGCGAGCTCGACCCGCCGCAGTTGTTCGATCTCGAAGCCGATCCGCTTGAGCGAAACAATCTGGCCGACGACCCGGCCCATGCGACCCTGGTGGCGGCATTCATGGACAAGGTCAGGGCGCGCTGGGACTTGGCCGGTTTCGACGCCGCCGTGCGCGAGAGCCAGGCGCGCCGCTGGGTCGTCTATCCGGCGCTGCGCAACGGCGCCTATTACCCCTGGGATTTCCAGCCGCTGCAAAAGGCATCGGAGCGCTACATGCGCAACCACATGAACCTCGACAATCTCGAAGAGAGCAAAAGGTATCCGCGAGGCGAATGATGACAAATCTCGTCCCCTCCCTCGATCATCTCCGGCAGGCCTATGCGGTCACCGCCAAGGCGACGCAGGTCACGCCATTGCTGGAATCGGCCGCCCTTGCCCGCGAAACGGGCGCGGCCCGTGTCTTCGTCAAGCCGGAATCGCTACAATGGGCCGGATCGTTCAAGGTACGCGGCGCCTATTGGCGGCTGAAGCGGCTGTCGCCCGATGAAGCCAGGAAGGGCGTCGTCGCCTACTCCTCCGGCAATTTCGCGCAAGGCCTGGCGGCCGCCGGCCAGGCGCTCGGCATTCCGGTCACTATCGTCATGCCGATCGACGCGCCGGCCGCCAAGCGCGACGCAACGGCCGGCTACGGCGCGCGCATCGTGCTGACCGACCATGGCGAGCGAGCGCGTGAGGAGGTTGCCGCCGCCAAGGCGCGTGAGATCGCCGGGACCGAGAGTCTGGCGCTGCTGCATCCGTTCGACGATCCGGAAATCGTCGCCGGCCAGGCCGGCGCCGGGCTGGAAGCGCTCGATCAGCTAGCGGCCAAGAGCGCGCAAGCCGACCTGCTGTTCTGCCCGGTCGGTGGTGGCGGACTGATCGGTGGCGTTTCGCTGGCCTTCCACTATCTGTCGCCGGCGACCGAGATCGTCGGTGTCGAACCCGAAGGCTTCAACGGCATGGGTTCATCACTGGCGCATGGCGCCATCGAAACCATGCCGATCGGGCCGAAGTCGATCTGCGACGGGCTGATGGCGCGCAAGCCCGGCGACGCGCCGTTCGCGGCGGTCAAGGCTGCCGGCGTTCGCGGCATCACCGTCGACGATCAATCGGTGCGCAGCGCGATGCGGATCGCCTTCGAGCGGATGAAGCTGGTGCTCGAACCGTCGGGCGCGGCATCGCTCGCCGCGTTGCTCGGCGGCAAGGTGGATGTGGCCGGCAAGACCGTGCTCGTGGTGGCGACCGGCGGCAATGTCTCGCTCGCCGATTTTATGGCCCATATGAACTATGCTTGAAGCGGATTTCGTCATCATCGGCTCCGGCTCGGCCGGCTCGGCTATGGCCTACCGTCTGTCGGAGGACGGCAAGCATTCGGTGATCGTCATCGAATTCGGCGGCAGCGATATCGGGCCGCTGATCCAGATGCCGTCGGCGCTGTCGATCCCGCTCAACATGAGCCTCTACGACTGGGGCTTTGCCAGCGAACCGGAACCGCATCTGGGCGGCCGTGTGCTGGCGACGCCGCGCGGCAAGGTCATCGGCGGCTCGTCCTCGATCAACGGCATGGTCTATGTGCGCGGACATGCGCGCGACTTCGACCATTGGGCCGAACAGGGCGCGACGGGCTGGGGCTTCGCCGACGTGCTTCCCTATTTCAAGCGCATGGAAAACGCGGATGGCGGCGAGGACGGCTGGCGCGGCAAAAGCGGCCCGTTGTATGTGCAGCGCGGTTCGAGAACCAATCCACTTTATGGCGCTTTCGTCGAGGCAGGCCGCCAGGCCGGTTTCGAGCTGACCGACGACTATAATGGCGCGAAGCAGGAAGGGTTCGGGCCGATGGAGCAGACCATCCACGGCGGCCGCCGCTGGTCGGCGGCGAGTGCCTATTTGAAGCCCGCGCTCAGACGCAAAAATGTCAACCTCGTCAAGGGTTTCGCGCGACGCGTGATTATCGAGAATCAACGCGCCACCGGGGTAGAGATCGAAGCCCGAGGGCAGGTCCAGATCATCAAGGCGCGTCGCGACGTGATCATTGCCGCGTCTTCGATCAATTCACCCAAGATCCTGATGCTGTCCGGCATCGGCCCGGCCGCGCATCTCAGGGAAAATGGCATCCAGGTCGTGGCCGACCGGCCAGGCGTCGGCCGCAATCTGCAGGACCATATGGAGCTCTACATCCAGCAGGAATCGACCAAGCCAATCACGCTGAATTCGGTGCTGAACCCGTTTTCCAAGGCGCTGATCGGCGCGCAGTGGCTGTTCTTCAAATCCGGCCTTGGCGCGACCAATCATTTCGAGGCAGCGGCCTTCGTGCGCTCACAGGCCGGCGTCGACTACCCCGATATCCAGTACCACTTTATCCCGGCCGCAGTCCGCTATGACGGCAAGGCGGCGGCCAAGGCGCATGGTTTCCAGGCGCATGTCGGGCCGATGCGGTCGAAGTCGCGCGGCTCGGTGACGCTGCGCTCGCCCGATCCCCGATCGAAGCCGGTGATCCGCTTCAACTACATGTCGCATCCGGACGACTGGACGGAGTTCCGCCACTGTGTCCGGCTGACGCGCGAGATCTTCGGCCAGTCGGCGTTCGATGCCTATCGCGGCAAGGAAATCTCGCCGGGGTCGCATGTCCAGTCGGACGACGATCTCGACGCCTTCATCAGGGATCACGCCGAAAGCGCCTATCATCCCTGCGGTACCTGCAAGATGGGTCGCACGGATGATCCGATGAGCGTCGTCGATCCGGAATGCCGCGTCATCGGCGTCAACGGGCTGCGGGTCGCCGACTCCTCGGTCTTCCCGCGCGTGACCAACGGCAATCTCAACGCGCCGTCGATCATGACCGGCGAGAAGGCCGCCGACCACATCCTTGGCCGCACGCCGCTGGCGCCGTCCAACCAGGAGCCATGGATCAATCCACGCTGGCAGGCGTCGGACAGATAGGCCATTGTCGGGCGGGCTGCCCCGCCCGAGACGATTGGAGAACTCCCATGCGCGCCCAGCCAACGGCATCGCACTATGTCAACGGCCGCTACATCGAAGACGAAGGCGGCGCGCGGCTGCCGGTCATCTATCCGGCGACGGGCGAGACCATCGCGGTGCTGCATTCGGCGACGCCAAACGTGCTGGAGCTCGCCATCGAGGCCGCGCGTGCCGCGCAACCGGCCTGGGCGCGGCTGAAGCCGGTCGAGCGCGGGCGCATCCTGCGGCGCGCAGCCGATATCTTGCGGGCGCGCAATGCCGATCTCGCCCGTATCGAGACGCTCGATACCGGCAAGGCGATCCAGGAGACGCTGGTGGCGGACGCGCCTTCGGCGGCCGATTGCCTCGAATATTTCGGCGGCGCCGTCGCGTCCTATAATGGCGAGGCCGTCGATCTCGGCGGACCCTTTGCTTATACCAGACGCGAGGCGCTTGGCGTCTGCGTCGGCATCGGCGCCTGGAACTACCCGATCCAGATCGCCGGCTGGAAATCCGCACCCGCACTCGCCATGGGCAACGCCATGGTGTTCAAGCCGTCGGAGAACACGCCGCTGTCGGTGCTAGCGCTAGCCGAAATCTACAGCGAGGCCGGTCTGCCCGATGGGCTGTTCAACGTGGTGCAAGGCTATGGCGATGTCGGCGCCGGGCTGGTCGAGCACGATGTCGTTGCCAAGGTCTCGGTGACCGGCTCGGTGCCGACCGGCCGCAAGGTGCTGTCGCTCGCCGGCTCGAAGATGAAGCACGCCACCATGGAACTCGGCGGCAAGTCGCCGCTGATCGTCTTCGACGACGCCGATCTCGAAAACGCTATTGGCGGCGCCATGCTCGGCAATTTCTATTCGACCGGCCAGATCTGCTCCAACGGCACGCGGGTCTTCGTGCAAAAAGGCATCCACGACCGCTTCGTCGAACGGCTCATCGAGCGGACGAAGAAGATCCGCATCGGCGATCCGCTCGACCCGGAAACGCAGATGGGGCCACTGGTCAACAAGGCGCAGCACGAGAAGGTCGTCGGCTATATCGCGGCGGGCAAGCAGGATGGAGCCACGCTCGCCTGCGGCGGCAACGTGCCGTCGCTGCAAGGTTTCCAGGGGGGCTTCTTCGTCGAGCCGACGGTCTTCACCGGCGTCACCGACATCATGCGCATCGCGCGCGAGGAGATTTTCGGGCCTGTCATGAGCGTGCTGAAATTCGACGGCGAGGACGAAGTGATAGAGCGCGCCAACGACACCGAGTTCGGCCTCGCCGCTGGCGTCTTCACGCGCGACCTGCAGCGCGCCCACCGCATCATCGCCGAGCTGCAGGCCGGCACCTGCTGGATCAACGCCTACAATCTGACGCCAGTCGAGATCCCCTTCGGCGGCTTCAAGCAGTCCGGGATCGGGCGCGAGAACTCGCTGGCGGCACTGGCGCTCTATTCGCAGTTGAAGTCGGTCTATGTCGAGACCGGCGACGTGGCGAGCCCTTACTGAAGCCAGGCGGCTCAGAAGGTCTGGTTGTAGGCGCCGACCTCCGGGCTGCGGCGCAATACGGCGTCGACGGCCTCGAACATCTGCCGTCGCCGCTCCGACGACACCGGGCTCTCGACCACGACGACGAGCTCCGGCTTGTTTGACGACGCTCGCACCAGGCCCCAGGTGCCATCCTCGGCAACGACGCGCACGCCGTTGACGGTGATCAGGTCGGCGATCTTCTGCCCGGCAAACGCTTGGCCATCCTGTTTCATCGCCTGGAAGTCGGAAACGACCCGCTCGACGACGCCATATTTCACCGCGTCGGCGCAATGCGGCGACATGGTCGGCGTGCCGAAGGTCAGCGGCAGATCGCGATAGAGGTTGGCCATGCTGCTTGTCGGGCTGCGGTCGAGCATCTCGCATATGGCGATGGCGGTGATGAGGCCATCGTCATAACCGCGCCCGATCGGCGGGTTGAAGAAGAAATGGCCGGATTTCTCGAAGCCGGCGATGGCGCCGAGCTCGGCCACGCGCCGCTTGATGTAGGAGTGGCCGGTTTTCCAGTAATCGGTGACGGCGCCCTCGGCGCGCAAGGCGGCGTCGGTGTTGAACAGGCCGGTCGATTTGACGTCGACGACGAAGGTCGAGCCCGGATGCAACCGCGCAATGTCACGCGCGAGCATGACGCCAACCTTGTCGGCGAAGATTTCGTTGCCTTCATTGTCGACCACGCCGCAACGGTCGCCATCGCCGTCGAAGCCAAGCCCGACATCGGCTCCCGTCTCCAGGACCTTGTCGCGGATCGCGTGCAGCATCTTCATGTCTTCGGGGTTGGGATTGTAATGTGGAAACGTGTGATCGAGCTCAACGTCGAGCGGGATCACCTCGCAGCCGATCCGCGCCAGCGCCTCGGGCGCAAAGGCGCCGGCGGTGCCATTGCCGCAGGCGGCGACGACCTTGAGCTTCCGCGAGATGCGCTTGTCCCGGGTCAGATCGTCGAGATAGGTCTTGCGGAAATCGGGAACGAAGTCGTAGGAGCCGCCGCCGACAAGGTCGAAGTCGCCGGCAAGCACGATCGCCTTCAATGCGCTCATCTCTTCCGGACCGAAGGTCAAGGGGCGCGCAGCGCCCATCTTGACGCCGGTCCAGCCATTCTCGTTGTGCGAGGCGGTGACCATGGCGACGGACGGCGTGTCGAGCGCGAACTGGGCGAAATAGGCCATCGGCGACAGCGCCAGACCGATATCCTTGACGCGGGCGCCGGCGGCCATCAGGCCGGAAACCAGCGCCAGCTTGATGGCGAGCGAATAGGAGCGGAAATCATGCCCGGTGACGATATCGGGTCCCGCGCCCAGGCGCCGGATCAGCGTGCCGAGCCCCATGCCGAGCGCCTGGACACCGATCAGGTTGAGCTCCGGCGGCTCCGCCGAGGCCGGATGGCCGAACCACCAGCGCGCATCGTACTCGCGAAAGCCGGACGGCTTGATCAGCGCCGATGTTTCGAACTCGAAGGTGTTGGGACGGGATTCACTAACAATCTTCAGGGGCAAGACGGCAAAACTCCAAGTGGCTGGAAATCACGGAGGCAGTATGGGCGGATCGCCTACAAGGCAAGCGTTTAAGCCGTGTTTATCCAGCAGGAAACTGAAACCTGTATGACGTTGCCGCAAAAGCCGACGAAATGCGACGGCGGTGTCGGCATTGGCGCTTGCAGGAACGAAGTGCGGCGGCTATAAGCCCGCGGTCTGGTCACGGAGTGTAGCGCAGCCTGGTAGCGCACCTCGTTCGGGACGAGGGGGTCGCAGGTTCAAATCCTGCCACTCCGACCAGAAAAAACAGCGGCTTGGCTGTGTTTGTTCCCGAAATGAATCAATCCTTTGCCGCAGCGCTCAGGGCAGCGCTACGCGCTCAGGCGAAAGCGCGTGACGTCGATGGCCGCAGCCATCAGCGTCTGCGTGTAGGCGGCCTGCGGATCGCTGAAGATCGCCTCGGTTGGCCCTTCCTCGACGATCTTGCCCTGTTTCATGACGATAATGTAGTCGGCCATGGCGCGCACGACGGCGAGATCGTGGCTGATGAAGAGATAGGACAATTCGTGGTCGGCCTGCAGCTTGCGCAGCAGCTCGACGATCTGCTTCTGCACCGAGCGGTCGAGCGCCGACGTCGGCTCGTCCAGCACCACCACCTTGGGCTTGAGGATCATGGCACGCGCGATGGCGATGCGCTGGCGCTGGCCGCCGGAGAATTCGTGCGGATAGCGATTGCGCGCATTCGGATCGAGCCCGACCTCGCGCAAGGCCTCGACCGCACGCTGATCGCGCTGCTTGCCCGACAGTGCCGGCTCGTGCACTAGAAGCCCTTCGGTGATGACCTGGCCCACGGTCATGCGCGGCGACAATGAGCCGAACGGATCCTGGAAGACGAGCTGCAATTCGCGCCGCAGCGGCCGCATAGCCTGGCGGTCGGCGCTGGAAATGTCGCGGTCTCCGAGGCGGATCACGCCGTCGCTCGGCAGGAGCCGCAGCAAGGCCCGGCCGAGCGTCGATTTTCCCGAACCGGATTCGCCGACGATGCCGATGGTCTGGTTCCGCTTCAGCCGGATCGAAATGCGGTCGACCGCGCGCAGCAGCAGCGGCTCTCCGGCAAGGAATCCGCCGCCGATCTTGAAGGTCACTTCGACATTCCTGCCTTCGAGCAGGACAGGCGCGTTTGGCGGCGGCGGCGCCTTGGTGCCGGTCGGCTCGGCGGCCAGCAGCATCTTGGTATAGGCGTGCTGAGGATTGGCGAAGATCGCTTCGGCCTCGCCCTCCTCGACGACCTCGCCGTAACGCATGACATAGACCCGGTCGGCAAAACGGCGGACGATGCCGAGATCATGAGTGATGAAGACGATCGCCATGCCGAGCTTGCGCTGCAGTTCGGCCAGAAGCATCAGAATCTGCGCCTGGATCGTCACATCCAGCGCCGTCGTCGGCTCGTCAGCGATCAGGATATCCGGGTCGTTGGCCAAGGCCATGGCGATCATGACGCGCTGGCGCTGGCCGCCCGACATTTCGTGCGGGTAAGATTTCATCCGCCGCTCGGGATCGGGAATATGGACCAGCCGCAACAGCTTGAGCGCCTCTTCGCGCGCCTCGGCCGCATTCAGCCCGCGGTGCCGGCGGATCGGCTCGATTAGCTGATTGCCGATCGAATAGAGCGGATCGAGCGAAGTCATCGGCTCCTGGAAGATCATGCTGATCTTGCGGCCGCGGACCTTGTTCAATTCGGCTTTGCTCAGGGTCAAAAGGTTGCGGCCGCGATAGTCGACAGAGCCTGAAGCCTCGCCGTTCGAGGCCAGCAGGCTCATCGCCGCCATCATCGTCTGGCTCTTGCCTGAACCGGATTCGCCGACCACGGCAACGGTTTCGCCTGACTTGACGTGGATGTTGATACCCTTGACAGCCTCGACCGCGCCGTCGAGCGTGCGGAAGCGGACGCGAAGGTCCTTGACGCTGAGGATCGTTTCGGAAGCAGCCATCTCAGCGGTCCTTTGGGTCGAGCGCGTCGCGCAGGCCGTCGCCGACGAAGTTCAGCGCGAACAGCGTCGAGACAAGGAAGAAGGCCGGGAATAGAAGCAACCAGTTGGCGCTGCCGATGTTCTTGGCGCCGACCGAGATCAGCACACCCCAGCTGGTCATCGGCTCCTGAATGCCGAGCCCGAGGAAGGACAGGAAGCTTTCCAGGATGATGACCTGAGGCACCAGCAGCGTCATGTAGATCACTACCGGCCCGAGCAGGTTGGGTATGACGTGGCGGATCAGGATGCCGCGCTGGCCGACGCCCAGGGCTTCGGCCGCCTGGACATATTCCTGGCGCCGGATCGAGAGCGCCTGGCCACGCACGATGCGAGCCATGTCGAGCCACAGCACCGCACCGACGGCCAAAAACATCAGCACGAAGTTCCTGCCAAAGAACACCACCAGCATGATGACGAAGAAGATGAAGGGCAGCGAATAGAGCACGTCGACGATGCGCATCATCACCTCGTCGACCCTGCCGCCCGCAAAGCCCGCCGCAGCGCCATACACGACGCCTATGACAACCGCCACGACGCCGGCGAGCAAGCCGATGGCCAGCGAGATACGCCCGGCCATCAGCGTACGCGAGAGCAGATCGCGGCCGGTGTTGTCCGTACCGAACAGGAAATACTGCTGTTTGATCGAAGCGCTCATCGTCACTTCGAGACCGCTGGACGACTTGCTCTCGATCTTGGTGTCGTCGAAGGCATCGGAGCGGTCGAGATAGCGGATGTTGCGGTCGTCGATCGGCTTGGTCGACATAACGGTGACGACGACGCGGCTGCCGTCCTGCTTCCACTCCTTGATGTCGACGCGCATGCGCTTGATCGCGTCCGTGAGCGCCGTCTCGATCATGTCGGCCTTTGGATAGGCACTGAAGCTCGGCGGCGTGCGCACATAGTCGGCGTAGATGGTGGTGTACTGATGCGGCACGAACCAGGGGCCGAAGACGCTGATGGCCGCGATGAACGCAAGATAGTAGAGGCTGAACATGGCGGCGCGATTGGCCTTGAGGCGCGCCCATGCGTCGCCCCAGAGCGAGCGGCCGACGACGGCCGGAGCGACCGCTGCGATATCAGTCATAGCGCACCCTTGGATCGACGACCGCATACATAACGTCGACGATCAGGTTGAAGACGATGGTGAAGAGAGCGATCACCACCACCGTTCCCATGACCAGCGTGTAGTCGCGGTTGAGCGCGGCATCGACGAAATAGCGGCCGACGCCCGGAATGGAGAAGATCGTCTCGACGATGACCGAGCCGGTCAACAGTGCCGCGGCTGCGGGGCCGGTGAAAGAGACGATCGGCAGTATGGCGCCGCGCAACGCGTGCTTGATCACCACCGACCAGTCGGAGAGGCCGAGCGCGCGGGCCGTGCGGATATGATGGGACCGCAGCGATTCGATCATGGAGCCGCGCATCAGGCGGGCGACGATGGCGATCTGCGGCAAGGCAAGCGTCAGTACCGGGCCGACCTTGTTGATGAAGGCGCCGTCGCCCCAGCCACCGATCGGCAGCAGCTTCCAGGTCAGCCCGAACAGGAGCTGGATCACGGGCGCGATGACGAAAGTTGGAATGGTGCTGCCGGCGGTCGCCAGCGCGATCACCGTATAGTCGCCAAGCTTGTTCTGGTTGAGCGCGGCAACAGTGCCGAGCATGCTGCCGACCAGCAAGGCGAGCAGCAGCGCCGAGGCGCCGAGTTGAACCGATATGGGCAGGCCCTTGGCAAACAGTTCAGTGACGGTGAAATCCGGCATGTTGTAGCTCGGACCGAAATTGCCGCGCAGAAGGTTGCCGAGATAATGGACATATTGCAGCCAGAGCGGATCGCTGAGGCCGAACTGGGCTTCCAGATTTGCTTTGATTTCGGGGCTCAGGCCCCGCTCCTGATTAAACGGGCCGCCCGGTGCGACTCGTATCAGGAAGAACGCCATGGTCACGATGACGAATAGCGTCGGAATGGCGGTCAGAAGCCGCCGGAATATATAACGCAGCATCGGCGCCCCGCTTCGGCCAGAGCGACATGCGTTCATACGAACGCATTGCCATGCTCCAGCGCCAAATCTTCGCACCGGGCTTGCCGAAAATCGAGCACGACTTTCGGACCGATGCGATGACCGACCAGCCGCCGCGCCCAGATAAGGCGCGGCGGTCCAGTCAAGGATGATTTTAGTCCTTGGAGACGAAGCGGGACGGATGGATGTCCATCACATTGTCATCGAAGCCATGCAGCTTCGAGGAAACGATATCGTGGAAGCTGTAGTAGAGAAGCGGAATGTTGCCGACGTCATCGACAAGGATGCGCTCGGCCGCAGTGAGGTCCTTCATGCGCTCTTCTGGCTTGCCACCGGCAGCCGCGGCCTTGTCCATGGCCGCTTCATATGCCGGGCTGACATAGTTCGAATAGTTATTGCCGCTGGCCTTGCGAGTGATGCCGAGGAAGGTCTCGGGATCCTTGTAGTCGGCGATCCAGGCGGCACGCGCCACGTCGTAGTTGCCCTTCTGCTCAAGGAAGGAATAGTGGGTCTTGGTGTCGGTGTTGAGCAGCGTGACCTCGACGCCAAGCGGCTTCAACTGCTCCTGGATGGCGACCGCGGTGTTCTTGTGGTTCTCCGAGGTGTTGTAGCGGATCTCCATCTTCAGCGGATGCTCGGGCGTATAGCCGAGTTTCTCGAGGATTTTCTTGGCTTCGTCCTCGCGGTCGATCTGCGGCATGTCGGCGTACTTGGCCATTGCCGGTGTGTAGCCCTCGATGCCCGGAGGCACCATCGAATAGCCAGGCAGCATCGAGTTCTGCCAGACTTTCTCCGCCAGGAAGTCGCGGTCGATCGCCATCGAGATCGCGTTGCGCAGCTCGACATTATCCCACGGCGCCTTGTCGGTCTTGATCGCATAGTAGTAGGTGCCGAGATACGGTCCGACGCGGACCTGATCGCCGAACTTGGTCTTGAGGTCCGCGAGCTGTTCGGTCGGCAAGTCGCCGTAGCTATCGAGTTCGCCTGCCTCGAAGCGCTTCATCGCCGATGAGCGGTCTTCGGTCGGGATATAGTTCACGACGTCCATCTTGACGCTCGCGGCGTCCCAGAATTTCGGATTCTTGACCAGCTTCATGTGGTCGTTGGGAATCCACTCGGCCAGCGTATAGGCGCCGTTCGAAACGAGATTGCCCGCCTTGATCCAGTCGGCGCCGAGCTTTTCGATCGAGGCCTTGTTGACCGGATAGGTTGCCTGATGGGTCAGCATCTCCAGGAAGTATGGCGTCGGCGCCTTCAGCGTCACTTCCAGCGTGTTGGCATCGATTGCCTTGACGCCCATATCCTCGGGCTTGCCTTTCTTGGTGTTGACTTCCTCCGCGTTCTTCACGGGATAGAGCATGGAAGCGTATTCGGCGGCGGTCGCCGGATCCTCCAGCCGACGGAAGGAGTAGACGAAGTCGTCCGCAGTCACAGGGCTGCCATCCGACCACAAGCCGTCCTTGCGCAGCTTGAAGGTGTAGACGGTGCCGTCGTCGGATACGGTCCAGCTTTCGGCGGCGCCCGGAATGAGGTTCGTCTTCTGATCGTGCATGACCAGTCCCTGGAACAGGTCGCGTATGATATCGGCTTCGTAGACGGTCGAGGTCTTGTGCGGATCGACCGTCTCCGCTTCGGCGGCGCTGCCTCTGTTATAGACGGTCTCGGCGAAAGCCGGCGTGTAGAACGTGCCGGCGGCCAAGGCCATGGTTGTGGCGAATACCGTCGCCTTCAGCATATTTTTCAGCATGGAGTTCTCCCTGTGGAGGCGGCCTCGCAGTCACGCCTCTTGAGTGTGGTCGCCCTGAAACCGATCGATGGCCTCTTTGAGCGCGCCGCCGGTTCCCTTTCCGGAGGCTTGGTGCCCAGACAGTAACGCGGAGATTTTTTATTTCAACAGACTCTCGGGGTCACCCAAAGTAAGGCCTGCGGGCGGCGGCCAAACGCCGACCGAAAACCATGAGCCCCGCACCTGTTCTTCTCACAGCGAAGCCCTCGCTTCGGGCAAGGCCCCTATTTGTTTGCAGTCCGCCAAAACCTTAATGCGTCTTTAAGCAACCATGGGTCACATTTCTAACAGGCGTCTGCGCGCTTCTCTCACATCCTTATGGGCGAAGGAAATGGATAAGATTTATAATAAAAAAAAATTCAAAATTAAGCTAAATATACGGGTATCTAGTGAAAAACTACTTCAACTTGGAGAACGATCCGGGACCACGGCGGTCGAATTTGCGTTGCTTTCGCCAATTTTTATCCTGCTTTTGCTCGGAATGGTTGCATATGGGATTTATTTCGGCGCAAGCCACTCCGTCCAGCAAATCGCGGCGGACGCCGCCCGCACCGCGATTGCCGGCCTTAACGAAACCGAGCGTCAGACGCTGGTTGCCAGTTTCGTCGCCAACAATGCCGGCGGATATCCGTTCGTCGATTCCGCCAAGCTGACCTACCAGGCCAAGGACAGCACCGCGGATGGAAACCAGTTCGTCGTGTCCATCCAATACGATGCGCGCAACCTGCCGATCTGGAACCTGTTGCCTGCCCTGCCGATGCCGGGAACCACGATTTCACGCAAGTCGACAATAAGGATCGGAGGCATCTGAATGTCGAAGTCCTTGCATCGAAGAATCGGCGTGACCCTGCGATCGATGCTCGGCGATCGCAGAGGGAACTTCGCAGTCATGACGGCGCTAAGCGCGCCGGTGGCGCTGGCGCTGGCGGCTTTCGCCGTCGACGAAGGCTCGATCTATGTGGAGCGCCGCGAAGCCCAGGCAATGACCGACCTGGCGGCAATCACGGCTGCCTCGAACATGGACAATCTCGAGGCTGCGGTGGTGACCACTCTCAGCGACAACGGCATGCCGGGTATAATTGTCAAGAAAGCGGGCCAGACTGTCGTTCCTACTCTCGGAAAGACCATCGTATCGGTCACCCCCGGCCGATATTCGGCGGCATCGTCGCTCAGCGTTGGACAACGTTTCGAGGCCGGCAAGACGCCCTACAACGCGGTCCGCGTCGTTCTCAACAAGGTTCCAGCCCGCTACTTCGCGAGTTCGCTTATTCCGACCCCGGTCATCGGCACCGAGGCCATTGCCAGCTTGACGCCGCAGGCCATGTTCTCGATCGGGTCCCGGCTTCTCAGCGTCAATGGCGGCATCCTGAACGCACTTCTCAGTGGACTCCTGGGCGGCAACATTTCGCTCAGCGTGATGGACTACAACGCGCTGATCTCGGCCGACGTCAATGTGCTGTCGTTTGTCGACGCCCTGGCGGTGCAGTTGAACCTGACAGGTGTCAGCTATTCCGACGTATTGGCGTCGAAAGCGACTGTGGGCCAGATCGCCACCGCCATGGCCAATGTTCCGGGGCTTGGCGGCACCAGCAAGTTCGCCTTGCAGACGATCGCGTCGAAGGCCACCAGCACCGTCAAGATCCCCCTCAACCATCTCGTTGATCTCGGCTCAGTCGGTCAGTTGGGTCTCGGGCAAAAGCCGGCCGGCCTTTCGGTCGATGCAAGCGCCATGGGAATGCTGAGCGCCGCCGCGGCGCTGGCCAACGGCTCGAACCAGGTTCAGGTCAATCTCGGAGCCACCATCCCCGGACTTACCTCCACCACCCTTGCCATCGCCATCGGCGAACCCATGCAATTCTCGCCGTGGCTGACGATCGGCGAGAAAGGCGCCGTGGTGCGCACCGCGCAGACGCGGGTCAAGTTGCTGGCCTCCGTTGGCATCGGCAATTCCAACCTCGGCGGCGGCATCAGTCTCCTGTCGGTCAATCTGCCCCTGCATGTGGAAGTCGCCTATGCCGAGGCCAAACTGACCGACATCAGTTGTCCGACCGGGCGTCCCGACAGCCTGATGGTTTCCATTGCCGCAAAACCGGGCGTCGCCTCGCTGCATCTCGCCACCAGCGACGCCGACAACAGCCCAACTGCCTTCGCCGATTTCGGCAACCCACAGTCGTTCTCCGATGCCCAGATTGCAAAGATAAGCATCAAGCTTCTGCTGATTACGCTCGATCTGCTCGGTGTGAACGGTTCCTCGGCGCTCGAGATCACCAACAACGATCCAACGACATTGACCTTCAACAGCACCGAAATCGCCAACAAGACGATCAAGACCGTCTCCACGAAGAACCTGACGCAATCTCTCACGACGTCGCTCGTCAACAATCTGTCGCTCTCGATCAGCGCGCTGGGTCTCGGGCTCGACGTGACGGCGCTGCTCGGAACGGTGAAACCGGCGGTGGTGACGTTGTTGAAAGGCGTGACGGCACCAGTCGACGAACTGGTCTACAATGTGCTTGCGGCAGTCGGCGTGCATGTCGGTGAGGCTGATGTCCGGGTCGTCGGCGCGACTTGCGGGCGTTCCGTGCTCGTCCAATAGAGCGGGATGCGAACCAGGTTCTGTTTGTTTAGCCGCATTTGTGCTACGCTAGGTGATTCCACCTGGCTGCAAAATGCTCTGATCCGGCCTTTAGTCGATCCGCCCGATGAAGCGGCCCAAAGGCGGTAGCGCCAGTGTGGTGTCTTCGAAAACGCCGGCGGCGTCAGTGTCAAGAGCGACTATCTCGACACCCCCAAGGTCGGACGGCAGTTCCCAATCCACCGGCTCGTCGGCGAAATTGAAGACACAGATCAGCCTCTCGCCATCACGCTCGCGAATAAAGGCGAGTACGTCGCCTGCGGCATCGAGAAAGCGGATCGAACCGCTGATCAGGGCCGGATGGCGCTTGCGCAAGGCAAGTATCGCGCGGTAGGCCGACAGCACCGAGTGATCCCTACCGTTCTGCGCATCGACCGCGCGAGCGCGATGCACCTGCGGCACCGGCAGCCAGGGCCTGGCCGTCGAGAAGCCGGCATTCTCGGCCTCCGCCTCCCAGACCATCGGCGTGCGGCAGCCATCCCTGCCCTTGACCCCCGGCCAGAAGCGGATGCCGACCGGATCGCGCAAATCCTCGAAGGCCAGTTCAGCCTCTTCCAGTCCGAGTTCCTCACCCTGGTAGAGACAGATCGATCCGCGCAGGCAGGACAGCAGCGCGATCGAGAATTTCGCTACGCTGTCGGCATCGCCCCCGGGCCTTGTCCAGCGGCTGACATGGCGCACGACATCGTGGTTGGAAAACGCCCAGCAGACCCAGCCGTCAGCGACGGCGGCCTCGAACGCCTCGACGCAGCCGCGCACATGCGCGGCCGAGAATTGTGGCCCGAGCAGGTCGAAAGTGTAGCACATGTTGAGCTTGTCGCCGCCGGAGGTATAGGCGGCGAGCGTTTGCAGCGAGCGGGTTTCGTCACCGACCTCGCCGACGGCGGCGCGGTCTCCATACTCGTCGAGCAACGCGCGGAAGCGCCTGAGGAAAGCCAGGTTTTCCGGCTGCGTCTTGTCGAACAGATGCTCCTGATAGAGATAGGTGTTGGTTTCAGCGTTGGTGCCGGCGACACTTGACGCCAAGGGCGGATTGCTGCGCAGCCAGCGGTCATGGACATAGTAGTTGACCGTATCCAGCCGGAAGCCGTCGACGCCTCGTTCCAGCCAGAACCGCACCGTGTCCAGAAGTGCATCCTGGACCTCGGAATTGTGGAAATTCAGGTCCGGCTGCGAGGCCAGGAAATTGTGCATGTAGTATTGCCGGCGGATCGAGTCCCACTCCCAGGCCGGACCGCCGAACACCGACAGCCAGTTGTTGGGCGCGTTGCCGTCGGGCTTCGTGTCGGCCCAGACATACCAGTCGGCCTTGGGATTGTCGCGGCTGGCGCGGCTTTCGACGAACCAATCGTGCTTGTCGGAGGAATGCGACAGCACCTGGTCGATGATGATCTTCAGGCCGAGCCGGTGGGCTTCGGCAACCAGCGCATCGAAATCCTCGATGCCGCCGAACATCGGATCGACCGCGCAGTAATCCGACACGTCGTAGCCCATGTCGGCCATTGGCGACTTGAAGAAAGGCGACAGCCAGACGGCGTCGACGCCAAGCGAAGCGACGTGAGCAAGCCTCGACGTGATGCCCTTGAGATCGCCGCCGCCGTCACCAGTCGTGTCCTGGAAGGAGCGCGGATAGATCTGGTAGATGACGCTGCCGCGCCACCACTCGGTCTTCCCATCGGTCATCACGCACCCTTCCCCGCCCGGGCCGCGGCGACCCTGCGCTCAATCATGAAATTCACACTGCGGCCGAGCAGCGGCCGCGCAAGGTCGACCGCCGTCGCCTCAATCGCCGGGCGCCACTGAAAACCTTCCCGCGCGGGCAAGGTGAAGACACATTGGCGGCGGTCGCCGTTGACCATGACCGCAAGGCGACCGCCGCCGTCATCGCCGAGCAGCATGACCAGCCGATGTCGCGACGGATCGTTCCAGTCCGCTTCGCCAAGCGGCGCTCCGGTCTCGGTCAGCCAGGCAACGTCGGGAATGTCCGCCGCCTCTGCCGCCTTGCCGGTCAGAAAATGTGTGTCCGAGAGCGTCGGCACGGCGCGGCGCAGCGCGGCGAGCAGCACCGCGTATCCTTCCAGCACCCGGTCGCGTCCCGCCCAGTCGAGCCAGGTGATCGCGTTGTCCTGCGCATAGGCATTGTTGTTGCCCTTCTGCGTGCGGTCGAATTCGTCGCCCGCCGTCAGCATGATGGTGCCGCGCGAGGCAAAGAGCGTTGCCAGCAATGCGCATTGATCGTCGAAGCGCGCCTTGGCGACAGCCTCGTCGCCAGTGTCTCCTTCGACACCATTGTTCCAGGACAGGTTCTCGCTGTGGCCGTCGCGATTGTCTTCGCCATTGGCCTCATTGTGCTTGTGCTCGAAGGCGACGATGTCGGCCAGCGTCATGCCGTCATGCGCGGCGATGAAATTGACGGAGCGGCTGGTGCGCTGCCCTACCCTGCCGAATACGTCCGACGAGCCGGCCAGCCTTGTCGCCAGACCGCCGACCATACCTGCATCGCTGCGCCAGAAACGTCTGACATCGTCGCGATATTTGTCGTTCCATTCGAGGAAGGGCGGCGGGAAATTGCCGAGTTGGTAGCCGTCCGACCCGATATCCCAGGGCTCGGCGATCAGCACCCGGTCGCCAAGAGCCGGATCGTCCCGGATAGCCCTAAGCAACGGTGCATCGGCATCGAAAATCCCTTCGACACGGCCCAGAATGGGCGCCAGATCGAAACGGAAGCCGTCGACGCCGGCATGGCTGACAAAATGGCGAAGCGTGTCGAGGATCATTGCCTGGACAACCGGATGGTCGCAAGCAACCGTGTTGCCGGTACCGGTATCGTTGGCCAGCCTGCCGTCCGGTGCATGCCGGTAATAGGCTTGATTGTCGAGCCCGCGCAGCGACAGCGTCGGCCCCAGCCTGTCGCTTTCGCCGGTATGATTGAAGACGAGGTCGAGAATGGTGCCGATGCCGGCGTCGCGCAGCGTGGCGACCGTCTGCCGCAACTCCGCCAGACCGTCCGGCGCAAGACGCGGGTCGAGCGCCATGAAGGTGACGGGATTGTAGCCCCAGGCGTTGCGCAGCCCGAGCGGCGGCAAATGCCGCTCGTCGATCGAGGCCGTCACCGGCATGAGTTCGACGGCGGAGACGCCAAGCCTTTTCAGGTGCTCGACAATCACCGGATGGGCGAGCGCTGCAATCGTGCCGCGCTGTTTCTCGGGGACGTCCGGATGCAGCATGGTGAAGGCGCGCACCGGCACTTCATAGATCAGGCCGCCGGGCTGGAAGAGCGGCGGCGGAGCAGGCAGCGGTTTCGCTGAAGCGCCGGCAATCGCCTTCGGCATCAGCGAGGCGGTGTCGGCGCCCTCGCCCCGACGCGCGGCGAGCCTGCCGTCATAGGCATAAGGCCTGTCGATCTCCAGGGCGTAGGGATCGACGAGCAGCTTGTCGGGGTCGAACCAGAAGCCGCGCTCGGGCGCGTAGTCGCCATCGGCGCGCAAGCCATATCGCGTGCCGGCGGCAAGGCCGGCGACAAAAAGCGCATGAACGCCGTCGCCTTCCGGCCGGAGTTCCAGCCGGTCGAGTTCGCGGCTTCCTTGATCGTCGAAGATCGAGACCCAGATGCGCCGAGCCGACGACGACCATACGGCAAAGCGAATGCCGTCTTTGGTGATGGTTGCGCCGAGCTGGCTCATGCGCACTCACAGCTGCATAGGCGTTGGCAGGTTGGCTTCCCCTTCTCCCCTTGTGGGAGAAGGTGTCGCCGAAGGCGACGGATGAGGGGGGCTCCAGCTTGGCACCCACAGCACTCCGTCCAACACCCCTCATCCGTCTCGGCGCTGCGCGCCGAACCACCTTCTCCCACAAGGCGAGAAGGAAAGGCGCGCCGCGCCAGCCTCAAGTAATGACGCTCGGCTTGTTGCGGCCGGTGTGGCTCTTGATGCCGGCAATATCGTCGGCTGCCGCAATCAGATCGGCGAGTGCGACTTGCGTGTCGAGATCGTGCCTCGACTTGTCCGGCTCGTAGCGCTCGATATAGACGCGGAGCGTCGCGCCTGAGGTGCCGGTGCCGGAAAGACGGAAGACGACGCGCGATCCGCCTTCGAAGAGCACCCTGATGCCCTGGTTCTTGCTTACCGAACCATCGACCGGGTCATGGTAGGCGAAGTCGTCTGCGCTGGCGATTGTCATGCCGCGCACGCTGGTGCCCGGCAGCGAGCCAAGCTTGGCGCGCAGTTCGTCCACCAGAGCGTTGGCACGCTCGATCTCGACCTCTTCATAGTCGTGGCGCGAATAGTAGTTGCGGCCGTAGGTCGCCCAGTGCTCGGTGACGATCTCTCTGGCGCTTTCGCCGCGCACCGCCAGGATGTTGAGCCACAACAACACGGCCCACAGGCCGTCCTTTTCGCGGACATGGTTGGAGCCGGTGCCGGCACTTTCCTCGCCGCAGATCGTCGCCATGTCGGCATCGAGCAGATTGCCAAAGAATTTCCAGCCGGTCGGCGTCTCGTAGATGCCGATGCCGAGCTTTTCGGCGACGCGGTCGGCAGCACCGCTGGTCGGCATCGAGCGGGCTATGCCTTTGAGGCCATCCTTGTAGCCGGGCGCCAGATGAGCGTTGGCGGCAAGCATCGCCACCGAATCCGACGGGGTGACGAAGATGCCCTTGCCGATAATCAGATTTCGGTCGCCGTCGCCATCGGAAGCGGCGCCGAAGTCCGGCGCGTCCGGTCCCATCATCTCGTCATAGAGATGCTTGGCATGGACCAGATTGGGATCGGGGTGATGGCCGCCGAAATCCGGCAGCGGCTTGAAGTTGCGGCAGGTGCCGTTGGGCGCGCCAAGCCGCCGCTCGAGGATCTCCTTGGCATAGGGTCCGGTGACCGCATGCATGGCGTCGAAGCGCATGCGGAAGCCATATTTGAAATTGGCGCGAATGGCGTCGAAATCGAACAGGCTTTCCATCAGCTCGGCATAGTCGGTGACCGGATCGATGATCTCGACCGTCATGCCGCCTGCTTCGACGGTGCCGATTTTGTCGATGTCGATCGGTTCGATATCGGCGATCTTGAAGCTCGCGATCGCCTTGGTCTTTTCGAAGATCGCGTCGGTCAGCTTTTCCGGCGCCGGGCCGCCATTGCCGGCATTGTACTTGATGCCGAAATCCTCATGCGGGCCGCCTGGATTGTGGCTGGCCGACAGGATGATGCCGCCGAAGGTCTTGTATTTGCGGATGACGTGCGAAGCCGCCGGGGTGGACAATATCCCGCCCTGCCCAACCATCACCTTGCCGAACCCGTTGGCCGCCGCCATGGCGATGGCCTTCTGAATGACCTCGCGGTTGTAGAAGCGGCCGTCGCCGCCGATCACCAGGGTCTTGCCCTTGAAACCGTCGAGAGCGTCGAAGATCGACTGGATGAAGTTCTCGGCATAGTGCTCCTGCTGGAACACCGGCACCTTCTTGCGCAGCCCGGACGTGCCGGGCTTCTGGTCGGGATAGGGTTTGGTGGCTACGGTTCGTATCATGCGTCAGGCAGCCCTTTTCGAAAGCAGCAAGCGGTAGAGTTCAACGTATTTTTCGGCGCTCTTGTCCCACGACACATCGGCCTTCATGCCTTGTTGTTGCATCGAGGTCCAGACGGTCGGGTTGGCACGCGCCTCAACGAGGCGGTGCATGGCGTGCAGCAGTGCACCGCCATTGTTGGGTGCGAACTGGAATCCGGTCGCAACGCCAGCCGAGACGGCGGCCTCGTTGGCGTCGATGACGGTATCCGCCAGGCCGCCGGTACGGGCGACGATCGGCACGCAGCCGTAGCGCAGGCCGTAGAGCTGCGTCAGCCCGCATGGTTCGAAGCGCGACGGGATGACAATGGCGTCGCAGCCGCCCTGCATGGTGTGGGACAGCCCTTCGTCCCAGCCGACAACGACGCCGACACGACCGCGATGACGAGCTGCCGCGGCCAGCAGCGCGCCCTCGAGGCCGGCATCGCCGGATCCGAGGATGGCAAGGCGCGCCCCCGCCGCGACAATGCCGTCGACGACGGCCGCCAATATGTCCATGCCCTTCTGCCAGGTCAGCCGGCTGATGACGCAAACGATCGGGCTGTCGTCGCGGTCAAGGCTGAAACGGTCCTCGACAGCGGCCCTGTTGGGCGTTCGCGCCTTCAATGTCCTGGCTGTGTAGGTGGAAACCAGATGCTTGTCGGTTTCCGGGTTCCAGATGTCGGTGTCGATACCGTTGACGATGCCGTAGAGATCGGTGGAGCGCATATTAATCAGGCCGTCGAGGCCCATGCCGAACTCCGGCAAGCGGATCTCCTGCGCATAGGTCGGGCTGACCGTGGTGATCGCCCAGGCAGCCTGCAGGCCGGCCTTGAGGAAGCCGACACCGCCATAATACTCGACGCCGTCGAGCGCCATGGCCACCGCCGGCAGGCCAAGCTCGCCAAAGATGCCGGCGCCGAACTGGCCCTGGAAGGCAAGGTTATGGACAGTGATCATCGACGGCGTGCCGACCGCCTTGCCGTAGCGCATATAGGCCAGCGTCATTGCCGACTGCCAGTCATGGGCATGGACGATGTCGGGCCGGTAGCCTGAGATAGCGCCGCCGGCGATGTCGCCGCCGACCTGGCTCAGCGCCGCGAAGCGCCGCCAATTGTCCAGCCAGTCGGCGCCGGTCGCGTTGCCGTAGGGGCCGCCGGGGCGATCGAACAGATGCGGCGCGTCGAGCACGAAAAGGTTGAGCCCGGCGATTTCGACGGCATGCACCGAAGCCTTGCCACCCTGCAGCAGCGGATATTGGTGAACGGCCTTCTTTTTCTTGAAGGCATCCATCACCTGGGGATAGCCGGGGATAAGCGTGCGCATGGTCACGCCCTTGCCGGCAAGCGCGACCGGCAAGGCGCCGGTCACGTCGGCAAGCCCGCCTGTCTTGATCAGGGGGAATATTTCGGGCGTGACCGACAGAACCTGCATGCGACTACAACCCCAGCCTGTCGACCATATCCTGCGTGACGAGGCAGATGCCCTTTTCGGAAACACGGAAACGCTTGGCGTCGAGAACCGGATCCTCGCCGACGACGAGGCCCTCCGGTATCCTTACGCCATGGTCGATGACCACGCGCTTCAACTTTGCGTTCCGGCCGACATGACAGTCGGGCAGCATGACGACTTCTTCCAGCGTCGAATAGGAATTGATCCGCGCGCCGGTGAAGATCAGGCTTCTTTTCAGCGAAGCTCCGGAGACGATGCAGTCGCCCGAGACCAGCGAGGACACCGCGGAGCCGCGGCGGCCATCCTCGTCATGCACGAACTTTGCCGGCGGCTTCAGCTCGGCATAGGTCCAGATCGGCCAGTCGCGGTCGTAGAGGTCGAGTTCCGGCGTGATGTCGGTAAGGTCGATATTGGCCTCCCAATAGGCGTCGACGGTTCCGACGTCGCGCCAATAAGCCTCGTTCTCGGCGGTCGAGCGCACGCAGGATTTGGCGAAGCGATGGGCAATCGCTTTTCCGTGCTCGACGATGTAGGGGATGATGTCCTTGCCGAAGTCGCGGCTTGAGCCGGGTTCTGCCGCATCGCGGCGCAACTGGTCCATCAGGAACTTTGTCTTGAAGACATAGATGCCCATCGAGGCCAGCGCAAACTCCGGTTTGTCGGGAATGCCGGGCGGGTCGGCAGGCTTTTCGACGAAGGCAATGATGTTGTCCTTGGCATCGACATGCATGACGCCGAAGCCGGTGGCCTCCATGCGCGGCACTTCCAGGCAGCCGACGGTGACGTCGGCGCCGGCGTCGACATGCTGGCGAAGCATCAGCTCGTAGTCCATCTTGTAGATGTGGTCGCCGGCAAGGATGACCATGTATTCGGGGCCGTAGGCCTCGATGATGTCGATGTTCTGGTAGACGGCATCCGCGGTGCCTTCATACCATTGCGTTTCCGATACGCGCTGGCTCGCTGGCAGGATGTCGAAGCTCTCGTTGCGCTCGGGGCGCAGGAAGTTCCAGCCGCGCTGCAAGTGACGGATCAGCGAATGCGCCTTGTACTGGGTGGCGACGCCGAGGCGACGGATGCCTGAGTTGAGCGCATTGGAGAGAGCGAAATCGATGATGCGCGTCTTGCCGCCGAAATAGACCGCCGGCTTGGCGCGCCGGTCAGTCAGCTCCTTGAGGCGGCTGCCGCGTCCGCCGGCCAGCACATAGGCCATGGCATCGCGTGCCAGCGGCTGGGTCCGTTTTATCTCTGCCATTTTTACCCTCCCAATTTACCCAGTCCGGAAATAACTCAGTCCGGAGCAAATTCGAGCATGATCGTCGACAGCGGAGGCAAAAGCATCGTTGCCGATATGCTTCCTCCCCCCGCCCGCGCCTCGACGAGGCCGCCATTGCCCTTGCCGGAACCGCCATAATCGGCAGCGTCGGTGTTGATGATCTCGCGCCATTTGCCGGCCTGCGGCAGCGGCACGCGATAATTGTCGCGCGGCACCGGCGTGAAGTTGGAGATGACGGCAATCGGATTGTCGCCCGGCGCGCTGCGCAGCCAGGCAAACACCGAGTTCGCGCTGTCGTCGACGATCAGCCAGGAAAAGCCCTCCGGCTCGCAGTCGCGCGCATGCAGGGCCGGGCGCGAGCGGTAGAGATAGTTGAGATCGCGCACCGTCTGCCAGACGCCGCGATGCAGCCGGAAATCGAGCAGGTTCCAGTCCAGCGCGCGCGCCTCGCTCCACTCGCGGCGCTGGGCGAACTCCTGTCCCATGAACAACAGCTTCTTGCCGGGATAGCCCCACATGAAGGCGTAGTAGGCACGCAACGTCGCGAATTTCTGCCAGTCGTCGCCGGCCATCTTGCCAAGCAGCGTACCCTTGCCATGCACGACTTCGTCATGGGAGAGCGGCAGCACGAAATTCTCGGAGAAGGCGTAGACCAGGCCGAAGGTGATGTCGTTGTGGTGATGCTTGCGGAAGATCGGCTCCTTGGAGAAATACTCCAGCGTGTCGTGCATGAAGCCCATGTTCCACTTGAAGCCGAAGCCCAGCCCGCCTTCATGCACCGGCTGCGAGACCTTCGGCCAGGAGGTCGATTCCTCGGCAATCGTCATCACGCCAGGATGGTGGCCATAGACCTCCTTGTTCATCCGTTGCAGGAAGCTGACCGCTTCGAGGTTCTCCCGCCCGCCCTTGTCGTTGGGAATCCATTCGCCGGCCTTGCGCGAATAATCGAGGTAGAGCATCGAGGCGACCGCATCGACCCGCAAGCCGTCGACATGGTATTTCTCGGCCCAGAACAGCGCATTGTTGACGAGGAAGGAGACGACCTCGCGCCGGCCGAAATTGTAGATCGCGGTATTCCAGTCGGGATGGAAGCCCTTGCGCGGGTCGGCATGCTCATAGAGCGCGGTGCCGTCGAACTTTGCCAGACCATGCTCGTCCACCGGGAAATGCGCCGGCACCCAGTCGAGGATGACGCCGATGCCGGCGCGGTGGGCGCCGTCGACGAAACGGGCGAACCCGTCCGGATCGCCGAAGCGAGCCGACGGTGCGTAGAGACCGGTCGTCTGGTAGCCCCAGGACGGATCGTAGGGATGTTCGGAGATCGGCATGAATTCGATATGGGTGAAACCCGTCTCGACGACATAGGGGATCAGTCTCGTGGCGAGCTCATCCCACGACAGGAAGCTGCCATCGTCGTTGAGCTGCCAGGAGCCGGCGTGAACCTCGTAGATCGACACCGCCTCCCGCCTGTGGTCGGCGTTGCGCCAGAAATTGCGGTGCGCCTCGTCGCCCCATTCATGCGCCGGCGGAAGCGCTACCACCGAAGCGGTGGCCGGGCGCAGTTCGGACCTGAAGGCAAACGGGTCGGCCTTGAGCGGCAGCCGCACGCCGTCGGGGCCGATGATCTCGTATTTGTAGGGCCGGCCGGCACCGATATCGGGAATGAACAATTCCCAGATGCCGGTGTCGCGCCGGTCGCGCATCGGGTGCCTGCGGCCATCCCATTCGTTGAAGTCGCCGACCACGGAGACGCGCTTGGCATTGGGCGCCCACACCGCGAAGTGCACGCCCGATGCACCCTCGTGATCGATGAGATGCGCGCCAAGCTTGTCGAACAGCCTGAGATGCGATCCTTCAGCGATATAGTAATCATCCAGCGGCCCAAGCACCGGACCGAAGGAATAAGGGTCGGTCAGCCACCAGTCGCCGCCGGCGTTGCTGGCGTGATAGCGTAGCGGCTGGCGTTTCCTGAGCGACAGCCTGCCCTCGAAGAAACCGTCGTTGTCGCGCCGCGACAGTTCGCCCACCTTCTTGCCGGTCAGCGTATAGGCGGTAACGAACTCCGCATGCGGAACGAAGCAGCGGGCGACAAAGCCCTTGCCTGCCTCCTGCACACCGAGGACAGCAAACGGGTCGCCATGCGTGCCGGCGACAATCGCCGCGACATCGCCGGCTGGCGCCTGTCCGTCCGGCCCGCTTGTCGCAGCGGTCACGCGCGGCTTCCTCATCAGGCAGTCGCCCTCCCCGGGCACCAAGTATTTGTTTCAGCGGATTTTTAATTCGATATTGGCAATGCCGACCGGCGCGTTGCGAATGTCAACTTCAATCCACCAAACCACGTTGTTCGTGGCCTCATGCAATCATATCAAACAGGCACGTTCCAGATTTCTTTCGCATATTGACGGATCGTGCGATCGGAAGAGAACCAGCCGACGCGGGCGACATTGCGGATCGCCTTGGCGTACCAGTCCGGGCTGTTGCGCCAAACCGCGTCGACGGCGCGCTGGGCGTCGGCATAGGCATCGAAATCGGCCGCCACCATGAACCAGTCGCTCTCATAGAGACCGTTGATCAGGTCGCGGTAGCGCTCAGGATCGTCAGGGGAGAAAACACCCGATGAAACGGCGGCGATGGCCTGCGACAGTTCCGGCGATGCCTCGATCACCGCGCGAGGATTGTAGCCATTGTTGCGCCGCTCGGCGACCTGCTCCGTCGTCAAGCCGAAGATGAAGATGTTGTCGTCGCCAACGCACTCCTTGATCTCGACATTGGCGCCGTCGAGCGTGCCGATGGTGAGCGCCCCGTTCAGCGCAAATTTCATGTTGCCGGTCCCGGAGGCCTCCATGCCGGCCGTCGAGATCTGCTCGGAAAGGTCGGCCGCCGGCATCATGATCTCGGCCAGGCTGACATTGTAGTTCGGCACGAACACAACTTTCAGCAGGCCGCGGACGGCCGGGTCGCGGTTGATGACCTTGGCGACGTCATTGGCCAGTTTGATGATCAGCTTGGCGTTGTGGTAACTCGGCGCTGCCTTGCCGCCGAAGAATTTTACGCGCGGCATCCAGTCACGCTCCGGATGGGAGCGGATCTGGTCGTAAAGCGCGACCGCTTCGAGGATGTTCAGGAGCTGGCGCTTGTATTCGTGGATACGCTTGACCTGGATGTCAAACAGCGCCGAGGGGTCGACCTTGATGCCGAGGCGGTCGGCAACGAGATTGGCGAGCCTCACCTTGTTCGCCCGTTTGACGGCGGCGAACTTGTCGCGGAAAGCGGCGTCGCCGGCAAAGGGGTCGAGATCCCTAATGGCGTCGATGTCGTCCATGAAGCGATCGCCGATCGCCTCGCGGGTCAATGCCGTCAGGCCGGGGTTGCACTGGATCAGCCAGCGCCGCGGCGTGATGCCGTTGGTCTTGTTGTTGATGCGGCCGGGGTAGAGCTTGTGCAGGTCGGCAAACACCGTCTGCTTCATCAATTCGGTGTGCAGCGCAGAGACGCCGTTGATCGAGTGCGAGCCGGCAAAGGCGAGATTGCCCATGCGCACCCGGCGGTCGCCATTCTCCTGGATCAGCGAGATGCGGCTGATCTGCTCGTCGGAGAACTGGTTGGTCGCGCGAGCCTCCAACAAGACCTCCGCATTGATGGCGTAGACGATCTGCATATGGCGCGGCAGCAACCGCTCGAACAGCGGCACCGGCCAGCTTTCAAGCGCTTCGGGCAGCAGCGTATGGTTGGTGTAACCGAAGGTGCGCTTGGTGATGCTCCAGGAGAGATCGAAATCCATGCCATGGACATCCATCAACAGGCGCATCAGCTCGGCCACGGCAATGGCCGGATGGGTGTCGTTCAGATGGATCGCCGCCTTGTCGGGCAGCGACTGCAATTCGCCATACTGGCTGAGATGACGCTGGACGATGTCCTGCAGCGAGGCGGTGGAGAAGAAATATTCCTGCCGCAGCCGCAGCTCCTGCCCGGCCATGTGGGAATCAGCAGGGTAAAGGACGCGAGACAAGGCGTCGGCCTTGTTGCTTTCGGCCAGCGCGCCGATGTGATCGCCGGCATTGAACTTGTCGAGCAGGATCGGGTCGATCGGCATGCCGGACCAGAGACGCAGCGTGTTGACGCGCTTGGCCCGCCAGCCGGCCACCGGCGTATCATAGGCGACGGCGAGCACATGTTCGGTCGGCTTCCAGACATGGCGCTCAAGCCGGCCGTCCTTCGAGGTGATCGATTCCACCGAACCACCGAAGCCGACCTCGAAGGAGCGTTCACGCCTCTCGAACTCCCAGGGATTGCCATGATCGAGCCAGGTTTCGGGCAGTTCCACCTGCCAGCCGCCATGGATTTCCTGGCGGAACATGCCGTTGGCGTAGCGGATGCCGTAGCCATGCGCGGGAATGTCGACGGTGGCCATGCTTTCCATGAAGCAGGCGGCGAGCCGGCCGAGACCGCCATTGCCAAGCGCCGCATCCGGTTCGAGCGCCGCCATGAGGTCAAGATCGACGCCAAGCGACGACAGGGCCTCGCGCATATTGTCCATCAGGCCGAGATTGGAGAAGGCATCGCGCATCAGGCGGCCGATGAGGAATTCGAGCGACAAATAGTAGACGCGCTTTTCCTGCTGGTCGTAGGCCTCTTTCGTCGCCTGCATCCAGTGATCGACGATGCGGTCGCGCACCACCTTGATCGAAGCGGTGAGCCAATCGTACTGCGTGGCGACGGTGGTGTCCTTGCCGACCCTGTATTTGAGGGCCTTCAGGACTTCGTCCGCGAGCGTTTTGGGGTCTGGATTTTCGAGTATGGGGGCTTCGGAAGTCATCGCGCGTGTCATGTCGCCTCTCGTGCGGTTGCCATGATCATACCGGCTTTCACCATTCCTCCCAGCCCATGCTAGCGCATATGACCATATGTTCAATCGATTAGGCAGCCACAGGGCAAGGCGGCCCTGCGGCAATTTGGCAATTCAGGCCACCCGCAAGCGCCTCAGGCAGCGAGCGCTGCTTCGGGTGGCAGCTTGGCTCCGGTCATGAAGGCGACAGCGTCTGACATCGTATATTGCTTGGGATCGATGACGCAGAGGCGACGGCCCAGGCGATGGATGTGAACGCGGTCCGCCACTTCGAAGACATGGGGCATGTTGTGCGAGATGAGCACGATCGGCAGGCCGCGCTTCTTGACGTCGAGGATCAGCTCGAGCACGCGGCGAGATTCCTTGACGCCAAGGGCTGCCGTCGGCTCGTCCATGATCACCATCTTGGAGCCGAAGGCAGCGGCGCGCGCCACCGCCACGCCCTGGCGCTGGCCGCCCGAAAGCGTCTCGACGGCCTGGCTGATGTTCTGGATGGTCATCAGGCCAAGTTCGGTGAGCTTGTCGCGGGCGCGCTTTTCCATCGCCGGCCGGTCGAGCATGCGCAGCCATTCGCCCAGAAAGCCCGGCTTGCGGATCTCGCGGCCGAGGAACATGTTGTCGGCGATCGACAGCGCCGGCGACAGCGCCAGGTTCTGGTAGACGGTTTCGATGCCGGCTTCGCGGGCCTCCATCGGCGATTTGAAGGCGACGGGTTGGCCTTCAAGCCGGATCTCGCCCTCGTCGGGCACGGCCGCGCCGGAAATCGCCTTGATCAGCGACGACTTGCCGGCGCCATTGTCGCCGATGACGGCGAGAATTTCGCCCGGATAAAGGTCGAAGTCGGCATTGTCGAGGGCGGTGACACGGCCATAGCGCTTGACCAGCCCGCGCGCGGTGAGGATGGGTTCCTGGGTCATGGCTATGCTGAAACCTTTCTGATCCATTGGTCGATCGCCACGGCGCCGATGATCAGCACGCCGGTAAGCAGCACTTTCCATTGCGGATCGGCGCCCAGCATGTTGAGACCCATCGAGACGACGCCGACGATCATCGCGCCGAACAGCGTGCCCAGGATCGAACCGCGCCCACCAAAGAGGGAGATGCCGCCGATCACCGTCGCGGTGATCGCCTGCAGATTGTAATCGGTGACAGCGGCGGACGGCGAGATCGAGCCGTTGCGGCCGATGGAGACCCAGGCGGCAAAGGCAGCGATCAACCCGGCAAGGGTGTAGACGGTCATCAGGACCTTTTTGGTCTGAATGCCCGACAGCTTCGCCGCCTCCTGATCATCGCCAACGGCGTAGACATGGCGGCCCCAAGCCGTGTGGTTGAGCACGTACCACAGGATCAGAACGAGCACGACCGTGGCAATGACGCCGAGCGTCAGCACCGCCGTGCCGACCTTGAAGCTCAGCGCAAACAGATGCAGCAGCGGCGCCTGGGTGTCGACGTCGGTGTCGCGGATCGTCTCATTGGCCGAATAGATGAAATTCGTGGCCATGACGATGTTCCAGGTGCCCAGCGTCACGATGAAGGGCGGCAGCTTCATATAGGCCACCAGAACCCCGTTGAGCAGCCCGCAGGCCGCCCCGGCGGCCAGCCCGATCGGTACCGCCAGAATTGCCGGCAGCCCGTAGGTGACGGCGCAATTTCCCATGATCACAGCCGAGATCACCATGATCACGCCGATCGACAGGTCGATGCCGGCGGTAAGGATGACCAGCGTCTGCGCGGCTCCCAGAATGCCGACGATGGCGATCTGCTGCAGGATCAGTGTCAGCGTGTAAGACGAAAAGAACCGCCCGCCGATCGTGATGCCGAAGATGATGATCGCCAGAACCAGCACGATCAGCGGCACCGCGGCCGGCGTTGAGTGCAGGAAATGCTGGATGCGCTTGACGGCCGATTTATGCTCGTCGAAAGCCGCAACGCTTGTGTCGCTGCTCGAGAGAACCTTCTCGAATTCTTGAGCCTGAGCCATGCTTCCTCCCCGTCTGGGCCTCAGCCACCCGCTGACGCCCGTCCACGCCTTTCCGGTCTGCCGCCGGGATTGTTTCGCGTTTATTGTGGTCCATCGTCCACCCGAAGCGGCCGGGGATCAAGTCCCCCGGCCGATCGGGCTATTGCCGGTCAGACCAGCATCAGCCCCAGCACTTGGCGAGGCCTTCCTTGGTGTCGATGGACTTCACGCCGTTCGCCGGCTTGTCGGTCACCAGGTTGACGCCGGTGTCGAAGAAATCCTTGCCTTCGGTCGGCTTGGGCTTGGTCCCGTCCTTGGCGAAAGCAGCGATCGCGTCGATGCCGAGTGCCGCCATCTGCAGCGGATATTGCTGCGAGGTCGCACCGATCACGCCTTCCGCCACCGACTTGACGCCGGGGCAGCCGCCATCGACCGAGACGATCAGCACCTGGCTTTCGAGGCCGACAGCCTTGAGCGCTTGGTAGGCGCCGACAGCGGCGGGCTCGTTGATGGTGTGGATGACGTTGATGGTATTGTCCTTCTGGAGAAGGTTTTCCATCGCCTTGCGGCCGCCTTCCTCGTTGCCGTTGGTGACGTCGTGGCCGACGATGCGCGGATCGTCCTCGTCGCCGATCTTGTTGGGGTCCTTCACGTCGATGCCGTAGCCCATCATGAAGCCCTGGTCGCGCAGCACGTCCACCGTCGGCTGCGAGGGCGTCAGGTCGAGGAAGCCGATCTTGGCGTCCTTGGCCTTGTCGCCGAGCGTGGCGGCGGCCCACGCGCCGATCAGCTTGCCGGCTTCGAGATTGTCGGTCGCGAAGGTCGCGTCCGCGGCGTCGATCGGATCGAGCGGGGTATCGAGCGCGATCACCAGCAGGCCGGCGTCACGCGCCTTCTTCACCGTCGGCACGATGCCCTTGGTGTCGGACGCTGTGATCAGGATACCCTTGGCGCCGTCAGCGATGCAGCTCTCGATCGCCGCAACCTGGCTCTCGCTGTCGCCGTCGATCTTGCCGGCATAGGATTTGAGGTCGACGCCGAGCTCCTTGGCCTTGGCGGTAGCGCCCTCCTTCATCTTGACGAAGAAGGGGTTGGTGTCGGTCTTGGTGATCAGGCAGGCGCCAACGCCGGCCGCCGACGCGGTCGAGGCAAACGCCATCAGGCCCAGCCCGGCCGCCGCAAAAACGGTGGACTTCAATAGATTATTCTTGGTCACGATTTTCCTCCCAGTGGAACCATTTCGGACACCGGCCAACCGGTCTCCGCACAGGCGCCTTGACGAAATTCTCCCAGCGCGGGCGCCGTCTCCAACAGACACTAGCCCGGACGCCCTGTCAATAATTAAATCACTCTTATTTATTATTGACAGCCTTGCATCGTTCACTCATTCTGGACCAAAAGCATTGAGGGGAAACGACGGGAGGAACAGGGTGGAGACCGGCATTGCGAGGCACGGTTCGCCCGAGGCAGCCGAAAGCCAAATTCACCGCGGCACCAACCAGAGCGGCATGCGGGACCATAATGAGCGGCTGGTGCTGTCGCTGGTGCGTCAGCACGGCAGCCTGGCCAAATCCGACATCGCCCGCATGACCGGGCTCTCGGCGCAGACAGTGTCGGTCATCATGCGCGAACTCGAGCAGGATAGCCTGCTGGTGCGCCAGGCGCCGCTGCGCGGCAAGATCGGCCAGCCCTCCATCCCGATGGCGCTCAATCCCGAAGGCGCGTTTTTCATCGGCCTCAAGATCGGCCGGCGCAGCGCCGAACTCGTACTGATCGACTTCCTCGGCAATGTACGCTCGATGCTGCAGCACTCCTACCGCTATCCGGCACCGCGCGAGACGGTGGAGTTCGTCACCTCCGGCATGAAGAAGATGCGCGGGGAGCTGACCCCGGCGCAGGACAAGCGCATTGCCGGACTTGGCATCGCCATGCCGTTCGAGCTGTGGAACTGGGCCGACACCGCCGGTGCGCCACGCGACATCATGGACGAGTGGCGCCACCGCGACATTCGCGCCGACATTCAGGCGCAATGCGAATTTCCCGTCTACCTGCAGAACGACGCCACATCGGCTTGCGGCGCCGAGTTGGTGTTCGGCCAGGCGGGTGCCGCGCGCGACTTCGTCTATTTCTACATCGGCGCCTTCGCCGGCGGCGGCATCGTGCTCAACGGCCGTCTCTTCGGCGGGCCGACCGGCAATGCCGGCGCGCTCGGCTCGATGCCGGTGCCCGGACCGGACGGAAAGCCGACCCAGCTGATCGACGTGGCATCGATCGCCATGCTGGAAAAGGCGCTTAACGCGCGTGGCGTCGAGGCCTCGCATCTGTGGACATCGCCGCAGGACTGGGGCGAGATCGGCGTCGAACTCGACGACTGGATCGCCGGCGCCTCCGAGGCGCTCGCCTATGCGATTGTCGCGGCGGCCTCGGTCATCGATTTCGAGGCAGCGGTGATCGACGGATGGATGCCGCTGACGGTGCGACGGCGCCTCGTCGATGCCGTCGTGGTGGCGGTCGGCAAGATCGACTGCGAGGGCCTGAAGCTTCCGGCGGTGCGCGAGGGTACGGTCGGCATTCATGCACGCGCGCTGGGCGGCGCCAGCCTGCCGCTTTCCGAACGCTTCCTGATCGGATCGACGACGATTTCCAGGAGCATTTGAATGCTGATCGGCATCCCGGCGCTGCTTGGCCCGGAACTCCTGGCAACGCTGCGTGCCATGGGCCATGGCGACGAGATCGCGCTTGTCGACGGCAACTACCCGGCGCAAGAGCAGGCACACCGGCTCATCCGCGCCGATGGTCATCATCTGGTTCCGATGCTCGATGCCGTATTGAGCGTGTTGCCGGTGGATGATGCCGTGCCGGAGGCACTGTTTCGCGCCTCGGTCAAAGGCGATCCCTCGCTTGCCGATCCCGTTCATCGCGAAATGGAGGCGATCTGCGCCAAACGCGCACCGGGCCGCAATGTGGTTGCGTTGGCTGGCGCCGACTTCTATGCACGGGTCAAGTCCGCGCACGCGATCATCGCGACAAGCGAGCCCAGGCTCTACGCCAACATCATCATTCGCAAGGGCGTCATCTATCCGCCGGAGAACACGAAATCATGATCCTTTGCTGCGGCGAAGCCCTCATCGACATGCTGCCTCGCACCACCACCGAAGGAGAGCCGGCCTTTGCCCCCTATGTCGGTGGCGCGGTGTTCAACTCGGCCATCGCGCTTGGCCGGCTCGGCGCGCCCGCCGGCTTCTTTTCCGGCCTGTCGTCGGATCTGTTCGGCGGCCAGTTCAGGGACGCGCTGGGAGCAAGCAAGGTCAGCTCCACCTATGCACATACGTCGCCGCGACCGACGACGCTCGCCTTCGTGCGGCTCACCAACGGCCAGGCGACCTACACTTTCTACGACGAGAACACGGCCGGTCGCATGCTGACCATCGACGACCTGCCGGAGCTCGGCAGCGAGATCGAAGCCATGCTGTTCGGCGCCATCAGCCTGATCTCGGAGCCGGCCGGATCAGCCTATGAGGAATTCATGCGGCGCGAGCAGGAGCGCCGCTTGATGATGCTCGATCCCAACATCCGGCCGAATTTCATCCCCGACAAGGCCAGGCATCTCAGGCGCATCCGCTCCATGATGGCGATGGCCGATATCGTCAAGCTGTCGGACGAGGATCTGAACTGGTTCGATGAAGCCGGCTCGCATGAGGACGTTGTCCGCAATTGGCTGGATCGCGGCCCGAAGCTGATCGTCGTCACCCATGGCGCGGAAGGCGCCGTCGGCTATACCAGGGAGCACAAGGTCACGATCGTGCCGGACAAGGTCACGGTGGTCGACACGGTCGGCGCAGGCGACACGTTCAACGCCGGCATTCTCGCCTCGCTGCATGAGCAAGGCATGCTGTCGAAGACCGCTATTGCCACACTTTCAGAAGGTATCATCCACGAGGCTCTGACGCTCGGCGCCAAGGCGGCGGCGGTGACCGTATCGCGAGCCGGCGCCAATCCGCCCTGGCGGCACGAAATCGCCTGAGCAGGCGGAAAACTCTTTGAATCAGCACTGGTTCCGCGATCACTTTATGTTTCGCTGGGCCGGAAGGATGCGAATCGAAAGGCATTGGCGACGGCTTGCGAACGCCGGATTTCCGCCATCTTGCCAAGGCAGGCTCGAAAACAGAGGTAACAGGCTGCGACACCTAGGCAATTCGCGGTTTGGCCGGTCCGGCTTTCTCGGCCGGCCCAGGTCTGGTATCAGCGGCCAATTATCCGGCTAACCCGGTGATCATCTGGCTAGAACGAGGCCGACATGCAGTTCATCGATCTTGGCGCGCAACGCGAACGCATCCGCGACCGGCTGAAAGCCGCGATCGACCGCGTCGTCGACGACGGCCGCTATATCCTCGGACCAGAGGTCACCGAATTCGAGAACAAGCTGGCCGCCTATGTCGGCACCAAGCATGTCGTGGCCTGCGCCAACGGCACCGACGCGCTGCTCTTGCCGCTTTTTGCGGCCGGTATTGGCCCGGGTGACGCGGTGTTCGTGCCGAGCTTCACTTTTGCGGCCACGGCGGAAGTGGTGGCGCTGGCCAAGGCCGAGCCGGTTTTCGTCGATGTCGACCCTGAGACCTACAATATCGATATAGCCAGCCTCGAGGCGGCGGTCGCGATGGTCAAGAAGGAAGGCCGGCTGAGGCCGAAAGCGGTCATTCCGGTCGACCTGTTCGGGCTTGCCGCCGACTATGAGGCGATCATGGCGATCGCCAACGGCGAAGGGCTGATGGTGATCGAGGACGCCGCCCAGTCGATGGGTGGCTCGCTCGACGGCACGATGTGCGGTGCGTTCGGCCATGTCGGCTCGACCAGCTTCTACCCGGCCAAGCCGCTCGGCTGCTATGGCGACGGCGGCGCGATGTTTACCAATGACGATGCGCTCGCCGAAAAACTCCGCTCTTTCGCCTTCCACGGCAAGGGCGAAACGCAATATGACAATGTCCGCGTCGGCATCAATTCGCGGCTCGACACGCTACAGGCGGCGATCCTGATTGAGAAGCTGGCCATTCTCGAAGACGAGATGGTTGCCCGGCAAGCGGTTGCCAAGCGCTACGCCGAGGGTCTCGGCGACATCGTCAAGGCGGCGCGCAACCTTGATGGCAGCCGCTCGGCCTGGGCGCAATATGCGATCGAGACACCAAAGCGCGACGGTCTGAAGGCGCATCTCGGCGAAAAAGGCATTCCCTCGGTCATCTACTACGTGAAGCCGCTGCATGCCCAGGTCGCCTATCGCGACTATCCACGCACTCCGACAGGCCTTGCCGTTTCGGAGGATCTGCCGAAGCGCATCCTGTGCCTGCCCATGCATCCCTATCTGAGTGAGGCCGACCAGGACCGGATCATCGAGACGATCCGCAACTATATCGGCTCGAATTCGGCGCACGTCGCGGCGGCGTAGAGATGCCCCGCTGCCGGCAGGCTTAAACCGCGCTCTTTCCACTCGCGACGAAATGCGGGTTGGCGAAATCCTCGTCGTCGGCCTGATTGCGCTTGCCGTAGGTGAGCGGCTGGCCGTCCAGGGTGCGCGTCATGCCGCCGGCGGCGCGCAACACCGCATCGCCGGCCGCCGTATCCCATTCCATGGTGCGGCCAAAGCGCGGATAGAGGTCGGCCTCGGCACCAGCGACGAGACAGAATTTCAGCGACGAGCCGACCGAGACGATCTCGGCGGCACCGAGATCACGGATGAAGGCTTCGGTCTCAGGCGTGTTGTGCGAGCGGCTGGCGACGACGGCGAGCGGCGTGGCGCTTGCACGCACCGAAATCGGGTGGCGACCCGTGATCTGGTAGTCGTCATCGACTTCGATTGTTTCCGCCCTGCCCGGCCGGCCGGAAAAGAAACGCCCGGTGCAGGGCGCGAAGACGACGCCGATTTCCGGCACGCCATTGCGAACCAGCGCGATGTTGACGGTGAAGTCGGTCCGGCGGTTGACAAACTCCTTGGTGCCGTCGAGCGGATCCACCAGGAAGAAGGCGTCGCCGAGATCCGGCGGCATGATGCCGGCCGACGCCTCTTCCTCGGCCACGCAAGGGATGCCAGGGAATGCGGCACGCAGCCCGGCCAGAATGATCTTCTCGCTCTCGCGATCGGCCTCGGTCACCGGCGAGGAATCGGATTTCCGGTCGACCGCGCAGCCGGCATTGAAAACGCGCATCACCTCGCGTCCTGCCGCCAGCGCCAGGCGCTCGAACACGGCGAGCATCTGCCTGTCGTCAGATGCCGCCGCCGGCGTCGTATTGGTCTTCTGCAATGTCACGCTCGTTCAGCCAGAGTTCCAGGGCCTCCACCATGTCCTCGGCCGACTTGCCGAGCGTCTTGAGGTGGATTTCGGGATTTTCCGGAGCCTCGTATGGAGAATCGACGCCGGTGAAATTCTTGATCTCGCCATTCAGCGCCCGCGCATAGAGCCCCTTCGGATCGCGCCTGGCGCATTCCTCGAAGGGCGTGTCGACAAACACTTCGACGAATTCGCCGTCGGCCATCAATTCGCGCGCCATGCGCCGCTCGGCGCTGAACGGCGAAATGAAGGAGACGATGACGATCAACCCGGCATCGGCCATCAGGCGCGCCACTTCCGCAACACGGCGAATGTTTTCGACCCGATCGGCGTCGGTGAAGCCGAGGTCGCGATTGAGCCCGTGGCGGACGTTGTCGCCGTCCAGGATGTAGGTGTGGCGCCCGGTGGCGAACAGCTTCTTCTCGAAGAGGTTGGCGATGGTCGACTTGCCGGATCCCGAGAGCCCGGTGAACCAGAACACGGCGGGCCGCTGGTTCTTCATGTCGGCGCGGCCGCGCTTGCCGACATCGAGGGACTGCCAGTGGATGTTTTCGGCGCGGCGCAGCGAGTGCAGGATCATCCCGGCGCCGACCGTGGCGTTGGTGATGCGGTCGATCAGGATGAAGGCGCCGGTGGTGCGGTTCTCGGCGAACGTATCGAAAGCGATCGGCGCCCGCGTCGAGAGGTTGCAGATGCCGACTTCGTTCATTTCGAGCGACTTGGCAGCCTCATGGGCGAAGTCGTTGACATTGACGCGATATTTCAGGTCGGTGACGGTGGCGCTGGTCTGGTCGGTCTCCGTGCGCAGGATGTAGGAGCGGCCCGGCAACAGCGCGTGCTCGTCGAACCAGACGATGTTGGCGGCGAACTGGTCTGCAACCTGCGGCCGCGCAGCCGGCGACACCAGCATGTTGCCGCGCGAGACCTCGACTTCGTCGTCGAGAACAAGGGTAATGGCCTGGCCGGCCACCGCCTGGTTCAGATCGCCGCCATGCGCGACGATGCGCTTGACGCGCGACGACTTACCGGATTTGGCGACGACGACCTCGTCACCTTGCGATACCGAGCCGGACGCGATCGTGCCGGCAAAACCGCGAAAGTCCAGATTCGGACGGTTCACATACTGCACCGGAAAACGGAACGGCAGTTCGACCGCGGCTTCGTCCACCGAAACGGTCTCCAGGTGCTCGATCAGCGTCGGCCCGGAGTACCAATCCGTCTTGTCGGAGCGGCTGGTGACGTTGTCGCCATAACGGGCGGACATCGGAATGGGCACGATCGTCTCGAAGCCGAGCTTGTGCGAGAACTGCCGGTAGTCCTCGATTATGCGTTCGAAGACGGCCTTGTCGAAGCCGACAAGATCGATCTTGTTGACGGCCAGAACGACGTGCCGGATGCCGAGCAGCGAGGCGATGATCGAATGGCGCCTTGTCTGGCGTAGCACGCCCTGGCGCGCGTCGATCAGCACGATGGCGAGATCCGCGGTCGAGGCGCCGGTGGCCATGTTGCGCGTATACTGTTCGTGGCCGGGCGTGTCGGCAACGATGAACTTGCGTTTCGGCGTGGCGAAGAAGCGATAGGCGACGTCGATGGTGATGCCTTGCTCGCGCTCGGCCTCGAGGCCGTCGACCAGCAGCGCGAAATCGATGTCGTCGCCGGTCGTGCCGTGCTTGCGCGAGTCGCGCTCGAGCGCGGCGAGCTGGTCCTCGAAAATCTGCTTGGTATCGGACAAAAGGCGGCCAATCAGCGTCGACTTGCCATCGTCGACCGAGCCGCAGGTCAGGAAGCGCAGCAGCGACTTCTTTTCCTGCGCAGTCATGTAGTCGCGGATACCATCGGTCGGGGCGAGGCTCTTGGCCAGGATGTGGCGCATGCTCAGAAATACCCCTCGCGCTTCTTTTTTTCCATCGAACCGGCTTCATCGCGATCGATGAGGCGCCCCTGGCGCTCGGAGGTGCGCGCCGTGAGCATCTCGCCGACGATGGCCTCCAGCGTGTCGGCATCCGATTCAATCGCACCGGTCAGCGGATAGCAGCCAAGAGTGCGAAAACGCACCAGGCGGTTCTCGACTGTCTCACCGGGCCGCAATTGCATGCGCTCGTCGTCCTTGAGGATGAGCATGCCATCCCGCTCGACGACTGGGCGTTCCTTGGCGAAATAGAGCGGCACGATCGGGATGTCTTCCTGCAGGATGTATTGCCAGATATCGAGCTCGGTCCAGTTGGACAGTGGAAAGACCCGGATCGATTCGCCAGAGGCGATGCGGGTGTTGAATATCTTCCACATCTCCGGCCGCTGGTTCTTCGGATCCCAGACATGCTGGGCGTTGCGGAAGGAGAATATCCGCTCCTTGGCGCGCGACTTCTCTTCGTCGCGGCGGGCGCCGCCAAAGGCTGCATCGAAGCCGTATTTGTCGAGCGCCTGCCGCAACGCCACGGTCTTCATCACATGGGTGTGGGTGTTCGAGCCATGGTCGAACGGATTGATGTTGTCGCGCACACCATCTTCGTTGACATGGACCAGAAGGTCGAAGCCGAGCTTTTGCGCCATCTGATCGCGAAAGGCGATCATCTCACGGAACTTCCAGGTCGTGTCGACATGGAGAAAGGGAAAGGGCGGCTTGGCGGGGTAAAAGGCCTTCATCGCCAGATGCATCAGCACCGACGAATCCTTGCCGACGGAGTAGAGCATGACCGGCTTGGCGAAGGCCGCCGCAACTTCGCGAAAAATATGGATGGATTCGGCTTCAAGCCGCTGCAGATGCGTAAGCGCGATATTCATGGACCGTGAGCGTTCTTTCATATCATCCAGAGCTTGCACCGATGCATCGGGCGCAGTTCGCGGCCACCCGGTCCGGCTTCACTTCTGGACAATCTTGTTTCGTGCAGGCGTTCTAGCAGATCGCCATTGTTTATAACAATGCAAGACAGGCCTGCCAAAAAGTGGTTCGGGAACGAATCTTCTACTCAAGTCCCGGAACTCGGAAATTCCTACTCGCCGAGTTGACGAGCTTGGCAGGCCGAGAAAAATATTGTCTGAATCGGCGGAAGGAGCATCGATCGGTCCCGGGCCTGCACTGACGCATGAACGACACTGTCGATTTTTGACGGCAGTCCGCCCTGCCGGACTATCGAAAATCAGCCTTAGCCGTTATACCGGTCCACGGAATTCAGCCACTGCGCGTGGCATCACGTGCGCGACGTGCTGAAGATCATCGCACCAGCCACGGCCAAACCAGATTCCCAAAGACCCTGCAGAATGCGACTTAACACCTTGAACTGGCTTTCATCGACAAAACAGCAATTCACACCATCGCGGGTCAATATCTACTTTTCCATTCTTTGCTTCTTTTCTCCTCCGGTTTTGGGATCGGTGGTCAGCTTCGTGTTCAATGGCGGCGGTCTATGGTCGACCTTGCTGGTTGCCCTGAAGAGACGGCGCTTCAATGTCGATCGGCCCATGGTCGCCCTCACCGTCGCGATCTATGCCTATTGCGGGGCAATTATTCTTGCTTCGATCGTCAACAACTCGATCGCGAGGGATGCGGCCCATCTTGTGCCGCTGATCACCTTCCTGTTTTTCCCGTTCTCCTACTCGGTCTGGAGCATTTCGCGGAAAACCACCCTTGCGCGCATCATCATACTCAGCAGCATGGCCGCCTGCTTCGGCGCATTGCTGCTGACGGGCATCCAGTATTATTGGCTCGGCATGTTAAGGGTCGAAGGCGCGGCTGGAAATCCGATCGTATTCGCGACGGTCACCTGCCTGAGCGTCATGGTGTGCATGGCCGGCGCCTTGTCGGGCATCGAAAGGAACCGCAGCCTTCTCGTCTGCGCTGCGCTGGCCGGGACAATCGCCATCCTCTATACCGGTTCGCGGATCATGTGGCTGGCGATGCTGATCGCAGGCATCGCCGTATTGCTGATCCACCGGCAGAATCTCAGGAGCAGGAGCGCTCGTCGCCTGTTGCTGGTATTGGGCGCGATCGGCCTCGCGATCGCTGCTCTTGGATTCCCGGTCATATTGGATCGAGCCGAGTTCCTCCGCTCGGACTGGAATGCGCTCATGGCGCATGGCGAGCACAACACCGCCTTGGGATATCGCGTTGCCATGTGGCAAATCGGCGTCGACGCATTTCGCGAAATGCCGTTTTTTGGACATGGGGTGGGAGCGACGCCGCGCCTGATAAAGCAAGGCTTCCACGACCAATTCGGCATGGACAAAGGCTTCAGCCACTTCCATAACGGCTTTCTGACCGCGTTGGTGGAGGCGGGAATCCTGGGAGCTGCCGCGCTGGCGGCGATCTTTGTCGTTGCCGTCAGAAATGCCGCCAAAGTGCTGCGCATCAGTGCCGATCCAATCGAGCGGTTCGGCGCCACCATGATCGTCATCGTCGTGATTACCTACCTTACAGGCGGAATGGTCGGCATTCTGGTCGGGCATGATATTCTGGATTCGGTGCTGATGGTCTTTCTGGTGTCCGGCACCTATCTTGCATCAGGACGCACCCTTCCGATAACGGAAGAACAAACGCTGCCGGTGACGCCCGCGGCCTGATAGGGATTCGGCAACAGCAATGAAGGTGTTGGTGACGGGCGCCACGGGATTCATCGGGAGCCTTGTCGTGCGACAGCTTTGCGAGGCCCAGGTCGAGGTCCGGATTGCCTCCCGTCGCCCACAGCCTGGCGCGGCATACGACGTCGTGCCGCTGCCGGCTTTCGACGCGCCCGCGCAAGCCTTCCTGGCGATCGCGAAGGACGTCACGCATGTCGTTCACTGCGCCGGGCTGAACAACGATGCGGGCGACGCGACCGAGGCGGATTACCTGAATGCCAATGCCGAATTGACCGGCCAGCTCGCACGTGCGGCAGCGGCACGGACCAGCGGACGCCTGGTTTACCTCTCGTCGATCCGGGCTGCGGTCGGCGCCAACTTCAGCGGAACGATCGACGAAGACATGGCCCCTGCCCCGCAATGCGCCTATGGGCGTTCGAAACGTGAAGGCGAGGTCAGGATGCTGGATGCCTATGCATCGGCCGGCCGTCGCGATGCCACCGCGCTGCGCCTGCCGCAGGTCTACGGATCTGGCATGGGAGGAGCGCTGGCGACGCTGATGCGCCTGGCCGATACCGCCTTGCCGCTGCCCGCAGCCACGCTGAGGGGCGTCCGTTCGCTGATGTCGTCCGAGGCAGCGGCGCGGGCGGTCCTGCACCTGCTGACTCGTTCAGGCCCGCTTCGCCCGGTCCATGTCGCAAGCGATCTGTCGCCAATTTCCATCGCGGCCATCATCGAAGCCTTTCGGCAAGGCTTAGGACGTCCGAGGCGCCTGATTGCCTTGCCTGCCGGCCTGATGCGACCAGTCGCGTCGCTGCTGGGCAAACGCACATTCTGGGACAGTTTGAGCGCGACGCAGATATGCGATCCGTCGTTGCTCGTCTCGGAGGGCTGGTCGCCTGAAACCGACACCTTCCAACGGCTGAGCGAAGTAGCACGGCGCTCCCAAGCGCGGCGCGTTTGAACGGGTACAGGCGACGCGCTTTGGATTCCTTCATGCACGTCGTGATCGCAAAACCGCTGCTTACATGCATCAACTTCGACCTGCTCAACCTCGATAGATCGTTCCCAGCAAGATCCGGAGATCAAGACCGAACGACGATGCCTTGAGATAGGCGGCGTCGGTTTCGGCGCAGAGTGCCGGATCGGACATGTCGATGGACCGGATCTGGGCCAGGCCGGTTATGCCCGGAAGCAGCGACGAGACGCCCAATTCCTTGCGACGTTCGATGAGCTCCGTTTGCGTGGGCAGGCATGGACGCGGGCCGACCAGGCTCATCTCGCCCTTCAGGACATTCCAGAGTTGCGGCAACTCATCAAGCTTGAACCGCCGCAGGATCCTGCCGACCGTCGTGACTGATTTTGCCGGCGCCTCATGTGTCGGCAACGAAGGCGTGCCCAGAAACATCGTTCTGAGCTTATGACAGCGAAAAAGCCTGCCATCGCGACCGACCCGCGTTTGAGAAAAGAGCGCCGGCCCGGGCGACGACAACCGAATTGCCAGACCGGCCAGCAACAAGACCGGCGAGGTGACCAGCAACAACAGCGCCGCCACTACGAGGTCGAAGATCCGCCTCCCCGGCTTCATGGATGCCGACAATGCTCCCTGTTCAACAACAAATGCATCTTTGCCGACACGTTTCGGCTCCCGGGGGGCAAACCAGGGGAGGGCTCTCGGGCAAACATATCAAACCCGGCCCGCGACGACCGACAGATAAAGTCCGAATGTTCCAAAAGGTGTCTGCCGATAGACGCCACTCCTGCGTAACAGGCTCAGGCGGCTGAAAACATTGCCTTTTCGTGACTGTGTGAACAGGCTGAGGCAAGCGGCGGCATCCGTGGTGAGAAGGTCGCGATTGACGGCCAAACCATTGAGATTCTCATCCGTCCAACGGGCAAACCCGCCATTCAGCAGATGCTCGAGCCGGGAAAATCGCGCCCGCCATGAAACATTGGCTCCGACCAGATTCGCCCCATGCTGGCGATAGCGCACCAGAGGCCGCGGCTCATAACGAACAACGCCGCCGGCGCCTGTCACGATGAGATAGGCCCACCAATCGTGACTGACGAAATGTGTCCTTGACGAGGCCTTGGCCAGCAGGTCGCGCGCCGCCCGGTTGAGCAGAATCGTGTTGCCGCCGGCAATGCTTTGCACGAGGGCGTTGCGGAAGGAGGGCGGCCGCTGGAACAGGGGCGAGCAACCGATCATGGCTCCGGTTTCGGACATGGTCGCGGTCCTGGAGCAAAACATGAGCGGAACCGTTGCATCCAGCGTCTGCATCCAACGCAGCGCGCTCTCCAGCCTGTCAGGCTCCCAGATGTCGTCCTGGTCGCAAAAAGCGTAGCAGTCCGCCTCGATCCGAGCATCCACAATCATCGAGCGAAAATTGGCGGCGAAGCCCTGGCGAGGCCCGTCCACCAGCGTCAAGCTGCCCTTGTCCCAGCGGGTTTTCCATGCGTCGACGATGGTGGTCGTGCCGTCGATCGACCCATCGTCGGAGACCCACAGGTCGATGGCGGAATGCGACTGCGCAAGCAGAGAGCTCAGCTGTTCTTCAATGAAAGCCGCGCCGTCCTTCGTGCCCATCAATATGGCTACACGCTGACCGTCTGTGCTCACGGGCTTGATATCGTCTGCAAACGCCTGGGAACGATCATGGGATTGTTCGCTTCATCCAGCCTGTCCAATTGGTTTCGGACTTGTTTGCCGATAGGCGTCGCCTGGTGATTTTTCCGCCTCATGAAAGCCGGCCAGCACAGCAAGGGCCGAGGCCTTGTCCTGGTTCTTCACCGCCGTCTCCAGCGCCGTGAGAGCGGCCTTGACCCGCGGCCATTCGATGACATCGGTCCTCAGGCCAAAAATCTTCGAGGTGCTGAGTTCGACGACCTCCTCATTGTCGCCGTGAAGCGTCTCATGAAGTTTCTCACCCGGCCTGATCCCGGTGAACCGGATGGGAATATCAGTATAGGGGCTCTTTCCAGCCATGCGGATCATCGTCTCGGCAACTTCAACGATTGGCACCGGCTTGCCCATATCAAGCATATAGACGGCATAGTCGTCCCTGCCCTGCCGCAGCGCCGCATCGGCTGCCGACATGATGACGAGGTCGACGGCCTCAGCCACTGTCATGAAATAGCGCGTCATCCGCTGATCCGTAACAGTGACGGGGCCTCCTGCCTCGATCTGTGCCTGGAATATGGTCGCCACCGATCCGTTGCTGCCAAAGACGTTGCCAAACCGCACAGCAATGAACTTGGTGCCGGAGTGAAGCCCACCGGCGCGAGGTCCGGTTGGCGGGGTCGCGTGCATTTCATGCAAGGCGCTGACGATCTGCTCGGCGGCTCGTTTTGTCATGCCAAGCACCGACGTCGGATCCACCGCCTTGTCGCTCGAGACAAGCACAAATTGCGGAACTCCGCACTTGGCTGCAACCTCCGCACAGACGAGGGTTCCGAAAACATTCGTCTGGATCGCCGAGTCCCAGTTTTCTTCGACAAGGGGGACATGCTTGAGCGCGGCGGCATGAAAGATGATGTCGGGTTTGAATTCGCTGACGACGCGCGTCATCTGCCGCCGGTCCGCCACGTCGATGATGCGGGCCTTGAGACGATGATGATCCTTCTCGTCGATATACTGGCTCAACTGGAAAATTCCAAACTCTGAGAGATCGGCAACCAGAACCGCCTCGGCGCCCAGTTCCAGCGACCGTTTGACCAGGGTCCGGCCGATGGAGCCGGCCCCACCGGTCACCAGGACACGCTTGCCATGCACAAAAGTGCCAATGCGTTCGATGTCGGAAGGCACCGCTGGACGCCGCAGGATGGTTTCCATCTCGACGGCGTCAAGTACCAGCTTTCCCCCCTGCCCCAGTTCGGAGAAACCGGAAAACTGAAGGACGGCTATGCCATTGTGCCGGGCGACGCGAACCAGTTCCGAATATTCCTCGATCTCGCGCGAGGCTCCATTGCCGAAGATCAGCATGTCGAGGCTTTTTGTGCCCCCGGCGTAGTCCTGCAGAAATTCCGTCAAACGGGGCCGGATAGCCACCACCGGAACCCCTTGAATGCGGGTGCGCAGTGGAGCGTCGTTTTCGATCGCCATGATGCCCGCGATGGAATAATCCCTCGGCTCCGCGGTGCGTGTAAAGCGGATGATCAAATCGGCCTCGCCGAGGCTGCCAACGAACAGGGCTTGTCTGGTCAACCCCTTGTCGGCGGCTCTCTTCATGATGCCCCAACCCGCTCCATCGCGAAGAAAGCGATAGAAGAGCCGAGGCGCCGATATGATTGTGAAGGACACGAGGAAGAAGACGATGAACTGGCGTTCGTTTAGACCCGTCACCGGCTTAAAGAAGCGGAAGGCCAGCGACGCGATATAAAGAACAATCGTCAAAATGGCGCAGCTCTTCAGAATATTGAAAAAATCTGGAGTCGAGGCGAAGCGCCAGACCGTGTTGTAGAGGCCGCAATATGTGAACAGCAAATGGCTGAGAACGACGATGCACGCCCAAGTGGTCAAGCCTTCATAAGAGAAAGCCGGGAACGAGAGGTTGGACCGCGACAAAACCAGACTGAGTGCGAGCGCGACCAGAACCATGACCGCGTCCTGGATCATGATAAAAACACGCCGCACGTCCGGCCGAAGTCCGAATACGGCTTCTACATCTTTTGTCATGGAAAAGTACTGAACTCCCGGCACGCAAGGATATGGACACTAAAGCGGCGCGAGATACATGCGTCACGGCCACCCGTTTCTAGTGCCACCCCCAAGCCCACCACCTTGTATCGCATATCGTGGATTTGGGGTGATCGCCAGATATTTTTGAGGCCCATGAGTGTACGACCAACCGCTTTGCATCGTGGAGGGACTGTGATACCAGCGCCAAGCTTTTACAGGGACGACGATGCTGAAGGTGGTACGAAGCGCGCTTGACGATATCGGCCGCGGCCTCAGAATGCGCAATGTGTGGATGGCTCTCGCCCGTGAGGACATCGGCGACCAACACAAGCGCACCACGCTTGGTCCTGTCTGGTTGTTGATCAACTATCTCGCTTATGCCGGTACATTTGTCGTAGTCTTTGGTGACAATCGCTCGGTGCCGCATTTTGCGGCCTATGTGGCGACAGGGCTGTTCGTCTGGCTCTATCTCATGGAAGTGCTCACCCAGAGCGTCACGCTCTTTACCCGCGAGGAGAGCTTCATCAAGGGTACCACCCTGCCGCTCACAGTCTATGTCATGCGAATGACCATGCAATCGGTCATCCGGGCGGGCTATGCGCTGGTTGGCTGCCTCGCCATCCTGCTGCTCGTCGGCACGTCGGTCACCGTTGACTGGATTTGGTCGGGGCTGGCGCTCTGCTTGATTGTTGTGGCGACGCCGGCGGCAATTCTGGTGCTTGCGGTAGCCGGTGCCTTCTTCCCCGATTTGGGCTTCATCGTGCAGAACCTCATGCGTATCGGCATGTTTCTAACGCCAGTGTTCTGGACGGGCCCGGGCCACGGCATTCGTGGCGAGTTCTACCGCTGGAATCCCTTCACCTACTTCCTGGAGATCGTGCGCCTGCCGGTGATCAACGCCGAAGTCCCGATCGCCGCCTTCGGCATTTGCGCCACAATTATCCTCTTGCTGTGGGTCTTGGCCGCGCTGCTTTTGGGCGGCTATCGCAAGAAGATCGTGTTCGCGCTCTGATGGTTTCGATTCGCGTTGAAAACCTTAGCCTCGCCTACAGGGTGCGACAGAAGCTGACGCTGGCCGCACGCGACAGGCGGCTGCCAGCTGGCGGGCGCATCGAGGGACACGGCCGTTCGCGTCATGTGACGGCGCTCGATGGCGTGAGCTTTTCACTTGATGCTGGTGATCGGCTCGGTCTTGTTGGCGCCAATGGCTCCGGCAAGACCACTCTCCTCAAGGTGCTGTACGGTATTTACGAACCGACAAACGGCACGGTCGCGATTGACGGGCGGGTCGACGCTCTGTTCAATATTAACTTGGGCTTCCGCCCCGAGGCCACCGGACGGCGCAATATTGAATTGCGCGGCCTCATCAACGGCTGGCATCCCGATGAAATCAGGGCACGCATGGACAACATCATCGAATTCAGCGAGCTTGGAGATTTCATCGACCTACCCTTCAAATCCTACAGCCAGGGCATGGCGGCGCGGCTGGCCTTCTCCATCGCCACGAGTTTCGAACCCGAGATCCTGCTGATGGATGAATGGATCGGCGCCGGCGATCCGAGTTTTCAGGAAAAAGCGCGCCGGCGCATGAACGAGATGACCGAGAAGGCAGGGATTATGGTACTTGCGAGCCACAACCATGCGCTGTTGGAGAAGACCTGTAACAAGATCTTGGAGTTGCAACAGGCCCGCCTGAAAGTCTTTTGTGGGACTGAAGAATGGTTCGGCAAGGTCAGCCCCGCGGCTGCCGCCGTGCAATGAAAGCGGCCATTGCCGCGAAGTTCATTTGATTTTCTGTCCAGACTAAGGATTGGTTTTGCGTGCGATAGCCACCGCGTAGTGGTTTTCGCCCATCATCGATAGGGCATGATCAAGCGCAAGCGCGGCTTTCAACTCTGTTCCGTCGTCATCAAAATTGACGAGAATATCATTTAGCGCGGCGTGGTAGATCGCGCCCCCGGTCATAACGACCGTCGGCGCCGAGAATGTACGGTGAAGGGCAGGAAGGATCGAAGAGCTGTCTGCGGCCTCTGATGGATCCATTCGGAGCATGTACTCCACCGTAGGGCGCTCGATTGGCTTGGCTGGCTTCGATGGATCACGAGGATCGGAAAGCAGGGAAGTCGGTAATGATGCTCGATATTGGCGAGCGAATCCCAAAGCGGTGTCAGTCCATTGAAAACGCGAAGGCCCGATGAAGTCGTCCATCGCGAAAATGCCGTCGTCCTTCAAGCGGTCTCTCGACCACCGAACGGCAAGGCTTGTGTCCATCATGTGATGGAGGGCATTGTTCCAGTAGACGAGATCGAAATTTGTCTCTGCGCAGGCTTCGAAGGCGTCCGCCTGGTAGAAGTGCATTCGATCAGCAATGTTCGCCTTTTGCGCCTGCTCAATTCCAGTCCGGATGCGCTCGGAGCTGATCTCGTATAGGTGAAATTCTTGCACCACCCCACTCACTAGAAGCGCGCGTTCCTTAAACCCGGTACCGGCCCCTACAGACACCGCTTTGGCGGCCGGTTTTGATCCAATTTCTTTGGCCAAGAGCCTGTGAAAACCGGCATGAAGCCCGTCAACCGGCTCTCCGCAGACCTTGTCATTAATGTGCCGAATAATCGTCTTAGATTCCCACCAGCGCGTTCGAGGCTTGCGAGGAACGGTGCCAACGTTGTTCCAATAGGCGGCCGCTTGTTCAACTGCAACACTCTTCGAAAGTGGCGCACCTACCGCCCCGGACGACCCTCTCGACCACACGCTCTTGAGCAGCTGGCGTAGCCGTTTGAAGGAAGGTGGAGTTGGCTTAGGAATCATCATAAAGCGCGTCAAGATGGTTGGCAGTCTGGCTTCTGGCCTGGGCCTTGGGGAGCAGGCAATCGCGGGTCAAGAGCGAGACGTTCCTTCTCGACACGAAGCTTTTTACGATGGCAGGGTCAGATACGGACTGTATCTGCACCTTGACGGAGTGCCACTTCGGAACCGCTATCTTCACCCATTTGAAACCGGCTGCTTCACAAGAGACGAAAAACAGCCGCTCTATTGCATGAGCAATTGTGCCTGCAATCTGCCCTTTCTCTTCGGGAAAGTCGGAAGGGTTAAGATGAAGCCTCAACAAGGGCTCCAGCGCCTTCGGCCGAGCCCAGAACATCGAGCCGGAAGGGAAGTCGATTTCTGTCAGTTTCCCAACGTCGACGCCAAACTTCCTGGCCAGCGGTGCCGCAATTTCCTTGAACTCCTCGTCCCCCCTGACAAATGCGCGGATGAACCGCAGGTGTTGGGGGGCCACCATGCCAACGTCAGGACACTGCTCGAAAATATCGATAATGCTGCAGACAATCTCGGGCGAACCGAGAAGATGATCCCAAAGGAACTGCCGCCAATCCTTCAGCTGATCCCTGTGCTGCGACTTCTTGGTGTGGATGTGGAGAACATAATCATAGCCATCATGCAGATGCCCCATAGCATAGAGCTTCGGGTAGATGTCGCGGCCGATGTTCTTGGTAATGATCGCCATCGCACCGCCAAACCTCGCGCTGATATGATCTAGCTTCGAAAGGGTATCAGTGGTGAAATACAGATCGAATGGGAATGGGATATTTCCAAGTGCGCGCTCGATGTCGTCGAGCATTTCTGGGACCCAGAAAGCATGGATGTAGACGGCGATCTTTCTGTTGGCCGGCGAAACCGGATGATATCTGAAAGGCACGGCCATCGAGGCGTTTTGCGGCAAAGAATGGAGCCGACCCGTTGACGGGACGGGCCTGGCGAGCTCCCGCCACTCTCTCGCCAGTCGATTAAAACGCCATGGATACGACCAGATCATTTCTACACCGACCGCAACCACTGCACGGTCCTCTGACTAGCCCCTTGATTTGCACGCCCGACGGTAAAACCACTATGGACCACGCCGCGCCGTGGCGGAACAGGTTTTGCTCGTTTGCTCGCGTTCTCACGCAAACTTAACGCCGTAACCCGCCGTTGGCTCGGCTGAACCACGTTCGCCGCACAAACCAGGCCGCGGAAGCTAGTTGGCGACGAAGGACCTCCAAAATCCAATCTATAAATGTCGAGAGGACGATTTGTCTCGATCCCTATACACGGACTCTAGCATCATCTTTGCCGAAGACGAAAATCGTTGAGCTGTTTAACGTCCACCGTTGGTTTCTAGGAACGTTTACTTCGTCCAGTATGTTCTCACTAAAGCAGGAGCCAATAATATGCCTGTTTAAATCTCCTTTAAATATCATGCCTAGCGTCTTATTTAGATCAGAAACCCCTATGCGGCGCACATGGTCGTTCTGACCGAATCGGCGCACCGCTTCGTCTTCTGAAAGGGGAAAAAGCGATTCTTCATAACATCCTTGTAATATCGGTATACAGAATACGTGATGCCCTGAATATTTTAAGGCTCGATGCAGAAATAACAACACCATTGTCCAGTTACATGGGACGTGTTCGATAACGTGACTATGAATTATGTAGTCGTACGAGTCATTCTCAAGGTTTTCTGCGTCTACGCATAAATCAAATTTCGTGGCCGAAACATTTTTGTAAAGATCTGGAAAAATATCAACCGGCTTGTAACCTTCACCGGCTTTTTCTTTCAACAATTCTGAAATCACCGGCTCAGGAGCTATGTGAAGCACTCGGTCGCCCTTTTCTGGCAGACCAATGCGGTCGAGGTGAAGCTTCAATGCACGCGTCCGCTCAAGCGAGCTACATTTCAGACACCTTACATTTTGGCGTGTCCCCTGGGCTCCAAAAGCTTGATGACCGCAAATGTTGCATCGCATTTTTTGTCGTTCCAATTAACTTGTGGTCAGTGGATGTCATTTCAAAAAATCCCACATAGTTGCAACCCCCTTGTCGAGCGATATGGTGGGCCGCCATCCGGTTGCCGACCCAAAAAGGTTCCATTCAAGCACATTGCGTGGCACATCGAAGCCTCGATTGGGCTGTCGGTCAACCATGAGTCCCCTACCCGAAACCTGTTCGACCAATTCAATAATCTGAGATAGGCTGCTGCCAATGCCAGTCGAGATGTTGTAAGGACCCGGCGCCAGATCGGGCACTCTTGCCGCCAAGCAAAACGCCTCCGCTACGTCGTCAGCACTGATATAGTCTCGGACAATCGACCCGTCTCCGAACAATGTGATCGGGCGATCCGCTCGCGCCGCGAGCAGGAAGTTGGCGATGCTGCCCACCGGAACACCGCGTAGTTGATAGGGACCGTAGGGATTTGTGATGCGCAAGCTTACAACATCGAACCCATCGCGACGGCCAATCACCCGTCCGTAGCTTTCGAACGCAAGCTTTGCCGCGCCGTAAATCGAGACCGGATTGGTTGGGTGATTCTCACTGGCTCGCTCGCAGTTAAGCTCGCCATAGACAGTGCCGCCGCTTGAGGAGAAGATCAGTCGCCGTGCGCCCAGCCCTGCGCACGATTCGAGGAGCCGGATGCCGAGGCTGACATTTGCATCCAGATCCTGAACTGGAAATCTCATCGACGTCGCCGGGTGCGACGCCCAAGCCATATGTATGATGGTCTCGAACTGCCAGTCCCTTGGCGCGGCAAGAAATTCCGAGATTGACCGCTCATCGTGGCGTATGCGCCCTGGAAACTCTTCCAGCACGGTGGCTGGGATTTTCCGGTCGAGAATGGTGACAAACACACTGTCATCGGCCGCGAGCAGCCTTCGCACAATACTTGATCCAAGAAAGCCGGAACCGCCAGTTACAAGGACGTGACGAGCATACATACCAAACTCTTAGACCGCCGCGGCGTGGGCGATTGCTACAGCAGAAATGGTGATGCGCCGCAGACGCCGCTTATCGTAGCCGGACTTTTGGCTGGTCATGTCGAAGAACGCTACTTCGCTTGTCATCGCGCGCTCTGCCAGCACTTCTGAAAATCGAGCAAGTTCACCGGGTCCAGCAATCAACCTGCCTTCATGCGGTTCCACCACCAAGACCTCACCGTTAGCATCGATCTTTCGAGCCAAGAGCGTCCAGAACGCCCTCTCGTCTCCAGAAACAAAGTCCGAGTCCACGACGACACAAGAAAGTCCCTCCGTGGCTTGGATGGAGCGCATGAAGTCGGCCTGATTCTCCAAATTGATTACCGACTTGAACATTCGGCCCGAGGTCTTTCGGGGCAGAGCCTTGGTTTTAGCAAGGATAGCAAGATTTCCTCCCCGGTAGATGTAGTGCGCGTTCGCGAGCGCTCTATAAACGAGACGTTCCAGTGGCAACGAAGCGCACGCAGGACATTGCACTGCCGGTCCGTAGGCGGGCGATGCCTTGAATTCAGCGAAGCTTCCGCCGCACATGTTACATAATCGTCCCGCCGGACTCTTGAGCGAGTCCAAACGTGTTTTGACGTTTTCGACATCGAGAGGATGCGCCACAATCGTTTTCTCGTCGAGTATCGCTTCCAAACCTGGCAGCGTCTTGCGGGTGACGGAGGCGACGTCATCCAAATGGGAAAGCTTAAATCCCTGGCTCTCAAAACAGTAGGAGAGTTCCACATCCATATTGTCTTGTGGCGTTGCATCATTATAGCCGCCGACCGTCTCAAACATCGACCGACGAATGATTTTGGCTCCTCCTTGGATATGCCCGAAGCGCCGTGAGGGGTTGCCTTTGGCAAATTCTGTGTTCCTAAAGAAGTGGAAGGCGGGGTGCTTGGCGAATTCAGAACCAAGAATGTGTTTTGGCAGGTGGGAAAGATGACCTCCGAGGCCGATGTCTGGCTGCCTACGCATCATATCGATGAGCGTTCGCTCCCAGCCGTGCTCCTTAATGAACCCCTCCTTGCTGCACAGGTAGATAATGAACTCCGCGTCGCTGCGGGCGATCGCTATATTAGATGCCGGTCCACAGAATACATTTTCACGCTTCCGGATCAGTTGTACATTCGGCCTCCCCTTAACTTGTGCAACGACCTCAGTCCAGAAATCCTCATCGCTGTTGTTATCAACGATAGTGAGACGGAAGTTCGTGGTCGTATGCGCAAAGACCCGTCTTAGAATCTCCAACGTCTCCCGTCTGTTCTCGTATTTCTTGTTGTTGAAAGTCACTAGAATGATATCTACCTTGTAGCCAAGCCAGACATCCAGCAATCGTTGTACGGTCTTCTCGACACCTACCATTCGTTCGACTAGGGCCATGGCTCGACTCAGCATTGCTGATTTATGTGCAAGCGTGGACTGACGGAATGCGGTTATAGCGCTGGCGATCGCTTGAGGGTCGTGTGGAGGTATGACCATGCCCTCGACGCCGTCTCGGACGTAGTCGGGAATTGCAGAAACTGCCGTTGTCAAAACTGGAACGCCTGCAGTCATGGCTTCCAGGATGACGGTTGGGAAACCGTCGATATCCCCGTTCTTGGCCTCGACGCAAGGAACAGCGAGCATGTCTGCCTTCGCATAAGCATCGGCAAGGGCGTCGATCCCCTTCACGACGCCGCGAAAGTTCACATTGTTCAGCTGAAGCTTCATGACGAGGCTTCGCAGGTCGTCCTCGAGAGGTCCGTATCCGTAGAGATCCAGTTCTATGTCGGACCCATTCAACAATCCCATAGCGCGGATGAGATCGCCGAAGCCCTTCTTTTCGATAAACCGGCCGATCGCTACGATTTTGAATTTGGAGTTTTTGACCGCGTTCTGGCGATTGGCGCGGACTTTCTCGAACTCGGAGAGGTTCACTGCTTGGAACGTATAGGCGATCTTTTCGCGAGGTACGCCCTGGCTTTCCAAAAAGTTTCGGTGGTGATCGCCGTAAACCATGACCTTGAGACAGAGCGGATCAGCGCCGAGTTCACCGACTTTGGACCTTTTGCGGTTGCTTTCATGGAAAATGTCGACCGCATGCGGCATGAACGTGTAGTAGACACCCGTTACCTGACAGGCAGGTCGGACAAAATTCGTCACGCCCGGATAAGCAAAGTGGCTGTGGCAGATGTTGCGATCGTGCTGGATAAATAGACGCGCTAATTCGTCCGCATTCGCCACTTGGTGGGATTCGACCTCAAAATCCACTTCGGCAATGATATCCGGTCGTACGGAATAATATACCTTTAGATCGATACCACGCTTCAACAACTCGCCAATCTCTGCCAGCACAAAGGTCTGTGACAAGGTCGGATAGTCATAGACGAAATAAGCCAGTTTTAGTGGCTCGACCCCCAAACTGATGCGCTCAGGCCGGTTGGCCAAGGCAACTTTGCTGTAGTTCTCCTGCAGTGGCTGGGTGTTGGTGATATTGTTGAGACTGGGACTGAGCTTGTAATCAACACCGATAAACGGAAGATAAAAGGGCCAATAGGTCTGCGTGTAGCGAATGATCAAATCCCAGTCTACCAATCGCTTAAGGTCGCGACGAAAGCCGCCGAACTGCTGGTACAGTTTGCGCTTATGTACCAGCACGTTGAGGTCGATGAAATTGCTCTGCAACAAATGCGTGCGCTCGAAGTCACGCCCTCTGATCAGCGTGCGCCCGTCACCGAGATTTTCCTGGAGCAGCCCAGCATAGCCTATTTCCATTTCGTCCGACTCGATGAAGGCGGTCGCCATCAGCAGAAGAAAATGCGGCCTCCATGCGTTGTCGCTGTCGAGATAGGATATTAAGTCACCCGTGGTTGCAGTTAGCGCGGCATTTCGAGCCGCACTGACTCCGCCATGCTTGTTACTCAATATCTTGATCTGACCGCTCGCCATCTGTTGCGGGAAATTGGCAGCGATTGCTTCGAGTGTTTTGTCAGTACTGCCGTCATCGGAAACAATAATTTCGAACGGCGGCAACGACTGTTCTAGCGCTGACCGCAGAGCATTGATAACGGTCAGTTCGCGGTTCCACGTTGGCATCACGACGCTAATTTTCGGCTGCCAACTGCTCTTGGCTACGAGGTTCTGTGCATAAGCGACTGCCGCTTCCGAAGGGTCTCCAATCGTGCGATCAAGCGACTTTTCCAGCAGAGCGCGGATTTCCAAGCGATGCTTGCTCAATGCTCGCGGCTGCGCTGTGAAAGTAGATGACTGGGCGGCGGCAAAAAGTGTGGACGGATTGGGCAAGGCGGACGGACCAACGGTGAGCGAGACCGCAGGAGGTTCGGTTTTGATGACGATCTGCCGGGCAGCACGGATCGGCGCGCCTGCAATTGGCCGATCAATGAACCTGCCGAGCTTCAATCGCTCATAAACACCTCGACTGAGATTGACGGCCAACCTGCGGAGATAGCCTCTGCTAACAGCCATCCGCTTCACGGCACGGACCGGAGCTGTGACGCGCCAGGAAGTCGACGAAAGCAGGGCTATCTTTTCTTGTTCCAGGGAAGCAATGCGAGCAGCCGAATGGCGGGCTTCTTCGTCTCTGCGGCCTGCGGCCTCTTCCAGGGACGCAATGCGGGCAGCGGAACCACGAGCTTCCTCGTCTCTGAGGCCTGCTTCCTCTTCCAGGGACGCAATGCGAGCAGCGGAACCACGAGCTTCCTCGTCTCTGAGGCGCGCGAGGGACTCAAGTTCAGACTTGAGTGCCTCATTAGCTTGGAGCAAATCGGCGCGCTCTATCGCTGTCGTTTCCTGCCGCTTTTGAAGAGAAGCTTCCTGTTTAGCTTGCTTACCAAGTCGAGCCTCGATCTCGGCTGATTGGCGCTGCAATCGCGCGTCTAGGGTCCACCTGTCTCCAATGATTTGAAAGCGCTCCCGCAGTTTGTTGGCACTTTCGTGATCGAGATTGCAGAGTTCCATCGCAGCTGGGGGGGCATGATTGCCGAAACAAAGGACGCCTAGCCCATGGCTGTGGAGAAACTCGAAGGTTGGAAACTGTTGCTTTAATTCTTGCCAAAGCCGCCAGATTCCGAAGCCGTCCCTGTATTCGTTGGTGTCGTGAAACAAAACGATGGCACGGTCGGAGAGTTTCGGCTTCCATTTATTGAAATCGTGGCTACCTGCCGCATAGGTGTGGAAACCATCAATATGCAAAAGATCAATCGTCCCGTCGGCGAAATGCTCTACTGCATCATCGAAAGTTTTGCGTAACAGGGTCGAGAAGCTACCATAATTCGCCTCATTAAACCGTGAAAAATCCACGTAAATCTGTTCTGGGTAATGACCAGCGTGATCATCCCCCTTCCACGTATCGACAGCGAAACAACGAGTGTTCAGATTTCCGCGTGCGACCGTCGAACAGAACGCCGAATAAGAGACGCCAGCGTGAGTACCCAATTCCACCAAGACATTGGGGTGTGTGGCATTGACCAGCCACTGCGCGAAGGGGACGTGCCCGAACCAGGCGCTTGTACGATCAAGCGAGGCAGGCGACCAAAAAAGAGGAGCAAGTCCGTCATCCAGAATCGGACTTAGTCGGCCACGGTGTGTTTCGTGCAAGGCTGCCTTCCGGCGGTCGCGCGGCGTCAATGAATCATCCATTTGAAATGCGCCTTGTAAGCAGTTGTTCGACAACTCGGCTCGTCGCCCCCGGCCAATCGGGCACCGTCCATCCAAACACGGACCTAAATTTCTCTGTCGAAAGCCGCGAATTTCGGGGGCGCCGCGCCTTAGTCGGATAGTCCACGGTGGCGATATCCCGCACCCGTGCATAGGGGCCACCAAACGCCTGGCTTGTGTCCAGGATATGACGGGCGAAGCCACTCCAGTTGGTCTCGCCGCTTCCTGCCAGATGATAAATGCCGAAGGCGGCAAAGCCCTTGCTGCCGTGCAGCGGCGCCGCCAAATGCAGGATCGCGTCGGCAATATCGAGAGCCGACGTGGGATTTCCCCACTGGTCGGCCACCACCGCTATCTCGTCGCGATCCGCCGCCAGCTTCAGCATCGTCTTGACGAAATTCCTGCCGAAAGGGCTGTAGACCCATGCCGTGCGCAAGATGAGGTGACGCGGGTTTGCTTTGGCGACCGCTTGCTCGCCAGCCAGCTTCGAGGCGCCGTAGACGCTGCGCGGGGCAGGCTCATCGTCTTCTGTATAGGCGCCCTCGCCGCTTCCGTCGAAGACATAGTCGGTCGACAGATGGATGACGGGCACGCCAAGCCCTGCCGCGGCTTCGGCGACGTGACCGGCGCCGGCGCCGTTGACGGCAAAGGCGAGGTGCGGCTCGTCCTCGGCCTGATCGACCGCAGTGTAGGCGGCGGCGGACACGACGAGGTCGGGGCGGGCAATGGCCAGCGCCGATGCGACCGTCTCCGGCTTCGCCAGGTCGAGTTCAGGCCTGCCGAGCGCGATGACCTCGACGTTTGGATGCGCATGCGCACGTTCGACAAGGCTCCTGGCGACCTGGCCTTCGCACCCGGTGACGACAAGCCTCATGCAGCACCCTTGCGCGCTTCGCCGAGCCGTTCGCCGGCGTAGCGCTCGCGGCGGATCGGCCCCCACCACCACTCGTTCTGAAGATACCAGTCGACCGTCCTGGCGAGGCCGCTTTCGAAGCTCTCGCGCGGTTTCCAGCCGAGATCGCGTTCGATCTTCGAGGCGTCGATCGCGTAGCGCCTGTCATGGCCCGGGCGGTCGGTGACGAAGGTGATGAGATCGCGATAGCGCCGGCCGGCGGAGCGCGGGCGCTTGTTGTCGAGGATGTCGCAAATCGCCTCGGCCACCGCCAGATTGGTGCGTTCCGAGCCGCCGCCGACATTGTAGCTCTCACCGACCGCGCCGCGCGTCGCAACCAGGGCAAGGGCGCGCGCATGATCCTCGACGAAAAGCCAGTCGCGTACATTCGCGCCGGCGCCATAGACCGGCAACGGCTTCTCGTCGAGCGCGTTCAAAATGACAAGCGGGATCAGCTTTTCAGGGAAATGGAACGGGCCGTAATTGTTGGAACAGTTCGACAGGACAACCGGCAGGCCGTAGGTGTCGTGCCATGCGCGGACCAAATGATCGGACGCGGCCTTCGAGGCCGAATAGGGCGAAGATGGCGCATACGGCGTCTGTTCGGTGAAGATGCCGCTGTCGAAGGGCAGGTCGCCGAACACCTCGTCGGTCGAGACATGATGAAAGCGAAACTGGTCTTTCTTCGCCTCGGGAAGCCTGCGCCAATAGTCCAGAGCCGAATTGAGCATTCGGTAGGTGCCGACGATATTGGTCTCGATAAATGCTCCCGGCCCATCAATTGAACGGTCGACATGGCTCTCGGCGGCAAGATGCATGACGATGTCGATGTCGTCGCGATGCAACACCTCCAGGATCGTCCTGTCGTCACAGATGTCGGCGTGTTCGAACCTGTAATTGTGCGCGTTCTCGATCGACCGCAGCGAGGCGAGGTTCCCGGCATAGGTCAGCTTGTCGAGATTTGTCACGCGGTGAGCTGGATTGGCGCACAAATGCCGGCACACGGCCGAGCCGATGAAGCCGGCACCTCCAGTTACCAGAAAATTCATGCTGCTCTCCTCACGCAAATACCTCGGCGGCAGCGAGCGTCGGCGCCTTGAGGTCCTTGTCCGAAAGCTGGAACCCGCCAGATAGCGATGGCCATTCGATGCCGATGGCGGGATCGTCGAAACGGATCGATCGGTCATGCTGCGGCGAGTAGGTGTCGGTGACCTTATACAGCACCTCGGTGTCCGGTACGAGCGTGACGAAACCGTGCGCGAAGCCTTTCGGCACCAAAATTTGATTGCCCTTTTCGGCGGAGACCTCAAGGGCGACCCATTCTCCGAATGTCTCGGAGCCGCGGCGTATATCGACCGCGACGTCAAAAACCCTGCCTCGCACAACGCGCAGCAGCTTGTCCTGGGCACGTGGGGGAAGTTGATAGTGGAGGCCCCGCAAAATACCCGTCGCGGCGGAATAGGAATGATTGTCCTGGACAAAACGCAGATCGATGCCTGCGTCTGAAAACCGCTCCTCATTATAGGTCTCGACAAAGAACCCCCGGGCGTCGCCAAATCGTTTCGGGACGATCTCCAGCACGCCATCGAGGCCGAGCGGCCTGACCTCCAGCATCTATTTCTCCGTCAACTCGACGACGCGCCTGCGCAAATAGGCGGCATATTCATTTTTTCCCAGCCGGTCGGCGCGCTGCAGCACCTTGTCCGCCGTCAGCCAGCCCTGTTCGAAAGCAATCTCCTCCGGACAGGCGACCTTGATGCCCTGGCGATGTTCGATGGTGCGCACGAAGGAGGAGGCTTCATGCAGGCTGTCATGGGTGCCGGTGTCGAGCCAGGCGTAGCCGCGGCCAAGTTGATGGACCTGCAACTGCCCGCGTTCGAGGTAGACATTGTTGACCGCTGTGATCTCGAGTTCACCACGCGCCGAGGGCCGGATGGTCGGGGCTATGTTCACGACATCATTGTCGTAGAAATAGAGGCCGGTAATAGCCCAATTCGACTTCGGCGCTTGCGGTTTTTCCTCGATCGTCAAGGCGGAGCCGCTGACCTTGTCGAACGAAACCACGCCATAGCGCTGCGGATCATCGACATGGTAGGCGAACACCGAGGCGCCGCTTTCGCACGAAGCCGCCTTGCGGCAGAGCTGCGACAGCCCCTCGCCGAAATAGATGTTGTCGCCGAGGATCATCGAGACGCTGTCACGGCCGATGAAGTCGCGGCCAATGATGAAGGCTTCCGCCAGGCCGTTGGGGTGCGGCTGCTCGGCATAAGACATTTCAAGCCCGAACTCCGAACCGTCGCCGAGCAGATCCCGAAAAACCGGCAAGTCGCGAGGGGTCGAGATGACGAGAATCTCACGGATACAAGCGAGCATCAACACGCTCAGCGGATAGTAGATCATCGGCTTGTCGTATATCGGCAGGATTTGCTTGGAAACCGCCAGTGTCAGCGGATAGAGCCGGGTGCCGCTACCCCCGGCCAGGATGATGCCTTTCAACAAGCTCTCCTAGAAACTGCCTTCGCTCCCCCGACCGGCGCAATTTGCTGGTGCTTTATGTTTCGCGCGGCTGCGTGTCAATCACTTCTGCACCCTGTGGTAGAGAAAGATAGGGACATCAACCTGTCGAATGATATCGCGACATCAACTCCTGCAGGCCTGCATCACGACGAATTTCCAATAGGAACAAGCAACTTGTCACCATTGTGGTCGACCTCGATCATTTCGCTCTTCTGGCGCGAGCGATCTGCAAACCCCTTGTGAAAAACGATGGCGTTCATGTAGGCGAAGGTCATTGCAAGCGCAGCGGTGCGCAGCGGATAATCAACCAGCGAGTGGATAAGAAGGAAGGAAACCGAGAGAAACGCTGCTTTCTGAAGCGGATCGCGGCGGATTCTGGCAAATGAAAAAATAAGCAACACGAAATAAAACACCATCAGGAGAATGGCGAAGACTCCACCCTCGAAGGCTATTTCAAGATACTCATTGTGGGCATGATTTACGAACTGTTTGAAAATCATCCCTTCCTTTTCGTATATCTGATAGGCCTTCTGGAAATTACCAAATCCGACGCCGGTTGCCCAGTTCTCCTTGATTCCATCAATAGTGGTACGGGCAAACTCCCCTCGCCCGAAAGCCGGGTCAATCGCGTCAACATCGATCTTTGTCCATGCGCTTATCGTGTAGACCGAAAGCCCTATGAAAATCAGCAGGGTGCCCCATCCGCTCGCCCTCGAACGCGCTGAAAGAAAGACGACGGACAGGACGGTGATCGCCAACCCAATCAGCACACCGGCGCGCGAACCGGCTGCCAGGAGAAGCAGCAAAAGCGTGACCAGCCCGAGCAGTCCGGACAGGAGATTTCCGCGAAACAGCCCGTGGTAGACGACGAAGGGAATGGAAACAAAAAGCAAGGCCGCAAAGTGATTGCGGTTGGCAAACAGCCCGGCGTTGATCGTAAACGGCAGCAATCCCTTGATGGCGATGTCGTCGGAGAGCGAATACTGAATCGCTGCCGCCAGCCCATTGCAGATGACGCCCATGAAAAAGAATGGAAGAAGCGCCTGGACCTGCTCGGTTCGCAAACGCAACACGCTTAGGAAAAACGCTGCCACAGCCACCAGGTACAACAGGCATTCGATCGTGCGTCCCACGCCGAGGCTGACGAAACGAAAGCGGGTTTCTCCAACAAGCGAGGAATCCGCAAGCAACAGCTCTGGTCGCAACCCGTTGAACATGGAGGCCGGCAGAGGGACGATTTGCAAGATCACCAATGCCGCGGCGAGCGCAAGCAGCCATACAACAGAAGGGTGAGGTCTTTGACCAGATGGCCGTGAAAGGACCGCGGCCGCCGAGATAATCGCCAGGATTTCAATCAGCGTGTCGGTGTAGAGACCGCTTGCAGTCCCGCCACCGATCAGCAGCGATATGAACAAAACCGATCCGAGGAGATATTTATCCCATTCCGCTGACCGGTCGCTCAAGATGGAAGTCTCTCAATGCTCAGTTTGTGCATTACCAACGTGCCGACATACCGAAACCGCCAACTCTCGGCAATGGCGGCAGTTTCCAGCTTTAGCAGTTGCATTGGACATCCCTGCGACCCAACCGAAAAATCCTGACTTAGGGCCTGGCGATTGTATGTACCCTCTGGAATGTTGAATTGCGCTATTTTACCAGCCGGGCCGGCGCACCTGATCGACCAGAACAGCTCCTTTGGAAGCTTCAGGTTTCTCGCCGACGCGATCAGGGAAATCCTGTAGGAGCCTGGAGGTAGCTCTATGAACTGCTGAAGGGCTGCGCTCTTGACCGGTGTGTTCAAGAAGCGGACCGTCGCTCCACCCTCGCCTTCGACCGCATCCTGGGATGTTGCAAACGTAACTTCCATGCCCGACTGATCGCCGACCTGCCAATCGAAAGGCTTTCTACCTGGCGGTGGTTCGAAGGTGCTGTTGAAAATATAGCCGGCCAACTTCCGTTCCCGATCAGAGAGGCTGAAAAGAAACAAACGATATGCTGGCTCATATGCGTTCTGACGAAGGTAGCCGAAGATCACAGCGCTCAATTCGCTTGAGTTTGGCGGTGCGCTCGACCCGGTCAAATCGAGCAGCAGCCGATTTGCAAGATCGAGCCCGGCCGGGGTTTTAGAAAGTGTGGCCAAGAGACTGGCTCTCCAGGGTGCCTCGGCTCTGATGGCAGCCAACACAGCCTGGTAACCGTCGGGATTGGAAAGGATGGTCGGCAGGCCTTCGGCGATCATCGGGAATTGCTCTGGCCATCGCCGCAACAGCGTATCGATCTCTTCGACAGCCTTTGACAAATCTCTCGATTCGATCGAACGGCCAATCGACCTCTGGAGCGCATGGATTTCGGTCTTGGACAATTTCCGAGCCTGATCGAAAAGCTCGTAGGCTTGGCCCTTTTCACCTTGGCGGTACTTGATCTCACCGATCAGGCTGTAAAGGCGAGCGTCCACCAGATCAAAGCGAAGCGCGCCTTCGGCCTTGGCAAGCAAGGCATCAAGGTCAGGGGTATTGCTTGTGTCGTTCAGCTCATCGGTAATTTCGCCGATCACCGCGTCGACATTCAACGGATCCAGCGCGAGCGAAACGGCCGGCGTTTCAGTCTCAAGAAATCGACTTAGACCGATCGACGAAGCCGCCAACACTAGAACGGATGCGACGAACCAAACGCTTGAACGCCGGAGATTTTGCATAAGCGGGCTGGCCTGCTCCGTCATCCACCTTGCCTTCAAGTTTCGGGGTACCGTAGTCGTAATACTGGTAGTTCATATATTTGTAGGCGTAGTTGTAGTCGAATTTGTTCACCGCAAATTTCGACATCGCGGCACCGACCACGTTCGCGCCAGCGGCCCGCAGGCGCTTCAATGCTGTCTTGGCCGATTTGCGCGTGACCTGATTGGTGGAGATGACCATCAACGTACCCTCGGCAAGCCGACTGAGGATAGGCGCATCCGAAAGACCCACGACCGGCGGGGCATCGATGATGACAAGGTCGAAACGCTTGCCGAGATTGGTGATGATCAGCGCCATCTTGGGCGAGGAGAGCAGGTCCGCAGGGTTTGGCGGGATCGTTCCGGACGTCAAAACGGTCACATTCGGATATTTCGTCACCCGGAAAATGCTCGCAAGATCCTCCTTGCGAACGGTGTTTGTCAGGAGGTTGCTAAGCCCAATCGTGTTGTCGAGCCCAAACAGCCGGTGAAGATTGGGCTTGCGAAGATCGCCATCGACAATGAGCACCCTTGCGCCAAGCGCGGCAAAATCCTGCCCGAGCTTGAAGGAGGTGGTCGACTTGCCTTCCGAGGGTTCCGAACTGGTGACCAGCAGTGATCTTGGGGCACCTTCGGCACCAGAAAATTGCAGGGAGGTTCGAAGCGAACGATAGGCTTCAGACAGTCCTGACTTCTGGTCGTTGATGCTGGCCAGCAGTTCCCGATCATCGACATGCGGCAAGATGCCGAGCATCGCCAACCCCAGCTCCTTCTCGATCTGCTCGGGATTGGTAAAGGTGTTGTTCAACAACTCTATGACGTAAATAACCGACGCACTTAGACCCATGAACAAAAACAAGGCAATCCCAAGATTAATGCTCAGCCGTGGAGAATAAGGCGTGGTGGGCAACGTCGCAAAATCGACAATTGCAGCACTCTGTGTCTTTAATTCCGAACTAACGCCTACTTCATTCAGCTTGGCTATGAGACTGTCGTACTGAGACCGGTTGGAATCGACTTCTCGCTTCAAGATTGTGTATTTGATGTTTTTGTCGTTGAAGACGACCTGCTGTTTCTCCATCTCGGCAAGTTTGGCCCTAAGGTCAGCTTCCTTGTTCTGGGCTTCCTGGTATCTCTGCCGCAGAGAGTCGGTTATCGTCAAAACACCGTTGTTATAGAGCCGTTGCAGTTCCTTGATCTGGGACTGAATTTGCTGCATTTCCGGGAAACCAGGCTTCAGTATTCCCAGCTTTTGCTGATACTGGCTGGTCAAATCCGCCAGTTTCTCGCTGAGCTTCTGTAGGCCTTCGCTTTCCAGTACCGGGCCAAGACTAGAGCCCCGTCCTTTGTCGATTTGTTCCACGACTCGTCCGGCGTCAAGGCGGTCCTGGATAGCCGTCGCCAGCGCGGTGTTCAGAGCCTCGATGTTCGACGATATCAGCGATTTGTCGTCGCCGGTTACCGTGATGCCCGCATCCTTTGCATAAGCGACCAGTTCTTCTTCGGATTTCTGAAGCTTCTGCTTTACCTGCAAAACCTGTTCCTGAATGAATTGCCGCGCCAGGTCCGACGTCTCGCTGGTCTGATCGAGGCGCTGGTCGATAAAGCTCTGTGCGACCTGGTTGGCTACATCAGTTGCATATTTCGGGTTCTGGTCGGCGAAGGTAATCGACAGCAAACTCGTGTTGGTGACCAAGTTGACCGTCAGGTCGTTCAGGATGCGTCCGATCGCAATTCTTTCACGTTGCTCAGGGGTCTTTTCTTCAATGGAAGGCGAACTGGAGATGCCGAACGCACGATAGAAGATGTTGCCGAGAGAAAAGCTCGGCGTCGGAAACAGGAAGTCGGGCTTTTCGCTGAGACCCAACTGGAACACCACGCGCTGTGCCAGAGCACGGCTTTGCAGTTTTTCCCGTGCGGTTTGAAACGCCCTGATGTCGCTGCTTTCAGAGACCACTTCAATGTCCTGGAAAACCTTTGCCGAAGGAACCAGCACCTCCAACTGGGATGTCGCCTGATATTTCGGTGTCTGCATCATCGTAACGATGACACCCGCCACCAACCCAGCCGCCGCCATCATGACGATCAGCCACCGATACTGGACAACGTAAAAAAGCAGCTTGAGTGGGTTGAACCCCTCTTCGTGCTCGGCGTAATCGCGACCGTAGGGGCTATAGTTTTGCGCCCCATCATAATACAGATCGGGGGACAACGCTTGGCCATGCCCCAGGCCTGTAATTTGATGCTGTCTATTACGATCGAGCATGGTGCGAGGTAATCCTAGGTTTGTCTTTAATTCTGAATTCCTGCCGGCTACGATTTAAAGTCCCGGGACCACCGCAATCCGGGCTGCACTCGAGGCGACACCCAGGGCATCCTTGAGATTGTTCATCGCAATCTTCGATTTCGAGGCGAAGACGACAACCTTGTCGCCGCCATAGATGCGCGGATTGCGGCTCTTGCCGGCACGAATATCCTCCACATTGTAATTAGCAACCAGCGTATTCGAGCCGATATTGCGATAGACAAAGACCTTTTTTGCATCCCCAACGGTGTTGAACCCTCCAGCAAGGGCGATTGCATCGATCAGGGAAGAATTGCTCGACACAGGGAAGATGCCGCCCCTGGTAACTTCACCGTCAACAGTGATGCGCTGTCCGATCGATTCCTTGACGAAAACCGACACATCGGGCGACTGCAGATATTTGGCACCGTAGGCCGTTTCGATTTCCTTCTCCAATTGACGGACGGTCTTTCCAGCCGCGGTCATGGTTCCGATAAGTGGAAGCGAAATCTGCCCGCCCGCATCGACCTGAACGGTTCTGTTCAGATTGTCGACCTGGAACACATTCACCTCAAGCACATCGTTCGGAGACAAAGGCTGCTCGCTGCCGTTCTGGGTGTTTTGCGGCGCAGGCAGGTCTTTTACGACCTGCAGAGCGCCACCGCTCGAAAGCGGCGTCGACGATGACGATGTCAGTTGCAGCGCATCGACCGAAGTCGATGAAGATGGTGCCGTTGACGAGGTGCTCGTGCAGGCAGACATCGCGAGCGAAGCGAACAAGACACATATCGTGCCGGCAAAGCTTTCTGCGAACCGAAAACCGCCCATCACGCGGTTCCACCCTTGAACAAACGACCCAGTCCGGCAAAGCGGCCGACATTGCCGGGGCTCGGCTTCTTGGCATGTGCCTTTCCGACCGGCTCGAGAGGCCGGTTCGCCAAAATCTGGCCTGGACGTTTCAACACCATATTGCGGGCCTCATCCTCTCCACATCGCTTTGCGGCAGCGGCGACTGCCTGCGATAGCCCAGGACGCCGGCGGGTGGCGCTATGGGTGTCCGATGCGATTATATCCACCCTACCTTCGTCAATCAGCTTTTCCGAATAATAAAGCGCCGTGCGCCCAAAAGCACCAACAATCGAGTCTGCCGTAAGCTGGATAAGACACCCCGCTGCATTCAGCCGCTCGACGACGTCGTAATTCGCCTTGATCCAGGTCAAACGCTCGGGATGCGTAAGAATCGGAATAAACCCGGCGTTTATGAGGCGTAGAACAAGATCTTCCAGCCTTGGTGGCAAAACGTGGTGCGGCGGCTCAAATAGAAAATAGCGGGATCTGTTTAAAGTTGGCACGCTGCCAAGCGCCAGTTGCTCCGGAAGGTCGGGCGCCACATGGATATCGGCGCCGACATAAAGAGCGAGCGGTATAGCGGCACGGCGTAAGCCCTGATCCAGCTCTCGAACGGCCCGGATGATATTTGCCGATCCATTTTCGTACATGCCCGGCATGATATGGGGTGTACACGCCATGTGCGTCGTCCCATCAGCCACCGCCAACCGTGCCATCTCCAACGATTCGGCAAGGCTGGGCGAGCCGTCGTCAAGACCGGGCAAGATGTGGGAATGCAGGTCGATCATTGACGTTTCTGCCTGCACCGAAGCAACGTAGCGACTGCGCCCCAACAACACGCCAATGCATCAGCCGCAGGGTGGCGAATGACGCGTCTGCCAAGCTTAAGCACGACGGCGAGTGTCGGATCCCAACCACCAGAACGGTGCGCCCAAGACGAATCGCGTCGAGACCAGCCCAAAGCAATAGAGCGACACGGTTACCAAATTTAGCAAAACAAACCTGGGCGCCAGCAAGGCCGACCGAGGCATCCAACAGCAACATACAGTAGAGGCGCCTCACGCCTCTACTGCCATTGCCTACTGGCATCCGCCTACTGGCTGACGCCGTTGTCGTCATCTTGCGTTGCGGCAAGGACACCGGCGGTGCCGGCCATGCCCGCAAAAATACCGAGCGGCAGCCAGGACGGGGTGCCGCCCGAGGCAATCTGACCCGTATGCTCAGAGCTCACACCAACGGCAGTCGTCTGCTCGGAGCCCACGACCTTCAGGCAAATGTTGTTCTCGAAACGTGAAATGTCGAGGCTCGAATTCGCAGGCACATTCACATTGCAGCCCCCGACATTGACGGAAGCCGACCCTTTCGCGCCGACCACAACGCGGCTACCGAAATCCAAGGCAGCCCCAGCTTTGGCAGGACCGTAGCCGGCCGTCTGCGAAACCATCACGTCGCCATTGGCATGCCCAATCGATCCGATTGAACTCGCCACTCCTTGATAAGCGGTCGCGCAGGTGCATGACGCGTCCTGAGCGAACGACGAAACAGGACCGAAACCGATCGACGCGATCAATCCAGCCAACGCAATTTTCACATTAAGGTTCATTCGTTCAGATCCTTTTGTACCACGTTCCTCAGACCCACCCGATCACCAAGGCACCAAACATGCGCGTAACAGTTTTCGTCTTCTATTCCAACCCATTTCGCATTTGCGAGATGTTTTTTGGTTTCCGCTGTGTTTCATAAAACACACTTATTAGGAGACTTGAATGTACCATTGGTGCTGCCGACTGCAACGGATTATAACTCAGGAACGCAATTGGTTCCCTTTCGCCAAGATGCTTCACCGGTACAGGTTGATTGGTAGGTAAGAGAGGTTAAGATTCAATTTCACGGTCTTTGAAGCTGCCGTCGCGCCGGTCCTTCATGCCAAGGTTACAGTCGACTTGGTCTGACTTCAGGCGTTGTCGCATATTCTGCTTCTCATTTTATGACAGTCGCGATTCGGACGCGATCCCAGGATGATGGCACGAGGGCCGTTGGCAAACCCCTGAGCTGCGAGCCTTACGGACAAGACTTGTAGGTCGAGCCCGCTTGCGCAGGCTGCCCGCACAGGATGCCGTTTTCGGCAAGCTTCGCCGCCAAATCCGCGCCATCGGAGGTAACGCACTGTACGACAGTGGCATCACCGAACTTTGACGCGATATTGCCGTCGCAAGGCGTTCCCGAGCCGACGGGCTTGCAAGTCAAGGCGAGCCCTTGGTAGTCCCGGCGCGCGGCCTCGGTGACCAGGGCGCGCATGGACTGGGGTTTCGTAAATGCTACGCCACACAGCACAATCTTGCGGCTGCCGACCCTGAGATCGTCGATCGATTGAATCGCGAGCTTGCCGTCAAACGGCTGAAGTGCCGTTTGCGGCTTTGGAGGTCGCGAATGAACATCTGTTCCTTTTTTCGTGATAACGACCAGGAAGCCAACCGCGAACGCCAAGGCGACAAGAGCAAGCAAACTTATTTTCTTGAACGACAAGACCTTGCCTCCGCCGCAGCTAAAACGCGTCGCGTTTCTTGTTCCGTCAATCTTTTTACCGAGGATTGGCCTTCTACCGAGGATTGGCTGCGGTGCTGTCCAGATACTGTGTCAGTGCACAGACCAGATGGTAGAAGATGCTGGCCGGCACATCGGTGGCCAACGAACGGCCGCGTTCGTCGATCCGGTCGACCCACAGACCGAGCGGCGCCGGGTTGATGTGCCAACGGAACAGGCGACCGACCCGCGCTTCGATCTCGGGCTTGAGGTCGGGTCCGCCCGCGCCATCCAGTGCGATCGCCGCCTTGATCGCCTCCGCCTGGGGCCAACTGCGCGAGACGCGATCGAGCGGCAGGCCTTGCCGCGAAACCGCGCCGTAGGCAAGGCCGGTGGCGCGGTTGAGGCCATTGGCGATGGCCGAGGCATAGAGCTTCCTGGCAAAGCCGCTCAGTTCGCTCTGACCACTGCGCCCGGCGAAATCGACCAGCAAGGAGGCCCATTCGAAATGGTGGCCGGGTTCCGTCCACAAGCCTTTCTCGCCCTTCACTGGCTGCCATTCGCGATCGAAATACTCGCCAAGCGTCCAGCTTTCCGGATCGAAGAAATGGCTGCGAAACAGATCGACGATACGCGCGGCGCGGCGAAGATAGGCGCGTTCGCCGGTCGCCTGATGCCACGCCAGGAAAGCTTCCAGCAGATGCATATGCGGATTGGTCCGGCGTTCGCCAACGCCGTCCGAGGTTTCGAGAAAACCGGTCATGCGATGGTCCTCGAGATGCGCGTCGAGAAAAGAAAACGTCTCTTCGCCAAGCCGCAAGGCATCGGGATCGCCTGACATGTGGGCATGCGCGAGCGCCAGCAGCACGCAGGAATGATCGTAGGCATCCTCGACGGGATCGGCGACCGTCCCATCGACATTGAGCGTCCGCACCCAGCCGCCATTGTCGGTACGGCCGTTCCTCGCCATGAATTCGATACCGTGGCTGATCAAGCGGTCGGCCGGTCCGTCCCATCCTCGCGCCTTGGCGACGGCGAAGGCGTAGATTTGCCTGGCCTGCGTGCGCATGCGCTTGGGCTTCATCAGCGGCGTGGCGTCGAAACCCAACGCTTCATGGAAGCCGCCATGGCGTTCGTCGACACCGACTGTCGACCATAGTGGAACCGTCTCTTCAAACAGCCAGTGATGGACCCGGCGCCGCCAGGCGCCGCTTTCGATCACGCGATCGTCCGCGGGCGTGAATTTGGTTTCCAGCCGGCCGCTCTTTTCGAGTTGCTCGACGATCTTCTTGACGTGTTGGCTGTGGCTGACCGGAGCGACGAAGGTGGCGTCCGCGGTCGAGACGATGGCGAGATTTTCGACGCCGATGGCCGACAGCAGGCGGCCGTCGCTACGGATGTAGGAGTTTTCGCAATCGATGGCGACGACGTCGCCGATGATGACATTGCCTTGCTTGTCCGAAGGGCTGACATCCAGCAGCGATTGCCAGGAACCGAGATCATTCCAGCGAAAGCCGGCCGGCACCATGGCGATGTCGCTTGCCCTCTCCATGATCGCGTAATCGATCGAGGTCGAGGGAATGGCGGCGTAGAGCTCGAGAGGCATATAAAGGCCGGAGAGATCCGATGTCGCCGCCTGGTAGGCAGCCTCGGTGGCCGTCCATATCTCTGGTTGGAAAGCCATGAAGGCGTCGCGCATGGCGCTGGCGCGAAACAGGAAGATACCGGTGTTCCAGTAGAAATTGCCAGCGTCGAGATAGCCCTGCGCGGTCGCGAGATCCGGTTTTTCGACAAAACGCGAAACATCGCAGACGCCGTCCCGCTCGCCGGCAATCTCGATATAGCCGTAACCCGTCTCCGGCTGGCCAGGCTTGATGCCGAACACCACCAGCCGGCCGGCGCGCGCCGCCGCAGCGCCGTTTTCCACGCTCTGCCAGAATTGCTGGGCGGTGGCGATTTCGTGGTCGGACGGAACCACCAGCACCAGGCTGTCGCCATGGTCGGACAGAGTGCGCAAAGTCGCCAGGGCAACAGCAGCGGCGGTGTTGCGGCCTGTCGGCTCGAACAAGGGACCGCCGCCGGAAAGATCGAGGCCGGCCAGGTCAGCATGGACACGATCAGCGTGCCGCTCGGATGCGATCAGAAAAACCGGCGTTTCGCCTTTCGGCCTTGCCGTCAGCCGGCGCAGCGTCTTGACCAGCATCGAGCCGTCGCCCGAAAAATCATGGAACTGCTTGGGATTGTCCTCGCGTGACAGCGGCCACAGCCTGGAGCCGACGCCGCCGCTCATGACAAAACTGACGATTTTCTCGATCATTGGGGAACACTTCTGCCATTTTCAAACATTGCAAGGAGCACTGCCGCGTAGTCGAGGCGGCACAGTTGTTGTCGGCTTTGCAGCACTGCGACATTCTCGCGGACAGAGCGTAAGAACACGCCGCCTGTCGCCCGAGCAAACCAGGGTGCTTCCTTCCGGCCGAAGCCGATGAGATGGCAGCCTTCCGTTGCGGGGGGCCGAGCCGATAAAACCGCCAGCGCCAGCCACTCCGGCGGGCTTTGCCTCTTCCGGTCGCATCAAGAGAATCAGCCCTTTTCGTGCTTGTGGCAAAGAAATGATACCACCCGGGCCTGCAGCTGAACGATGTGGCGCCGTTGGCAACAGCACCGAAAGGTACAGGCGCAAGAGCCAGGACAGCGTTTTCCCAGGTCATGGCCGCTTCAGGCATGGGAAGAGACCATCCGCCAAATCACCCGTGCCAGATTTCCAACAACGGTGAGACCTTCTCGGTCACGACGATCTCAATCTCCCCGCCAGATTGCCCAAAATAGCCGCCAAGATGGGTTTGACGACACCGCAGCACGCTCGGTCATAAACTCGCATGATCTGCCCCGTCCACCGTTTCCGGTGGATAATTTTTCCTGCGCAAACGCGATTAGCAGCAAACAGCGCTTCTCGATCACGTTTCGGTCAGCAAGTTGTTCGAAGCGTCGAGCTAAGCTACCGTTTCCCGAACCGTCAAGTTCAGGTCACGAGGATCATGCGAATATCAGTCGCGAAAAAATTCACTGGCCGGCAACACCGGATACCGGGAGTCATCTTTTTCAAGGCAGCATTCTGCATAGCATGCCTTCTACTTGGCTTGTGGCCGGCAGCGGCCCAGACGCGCGCACAGTTCAAGCTTTTCGAGGCTATACGATTCGAGGGCGGGCCTGATTTGCGCGCATATGGGTTCGAGCACCTGACGATCGCGGATCCCCATGTTCTGGGACTAGATGTTCCCGACGCTGGTCAAGTGCGGAAAGCGTTGTCATTGCCGAGGAGCAACAAACATCTCAATATCGATATCGAAAGCTGGGCGCTGGAAGGTAAGGATCAGGCCTCCTCTATCGCGAAATATCAGAAGACACTCGTCGCATTCAGAAAGGCAGACCCGAGCGTCAAGCTTGGACTCTACAGCGTGCTGCCACTCCGAGACTACTGGAGAGCAATCGGCCATCAAGGCTCCGCTGCACTGGACGACTGGAAGCAGCAAAACACAACCATCGCGTCCTCGCTCGTTCCTCACATCGATGCGCTCTACCCTTCCCTCTATACGTTTTACGGCGACAAGGACGCCTGGGTGGACTATGCGCGAGCCAATCTTCAGGAAGCACGAAGAATAGCACAAGGAAAGCCAGTCTACTGCTTCCTGTGGCCGCAGTTTCAGAAGACACTCGCCTTCCTGCCGGGCGACCTCTGGTATGCCCAACTGGACACCTGCAGGAGAATGGCTGACGGAATCGTCATATGGGGTACGATCGGCAGCAATTCGCCCTATCGTCCAGCGAGATGGGATGAGAAAGCAGAGTGGTGGCAGGCTACGCTGAAATTCCTTCGGGAACAGGGCAAGATTCGATAGCCTGAATTTGCTGCTACCTATGCCGAAAAGCGAGCTTGAGCTGTGGCTCCTACGAAGGGTGCACTGCTGCGCTATAACAATTCGAGAAACAGCTCGAATTGTCGCTTCTTGCTGTATTCTTCACGAATTGCCAGGTGCCCGGCCCGACCGATCCCATCCCAGCTTCCATCGTCCAGCCGCCGTTCGATTGTTTTCGATACATCCTCCGGCCGGTCATAAAGGGCCATGGTTTCCCCATCGCGCATCGGCGTGGGGTAGTTCCCTGTGTCGGAGACCAGCAAGGCGCCGGCGCCCATGGTTTCGAAACAGCGCATATTGCCCCGGTCCGGGCCGGCCATATCGATCGACGCATTGACAACGATCTTGGCTCTTCCGAGCGCCGTGTACATGGCGCGACCGAACACGGGAGGTGCGCTGAGCTTTCGGATAGCACGCGGACGGCGCACCGCATTGAGAGGACCGAACCAGCCGAGCGGCGTCTCGGCCAGTGGCGTGTAGCGGGACAGGTCCAGATGGAAGACAACGCGGCGGCGTTCGGAAAGACGCGCGACCGCTTCCAAAATCTGCCGGCGGCGCTGGTGGTGACGACTGTAGCCGCCGAAGAAGAGCACATCGATATCCCTGCCCCGATTCGCGGCCACGGCATCCAGTTCCGGATCGTGAGCAGGAAAGAAATGGGCGGTCCTGGCGCCCTGCTCTTCCCAAAGCCGTCGCATTGACGGGAAATTGCAAACGACCAGATCATAACCCGAGAAATCGATCCTGCCTGGCGCGGCACGCCAGGCGATCTTTCGTTTCACATGCCCCGGCAAGCGGCGCACAAACGCAGCGTCGTAACGAAACGGATCAAGGTTATAGAAAACGTCCGTCTTGTGGTGTTCGATCTGGGCGAGCAGAATATCGGCCAGTGGGGCATCTTCGCCCAACCCGTTCTCGCGTGCCCATGCCCGCTGCAGCGATTCGTCATCCCCGTTGGTAAAAAAGGCTTCCGGGCTGCCGGCGAGCACAGGCAAGAGGATATGCGCGGCCCCGTAGCGGTCGTTCAAAAATACCTGTTTCTGCGGCTCAAACCCACGAACACCAGCAACGAGACCAGCAAGTCTGACGCGATAGCTCGGCGATATCCCGGAATTCTGAAAAATCTGCATGGCCTGGTCTCTGCTGGAATGGCTTCTGGATTCTAGAGCGTCGGCATGATGCACCGACGAGCGATCGTCGGCGGCTTGTTGAATATCCACTATGGGTGATGGGTCTACTTCAAGGGCGACTAATTGCCGGTCCCCCCTCTAGTAGGCTCGACCGTCCTGGTAGGCCCGACTTTCCATATTCCGAGCTTTGTCAAGAAATCCCTGATATCCATACCAAAACGCTATCGTCAGGGCCGACGTAATCCAGAAGACCGAGTTCCCCCACAGGCTGCCGCTAGCCAAGCTGCCGATCGCCTCCTTGACGAACAGGACAGCAGTCAGCACTGCGGCGAGCGGGAACCTCCCGGACCGGATAATACCGATCGTCGATCTGAGCGCGAGAATGATGTGAGCGACGAGCGGCGCCGATCCAATCAGCCCCATCGCCATTAGGGATTCAAGATAGATGTTATGGGGATAGAAATGGAACCGCATCTCGACAACATAACGCCCAAACAAAGGATCCTCTAAGAACTGCCGCCAGGCCCCGCTAAACAGCATGCTACGCATCATCGTCGACTGATCGGAATTCACGTCAATCTGTGCTAGCCTTTTGGCGATGACATCGATCAGTTCCGATCCCGTACTCGCGAGAACCACTATGGCGAGCACGATCGCACCGAAAATAGCGATCACCCGCCTCGATCCCTTGAGCAACACTAGATAGGTCAGCAGGGCGCCGGCGCCGGCAATATATGCCCCACGGGATCGCGCCCACACAAGAACAACGAAAAGAATCGGGCAAAAAACAATTGTGTATATCGAAAGCTTTCTTGTCCTCTCCGTTAATAGAATGAAATATATCAGAAACGAAAGCGCCGTCTGCCCCATCGCTATCGGATTGATCTTATCCAGGGATAGGCGATCATTTCCAGATGTCGATAAAAGATCCCTGTTCAAATAAAGCCCTACCAGAAAAATTATGCAAAGGGCGTTCATCGCCATAATTAGATTTTCGTTTCTGATCGCCCTATCCATCGACGCAATAAAAAGGGAGGACCCCACACAGGTCACGACAAAAATACTAAACACCATTACAGGACCAGGGGAGAAAGTCACTGAAGAAATGATCATGTTTTCCACAAGTCTGCATATGTAAAAAACAAAAAAAATTTTTAGCGGCAGCAAATACGGCGTTGACGATCTAAATTTCTTCGGAAGAAGCAAAAATGAAAATAGCGTAATCGCGGCAATAGCCACTCTAAACATAATTGATCCAATGTTTCCTTCTGGATCAAACCTATTTACTATACCGGAGAAGGAATATGTCCCGCAGATCGCAAGAGCGAAGGCCATCGCAGGAGAAAACACGATATGACGATCAACATAACCTTTTAAATGCGCGAAACGACGATCAATCCCTCCGTGATTGAAATCGGTGGATGTGTCGTAGCGAAAATTGGCTCTGTGAGTCATGGACTAGCCGCACCTCGCGATAGCCATCGTATCAAAAGCTTTCAGGACACACACCATATTTTGTCCAATAATGGGCATGACTCACACCGTAAATTGTGCCACGCCATGGATACCCCTGGCTATGTTTCCTTTGGAAAAGTGGGGAATAAATTCGATGCTGAAGAGATCGGTCCAGAGCCGCAATATCTCCTGCTCGCCATGCCTATGGATGTCGTCGAGAAACACGGCGTAATCCTGCGCGAGACGCACTTGGAGGGCTGGAAGTGCCGGATAGCGCGCCAATTCAAATCCCGGCTTATAGGCGGGCGGACCATCGACGACCACGCAATCAACAGATAGTTTCTGCACACTCGTTTCGACGATCGTTTGATCGTACCAATGCAGGCCATCCTTACTCAAGGAACAGGGCCTCAACGGCGCATGAACGACAGAGGCGAATTCGGACAGATTGAATGCTGCGAGACGATTCTCGACGAAGGTCGCCCATTCCGCGTCACTCTCGAAGCTGACAATCCGGCCTCCAAGCCGTGACAGGATTTGGGCAATGTAGATGGTGGAAATACCGCTTCCAAACTCCACGATTGTCTTGCGGGAGTTGATTTCGATTTCGTTGAGCACGACTTGCAGGGCTGAGGGAAGCAGGGATGCGTCGGACCACGGCAAATATGGCAGACCGAGCCGGGATAATTCCACCGCGGCCCGCGTATCATTGGAAAGTTGCGCAAAGCGGTTCCACTTTGTCGCTATCCTGTTAAGCACCGTCATGCGTTCATAACTCCGCTTTGTATCCGCAATTGAAATGTCGCCACCAACGACGCTTGCCGCCACTACGCATCGAAGACCATGCGATCCCGCCGTTAGAACTGCCGTTCAGGCATAGGCGCCTCGTTTTACATAATTCAAGAACTCTCTGGGCGCGCGCCACGGCATGAAAATGGAGCGCGACATCATCAAGAAAATCGGCCTCGTACGGCGCGGAATGGCCAAGGCAAGATAAGAGGCCATGGCATATGATACGAGCGTGGCGAGCGCGGCGCCAATACTGCCATAGTGGGGAATGAGAAGTAAATTAAAGGCCACATTGGTAAGCGCACCGAGACCCTCGGTTAACATGAAGAACGTCGCGCCACCTCCGATGATCGTCCATCTGGTGAATGCGATTCGCATGAACAAGAAGGGCGCGGACAGAACATGAACCATCAACACCGGAACCGATGCATCGTATTCAACTCCGAAAAGGAGCCGGATAATCGGTCCACCAAGCAAGAACATCGTGGCAATCATGCCAAGCCCCGCAAGCCATAAAGCATCGAAAACGGTCTGAAGGCGTTTGCTAAATAAATCCTGATCGGTTTTCGCGAACTCGATCAGTTTGGGGAACACACTGGCAACCAATGCGGCCGGGGCGAAGTATGCCGCCTCGGAAAGGGTCGCCGCGACCGCATAGGTGCCAACCTCTGTCGGCCCCGCCAGCCAGCGAAGCATCATCATATCGATTTTCAGGTAGATGATCGCAAATATGGACCCAAGAAAAAGCATCCAGCTCTCGGAAAGCAGCACCCTTGCCAATGCCGGAGAGAACCGCCATGAGGACAAAGGCGGTCCCTTCTGTCGCTTGTAAAAGCGGAACGACAGCATGGCCGCGATCAATACCTGGACCACATTTGCAGCGGCGAACGCCATCACCGCGGCCCCGATCCATACAAGCCCGAGTTTTCCAAAGCCGACCAGCAAGGCGGATACGCTGGAGGAGATGGCGCTGTAGCGGGCCTGAACGCGCGAATGAAACCAGAGTCCGAGAAATCCTGAGAGCGAGGCCAAGGGTATGAAGGCCGCGGCCAAAAACAACATGGCACGCTCCGTCGAAGGCACATCGATGGACAGCGCATAGACGACCAGGCCCGCAGCCCCCAGCAAATGACCTGAGAACTTCAGGACGAAGACTGTTCCGAGTACGCGTGGCACATCGTCAGGGCGGTTGACGATTTCTCGAATGACCAGCCCGTCGAGCCCAAGTTGTCCAACAACCGCAAACAAAAGCGCCGTGGAGAACGTGTAGGACAGCAAACCAAACTCACTCGGCCCGAGATGGCGGGCCACTACGGCCACCACCAAAAGCGCGATCAGACTCGCTAATAGCCTATCCGAAATTAGCCAAAGTGAGTTTGAAATATACCTCCAGTACCTCCTAATCAGCTCCGAAATCACTCGGAACGAATTAGAGTTCTTTTTCACGGCGATTGCTCATTTATCGTAAATTCCTCTTAAATAATGTTTTAGCGAATCCGAATTAGAAAATGTACCCGAATCGGCATGGAGTAGAGGGTAGATCATACAGCAGGTCCTTCAATCTTCCTGTTGTCCCACCTGCTTTGAATTCACGGGACCGATCGACCTTGCTGGCACGCCTCCTGCCAACGTGTCTGGTTCAATGTTTTTTGTTACCACGCTACCAGCTGCTATTACACTCCGCGCGCCAATCCGCACCCCCTTCAAAACCGTAACGCCTTCGCCCAGCCAAACATCATCTTCAATAATTATCGGTGCAGTACCACATGGCTTTCTTTCGCGCCGATCCATAAAGTCAATCGGGTGAAAATCCGTGTCATATACATTACAATTTGCCCCGATAAGGACATGGTTTCCAATCGTAATCGATTCTGAACAGAATATTGCTGCCCCCGATATTCCGGTATTGTCGCCAATCGTCAGGATTGCTCCCTGGCCGGCCACCAACTGCGTCGGATGATTGATACCAGCACGATTATAACGTGAGTGATTGACGATTGTGACGTTCTCACCAATACGAATTCGACCACGCGCGCTCAACCCCAGCGGACCAAGCACCACAAAGCCTTTCGGGTAAGGAACCCCGCGAATGCGCAGTTGCACGCGAGCTCTCAAGGACCAGTAGGTTCCGCTTATGGCGTTGTATAGATATCCAATTCGTTTGATCATTTGTTTTCCAACAGCCTGTCATAAACCGCCATCGTTTTATCGATAGCTGTCTTGCTGCTGAAGTTCGCCTTGGCGAATTCGAGCGAAGCCTGTCCCTTCTCCCTTCGTCCATCATCGTTGCACAGGTCGTTGACGGCAGACACAAACGTGCCAGGCTCTTCCCAATCGAACACTGTCCCGGTGCGACCGTCCTTCACCAGTTCATTCAAGTGCGGAACATTGGCGACCACGCTCGGTTTTCCCAATGCGGCTCCCTCGAATACACTTCTCGCGCTGTGAGGCTCCGTGAAGGGAGCGATGATGGCGTCAGAGGCCAACATCAGGGAAAGCGGTGCCTCCACGAAGTCCAATGCGGTACATCGGGCGCTCTGTGTCACAGCCTTGTATGCAGCCAAAGCGTAGCCCGCCTTGGTGCTGGGGAAGCCAGCCACAACAAATCGAGCGGAAGGATGCAGATTTTGCACATTCGCTTCGATCAGCCTCACCAATTCAAGGATGCCGTTCGACGGAGCCACACGAGCCAGGAACAGGAACACTACCTCGTCAGCGGTCCAACCTTGCTCTCGTCTGTATTTCTTACCCAGTCTTGGATCGGCATGAAAGGTTTCCTCGTTGACGAAATTGTAGATGACTGTCGCATCAACATCCTTGCTTCCGAGCGTCTCCAAGCCAGCTTCGTCGATGCTAATAAAGGCATTCACGTGCCTCCTGTTAAGACTGGCCAGTGCCCGGCCCCACCTATTGGAGAGCAGCGGCTCGCGCACATGAGCGACCACAGGTAATTTTGGCGACGCCTTATGAGCCCCCGCGGCGGCGGCCACCAGACAGGTCGAATTCAGGTGTACGAGATCCGGTCGCACATCATTGACCAAACGCTTTGCGCACCTGGCGGTCAGGGGGTATGAAGCGATCGCATAGGCGCGATCCTTCAGTTTGTTGTTGGGGGCAACCGACGAACCATTGAACGGTCGGATATCTCTTTCTTCGAGGACCTCGGCGCCAGCTTCGCGAAACAAGGTCTTTACCGCGTCGTTGCCCTCCCGCCTGGGCATGGCAACTATTGGCTGGAACCGTTCGCGATCAAGGCCTTTGATGAGCAGAGACAGGCTACGTGGCGCTCCTCCCAACCCTATCGCGTGATGAAGATACAAAACTTTCTTCACGTCAAAGGGCCGCACGGATTTTCTGGATGAAATCGGACCGCCAGCCGCCGACGATTTCGTGCAGCCGCACCGCTTTGTCGGATCGTCCGTCCGTTGCCCTGTCGAGTCGACTGGCTGCGGCGGCTGCAATATTGGAGGCAGCGTCACGAGTATCGCCGTAAATCAGACAGAGTGGTGAAACCGCACCTTCCTGTGCGTATTTCTCAAGGTACGAGCCTTTACGGATGATTGGACGTACACCCAATTGCACGCTTCGGCCGAATATGCCGGAGGCTTGGTCGTAACCGGGCTCATAGCAGCACCAGGCGAAATCGCAGGTTTCGTAGAGACCCAGAAGCTCGTCGTCCGACACGAAGCGGTCGACCACCATTCCACCAGCGGAAATCAGCCGAGCGCAATCTCCGCCAGAGGCCAGATCGACGCGGCCGGCAGCCACCACAAAAACATCTTTCATGAGATCTGGGTGGCCGGAAAGGATGTCGACCAAGTATTCAAAGCCCTTCGACTTTCTGACGCTGCCCAGGAAGCACAAAACGGCGCGTCCGCCAGCCGCGGCCAGCACATCGCGTGAGAGTTGAGACGGTTCGATTGAGGTCGTGCGATCTTGCACGTCCCACATCTGAGGGTCGTGTACCCATCCGTGCGCCACTTGGGCAAACCGACGGTCAAATCCGAACGGCAAAATCGTAAAAAGCGACAGGCGAGGCAAATGCCGCAAGCATCGGAAAGCCCATCTCTTGAGGCTATAAACAAGCCTTCCCTTTTCGAAGCATTGGGACGGCCTGAGAAAAAGCCCGACCGTCCGCCGCCCCATCAGCGATCTTGTCAATGCGACTGCAATGAAACCAGCGTAGTCATCGTCTATGGTGGCAAACAGGAGTTGGCGGGCTCGAACAAGGTCAAGCCACAATCGAGGTCCAATGCGTCCCCCTATCGGCGCGAGGTCAAACAGGCCGGCAAAGAGACGCTGGTAAAATTGGCGATGACCATCGGGCGCAGACACGTGAACGCAATTGCGCTTCACGTGCGCGCCGGCCTTCGAGGCATGGGTTGCCGAAACCACTATTCAGCTTGCTCCATGCCGGCTTTGCTTCGCAGTGCTGGCACTGCCGACGCCGAAAAACTGCCCCAATTTCCGCGCAGGTTTCGCGACGAGCGCGTAATCTATCACTCCCGAATCCAACCAACGGCGGCGGGAACGCAGCGCTTCCAGATTGTGCCCTACTTGAGAACGGAAGCTCCGTGTGCTGGCGCCGCCAACCATCATGTCCACCAATGTGTGGTTGGTGGTGACGGATTCGAATCCGTGAAGTTCAATGGCCCTCAGCATCCAATCATAATCTGATGCGACTTTGAGATCGAGGTCGAACGGGCCGACCGTCTCCGCCACCTTCCGCCTGACGTAAAACGTTGGATGGGCTGGCATCCACCCAGTCCGAAAACCCTTGGCGGGCCTGGGAACAGCCCGCCAGCGCCTTACGACACGCTTGTTGAGATGGTTTTCAACAAAATCCAGATCGCCATGCACGATATCGGCCTGTTCCAGCCCTGCCGAAATTCGCCCCAGCACGGTGCGGTCGTGAAAACAGTCGTCAGAATTCAGCACGCCCACTGCGTCCCCGGTGTAGAGACGCAATCCTTTGTTCAAGGCGTCGTACATGCCGCTGTCGGGTTCGCTGATCAATTGGATCCGGTCCTGTGAATAGGATCGGACTATCGCCAGTGTTTCGTCCGACGATCCACCATCGACGACCACCAGTTCCTTGTCAGGATGATCCTGGGCAAGGAAGCTGTCGACCGTATGCCTGATTGTCGCGGCCGAGTTCCAGCAGACCGTTAAAACCGAGATTTTCATCTCAACTCGGTCCAACGCTGCCTTACCGTGCCGCAACGCGAACGCTATCCTCGTCCAGACGACGATGCTCGGATTCCCGTCTTACCGTCTCGAGGTCGGACTGGACCATTTCGCGCACCATCGCAGCCAGCGACGTTTTGGCTTTCCATCCGAGGATGCGCTCGGCTTTCGATGGATCGCCTATCAGAAGTTCAACTTCGGTGGGTCTAAAGTACCTTGGATCAACTTCGATCAGAACATCGCCGGATTTTGCGTCGACGCCTTTTTCGTCGACACCCGAACCAACCCATTGGATCTCGATCCCGACCTCGCCAAAGGCAAGCTCGACAAATCGGCGGACCGAGTTTTTCACCCCGGTGGCGAGCACATAGTCGTCGGGCACGTCCCGCTGAAGAATTCTCCACATGCCTTCGACATAATCGCGAGCATGCCCCCAATCGCGCTCGGCAGACAGGTTGCCGAGATAGAGTTTGTCCTGGAGACCCAGGCTGATCGCGGCAGCCGCGCGTGTGATCTTACGCGTCACAAAGGTCTCGCCCCGCATCGGACTTTCGTGGTTGAAAAGAATCCCGTTGGAGGCGTGGATGTCGTAGGCCTCGCGGTAGTTCACCGTGATCCAGTACGCATAAATCTTGGCCGCAGCGTAAGGCGATCGCGGATAAAAGGGCGTTGTTTCCTTCTGCGGAACCTCTTGCACCTTGCCATAGAGTTCGGATGTCGACGCCTGATAGAATCTTGTTTTCTTGGCCAAACCGAGCAGTCGAACCGCCTCCAGGAGACGCAGCGTCCCCAGAGCATCAGCGTTCCCGGTGTATTCAGCGGTCTCGAAACTCACTTGAACGTGTGACTGTGCAGCGAGATTGTAGATTTCGTCAGGCTGCACCTCCTGGACTATGCGGATGAGGTTCGTGGCGTCGGTCATGTCGCCATAGTGGAGCGACAGCCTGACGTTCTTCTCGTGCGGATCCTGATAGAGATTGTCGATACGGCCGGTGTTGAACGACGATGACCGCCGCTTGATGCCGTGGACATCATAGCCCTTTGCCAGAAGAAGTTCCGCCAGATAGGCGCCATCTTGACCAGTGATGCCGGTAATGAGCGCGGTTTTCTTAGTCATTGTTCTCTCCGGAATCGACAACGATATTCTCAACGCTGAGCAGTGTAACTTTAGACATCATTATTCCCGGCGACGTCTCGAAAATCGGCTCTCACAATTAACATTCAACGAGCACCAAACCCTGTCAGCATGGTCCGGATAGTCCTAAACACGATCAGCACGTCGAGCCAAGGTGAGAAGTTCTTGATATAGTAGAAGTCGTAGTGAAGTTTTTCCAAAACGTCGTCCACGGCCGCAACATGACCCTGGTTGACTTGTGCCCATCCGGTAATGCCGGGCCGGACGATGTGCCTGTATCGATAAAACGGCAGCTCCGCCTCATACCATTTCGACAGCACAAGCGCTTCCGGGCGCGGTCCGATCCAGCTCATTTCGCCGCGCAGGATGTTGAACGCTTGTGGGAGTTCGTCGATCCTGGATTTCCTCAGGAACTGTCCAAGGCGGGTGATACGCGCATCATCAGCCTTGGTGATGGCCTCTTCCTTTTCATCGCCAATAGCGACGCCAAGCTTCATTGTTCGAAACTTGTAGACCTCATACGTATTGCCACCGTATCCCATCCTTTCTTGCCTAAACAGCGCCGGGCCGCTTGAATCAAGCTTTATCGCAATTGCCACGAATAACAGCAGTGGTGAGAAGACAATCAGAACAAACAGAGCAGATATCCAGTCGATTGCCTGTTTTATTTTTAGATAGGCCTGATTTGGATTCAGAGATCCCAAGGTGTTTTCGGACAGATGCTCGATCTCTACCCGGCCTGTGAGTGATTCGCTGATTTGCTTGACGTGGTAAACCGGCGTTCCCGAAAGCGCACGGTCGGCGATGTATCGCTCCCACTGATCCGAAAGATCGGCACGAAGATCGGCCACCACACCGCTTGCGTGCTCGACGATTGTGTCTGGTGAATGAAGCCGGCGCCAGCTGACGCCCGGTATGCTCTCCAGCCTGTCGACGTCGCCCCCAGGGATTATCGCCAATAGGTATGGATCGAGCCGTCGCGTAACCAGGCTCAAGCCAAAATACCACAATGTCGATTGGATGAAGCTTGCGGCAGCCTGGAACCGGCTATAGTCGAACCTGAAAAAAAAGATGGTGACGAATACAAGGCCGTAAGCCAGGGCAAAGGTGGGCAGGATGTAGCCAGTCGCCGCCACGCCTGGAAAATTACCAATGCGCTTGTAAAGCAGGTACCCCATCGTATGTGCGATGAATGCCGCGACAATTGTAACCTGCATATTCGATTGAAAGATCACCTGCTGATCGAACGACATGCGCACCAGCGCGGGAAGCAGGATAGCGAATGTCAAACCGCCAAGCAGCTGAAACCGCATCCGGAGCAGAAGATGCCTTTGGTTGGGCAGGTTGATGGTGGAGGTATTCAAATTCGTGAGGCCACTAACCAATTAACAGATCATCAGCGATGGGTAACCATAGCTCTGTGTCGTCGTGCCTGTCGCCACAACAATGGCTACCGCACTCCCGGGTGAAAACCCGAGAGCCGACTTTGCCACAGCTTACACCGCATGACCGAGCGCCAACGCTCCTCGGTTATGCGATTGCGACGAGATCCCTGGCGTCGAGGTCGACGGGGACTTCGCCGTTCATGAAGGCAACAAGAACCCGAGCTCTCCCGGCGGGATCGAGCCGATCGAGCCGCCCGATCATCTCGGCAAAAGGCCCGGAAAGTATCTGGACCGAGGCGCCCGCGGCGAGGCCGCCGCGAAAATCCAGCAGGCCGTCCTCGCCGGTCAGCGCAATGAACCGTTCCACCAACCCCGAGGGGACCGGCAACGGCCGGTCGCCCTGCATGACCAACGAGCGCACGCCCAACGTTCCGTTGATCGAGCGCCAACGCTGCAGCGCCACATCGAAGGCGACGAACATATAACCCGGGAAATATGCCGCCGACCGCGTTTCGAGGCGCCGGGCATGACGTGTGGTCTTCTCGTGGCGAGGCACAAATGGATGAAAGCCCTGCCTCTGGAGATGCCATTCGGCAACGCTCTCCTTTCCCGGAAATACACTGGCCGCGTACCAGCGGGTTGCCGGACTGACAGTTGGCCGTTGCGACAGAATATTCGCCTTGTCCATTGTTTTTTCCGAACTAATCACGCGACTCGCTTTCGGCGGGTTTCGGCATGGTCGGCGTGAAGGGTTACGACAGCGTGAGGTTACCAGCAAGCAACTTTGTCGCGAGAATCAAGATGGCCGGTCGAAAAAATTCCCGCGAATTGCGCATAGACTTTAGCCGTGCCTAAGAAGTCATCGGGCCGCTTTCTATATTAGCTGCAGGAAGAATAATGTTGAGCGATGCGCCGATGTGTAGCTGTCTGGTTACCTTGGCCACGACGAATCGCTGGTCGTCCTCTCCTTAAGTCGCTGACTTGAAGATAGTGTGACGGCGTCGCCGGCCCGTCGTTGCGAAGCGACGCCCGTCAGTTCGGGAGCCCGCTATCGATCGATCGCCAACCTGCTATCGGAGAAAGCCCGGGCCATCTCTGGTCCGGTGCTTCATCATCCGATCCGGTTGCCCCAGAGATCAGGAGCGCTTCAGAAGCGACCAGACGGCCGGCACAAGGCTTGCCGCCAAGGCAACCTTGATCAGGTCGCCAATGATGAAGGGCACAACGCCGAACTGCCATGACTTTTCCGCACCGATCAGCAGCGCCAGCCAGGCAAAGCCCATCGCCATCATGACGATCTCGGCAACCAGCATGGCATTGAAGAGCTTGATCGGATGACGATCCCAGCCGCGATCGGCAGCCCAGCCGACGATCGCCGCCATGACCACGAAGCCGGCAAGATAACCGCCGGTGGACCCCAGCATGTAGGCCATGCCGATCCCTTTTTCCGGCGAGCTCTGGAAGACCGGGAAGCCCATGGCGCCCTCGGCCATGTAGAGAAGCAGCGTGGCGACGCCGAGGCGCATGCCGAACGCAGCGGCGATCAGAAAGACGGCCAAGGTCTGCATCGAGATGTCGACCGGGCCGAGCAAAACTTTCGTCTTGGCCGCGAGCGTCAACACCAGCGTTCCGGCGATCGCCAGCAAAAGCTGCGTCGCAAGGCGGGTTGCGCCCTTTTCAGGCAGAGCCAGAGAAACAAGCGGGCGCATCGTCGTTGCAATTGCCATGGTCTTCCCCATCTTCGGATTGCCGCCGAGCGCGGCCATGCGTTTTCCTATATTGGCTTCCGTGTTATGCGGCAATCGGTTTTGCCTTCTCCCCAATAAAAGGTCGCGACACTCGGCATGGCGCTGGAATTCGACACACGCTTCGACCCGTCCTACGGCCGGGGCGTGACCATTGCGCCCGACGTGCTTCGCATCACCGCCCCCAACCCCAGCCCATTCACCTTCCACGGCACGAACAGCTATGTCGTCGGGCGCAGGACGCTGGCGGTCATCGATCCGGGGCCGGATGACGACGCGCATCTCAAGACACTGCTCGAGGTGATCGCGGACAGGCCGGTCAGCCACATTTTCGTCAGTCATACGCATCGCGACCATTCTCCGCTGGCAGCGCGGCTCAAGCAGCATACCGGCGCGATCGTGCTCGCCGAAGGCGTGCATCGCCCGGCGAGGCCATTGCGCACAGGCGAGGTCAATCCGCTCGATGCCAGCGCCGACATCGCCTTCGCTCCCGATATCGTCCTGCCCGACGATGCGGTGATCGACGGCGACGGCTGGGCGATCAGAACCGTGCTGACGCCGGGCCACACCGCCAATCATGCCGCCTTCGCGCTGGAGGGTACCGGCGTCCTGTTCTCGGCCGATCACGTCATGGCGTGGTCGACCTCCATCGTTGCGCCGCCGGATGGCGCCATGGCCGACTACATGATGTCGCTCGACCGGCTGATCGAGCGCGGCGATCGCCTGCTGCTGCCCGGCCATGGCGGGCCGGTGACCGCGCCGCGCAATTTCATGCGCGGATTGAAGACCCACCGCAAGATGCGTGAGCGTGCGATCCTGGAGCGGATCAAGGGCGGCGACCGCACGATCAGGGACATGGTCAAGGCGATCTATCGCAACACCGATCCGCGTCTCCATGGCGCCGCCGGACTGTCCGTGCTTGCCCATCTGGAAGATCTGGTGGCGCGCGGTCTGGTACGCACCGATGGCGACCCAGCCATCGACGGCATTTTTGTGCCTGCGGCGTAGACATTATTCGGCTGGCGCTACGCCCACCTGGCCGGCGACCTCCTGATCGAGCTCAGCCAGGAAATCGATAATGCGGGCGGCATTGTCGCCAAGGTCGTAGCGGCCGTAGCGGGAGGCCGAGCGCATGTCGACGATGACCGCATCGCCATCGTCCGCGACACGGATGGCGACATCGGCGGGAAGGCTGAGGACAAAGCTCTTGGCCAGGGCGTCGATGGTGACTTCACTTTGCGCGCTCGCGTCGGGGAACGGCACTGCCAGCCGCCAATCCCGCCGGCCAAGCACGGTTTCGACCGCTTGGAGGACGCTATCGAAGGGCAGATCGTAGCTGCGCCCGGTGACCCGCGGATAGGTCTCGGCTTGCAAGCGCTGCTCGCCCGGGGTCGGCGGCGAAAGCATATTCATGTCACCCGTCCGGGCGGCGGCGAGCGCCGGCGGATCGTCAAGATCGGTCGAGATGTCGTTCAGCGGCGGATAGGTCGCCGCCTGGTAGGCGACGACACCATAAGGAGCGAGCACCAGAAGCGCCAGCAAGGCGCCGACGGTGAGGTCGCGACCGCCGCGGTCGCCGAAATTCCACAGTCTCGAAAAGGCAAATCCGGCGAACAGGAGCGCGAAGGCGGCAAGCAGCGCGACAATGGCTAGCACCCAAAGGAAAACCGGCGTTTCAACGAGATCATACCGATGGCCGACGAGAACGCTCAGAAGCAGGACCACCGCAAAGGCGCCCGTTCGCCGCGACCAGCCGGCAGCCTTCGACGTCTGTCGCTCGGCAATTTCCATCGTTTTCTGCACTGCCCCTACCCGAACGGACATTTAGAGCCTTTGGTGGCGGCTTGAAGGCGGAAAGCCTTCCCGTCAATCCGTTGGCAGGCGATAATCCCTGAATTGCTCACGCAGGCTGGTCTTCTGGATCTTGCCGGCGGCGGTGTGGGGGATTTCCCCGACAAAGGCGACGTCATCCGGCATCCACCACTTGGCCACCTTGCCGTTCATGAAAGCAAGGATATCGATCTTGGTAGGTTCCCTGCCCGGCTTGCGGACGACGACAAGCAGGGGCCGCTCACCCCATTTCGAATGAGGAATGCCGATGGCGGCGGCCTCGGCGACATCGGGATGACCGACAGCGAGATTCTCGAGATCGATGGTCGAAATCCACTCGCCGCCCGACTTGATGACGTCCTTGGCCCGATCGGTGATCTGCATGTAGCCACATGGATCGATATGGGCGACGTCGCCGGTATCGAACCAGCCTTCCGCGTCGAACTGTTCGGAACCGACGCTGCCATAATAGGCGCCGGCGACAGCCGGGCCGCGCACCTTCAACCGCCCGAAGGTCTTGCCGTCCCAGGGCAGCGCGTTGTTTTCGTCATCCGTCACCTTCATCTCGACGCCGAAGGGCGGATAGCCCTGTTTGCTCTGGACATCGAGCCGGGCGTCGCCCTCGAGCCCGGCATAGTCCGGCTTCACGGTGCACAGCGTGCCGAGCGGCGACATTTCGGTCATGCCCCAGGCATGGATGACCTGGACATCGTAGATGTCCTGGAATTTTGTCATGAGCGCGCGCGGACAGGATGAGCCGCCGATGACGACCCGCTTCAGATGCGGAAGTGTCTTGCCGGTCTCCTCCAGATGCTGGAGCAGCATCATCCACACGGTCGGCACCGCGGCGCTGAAGGTCACCTTCTCGGTGTCGAGCAATTCATAGATCGAGGCGCCGTCCATCTTGCAGCCAGGCATGACCAGCTTGGCGCCGACCATCGGCGCGCTCTGGGCAAGGCCCCAGGCATTGGCGTGAAACATCGGCACGACAGGTAGAATAACATCCCGCGCGGATATGCCCATCGCGTCGGGCATGGCGGCGATCATGGCGTGCAGCACGTTCGAACGATGGCTGTAGAGGACGCCTTTCGGCTCGCCCGTCGTGCCCGAGGTGTAGCACATGCCGGCGGCGGTGTTTTCGTCGAACGTCTTCCAGGCGAAGGCGCCGTCGGCTTCGCCGAGCCATTCCTCGTAGGCAACGACGTCCGGCAGCGCCGTTTGCGGCATATGTGCCTTGTCGGTCAGCACGACCACCTTTTTCAGCGATTTGACTGCGCCGGCGATCTTTTCGAGCAGCGGCATGAATGTCAGATCGACGAAGACCGCCTTGTCTTCCGCATTGTTCATGATCCAGACGATCTGCTCGGGAAAGAGGCGCGGATTGAGCGTGTGATAGACCGCGCCTACGCCCATGATGCCGTACCAGGCTTCGATATGGCGCGCCGTGTTCCAGGCCAACGTGGCGATGCGGTCGCCAAGCCCGAAGCCGTCGCGCTCGAGCCGTTCGGCGACCGCCAGGGCGCGGCGACGAATGTCGGCGTAGGTCGTCCGGACCATCGGGCCTTCGATCGAGCGTGACACGATCTCGCGGTTGCCGTGCTGCATGGCTGCGTTGTCGATAAGTTTATGGCAGAGCAGCGGCCATTCCTGCATCAGTCCGAGCATTCTTTCCTCCCACTGGTTTTTGTTCCATTGTGAGACGAACCTGTGGATTGTCCAGCCATGCCGGCGTGGAAGCGGTGCATTGCTCGAAAACACAGGGAAAACCGCCACAATCCGGCCATCGTCGCCGTTAATCTTGATTAACGGGGTGGGGGCGCGATTGGCGAATGAAAGAGGTTCGCATGGACGCGCAGGTTGACGACGATACGCTCGAAACTACGCTTGCCGAAAGCTTGGCCGATATGGTGCCGGACACCAAAACCGTTTCCGAAGACGAATTCGCCGAAGTCGTCGGCGGCGCCCTTGAGGCAGTTGGCGGCACTTTGCTGTTCAAGATGTGCGTCCAGAACGAAGGCGAAGGCGAACACGTCGCCGCGGCATGCGTGGGTGACGGCGGCAACCGCCAGTTCCTGCTTCTCACCTTGCCGACCGCCGGTGGCGCGCTCAAGGTCGAGACGGTGTCGCGGAGCACCAATCCGGTGGCCGGCATCGCCGCCGCCTATGCCGGGCTGATGGATGCATTTCAGGCTGCCGCCTGATCGTTGCGGGTAAGATGAGTTTGACGAGCCACCAGGCCAGAACCTGAGCGGCGCCGGCTGTATGTCACTTGTTGAACGGTGCCCTTGCGAAACGCACTCGTCCGACACACCTATTCCGGACGGCGCTCTATGCCGGTCACGGAGAACCCCCGCCAATGGACCAGATCGCAAACCCCTCACCAGGCTTTCAACGCAATCCCGGCAAGGTCATCACCGTCGAGCCCTACCGCGGCACCGTCACGGTGCGCAGCGGCGAAACTGTCATCGCCTCGTCAACCGATGCAAAGCTCCTGACCGAGTCCCCCTACCCCCCAGTCCTCTACATTCCGTTCGAAGACATCGATTTCGGCCAGCTTCGCAAGACGGAATTCTCGACGCATTGCCCTTACAAGGGCGATGCGAGCTATTGGAGCGTGCTGCCTGCCGCCGAGGCGGGCAAGGATGCGATGTGGGCCTATGAGCAGCCTTTCGACGAGATGGTCGAAATCCGCGATCATGGCGCATTCTATGCCAACAAGGTGACGATCGAAGCCGCGCCGGACTGAGCAGCGGATACTCAGAACTTCGCGGTCAGTCGGTGGTGCCGTTGTTGCCGATGCCGTCGGCTTCATCGAGCCGCACGAAGGTGAAACCCTTGGCCTTCAGCGCCAGCAGACCTTGCACCACGCCCTCGCCGGCGGCGTGGGTCGGCTGGTTGATATGCGAGATGATGACATCGCCGTCCTTGGCCGCGGCGATACGGTGTGCGGTTTCCTTCGCTCCCAGCAATGAACCGCCGTCGCCGTTTATCGAGAAGCCGGCGACCTTGAAGCCAAGCTTGCGTATCATGGCGATGGCCGAGGGGCTGTATTCGGCGGTTGCGCCGCGAAACCATTTCGGCGCCGGCTCGCCGGTCCCGGCGAGGGCGGCGGCGCCCGACTCGACCTCGGCCAGGACCGCGGCCGGGCTGCCGGCGGCGCGGATGCCGTAGATTTTGCGCGGTGTGTCGACTGCCGGGACGTGGCGGCCGCCATGGTTTTCCAACTCGAACAGATCAGGATGCGCCCGCATGATCTCGACGGCGGCGGCGTTGTGCTTCAGCTAGATGCCGGTGACGAAGATGGTGGCCGGTATCTTGTTCTCCACGAGCGCCGAAAGGATCCTTGTGTCGGTCCGCCCGCCACAGGCGTCGAGCGTAAGGGCGACACGACCGTTGCCGCCAGCCTCCGGCTTGATATGCAGCGTCGGTTCGACGAGTGGCGCGGCAAAGGCCGCGGATGCAGCCCACATCGAGGTCGAGATCACGATCGCGCAAAAATGCTTTTGGAACAGACGCATAGTTTGGTTTTCCAGCCGGTGCCATCAAGGCGCGGCAGTTTTGATCGCCCCGCCCATCTTTTGCAAGTGCGGCATCAGTGTAGGTGCTCGACGTCCCTAACCGTGCGTGCAAGGACTTCCCGCATCGCGGCGACAACTGGCTTGACCTCCAGGCGCCAGACACAACAAGCCTTGCTCGGATCCGGCCATTGACACAGTCTGTTGGCCACGCACGGGCATGGAAAGGGGGGCTGGAGGGCAATGCCTGGGACGCCGACTGGTCCCCATCTGGCTGGATCAGTGAGGCCATAAAGTCCGACGACCGGAGTTCCGACGGCGGCCGCCATATGCATCGGACCGCTCTCGTTGCCAAGGAAAAGCCGTGCCTGTTTCAGGACGGCGAGCAATGTTTCAAGCGGCGTCGTGCCGACCAGATTGACTACAGGTGAAGCGGTCTTGGCGACAATGCGTTCGGCGGGCAGCCGTTCATCCGGACCGCCGACAAGCACGAAGTCCAGCCCGGTCTCCCGCGAAATCTCGTCAATGGCCATGGCAAAGCGTTCCGGCTGCCATTGCCGCCCCTCGAAACTCGCACCCGCATGCACAGCGATGAAGGCGTTGCGCCGAAGATGGTGCCTGTCGAGCAGCGCCAGCGCTTTGGCCGTCTCCAACGGCAGCGGTTGAATGGACGGGACCCGCACCCGCAGATCGACGCCAAGCGCCTCGAGCGGCGAAAGATAGCGGTAAAGGAAGTGCCGTTCGCCAAAGCCGAACGGTTTTGCCAGGACGTTGGCAGGCTGCGACTCATGCCAGCGCAAGGGCCTTTCGGGAGGGTCGTAGCCCACCCGGGTCCTGGCTTTGACCAACCGCGTGATGATCCGCGATGTTTTGGAGTCGGTCAGGTCGATCGACAGGTCAAAGCCAAACCGGCGCAGCGTCCGCACCATCGTGTAAAGTTCGTGTCCGCGCTCAAACGGCGTGCCGCGCATGCGGGCACGGCTGAACGTCACGACGTCGGAGGCGATGTCGTGAGCAGTCAGAAAGTGTTTGAAGCGAGCTTCACAGAGAAACACGATCCTGGCCTCGGGATATTCGAGCCGCAGGTTTTTGGCGAGCGCGGAGGCAAGGACTATATCGCCGATGAACTTCGTCTGGATGATCAGGATCGAGCGGAAAATCTGAGGCATCTGTTTCTGCAGCCGGGAGCGGTTTGGGGGCCGCAAATTGGGCAGAAACGGTGTCGAGATTCGGAGCTGAAACGCGCAACTTCGCGTGAACTCAATTACAAAATTTTAATCTTGGACCGGGGACCGCCAGGACCAATCGAGATCATCGATTGGTCCCAGAATGTCACCCATGATTGATCTTGGCGACTTGCACCGCCGCCTGGGCGGCAGCCAGCCTGGCGATCGGCACGCGGTAAGGCGAGCAGGACACGTAGTCCAAGCCAACCTTTTCGCAGAAATGGATCGACGAGGGATCACCGCCATGTTCGCCGCAAATGCCGAGCTTGATGGCCGGCCTTGTCGCCCTGCCCTTCTCCGCCGCCATCCGCACCAGTTCGCCGACGCCATCGATGTCGAGCGATACGAACGGATCCTGTTCGATGATGCCCTTCTGGCGGTAGGTTTCCAGGAACGACGCCGCATCGTCGCGCGAGATGCCGAAGGTGGTCTGGGTCAGATCGTTGGTGCCGAAAGAGAAGAATTCAGCCGTCTCCGCAATGACGTGGGCGCGGATCGCAGCGCGGGGGAGTTCAATCATGGTTCCAGTCAGATAGTCGATCTTGACGCCGGTCTCTTGCATGACGCTCGCGGCAACCGCATCGATCCGCGCCTTGACGTAGTCGAGTTCCTTCACCAGGCCGACCAGCGGCACCATGATCTCGGGAACCACCAGCGCTCCAGCCTTCCTGCCAGCTTCCACGGCCGCCTCGAAAATGGCGCGCGCCTGCATCTCGGCGATTTCGGGATAGGAAACGGCGAGACGGCAGCCGCGATGGCCGAGCATCGGGTTGAATTCGTGCAGCGCCTCGGTGCGCTGCCTGAGCTTGTCCGGCGAGACCTTCATGGCGGCGGCGACCTCGGCCACCTCTTCCTCGGTCTTGGGCAGGAATTCGTGCAGGGGCGGATCGAGCAGGCGGATCGTCACCGGCAGGCCGGCCATGATCTCGAACAGTTCGAGGAAATCCGAACGCTGCATGGGCAAAAGCTTGGCAAGGGCCGTGCGCCGGTCCTTTTCCGTGTCGGCCAGGATCATCTCGCGCATGGCAACGATACGGGCGCCGTCGAAGAACATGTGCTCGGTGCGGCAAAGCCCGATGCCCTCGGCGCCAAAGGAACGCGCCATGCGCGCGTCGAGCGGCGTTTCGGCATTGGCGCGCACCTTCATGCGGCGCGCCGCATCGGCCCATTCCATGATGGTGGCGAAATCGCCGGAAAGTTCCGGCTGCAGCATCGGCACGGCGCCTTTCAGCACCTGGCCGTTGGCGCCATCGATGGTGATGATGTCGCCCTTGCGGAAAGTCGATCCCATCGCCATCAGCGTGCCGGCCCGGTAATCGACGCGCAGCGAGCCGGCGCCCGACACGCAAGGCTTGCCCATGCCGCGCGCCACCACCGCGGCGTGGCTGGTCATGCCGCCGCGCGTGGTCAGGATGCCTTCCGCCGCATGCATGCCGTGAATGTCTTCGGGGCTGGTCTCGATGCGCACCAGGATCGCCTTGCGGCCTTGCGCCTTGGCTTCCTCGGCATCGTTGGAGGAGAACACGATCTCGCCAGTGGCGGCACCCGGAGAGGCCGGCAGGCCGACGCCGATTACGTCGCGCGCGGCCTTCGGATCGATGGTCGGATGCAGCAACTGGTCGAGCGAGGCGGGATCGATGCGGGCGACGGCCTCTTCCTTCGAAATGAGCTTGTCGCGCGCCATCTCGACGGCGATCTTGAGCGCTGCCTTGGCGGTGCGCTTGCCGGACCTCGTCTGCAGCATCCACAATTTGCCGCGCTCGATGGTGAATTCGAGATCCTGCATGTCGCGGTAGTGCTTCTCCAGGCTGTCGGAGATGGTGACGAAAGACTGGAAGGCGTCCGGCATCAGCTTCTGCAGCGATGGCTTGTCGGAGCCGGCGGCAATGCGCGCCGCTTCGGTGATGTTCTGCGGCGTGCGGATGCCGGCGACGACGTCCTCGCCCTGCGCATTCACCAGGAACTCGCCATAGAGCATCTTTTCGCCGGTCGAGGGATTGCGGGTGAAGGCGACGCCGGTGGCCGAGGTGTCGCCCATATTGCCGAACACCATGGCCTGGACGTTGACCGCCGTGCCCCAGCTTTCGGGAATATCGTGCAGGCGCCGATAGGTTATGGCGCGGTTGTTCATCCAGCTCGAAAACACGGCTGATATCGCGCCCCACAGCTGCTCGTGCGGATCCTGCGGGAACGGCTTGCCGAGTTCCTCCTCGACCTTGGCCTTGTAGAGCGCGATCACGCCTTGCCATTCGATGGCCGTCAGTTCGGTGTCGAGCTCATGGCCGAGCCCGCCCTTCTGGTCTTCGAGGATTTCCTCGAAGACCTCATGGTCGAGACCCATCACGACATCGGAATACATCTGGATGAAACGGCGGTAGCTGTCATAGGCAAAGCGTGCATCGCCCGAATCGGCGGCCAGCGCCTCGACGGTCTCGTCGTTGAGGCCGAGATTGAGCACGGTGTCCATCATGCCGGGCATCGAGGCGCGGGCGCCCGAGCGCACCGACACCAGCAGCAATTTCGAGGGATCGCCGAAGCGGCGCCCGGTCAGCCGGCCAATATGGTCGAGGGCGACGGCGACATCCGCTTCCAGGGACGGCGGATAGCAGCGCGCGTTGGCGTAATAGGCGTTGCAGACTTCGGTGGTGATGGTGAAGCCCGGCGGCACCGGCAGCCCCAGGCTGCACATTTCGGCCAGATTGGCGCCCTTGCCGCCCAGGAGGTTCCTGTCGCCGGCACGGCCTTCCGCGGCGCCATCGCCAAAGGTGTAGACCCATTTGGTCATGCTTGCTCTCCACTCGCAGGAGATTGAAAAGATTGACGAAGCCGAAGTTTCGCCGTGCCCGGTTCGAGCGATATGATGCTGCACTGCGAAAGGCAAGGCGTCGGCAAAGCCGGCCGCCCTCTACAATCGATTAAGAAAAAGCGAGGGCGAAAAGACTTGCAATTTGGTCACCCTCGCTGTAGAACAAACAGCGAACAAAGAGCAGAATCATGAGACTGACCGGAAAACTCGATTACCTGGAAATGCCGGCGACCGGTGGAACGCTGGACAGGGTGAAGGCTTTCTACAGCGCCGCCTTTTCATGGTCGTTCACCGATTACGGACCGACCTATTCGGCCTTTGCCGAAGGGCTCGACGGCGGCTTTCAGGCCGATGCCGCGGAGGCGCCGGCCAAGCCGCTGCCGGTGCTTTATTCCGAGGATCTGGAAGGAACTCTTGACGCAGTCGAAAATGCCGGCGGCACGATCGTGAAGCCGGTCTTTTCTTTCCCCGGCGGCAGGCGGTTCCATTTCGTCGATCCGGCCGGCAATGAAATGGCGGTCTGGGGTGAATAGACGCCATCGCCCGACAGCATGGGATCATATGCGAACCCCTGTCTGCGGAACCGGTGGATCAGTTCCGCGCAGTCGCCATCTCGGCATTGAGCTTTCGCCCGGCTCGTCCTATAAGGCCGCGCTCAGCCGGCGCGTTCAGGCTGTTGGGGCGTAGCCAAGTGGTAAGGCATCGGTTTTTGGTACCGACATTCCCAGGTTCGAATCCTGGCGCCCCAGCCACTGCTTTTTGTTCTACAAAATCATATACTTAGCGGCTTGGCCGAAACGGCATGTGTTACAGCTTTGTGGATGATCCACATGGAAGGATTTGGGTGCCCCTCTTCCCTAGTCTTGGTTCGGTAGGCGGCAGAACCTGGCGATAGCTGCGGTTACCAATCCCGTGTCTCGTAACTGAAATCGGGCACTATGTGAGCCTCCCGATATTATCAATTCGCCATCGCCTAGAGCGTTCAGTAGCGTCGGGGTCGCCTTGCGAGACATCTCCACATTCCCATACTCTGATCGGCCGATTGTCCTAATAACCGCGTTATTGTTGCGAGCCGTCAGTTCTTATAACGAGATTGTGCAAGGCGGGACCATGCTTGGCACCGGCGGCGAGATATGGGTCAAGGACACCCACACTGCCGATATCATACTCCTTGTCAGCCGCACCAAGATGAAAGGCATTGGGAATGAGATCCAGGGCCTCCCCGTCAATGCGACGAATATCCAAGTTTCCGATACCGTCACCGTCGGTCCAATCGGTGAGGTATGCAGCGCGACTTGCTGCGATAGCATCAATTTGCGTCGTCGTGAGTTGCGGAGCGTTTGCATGAACAACTGCCTTGAAGGCGTCCCCGCCCATCGTGAAGGCTTCTTCGACAGTTACGAATAAGGCGGGATTGCCAAAAGTCGTGTCTTGCCAAGCCGTTCCATTTACCCCTCGAACATCGTCTTTTGAGATGGAACTTAGGGCCTCCAGAGCCAAGAACGAGGCTTCAAAAGCAAGCTGCGCCTTGAATGGCGCCGGCGCGATCGCATAGCCCTGAACTGTCGGGCCGTCCCCCCGCGAATTCTCGACCGCAGTCGCGAGTCCAGCCAATCCGCCTCCCAACGACTGACCTGTGACGACAATACTCATCCCTTCCGGGACATGTTCTTTGGCATACTGAAGCAGCCTCAAGGCATCATCGAGTTGAGTTGCCCCGACAGTACCGGTCAGCCCCAATTTGCGATTGTCAGACCAGTCCTGGGCATCAACCCTGCTCTCTTCACCCCCAGGTGCGGGATCAGTCCAAAACGCCGCGGAGGCGGCCGAAAAGCTCGTCGAAAGATCGCTACCGCGAAAAACAACGAACACTTTGTCATTTGCGATAACTATTCTGCCAACAAAGCCGGTATCATTGTTATAATAATACCCGTCACTGAATGTAAATCCGTCTATTGTGTCAGACAAATTCGATATTTCGGAGCCAAATCCTTCGAAATTATCCTCACTAGAGCTCAACTGCTGATCAAGGCCGTCACGTCGATACACCTGCTCACAGAGCGCCGCAGCCATCTGCAGATCGGTCAATGACATCACACGTCCCCCCCAGTTGACTCAAGATGAAAATAGTAGAATCCGTAGGCGAACTTGTCGTCCTCAAATAGATTTGGCACCTGGCCAATCCACAAGGACCATCGCGGCGGCGCACCTTGCACCTGCTGTCTGTCGACCGTTAGCGAAGCATCTTTCCGTTCAAGGAGCTTGATAACACTTTCGTTGGAAGAGAAGGAGGGGCGCTCGTAACAGTAGGCGAATCCTCTGAATTGGCCCTCGACAACGTCCACGTTCCAGATGTTGACACTACCCATTTCTGCAATGAATTTCCGCCATTGCGAGGGATCTGGCGGCCAGGCGAAGGCCGCCACGGAACTGCTCGCGGGATAGAATGCGGGACTTTTGATCCTCGTCGGCACCGCAGGGCCGACACGCTGACTGCCATGTCGATGCATGGCGCCATAATCGGGCCATCCAGGTCCAATCGACCCGAATATACCTTTTTTCTCGGGTGCCCCGTCATCACGAAAAAAGCCAACATCCTTTGCAGACTCCGCCAGGTCAGAGCGTGATTTTCTGTCGGGAATCATCCAGTACTTTGGCCGTGTCGACGGCCAGAACTTGGCAACCTCGGCGCGAAATTCCTTCGGAATCAAGGATCGGCTATAAGCCCAGCAGGTGCGCCCGAAAGCCGGATAGACCTTCTGCAGGCCCATCTTCTCTACGATTCCTCGGGGCTGGGCCGAATGGTATTGGTCGCGCGTCACCAGGTTTGGCGTGCCGTTCTGTCGGAAGTCGACAAATTCGGCTCGTGTGGCTTTCTCTACGAAGGCCTTGCCGAACTTCATCAGAGAATGCGGGCTGTCATAGGCCTCATCGACCATGTAGGCCGTACCGAAGCCCAGTGTGTTGGCATCGTCATAGACGATCATCACCGGTATGAAATCGGCTGGAACCTGGCCGTTAGCGGTAGTCTCGCCATCGCACGCATCAGGCGCACGCATTACCAGTCCCTTGCCGTCGCTCATGCGCCGGCCATAAACAGTCGGCACCAGTCCGACCTCATGCGTGCTTGACCCGTCCTTGTAGCCGATGTCGCGGACATTGCAGCCGACGACGATGTCGAAATGCTGTGGCTCGCCTTGATAGGTCAGGTCGACCTTCAGGCGGAAGTAGGTGCCGCGATCGACACGCGCCTCTTGTGTGAACGACCAGTCGCCTGGCAGATTCTGCCCGCTCGTCGTCGAGGTCGCCCACAAGCAGAGTGCGACAAGGAGGCCGGCTACGATGAAGGCAAATTTTCGCGCCGTCATAAAAGCGCGCCGGCCGTGAGAAGAACGCCGCGCCGCACAGCGTGCACAAGCCTCGCCCAAACGCCAAGCCCCCGCTCGATGGGCTCAAGCCTCCAGGCGCGCGCAGCAAATCCCATGCGAAGCGTGACGCCCGACACCATCAAACCCTCGCCGCTTTCATGGGCGCGCAGCGATCACCGCCGCGTTACCCCCGCAGGGAATTTGGTAACATAGCCGTGACCAACTGTTAAGACCTCGTGAGAAAACAACTTAAGAAATTCTTGCTTCTTTCTATAAGGTATTTCTAATTGACAGTTCTGTCTATTGTACATGCATGGATGGAGCCCGCTGCCGCTCACCGGGGGCAATATTTTCAGGCAGATTGAAGGCTACGGAAAATATACGCCGGACGGGCGTCCAATGCTGCCTCCAAAGCTCACGACGGCACGGGCGCACGCTTTTCACTGAGCTTTTCCAATATCTCCTTGTCGACCAGTTGCCGGATCATCGGATGGACGCGAACCGGTGCGCCCTTGGCCAACTGGCCGAAATTGATCAGCACGCTGGTGGCGAGAGCGCGGTTCGCCGCAACCACGTCGAGCAGCCAGACGATGTCGCCACTGTCCCAGTCGTTGCCCTTGAGCCGGACCGGGAAACTGCCGGCGCGGGCCTGCTCCTCGATCCGGGCGCTAACGACTTCCGAGACTTTTGCCCACATCGCCAGCCCAACCATTGGCCCTTCATCTCCGGACGCCGGCGGCTTGCCGGAGGCAATCGCGATGCGGTCACGCAGCAGCGGCTCGAGTACCAACCACTCCAGGTCCGAGATCGACAGGTTGCGATAACGCGGCGTCGCCATCAATGCCATGGTCACCTGGGAAAATGCCGTGGCCAGCTTGCTGCGCATCTCGCGCAGTTTCACCTGCGCGCCCTCTGACAATTGAGGCTGTTCTGGCTTCACTTCGGCGGCCGCGGCACTTTCCTTGCCAAGCTCGTTCGCACCGCCATTCTCGCCATTGCCGCTCTGTTCGTTCGCCATGAGATCCTCGCCATGCCTGCATTTAGATCAGGCCATGGTTGCTGCAACAATCGTTCTGGTCAACAGCCGAATGTCGCACCCGCTGCTCGCCAGAAGCTCAGTTTACCGAGATGGACAGAGCTGACCGCGCGATGGTGACCTCCAGGGTGGCCTTTGATATCGTCTGCTTCAGGCGGCTGGTAGGCCGACCTCAACAGCCAACCTGAGGCGCATAGCAGCCGTTCAGCACGTAGAACTGTCGGAGGTTTGTGCTGACACGACTGGGGTGAGCACGCGCGCGAGAAAGTTGATGCTCCTCAAATTTTTGCCAAAACCGAATCTAATGTTCCAAATTGTCCCATAAGCTCACGCAATTCGGGCTGAGGCGCGACCCAAAAAGTTCTAAAAGCTTCCAGGAACCCCAGCCAAATATTACGGGGTCCGTTCCGGACACATGGGTTACGGTTTTATACCGGAGATGGTGGACCGAACCCCCTTGGGTGGGACACTAATCAGGGACAGTTCCCCAGAGTTTGGATTGCGACCAAGGGATCCTGGCGCAATCGCGTTAGGCCGGCTTCGTATTCATCCGGCGAGCGCGGAATGCAGGCGCTGCCTGTTGTCGGTCCGCCAACATCTTTGGGCGAGCCAGCGGGACGTTGGAGCAGCATGAGTGGGCAGCGCAGCGAGCGGGCGCGAAAATGGCGCATCTGGCAAGCGTGGGCCACTGGTGGCCGGAGGAAACGCCCGGGCCGGTTGCCGAGGCTCTGACGAAGTTCTGGGCGGGTCTGCCGGATCCCGCAGAGGCTCAAGCGACCGGTTCCCGGAGGGGTAACGCCTGGGGGATCGGCGACCTAGCAACATTTGGCCCCAGCCACGCTGTTTTCGGCTTTGGCATCCTTCGAGCGCGTCGTGCGGTGGAATTCATGCGGCGCGCTTTTCAGCTGGTTACTCCCGGTTTGTTGCGGACGGCGCCAGCCATTCCGACCGGTACCAGTCGACAAACTTCTTCAAGCCATCTTCTATCGAAACGCTCGGCCGGAAGCCGAAATCGCGCTCCAACGCCGCGATGTCGGCATAGGTTCGCTCCACATCGCTCGTCTGCATCGGCTCGTTCTTCCGGATCGCCGCGACACCAAGCAGCTTTTCCAGAATGTCTATGAAATCGCCCAGCCGCACCGGCCGGTTGTTGCCGACATTGTAAAGCCTGTTCGGCGGAGTGTCCGTGGGAGGCTTATCGAGCACGGCTACGACTGCCTTCACCACATCGTCGACATAGGTGAAATCGCGCCACATCTCGCCATTGTTGAAGACCCGGATCGGCTTGCCCTCGAGCATCGCCTGAGTGAACATCCAATAGGCCATGTCGGGCCGGCCCCAGGGACCATAGACGGTGAAAAACCGCAGGCCGGTTTGCGGGATGCCGAAGAGATGGGCGTAGGTGTGGCTCATCAGCTCATCCGCCTTCTTGGTGGCGGCGTAGAGCGACACGGGCTTGTCGACCTGGTCGGCCTCACTGAACGGCACGGTGCGGTTGCCGCCATAGACGGAGCTCGACGAGGCATAGACCAGATGCTCGAATGCGGGCTCGGCGCGGCAGAATTCGAGCACTTCGAGATGGCCCATGACGTTGGAGCGGACATAGAGCCGGGGATTGTCGAGGGAGTGGCGCACGCCCGCCTGCGCGGCGAGATGGACAATCCTGACGATGCCCTTGCCGGCCAGGGCGGTGGTGAGCGCGCCCGGTTCGGCAATATCGAGCTGGTGAAATGAAAAATCCCGGTGGGGCAGAAGGCGGGCGAGCCGCCCCTTCTTGAGCGCCAGATCGTAATAGTCGTTCATGTTGTCGACGCCGACCACCGCCTCTCCCCTGTCGAGGAGATGATGGCAGACATGGCTGCCGATGAACCCCGCGGCTCCAGTGACGAGTACAGGCAACAAGGTTCTCCACACGCGCGGCCGTCGGACGGAAACCGTCCGCTTCATGTCGTGCTATAGTCGAAAGCCGGAATTGAGGCCACCGGCAAGCCGCGTTATCGATGCTTCAGCTTGCCTCGCGCATGGCTTCGGCCGCCTGCAGGTCGACCGACACGAGCTGGCTTACGCCCTGCTCAGCCATCGTCACGCCGAACAGCCGGTTCATACGCGCCATGGTGATCGGGTTGTGCGTGATGATGACGAAGCGCGTATCGGTGGTGGCGGCCATTTCGTCCATGAGATTGCAGAAACGCTCGACATTGTGGTCATCGAGCGGCGCGTCGACCTCGTCGAGCACGCAGATCGGCGCCGGATTGGTCAGGAACACGGCGAAGATCAGCGACATAGCCGTCAGCGCCTGCTCGCCGCCGGACAGCAGCGTCATGGTCTGCGGCTTCTTGCCGGGCGGGCGGGCAAGGATCTCGAGACCGGCCTCGAGCGGGTCGTCGGATTCGATCAGTTGTAATTCCGCCGTGCCGCCGCCGAACAGATGCGAGAACAGCCGCTGGAAATGGCCGTTGACCACCTCGAAGGCGGCGAGCAGCCGTTCGCGGCCTTCGCGGTTCAGGCTCTGGATCGCCTGCCTGAGCTTGCGGATCGCCTCGATGATGTCCTCGCGCTCGGAAACGATGGTCTCCAGCCGGTCGGACAGTTCCTTCTGCTCCTCCTCGGCGCGCAAATTGACGGCGCCAAGCCGTTCGCGCTCGATCTTCAACCGGTCGAGCTGACGCTCGATCTCGGCCATTTCGGGCATCGGGCTGTCGGCTTCGAGGCCAGTATGACGGATGACCAGATGCGGCGGCGTATTCAGCGTTTCCTGGATACGCGCCTCGACCTCCAGCCGCCTCTCGTCGGCGGCGGTCAGCCGCTCTTCGGCGCGGACGCGCGTTTCACGCGCTTCGGCCAGCGACTGGATCGCCGCGGTCGCGGCCTTGTCCAGCTCCGACTGCCGGTTCTCCGCTTCCTGCAGGCGGTCGCCCGCCGCCTGGCGCAGGCTTTCCGCCTCGGCGAGCTGCGAGAGAAGCGCACGCCGCTTGGCGTCGATCTCGTCGGGGGCGTCGGCCAGCCTTTCGCGCTCGGCCTCGGCTTCGGCCTTGCGTTCGCCCAGCGAGGCGATCTGCGTCGAGGCGTTCTCGGCGCGCTCCAGCCAGTTGCGGCGTTCCGCCCCGATGGCCTCGAGCCGGCGCATCCGCGCCTCGGCCTCCCGCCTCAGGCCCTCATGAACGGCGCGCGCATCGGCAAGAGCGGCGCGATCGCGGGCGACATTGGCCGAGGACTGTTCGAGCTGCAACTGCAGATCGCCGAGATCGGGCGCACCTTGCAGCAGCATTTCGGCCTCGACGAAAGCCGCCGCCGTTTCCTCGTGGCTGTCGACGATTCGGGCGCGCGCCTCGTCCAGCGCGGCGCGCCGGCTCGACAGCTCGCCGCCGGCCTTTTCGGCCTCGGCCAGCACGTTGCGCGCGGCGTCCAGCCCATGCTGGGCATCGCGCCCGGCCTGTCTGGCATTGCGTTCGGCCTCGCTGCTTCGCGCAAGCGCCTGTTCGGCTTGCACAAGCGCAGCCTCGGCCTCGCGCAGCACGAGCGTGGCTTGCACGGCTTCGGCATCGAGTTCGGCCAGCCGGTTCTTCTGCGCCAGCCTTTGTGCTGCCGCGGTCGGCGCATCGGCGCTGGCGGTGAAGCCGTCCCAGCGCCACAGCGCGCCTTCGCGGCTGACCAGCCGCTGGCCGGGCGCGAGCAGCGCTTGCAGCCGTCGGCCGTCGCCGGTCTCGACGATGCCGACCTGCGCCAGCCGGCGGGCGAGCTGCGCCGGCGCGCGAACCACGCTGGCGAGGCTTCTGATGCCTTCGGGCAGAGCTGCGTCGCCAGGCTGGATTTCGCTTTCACCCCAATGCACTGGCGCGCTGCGGTCGAGCGGTACGTCAAGGTCTTCGCCAAGGGCCGCGCCAAGCGCGGTCTCGTAGCCGCGTTCGACGCTGATCTGCTCCAGCACGGAGGGGAAGAGGTCCCCGCTGGCGGCATTCAGTATCTTGGCCAGCGTGCGCGCCTCGGTCTCGATCCGCGCCAGTTCGCCCTTGGCATCCTGGACCGGCGGGCGGGCCGCATTTTCGGCCGCTCGCGCCTCGGCGACTGCCTGTTCGGCAGCGATGGCGGCGGCCTCGGTTTCCTCGAGCAGCGCCATGGCGTCCTCGACCAGAAGCCGCTTTTCGGCCGGATCGGGCAGGCCGGCAACCCTGGATATGATGTCGGACAATTCCCGGTCGACATCGGCGAGCTGGCGGGCGAAGCGGTCACGGCGCTCGGCGGTGTCGCGCAGGGTGCGCTCGATCTGGTTGCGCGAGGCGGCGGCCTCGGCCCGTTCAGCGGTCAGCGCCGCCAGTTTCGCCTCACTCGCGGCCAGCGTTGACGCCGCCTGTTCGAAAGCCGCGCGGGTGGTGGCCTCGCGCTCGGTAGCGCCGGCATTTTCGGAATTCAGCTCGGCTTCTTCCGTGCGCAGGCGTTCGAGAATGTCGGCGTTGTCGCGCACCATCCGCTCCTCGCGGGCGATGTCGCCATCGAGCTGCTGGAGCCGGCGGTCGAGTTCGGCCTGGCGGGCGCGGATGCGGCCCGCTTCCTCCTCGATCTGCGCCTTGGCGATCGACAGGCGCTGGAACGCAGCAGCGGCAGCGGCTTCCGCGTCGCGCAGGTCCGGCAGCCGGTGCGCGCCGATCCCCTGCTCCCTGGCGGCAGCCATTTGGGCGGAGGCGCGGTCGCCGACAAGGGCGGTGGCAACCGCCAGGGCCGAGCGCGCCTCGCCTTCCTGCGTCTTGGCCAGCGTCCAGCGCAGATGCAGCAGCGTCGCTTCGGCCTTGCGGATATCGGCCGACAGGTTCTTGAAGCGCGAGGCCTGACGGGCCTGGCGCTTCAGGCTTTCGATCTGGCTTTCGAGCTCGCCGACGACGTCTTCCAGCCGCTCCAGATTCTGCTCGGCCGCCTTCAGCCTGAGCTCGGCTTCGTGGCGCCGCGTATGCAGGCCGGAGATGCCAGCCGCCTCTTCGAGCAGCGCGCGGCGCGCCTGCGGCTTGGCCTGGATCAGTTCGCCGATGCGGCCCTGTCCGACCATCGAGGGCGAGCGTGCGCCGGTCGACTGGTCGGCGAAAAGCAGCTGCACGTCCTTGGCGCGGGCTTCCTTGCCGTTGATGCGATAGAGCGAGCCCGCCTCGCGCTCGATGCGGCGCGAGACCTGCAACTCGTCGGCATCGTTGAAGGCGGCGGGTGCGCTGCGATCGGTATTGTCGAGGAAGAGCGTGACTTCGGCGGTGTTGCGGGCCGGACGCGTTCCCGAGCCGGAAAAGATGACGTCGTCCATGCCCGACGCGCGCATATTCTTGTAGGAGCTTTCGCCCATCACCCAGCGCAGCGCCTCGACTAGGTTCGACTTGCCGCAGCCGTTCGGCCCGACGATGCCCGTCAGGCCGCGTTCGATGACGAACTCACCGGGTTCAACGAAGGACTTGAAACCGAGCAGGCGAAGGCGCGAAAACTTCATTCGCGCCGCCCCGAAAGAGACAAACAGGCGCGCACGCCGAAGCGCGATCGCCCCGGCGCTGCTGGAGCGTCAAAGCAGAGGGTCGATGATGGCCGACATTTCCTCAATCGACAGCGCCCCCTTGTAGGTCTTTCCGTTGATAAAGAAGGTCGGCGTCGAGTCGACCTTGAATTCATCGGCGCCGCGCTTCTGGACCGCCCTCACATCGTCCAGAAGTTTCTGGTCCGTCAAGCAGGCTTCGAAGGACTCCTGTGTAAAACCGGCGAGCTTGGAGATTTGCAGCAGCGCGTCCTTGGTATTGTTGACGCCCACCCAGTTCGCCTGCTGCTTGAACAGGACATCCACCATCGGGAAATAATTGTCCTTGGCGCAGCGCGCCAGCATGAAACCGGCCTCGGCGGTGGGGTCGAACGGAAACTCGCGCAGGATATAGCGGGCCTTGCCGGTGTCGATGTATTTCGTCTTCAGCTCCGGAAATGTCGTCTCGGCGAAATGCGCGCAATGCGGGCAGGTCATCGAGGCATATTCGACGATGGTGACCTTCGCGTCGTCCTTGCCAAGCTGCTCGTCGGGCAGCGCGCCCGGCTTCAGCAATGCCGCCATATCCACCGTGCCCTGCGCTTCCGGTGCCTTTACAGCTGCGGGAGTGGCCGGCTTCGCCGGATCGGCGGGAGTTGCGGGCTTCACGACCTCCGCCTCGGCTTTCTCGCCCGAGTCGCTGCATGCGGCGAGCAGAACCACCGCTGGAACCGCGGCCAGCGAAGACAGGAGGTTTCTGCGGGACAAGCTTTTGCCAAATGCGGGACGGGTCATACGAATCACCTGATATCGGTTGGATATTGCAATGCAAAGGCTAGAAAAGGCGAGAGTTGGCGCGAATTAAGGCATCGCCATCCCCATTCCAATCGCCAAACTTTTACGGAGCGATCACGAATACGCGAGATTGACGACAGGTCTATGGCTTTCTTTGGCCAAGAATAGTTGCGCCGAGCCGCTCCAGCGAGGCGCGCAGGCCATCGTCCTCGATCTTGCCGACGGTCTGCGAGAGCTTTGATTTTTCTGCATCATTGAGCGGTCTGGGAGCTGGTTTCGGGGGAAGCTTTTGCGACAGAACCGGCTTTTGCACGATCCTGATCCGGCCGACGGCGTTGAAGCCGAGGAAGGCATTGACCCGGTTGATGATTTCGCCGGTCTCGTGCTGGAGATGCAGCGCGGCCATGCCTTCGCAGGCGATGACCAGCACCGCCGGCTCGAACGGATCGTCCTCATGCATGCGGCGCGGCCACTGGATCTTTTCGGGGCGCGAGCGGCCGGCGAGCCTTGGCCCGGCAATCTCTTCCCACGACTGGACGAGCCCGATCGACATGCCGGCCCGCTTGCGCAGCACCGGATCGAGAATCTCGGTGGCGAGATCGCTCACCGGAACGGGATTGCCGAAGGGCCTTTTCCCTGCCATGTGCGTTCTCCAGTCACAACCTTCGCCGAGCGGTTAGGCCAGTCCTCGATCAATGGCACTGCACGACCAGACCCGCAAGACCGCATCCGCAGACAGTACTGGCGGGATCGCGTCTCGCCTGCTCGGCTGGTACGACGCGCATCACCGCGATCTGCCATGGCGTATCGCGCCGCGTGACCTTGTGCGCGGCATACGGCCCGATCCCTACCGGGTCTGGCTTTCCGAGGTCATGCTGCAGCAGACCACGGTCGAAGCGGTCAAATCCTATTTTCGGGCCTTTGTCGGCAAATGGCCCGATGTCGAGGCACTGGCAGCGGCCTCGACCGAAGATGTCATGAAGGCCTGGGCCGGGCTCGGCTATTACTCGCGCGCCCGCAATCTCAAGGCCTGCGCCGATCTCGTCGCACGGCGAGGCGGCCGGTTTCCGGCCACGGAAGCCGGTCTGAAAGAGTTGCCCGGCATCGGCGCCTATACGGCGGCGGCGATCGCGGCGATCGCCTTCGACCATCCTGCCGCTGTCGTCGACGGCAATGTCGAGCGCGTCGTCTCAAGGCTGTTTTCGATCGCGACACCGCTGAGCGAAGCCAAGAGCGAGATACGCGCTCATGTCGAGCGCATGGTTCCCCTGACAAGACCGGGTGATTTCGCCCAGGCGATGATGGATCTGGGCGCGACTATCTGCACGCCACGCCGGCCGCGCTGCATGCTTTGTCCGCTGCGCGAGGATTGCAGCGCCATCCTCGCGGGCGATCCCGAACGTTTCCCGGTGCGCCTGCCAAAGGCCGAAAAGCCTTTGCGGCGCGGCGCCGCATTCGTCGCCGTCAGGGCCGACGGCGCCATTCTTTTGAGAAAACGCGCGGAGAAAGGCCTGCTCGGCGGCATGACCGAGGTGCCGACGACCGGCTGGACCGCGCGGGTCGACGGCGCCACCACGGATGCGGCAGCCCCCTTCCCCGGCGACTGGCGGCCTGCCGGGCGGATCGGCCATGTCTTTACCCATTTCGCGCTCGAACTCGACGTCTTCAAAACGGCGACCGAGAGTGCTGCTCCAGCGGGACATTTCTGGTCGCTGGCCCATGAAATTTCCGGGGAAGCCTTGCCCACTGTCATGAAAAAAGTAATCGAAGCGGCGATACCGGGCGCGACCAAAGCGCGTCCTGTTTGAATCGATCGAACCGCAACGCGCTTTGGATTGTTGTTTTGCGCATGTCGTGTTCCCAAAACCGCCGCACACTTTTGGGCGACATGCACTAAAAGCAGCGCCCGCGTTGAATTGCATTGAATGAGGACGACAATGACTGAAATCCGCCACATCGTTTTCGACATCGGCAGAGTGCTGATCCACTACGATCCGAACCTGCCGTTCAGCCGTCTCATTCCGGATGCCGAGGAGAGAAAGTGGTTCTTCGACAATGTCTGCACACATGACTGGAACATCGAGCAGGATCGCGGACGGACATGGGAAGAAGCCGAGGCGCTGCTGATCGCCGAGCATCCGGACCATGCCGAAAACATACGCGGTTTCCGCCGCCATTGGCACGAGATGGTGCCGCATGCCTATGAAGACAGCGTTGAGATCATGGAGAAGCTGATCGACAGCGGCCATGACGTCACCATGCTGACCAATTTCGCCTCCGACACGCTCGCCGAAGCCCGGCAGCGTTTCGATTTCCTCAACCGTCCGCGCGGCGTGACCATTTCGGGCGAGATCGGCCTGATCAAGCCGGATCGCGGCATTTACGATCATCACGTCGCCGCGTTCGACCTCGAGCCGGCGGCCACATTGTTCATCGACGACAGCCCGAAGAATGTCGAAGGCGCCAAGGCGGCCGGCTGGCACTCCGTGCTGTTCACCGACGCAAAGACGCTCGAAGCTGACCTCCGGCGCCTGGGGATCACTGTGTGACCCTGGGGATCACTGTGTGATTTGAATCACTTCGACAAGCCGATTGATAATCCGCTTCAGGTTTGCGCGTAATGTCGAAGATGTCCCTCCTCTTTCGTCGTGGCGCTGTCGGCGTGACGGCTTGTTGGTCAAGAGCGGAATGTGTATATTTAGTCCAATTTACACACATTGAGCATCGCCATGCGAACCAACATCGAACTCGACGACAAACTGATCGCGGAGGCCATGGCCGCCTCCGGTCTTAAGACCAAGAAAGCGACGATTGAGGCGGCCTTGCGCACTCTGGTACGCCGGCACCGGCAAGATATGGCTATCGCCGCACTTGCTGGCGCCGGCTGGGACGGCGATCTCGACACCATGCGGGAAGGTCGTTCGCCCGATCAGCGTCGATGATCGTCGTCGACAGTTCCGTCTGGATCGCCCATCTCCGCAATACGAACAGCGTCTCGGTAGGTAAGCTCAGGCATCTCGACGACACTCAGGAGATTCTGGTCGGAGACTTGATCCTGCTGGAGGTGCTACAAGGGGCGCGCAACGAACCGCATGCCCAGCTGATTGAGCGGAATCTTCGACAGTTCGCTATTGTGCCGATGCTGGATCCGGCGACGGCAGTCGAAGCTGCCCGAAACTACCGCATGCTCCGGCAGCGGGGCATCACCATCCGCAAGACAATCGATATGATCATCGGCACATTCTGCATCCAGGGCGGACACGCGCTGCTGCATGACGACCGAGACTTCGACCCAATGGTTCATCACCTCGGTCTGCAACTCGCTTGACGAAAACCCGACGACGGAACTGGCGGAACGCTTCGCGGCACTTCTCGGTCAAGAAAGCGCGATCCTGCTTCCTTCGGGAACGATGTGCAACGAGATCGCCATAGCGGTTATTGTCAGGCCCCTGCCCGCTCCATGCCGAGGCGAGCGATGCGGCGCAGCTCGTCGATCGGGGTCAGGCCGCCGCTGCGCTCGTAATGCCAGAAGGTCCAGCCGTTGCAGGCGTCCAGCCCCTGCACTTCGGCGCCGATCTTGTGGATCGAGCCGGCGCTGTCGCCGATCGCCACCGTGCCGTCGGCGCGCACCTTGGCGGCCCAGCGCTTCTTGGCGTCATAGAGCGTGGCGCCCGGCAGCATCAGCCCGGTATCGATCAGGCTGACAAAGGCGACGCGCGGTTCGGCGCGCTTGCCGGTGAGCACGGTCAGATCGGCGCCGTCCAGCGGCCGGACAGCATCGATGCGCTCATTGGCGGCGTCGATATAGGCCTGCTCGCGCTCGATGCCGACGAAATGGCGGCCAAGGCGCTTGGCCACCGCGCCGGTGGTGCCGGACCCGAAGAAGGGATCGAGCACGATATCGCCGGGCTTGGTCGAAGCCATCATGATGCGGGCAAGCAAGGCTTCCGGCTTCTGCGTGGGATGCAATTTGTCGCCATTGTCGTTCTTCAGCCGCTCGCCGCCGGTGCAGATCGGAAACAGCCAGTCGGAACGCATCTGCACGTCGTCGTTCGAGGCCTTCAGCGATTCGTAGTTGAAGGTGTAGCCCTTGCCCTTCTGGTCGCGCGAGGCCCAGATCATCGTCTCATGCGCGTTCTGGAAGCGCCGGCCGCGGAAATTCGGCATCGGATTGGTCTTGCGCCAAACGACGTCGTTGAGGATCCAGAAGCCGAGATCCTGCATCCTGGCGCCGACCCGGAAGATGTTGTGATAGGAGCCGATGACCCAGATGGTGCCATTGGGCTTCAGCACGCGCCGCGCCGCCAGCAGCCAGGCGCGGGTGAAGGCGTCATAAGCCTCGAAACTCTCGAACCGGTCCCAGTCGTCGTCGACGGCATCGACCTTGGACTGGTCGGGCCGGTGCAGATCGCCGTCGAGCTGCAGATTGTAGGGCGGATCGGCGAAGATGACGTCGATGGATTTTTCGGGCAGCCGGTCGAGCGCTGCGACGCAGTCGCCTTTCAGGATCGTATCCAGCCACTCGGATTGCTGAGGAGCATGGGAAAGCTCGTCGAGAAGACGCACGGCTGACATTGTTACACCCAAGGCACGCGTTACTGTTTTACTCTCTGTTATGGTTACCGATCAGCGTAAATATTCGGTGAAGGCCCGAGGTGCCGGCCCGGCAATTTGCGAAGGCCGGCCCGTTGGTGTATGCCCGCGCCGCCCGGGCTTGCTCGGGCCAACGCCCGCCCTCCCGCTTCCGGACCGCCATGCCACAGCCAGACCTTGTCATCTTCGATTGCGACGGCGTGCTCGTCGATTCCGAAATCATCGCCGCGCGCATCGAGGCCGAGCTGCTGACCTTGGCCGGGTATGAGATATCGGCCGAGGAGATTGGCGAAACCTATGCCGGGCTGACCTTCAAGGACATCATGATGCGGGTCGAGGAGAAGTCGCGCATCCCGTTCCAGGCCTCGCTGATCGACCGCGCCGAAGAGCTGGTCGACCGCAAGTTGCGCAGCGACGTTCGCGCCATCGACGGCGTGCGCGAGGCGGTCGCCGCGGTGACAGTGCCGCGCTGCGTCTGTTCGAATTCACGTTCGGAGCGGATCGAGTTCATGCTGGAGAAGGTGCATCTGCTGCCGTTCTTCGCGGGCCGAATTTTTTCGGCGATGGAAACACCGACCGGGAAAACCAAGCCGGCGCCCGACGTGTTTCTCTATGCCGCGGAAAAGCTCAAGGCCGATCCGCAAAACACCTTCGTCATCGAGGATTCCGTGCATGGCGTGACCGGCGCCAGGACGGCGGGGATGCGCGTGATCGGCTTCACGGGAGCGAGCCACAGCTATCCCGGCCATGCCGATGCGCTGACCGAGGCCGGCGCTGAAACGGTCATTCGCCGCTGGGCCGAGCTGAAAAGCGTCATCGCCGCCCTGTCGGAATGGTCGGCGGATGCATAAGGCATGCGCCTCCATCCGGAGGCGCAATTCCCCGCCGCTATTCGGCCGCGGCAACCTTTTTCTTGACGCCTTTCTTCGGCGCGCCTTCATCATAGCCGGCAAACGCCTGATAGTCCTTCGCGGTGGGCTCGGGAACAACGACGCTGGAATCGGTGAAGACGAATTGGGTGGCGGTCGAAGGGTCGGTAACCTGGATCTGATATGGATGGAGCTGCGAGTAAAGCACGTCCGAACCATGCATTACGGCAACACGGATCGGCATGGTGATCGTACCGGGCTTGAACATCGGACCCGGCACGACCTTGCCGGCGATCCCGATCTTCATCGACAACTGGCCGTTGGCGCGGCTGCAGTCGCGGGTGACGTCGGTGATCGAGGCCTGGTAGATAATCTTCGTCGGATCCTTCTGCGGATCGACGAGAGTACCGTCCGGCGCCGTCTGGTCGGTCTGTGCCGCGTCGGCGGCGGGCTCGGCTTTCTTCCTGGGCTTCGGGCCGCTCTTGGCATAGGTGTTGAAGAAAGCGGTGCCGTCGCGCAGCGTCACTTTCGGGCAATAGGCCAGCAATTGGCTTCTGAGAACCTGTGGATCCGGAGGCGGCGGTGGCGACGTGTCCTTCTTGCCGAAGCCAAGGATGCCATTGTCGCTCGATTGGCAGCCGGCGGCGGCAAGCATAAAGCCGGTGAGCGCCAGACCCGCGACAAAACGATAAAATGGGCGACCGTTGAACGAACAAAACGCCATGAACTGCTCTTCCCTCTCGCAAAGCCGGTGACGTATATCAACCGCGCGGCAAAAATGCGACTGAGCCAGCGCAGAAATTAACCACTTTGCCGGGATGGAACCGCCCGGCGGCAATGGACATGCGACGATGCAATATGTGAGTACCCGCGGGGAAGCGCCCGTGCTTGGTTTTTCCGACGCGGTGATGGCGGGACTGGCGCGCGACGGCGGGCTTTATGTGCCCAGCGCATGGCCGCATCTTTCCGCAGCCGAAATCCGCGCCATGCGCGGCCTCGCCTATCCCGATCTCGCCATTCGCGTGCTGGCGCCGTTTCTGGGCGGCGAGATTGCGATGCCGGTGTTCGAACGGCTGGCGCGCGAGGCCTATGCGACCTTCCGTCACGAGGCCGTCTGCCCGCTGGTGCAGACCGGTCCGAACACATTCGTCCTCGAACTCTTTCATGGCCCGACGCTGGCTTTCAAGGACGTCGCCATGCAGCTTCTCGCCCGGCTGATGGACCATGTACTGGCCGAACGCGACCAGCGCGCAACAATCGTCGGGGCCACCTCGGGCGATACCGGCGGGGCTGCCATCGATGCCTTTGCCGGGCGCGCCCGCACCGACATCTTCGTTCTGTTCCCGCATGGCAAGGTCTCGCCGGTGCAGCAGCGGCAGATGACGACATCGACCGCCGCCAACGTCCACGCGCTGGCGATCGAAGGCAATTTCGACGATTGCCAGGGCCTGGTGAAGGACATGTTCAACGATCACGCCTTTCGCGACCGGGTGTCGCTGTCCGGCGTCAATTCGATCAACTGGGCCCGCATCATGGCCCAGATCGTCTATTATTTCTCGTCGGCGCTGTCGTTGGGCGCGCCCGACCGGCCGATCTCCTTCACCGTGCCGACCGGCAATTTCGGCGACATCTTCGCCGGCTACGCTGCCAAGAAAATGGGCCTGCCGATCGAGCGGCTGATCATCGCAACCAACGACAACGACATTCTGGCGCGCACGCTGTCGAGCGGCGAATACCGCATGAAAGGCGTCTTTTCGACGACATCGCCGTCGATGGACATCCAGGTGTCGTCGAATTTCGAACGCCTGCTGTTCGAGGCGGCCGGCCGAGATGCCTCGACCGTGCGGCGCTACATGGACGGGCTGAAACAGTCGGGCGCCTTCACCATCGAAACGGCGGAGATCGCCAGGATCCGCGCCGAATTCGACGCCGGCCGTTCGACGACGGACGAAGTCGCCGCCACGATCCGCTCGACGCTGGCGGCCAGCAACTACCTGCTCGACCCGCACACGGCCGCAGCCATGCATGTTGCCGTTGCAAACACTGCCCATGCAGTGCCGATGGTGGTGCTGGGCACAGCCCATCCGGCAAAGTTTCCGGCCGCCGTCGAAGACGCCTGCGGCGTGTCGCCGGCCCTGCCCGCATGGCTGGGCGGGTTGATGACATCGGAGGAAAGATACACGGTACTTCCATCCGACCTGAAAATGGTGGAAGATTATGTTAGCCATCACACGCGGGCGGCAAGTTAGGGAGTACCAGCTATATGGGTGTTGAGGTAAGCCGTCTGTCGAACGGCCTGACAGTCGCCACCGAAACCCTTCCAAGTCTCGAATCCGTTGCTCTTGGTGCCTGGGTCAAATCAGGCGCCCGCAATGAGCGTGACGAAGAGCACGGAATGGCCCACCTGCTTGAACACATGGCGTTCAAGGGAACCAAGCGGCGAAGCGCTTTCGAGATCGCTTCGGAAATCGAGGATGTCGGCGGCGAGATCAATGCCGCCACCAGCGTCGAGACGACCTCCTACTATGCAAGGGTGCTGAGCGACGACGTGCCGTTGGCCGTCGACATCCTCGCCGACATCCTGCAGGAGTCCGAGTTCGATCCGCAGGAACTGGAACGCGAGCAGCACGTGATCCTGCAGGAGATCGGCGCCGCGCACGACACGCCCGACGACATCGTGTTCGACCGCTTCACCGAGACGGCCTTTCGCCACCAGACGATCGGCCGCTCCATCCTCGGCACGCCGGACACCGTCAAATCCTTCACCTCGAAGCAGCTGCACAAATTCATCGAACGGCAATATGCCGCCGAGCGCATGGTGGTCGTCGCCGCCGGTGACATCAAGCACGACGATTTCGTGCGCGAGGTGGAAAGACATCTCGGCGGCTTCCGCGCCAAGGCCGAAGGCAACATTCCGCAATATGCGCAGTATGTCGGCGGTGATTTCCGCGAGGACCGCGACCTGATGGATGCCCAGATCGTGCTGGGATTCGAAGGCCGCGCCTACCACGTGCGCGACTTCTACGCCTCGCAGGTTCTGTCGATGATCCTTGGCGGCGGCATGTCGTCGCGCCTTTTCCAGGAAGTCCGCGAAAAGCGCGGCCTGTGCTATTCGGTCTATGCCTTCCATTGGGGCTTTTCCGACACCGGCATATTCGGCGTCCATGCTGCCACCGGGCAGAGCGACATCGCCGAACTGGTGCCCGTCGTCATCGACGAACTGCAGAAGGCCGGCGAGAACATCCTGCAGGAAGAACTCGACCGGGCGCGCGCCCAATACCGCGCCGGATTGATCATGTCGGCCGAAAGCCCGGCCAGCCGCGCCTCGCAGATCGCCCGGCAATTGCTGCTGTTCGGCCGTCCGATCGCCAAGGAAGAGCTGATGGAGCGACTGTCGGCATTGACGATCAATCGGCTGACGGACCTGTCGTCGCGGCTTTTCTCGACCAAGCCGACGCTGACCGCTGTTGGACCGGTGGGTACGCTCGCCCCCTATGAAGCGATCCTCGATTCGCTTTCGGGCACGCAGACCACGGCCCGCAAGCTCGCCGTCTAGCCTGTCCAAGCGCCCGTGTTCGCGCTCCCTTTCTTTCGCCGTGACCTGCCGGCGCTGAAGGGCGACCGGGTTACGCTGCGCGTACCGCTGACCAACGACTATCGCGAATGGACGGCGCTGCGCGGGGAAAGCCGCGCCTTCCTGGAGCCGTGGGAGCCGCGATGGACCCCCGACGAGCTCGACCGCGCTTCATGGCGCCACCGCATCGGCCGCTACCGCGAGGACTATGCGCAGGGAACGGCGATCGCCTTCTTCATCTTCGAGAAAGGCAGCGGCAAGCTTGCCGGTGGCATCACGCTCGGCAACATTCGCCACGGCGTCGCGCAAAGCGGCCATATCGGCTACTGGATCGGCGAACGCTATAGCGGCCTCGGCCTGATGACCGACGCGGTCAAGGTGGTCTCGCGCTTCGCCTTCGAAACGCTGAGGTTGCACCGGATCGAAGCTGCCTGTATTCCCGACAACGCCCGGTCGATCCGCGTGCTTGAAAAAGCCGGATTCCGGCGCGAAGGACTTCTGCGATCCTACCTCAGGATCAACGGCATCTGGCAGGACCACTACCTCTACGCCCGGATCGCGGACGATCCGCCTGGCGCGGGAACGAAGGACTGATTTTGACGAATTTCCTGCGAATCAGGTCGCTGTTCGCCTTTGTCCTGGCAGCGATCATCATGCTTGGAGCGGCGTCCTCGTCCTTTGCCGTCGAACCGATCAAGATCGCCCGCGACGATGTGGCACTCGATCTGTCGGGCGCCGTCGAAATTTATCGGAACCAGGGCGAGAACTTCCAGGTGTCGACCGCGCCCGGGCCTGACGGCATCGTGCGGCGCATCGAGGTCGAGGCCAATGATGCGCGCTCGACCGGCGACTGGGCGGTGTTCGCGCTGGCCAACACCACCGATCAGCAGCTCGACCGGCTGATCGTCGCACCGCATTTCCGGCTGGTGAATTCCGGCATCTTCTGGCCGGATCTCGGCTCGACCCGCATTGCCGCAATCACACCGAGCGAAGGCTTCGCGCTCGATCGCCAGACCAGCCCCGACGCGGATGTGTTCCGGGTAACGCTGAACCCCGGAACGGTGGTCACCTTCATCGCCGAGCTTGCTTCGCCCAAGCTGCCGCAGGTCTATCTTTGGGATCCGGAATCCTACAAGGATTCGGTCAATTCCTACACGCTGTTTCGCGGCATCGTCATCGGCATCGCCGGCCTACTGGCGCTGTTCCTGACCATCCTGTTCGTCGTCAAGGGAACCTCGATGTTTCCGGCGACCGCGGCGCTCGCCTGGGCGGTGCTCGCCTATATCTGCGTCGATTTCGGCTTCCTCAACAAGATCATAGAGATATCGCCCGGCAATGAGCAGATGTGGCGGGCCGGAACGGAGGTGGCGCTGGCGGCGACCTTCGTGGTGTTCCTGTTCGCCTATCTCAACCTAAACCGCTGGCACGGCCATTTCAGCTATGGCGCGCTGGTCTGGATCCTGGGGCTGGTGCTGATCGCCGGCGTCGCCATCGTCGATCCGGCGGTCGCCGCCGGGATCGCCAGGATTTCCTTCGCCGCCACCGCGCTGACCGGGCTTGGCCTGATCATCTTCCTCGGCATACGCGGCTATGACCGCGCGATCATGCTGGTGCCGAGTTGGGTCATGGTGCTGTTGTGGCTGTGCGGGTCGTGGATGGCGATCACCGGCATGCTCGACAACGACATCGCCCAGCCGGCGCTGGGCGGCGGACTGATCCTGATCATCCTCTTGATCGGCTTCACCGTCATGCAGCATGCCTTTGCCGGCGGCGCGCTGCATCAGGGCCTGTTCTCCGATCTCGAACGCCAGGCGCTGGCCGTCGCCGGATCGGGCGACACGGTGTGGGACTGGGACGTGCTGCGCGATCGCGTCGTCACCAAGCCCGATGTCAGCATCCAGCTCGGCCTCGCGCCCAACAGCCTCGGCGGTGCGGCCCGCAACTGGCTGCCGGTGCTGCATGCCGACGACCGCGACACTTTCCGCACCACGCTCGACGTGGTGCTCGAACACCGCCGCGGCCGCGTGGCGCAGAATTTCCGGCTGCGCGGCGCCGACGGGCACTATCACTGGTTCTCGCTCAGGGCGCGCCCGGTGATCGGATCGGACGGCGAGGTCATCCGCTGCGTCGGCACGATGGTCGACGTGACCGAGCAGAAGAAATCCGAGGAACGGCTGCTGCACGACGCCGTGCACGACAATCTGACCGGCCTGCCGAACCGCGAGCTGTACATGAACCGGCTGGAGGCGATCATCTCGATCGCCCGCACGGAAGACAAGGTGCGCCCCACCGTCTTCGTCATCGACATCGACCGCTTCAAGCAGGTCAATGACGGGCTCGGCATCTCGGCCGGCGATACCATCCTGCTGACGATCGCGCGCCGGCTGCACCGGCTGCTCAAGCCGAAGGATTCGCTGTCGCGCTTTGCCGGCGACCAGTTCGCGTTGATGCTGTTGTCGGAGCAGGATCCTGCCCGCATCGCAGCCGTGGCGGACGCCATCAAGCATGCGATCAACAACCCGATCACCTTCGCCAAGCGCGAGATCGTGCTGACCGCTTCGATCGGGCTGATCACCTGGACCTCGGCGCAGACTTCGGCGGAGGACATGGTCAAGGACGCCGAGCTTGCCATGCATCAGGCCAAGCGCTTCGGCGGCGACAGGATCGAGCCGTTCCGTCCGGCCTTCCGCACCGTCGGCACCGACCGGCTGCAGCTCGAGTCCGATCTGCGCCGCGCCATCGAACGGCGCGAATTCACGCTCGCCTACCAGCCGATCGTGCGGCTGGAAGACGGCAGCGTCGCCGGGTTCGAGGCGCTGCTCAGATGGGACCATCCGCGCCGCGGCATGATCCCGCCGGCGGATTTCATCCCGGTCGCCGAAAGCTGCGGCCTGATCGTCCAGCTTGGCCTGTTCGCCATGCAGCAAGCGGCCGAAGACCTCGCCGCATGGCAGAAACAGATCGGCGACGCGCCGCTGTCGGTCTCGGTCAATCTGTCCAGCCGCCAGCTCATCCGCCGCGACCTGGTCAGCGACGTCCGCTCGGTGATCGCGCGCGCCAATCTGAAGCCACGCTGCTTCCGCCTCGAACTCACCGAATCGCTGGTGATGGACAATCCCGAACAGTCAGCCCATGTGCTGACCAAGCTGAAGCAGCTTGGCATCGGCCTGTCGCTGGACGATTTCGGCACCGGCTATTCATCGCTGGCCTATCTGACGCGCTTTCCCTTCGACACGATCAAGATCGACAAGAGCTTCGTCGACGACACGACGCCGAAGCGCGCGGTGCTGCTCAAATCGATGGTCAGCATGGCGCATGACCTTGGCCTCTCGGTCGTGGCCGAGGGCATCTCGGATGAAAGCGACGCGCTCGAACTGCGGCAGATGGGCTGCGAATATGTGCAGAGCTTCATGTTCGGCGCGCCGATGCCGGGCGACCAGGTGCTGAAGACGCTGAAGGAACAGTACCCGCTCACTCAAGCGTGATTAAGACTCAGGACGTTATGAGATTCAGGCGTGACCGGCCGCCGCGCTGAGATGCGCCAGGTCGATGCCGATCGAGGCGAGGATCCGGTCATATTTGCGCTCGATATCGGTGTCGAACAGAAGCTCGGCGGTTGCCGGGCAGGTCAGCCAGCCGTTCTCGGCGATCTCGCTTTCCAATTGCCCCGCGCCCCAACCCGAATAGCCGAGCGCCATCAGCGCATGCCGTGGCCCGCGGCCCGACGAGATCGCGCGCAGTATGTCGACGGTTGCGGTCAGGCAAATGTCGTCGGAGACGGTCAGCGAGGATTCCACCCGGTAGTCGCCCGAATGCAGCACGAAGCCCCGGCTGCGATCCACCGGGCCGCCATTGCGCACGACGAAATCGCGGGCCTGCGCCGGCAGGCGGATCGCCTCCTGCTCGTTCATGATGCCGAGCTGCACGAGCAAGTCCGGAAACAGCATCTGCTGGGTCTGGTTGATGATCAGGCCCATCGCGCCTTCATCGCTATGCGCGCAGATGTAGATGACCGAGCGCGTGAAACGATCGTCCTTCATGCCGGGCATGGCAATCAGGAACTGGTCGTCGAGGAAGCCGCGCGCGGCAGCCGTCTTCTTGTGGCGCAACAAGTCCATGGGAGGGAGGGTAACGCGTTTCCGCACCGCCGAAAAGATGCGCAGCGCGCGATTTGGCCAAAGCTCTCTGACCGGGTCACGCGAAGCCGCGTGACCGAGGTCACGCAAATATGATACCAGCGACGCCATGAAGTCATTGCACAGCCATCAACTGACGCTCAAATCAGCGCCATGCAACGCTTGAAAGTCCTGCTGCTCGGCGCCGCTGTTGGATTGGGAACAGGTCTTCCCGCGGCCGCCTCATCATCGATCTGGTACAACAGCGAAGGCGGCAAGGTGCGGCTGGTGACGAGCGGCAAGCCCGATGAAGCCGGCCGCATCCACGGCGTGCTCGATATCGCCCTCAAGCCCGGCTGGAAGACCTACTGGCGCGATCCGGGCGACGCCGGCGTGCCGCCGCAACTCGATATCTCAGCCAGCACCAACATCTCCGACGCAACGTTTTCGTTTCCGCCGCCCCAGCGCCACGACGACGGCTACGGCAAATGGGCCGGCTACGACCATCCGGTCTCGTTGCCGGTGACGTTCACGCTGTCGGCGCCAAACCAGCCGGCCGTCATCGATGCCGATATTTTTCTCGGCATCTGCGAGACGATCTGCATTCCGGTGCAGACGCGGCTGACCGTCGACCCCGGCTCCGATCCGGACAATGCCGAGGATGCCGCGCTGGTGAAGGCGGCCCTTGCAACGCTGCCCGCCCCCGCAAGGCCCGATTTCGGCATCAATATCTTGCCGGGCGACCACGAGACGCTGATCGTCGAGGCGAGCTTTCCCGGCGATCCGGAGGCGGCGGATTTCTTCGTTGCCGGCGAACGGGATTACATGTTCGGCGTCCCTGCCCGCAGCGAAAAGGACGGCAAGCTGGTGTTTACGGTGCCAATCCTCGACCGGCCGTCGACGACGCCGACTGATGGCGGCCTCTACTACACGCTGACCAGCGCCGATGGTGCTGTCGAGGGACTTCTGCCGTTCCCTTAAGCGTCTTTGCTTCATGCTGGCCGCTCTGATGCCGGTCGCTGGCCAGTTGCGGGTACAGGCCTGGTCCGCTAGAGCGGGACACCTCCTTTCAATCTTCCCAAGCGAGAGAGACAATGACCATTTCCGTTGGCGACAAGCTGCCCGAAGCAACCTTCAAGACGATGACCGCCGATGGCGCCAAGGCGATCACGACGGCCGAGATCTTCTCGGGAAAGAAAGTGGTGCTGTTCGCCGTTCCCGGCGCTTTCACACCGACCTGCAGCAACAACCATCTGCCCGGCTATCTCGATAATTACGACGCCATCCTGGCGCGCGGCGTCGACACGATTGCCGTCGTTGCCGTCAACGACGTTCACGTGATGGGCGCCTGGGCGCGCTTCAGTGGCGGCGAAGGCAAGATCCTCTATCTGGCCGACGGCAATGGCGATTTCGCCAAGTCAACCGGCCTTGACGCCGACCTCTCGGGCGGCGGCATGGGATTGCGCTCGAAGCGCTTTTCAATGATCGTCGACGACGGCAAGGTCACCGCGCTCAATGTCGAGAGCAAACCGGGCGTCGACATATCAGGCGCGGCTCACATTCTCGGACAGCTTTAGTCTAGCTTCCGCTGGCGATTGCCTGCTTGGGGGATTTCGATGACGTTTGACATTTTCTGGCGCACCGTGGCGATCGGCATCGGCGCCACGGTGTTGATGGATATCTGGGCGATTTTTCTCAATTTGGCGTTTGCCCAACCGCGACCGAACTGGGGGCTGGTCGGCCGCTGGGTCTGGCACCTGCGTGAGAAGGTCTTTCATGACGATATCGGCAAGGCCTCGCCTTATGCGCATGAATCGGCTCTGGGTTGGGCCTTCCACTATCTTGTCGGCATCGCCTACGGCATCATTCTGGTCGTCTTGGCGGGATCGGCATGGCTCAACGCGCCGACCTTCCTGCCGGCCTTCATCCTCGGCATTGTCACCGTGGGCGCTGGCTGGTTCCTGCTGGCGCCCGGCATGGGCGCCGGCTGGGCCGCCTCAAAGCGCCCCAATCCGATGCAGATCCGTGCCCTCAATTTGGTGTCGCACACAGTGTTCGCGGCCGGGCTTTACGGAACGGCGCTGCTGATCCGCTGAGCATCTAGAACAGACGGTTCAAATCTCGTCGCCCGTCCACCACACGGATAATCTCAACGCGCTCAACAGGGCCTTCGTCCGTGTCTGGAGAGGTTTCATAGAGCAACACAAACGGCGCTTCCACCAGCATTCGCGCCGAGCGCCGAATATCCGGTCGCCTCAAACCCATGCGCGGCTGATCCGCCAGTTGCATAGCCCGCGCTTCTATCCGGTCATAATAGCGGTCGGCTGCCCGTATGTTTTCGCCGCCTATTGTTACGTAGATGTCGATAAGGTCGGTCCTGGCCGCGGGCGACCAGACTATCTTAACGAACATTCGGCGAGGCTTCCGTCAGCTTCCGCCGAGCTTCCTTTCGCAAGGTGTCGAAGTCCACAGGCTCGGGTTTCCCGCTTGCCTTGCCTTCATCCCACAGCTGCCTCAGACGGCGCACATCCTCATGCCGCAGTTCGCGCTTGGCCAGCCAGTCCCGCATCGCTTCGCGCACAATCTCGCTTGTGGTGGCGTACTCGCCCGTTTCCACAGCCTCGCGCATGACAGCCGCCTGCTGCGGCGTCACGGCCACACTCATTTTTTCAACGCCTGCCATGACTCCTCCTTATGCTCTTTGGTAGGAAATATTACTCCTATCACACCCTTGGAGCAACAGCTCGTCGTCAGTCACCGACTTCGCGGCGCGGCATCTGAGAGCCTCAATAGCTCTGGGTCGAGCGCCGGACAGGCTTTGATGCCGGCTTTTTCGATGAGGCCGCTTCTTTCGCTGATGCGGCCGCAGGCGCGGGTTTGGCGAGCTTGGGCTTGAACGGCGCCATGCCTTCGCGCGCCAGCTCGTCGGCACGTTCGTTTTCGGTATGGCCAGCATGGCCCTTGACCCAATTCCAGGTGACCTTGTGGCGCCTGTTGGCCTCATCGAGCGCCTGCCACAATTCACCATTCTTCACCGGCTTCTTGTCGGCGGTCTTCCAGCCATTCTTCTTCCAGCCATGGATCCACTTGGAAATACCGTCCATGACGTATTTGCTGTCGGTGTGAAGATCGACCTCGCATGGTTCCTTCAGCGCATTCAGCGCCGAAATGGCCGCGAGCAGTTCCATGCGGTTGTTGGTGGTTTCGGCCTCGCCGCCCGACAGTTCCTTCGTCTTGCCGTTGAAACGCAGGATCGCTCCCCAGCCGCCTGGGCCCGGATTGCCCGAACAGGCACCATCGGTGAAGATTTCAACGTGCTTGGTCATGTCAGTCCGTATTCGGAAGGAGAGCGGATCGCCCGGTGGAAGCGCATTCGCCTGATATATTCGGTCGGATCGCGTTTCATGACCAGCCCGCCATCGGGAACGGTCAGCCAGTCGTAGAGCCGGGTCAGCATGAAGCGCAGCGCCGAGCCGCGCGCCAGCATTAGAAGCGCTGCCTTCTCGTCGCCGCTCAAGGGCCGAACGCTCTGGTAGCCGGCAAGCAGTGCGGTGCCCTTGGTCAGGTTGAAGGAGAAATCCTTCTCGAAGCACCAGGCGTTGAGGCAGGTGGCGACGTCGTAAGCGTAGAGATCGTTGCAGGCGAAGTAGAAGTCGATCAGGCCGGACAGTTTTTCGCCGAGAAAAAAGACGTTATCGGGAAAAAGATCGGCATGGATGATGCCTTCCGGCAGGCCCTTCGGCCAGTTGCTCTCAAAATCTGCGAAGTCGGCGTCGACCTCGGCCGCCAGTCCCGGCTCGACCTCGTCGGCGCGGGCGTGGGAGGCGTTCCACAGTTTGCGCCAGCCATCGATGGCAAGCGCGTTCTGCCGGGTCATGGGAAAGTCCTGACCCGCAAGATGGAGTTGCGCCAGCGCCTTGCCAACCTCGCCGCAATGCGCTGCCGTCGGCCGCCGCAGCGACAGACCTTCGAGAAAGGTGATGATGACGGCTGGCCGGCCGGCCAGCGTGCCGATGACGGTGCCGTCATGCGCGGTCACCGGAAGCGGGCAGGAAATGCCCTTTCTGGCGAGATGGCCCATGAGGCCGAGAAAGAAAGGCAGGTCCGCCTTGTCGACGCGCTTCTCATAGAGCGTCAATATGTAGGAGCCGCTGGTCGTGTGGAGCAGGAAATTCGAATTCTCGGTGCCTTCGGCGATGCCTTTGTATGACAGCAGGTCGCCGACCGGATAGGCCTTCAGGAACGCGCCAAGTTCGCCTTCATTGACATCGGTATAGACCGCCATGGGCTGTTCACGCGGCTCCGTTGACGAAAGCCATGTCGGCCTTCGTCAGTTCGACGTCGCGCAGAACCCGCATCACCGGGAAATCCTCCGTTTCCGTCGCCGTGATCGCCAGATCGATGGTCACGTGGAAGCGCTGGCGGAACGCATCGATGATCTCGTCGACGATGATTTCCGGCGCCGACGCGCCGGCCGACAGGCCAAGCGTCGAGATAGCGCCGATGTCATTCCATGGAATCTCGGAAGCGCGCTGGACGAGAAGCGACATCGAGGCGCCGGCGCGCTCCGCCACTTCGACAAGACGCCGCGAGTTGGAGGAGTTGGGCGCGCCGACGATCAGGAAGAGATCGGCGCCGGCGGCAGTCTCCTTGACCGCTTCCTGGCGGTTGGTGGTGGCGTAGCAGATCGATTCGGCGGCCGGCGCATGCAAATCGGGAAAGCGGTCCCTGAGCGCCCGGATGATGCCGGCGGTGTCCTCGACCGACAGCGTCGTCTGGGTGACGAAGCCGAGCGCATGCGGGTCGGCGGGCACCAGTTTTCCGGCATCGGCTTCGGTCTCGATCAGTGTGACGGCGCCGTCCGGCAATTGGCCCATCGTGCCGATCACCTCCGGGTGCCCGGCGTGACCGATCAGAAGCACATGGCGGCCAAGCCGCTGATGACGCATCGCCTGCTTGTGCACCTTCGACACCAGCGGACAGGTGGCGTCCAGATAGAACAGGTTGCGCGCCTGGGCGTCCGCCGGCACCGATTTCGGCACGCCATGCGCCGAAAAGACGACCGGGCTCTGGCGGTGCTGCGCCGGGATCTCTGACAATTCCTCGATGAACACGGCGCCTAGGCTTTGCAGCCCCTCGACGACATAGCGGTTGTGCACGATCTCGTGGCGGACATAGACCGGCGCGCCGTATTTCTTCAGCGCCAGCACGACGATCTGGATGGCGCGGTCGACGCCGGCACAAAAGCCGCGCGGCTGGCAGAGCCGGATCGTCAGCGGTGGCTTTGTCTGGAGCATGATTGCGGGCCGGTTGATCGGATCGTGGACTTAAGAACTCAAGGCGCGAAATGAGGTGCGTAGCCCTGCCCTGTCAAGGGTGGGGGTGCAATCAGTAGAGCGACGTGCGTCCATTTGGACGCACAAAGTACGCTCTAACTTTTGAATCTACGCATCATGCTTTCCGGAAATCGATTCCGATTTTCGGGCCGATGCGTCTTTCGCCGAACGACGGAGCCTGAAGATGAGAACGCCGGCCAAGGCCGCGGCAAGGCCGTACCAGGTGACGGCATATTGCAAATGGCTGTTCGGCAGGTCGATGATGGTGACGCCGCCGACCGGCAGGCCACCGGGATTTGCCGCCTTGTCGGCATCGATGAAGAATGGCACCAGGCGAGCCCCGGCCGGCAGGCCGGCGCTCTGTGCCATCGCGTCGCGGTCCTTCCAGTAGAAAATGTTCTTCTTCAGATCGTTATCGGGAAGCATCATCGAGGGCTTCGCCGTCAGCGGGTTGCGGGCCAGGCCCGTCACCGTCACTTTGCCCGCCACCTGGCCTTGCGGACGCTTGGCCGCATCCTTCAGGTCGTAAGGCACGAAGCCACGGTTGACCAGAACGAAACGGCCGTCGTCCAATTCAAGCGGCGTGAAGACGTCGAAACCGGAAGCGCCTTCCCAGGTCGCGAAGAAATGCCGCTCGCCTTGATGCAGGAAGGTGCCAGTCACCGTGACCGGCGTGTAGTCGACATCACCGCTGAAGGCGAACTCGTTTTCGACCTCGGCCAGCGGCCGGGGTGGCGAATGCGTGCGCTGGTCGATGGTCTGCAGAAGCCCTTCCTTCCAGTACAGGCGCTGGACCTGCCAGGTGCCGAGCGCCAGAAGGATGAGGAACAGCAAGAGCCCGAGGCCAAGCAGCAACGCCGTCTGCGGCCGCGAACGGCCGGGAATAGAACCGGATGCTTCGCTCATTCGCCGCGGTCCAGCCTGCCCTCAGCCGCCTTGTTGCGGTACTGCAGCGTCAGGAGCACACCCTTGATCAATCTGAGCGCCGTCAGGCACAGCACCAGCGCCAGCGGTATCCACAGCAAGAGATGCAGCCAGAGCGGCGGGCTGAGCGTCACTTCCGTCCACAGCGCCAGCCCGACGACGATGAAGCCGATGATCAGGATGACAAACACCGCCGGCCCGTCGCCGGCATCGGCGTAGGAATAGTCGAGGCCGCAATTGACGCAGCGCTTGCCGACAGTGAGGAATCCGGAGAACAGCCGTCCCTCACCGCAGCGCGGGCAGCGGCCGTGCAGGCCAGCTGAGATCGGATCGACCGCTGGCCAGATCGCCTTGTCTTCACTCATCTCGCTACCTTAATTCGCTTTGCCGCAAAAGATAAGGCGGCCACGTCGCCGCAGCCGCCCCATCAAATTCCGGATGCCTTTGTCAGTGGCCTTCGATCATCGCGCCGTTCGAGGCCCAGACGTAGATGGACGCAAACAGGAACAGCCAGACCACGTCGACGAAGTGCCAGTACCAGGCGGCCGCCTCGAAGCCGAAATGCTGCTTGGGCGTGAAGTCGCCCTTCATCGCGCGGACCAGGCAGACAGCCAAGAAGATGGTGCCGATGATGACGTGGAAACCGTGGAAGCCGGTGGCCATGAAGAACGTGGCGCCGTAGATGGAATCCTTGAAGCCAAAGGGCGCATGTATGTACTCGTAGGCCTGAACCATGGTGAACAGCAGGCCGAGGCCGACAGTCAGCACCAGGCCGTTGATCAGCCCTTTGCGGTCGCCATGGATGAGCGAGTGGTGCGCCCAGGTCACCGTGGTGCCCGACAGGAGCAGGATGATGGTGTTGTAGAGCGGCAGATGGAAGGGATCGAGAACCTCCATGCCCTTCGGCGGCCAGACGCCACCGGTGAAGGTGGTGCGGGCGTATTGCTGGACCTCGCCGGGAAACAGGCTGGCATCGAAGAAAGCCCAGAACCAGGCGACGAAGAACATCACCTCGGAAGCGATGAACATGATCATGCCGTAACGCAGATGCAGCGACACGACGCGGGTGTGGTGGCCCTCATGCGCCTCTTTGATGGTGTCGGACCACCAGGCGAACATGGTGTAGACGACGATCAGGAGGCCGATGAAGAACAGCCAGGGATTGGCGATGTTGTAGCCGAAGATGGGGAAATCGCCGGCCTTGAGATACTGCATGTAGCAGACGCCGCCGATCGCGGTCACCAGCGCACCGACCGAACCCAGGAAAGGCCACGGGCTGGGGTCTACGAGATGGTAGTCATGCTGTGGTTTTGCGTGCGCGTCTGCCATATCAACCCCCGAGGCTTCCTTCGGTATTTGAAATCTTGTTGCTGCTTTCGGCCGGTACCGACGACGCCACCGGCTTCTTCTTCTCGACCGGGAACATCGTGTAGGACAGGGTGATGGTACTCAAGTCCTTCAGTTCCGGAACATTGACGATGTCGGGATCTACATAGAACACGACCGGCATGTCCAGCGTCTCGCCGGGCTTCAGCGTCGTGTCGGTGAAGCAGAAACACTCGACCTTGTTGAAGTAAGGCCCGGCCAGTTCCGGCTGCACGTTGAAGGTGGCGCGGCCGGTGACGGCGCGGCTGAACTTGTTGGTCGCGCTGTAATGCGCCTGGGTCGTCTCGCCTATCTTGATGGTGACCGAGCGGGCGACCGGCTGGAACTGCCAGGGAACGCCGGCCGTGTTGGCGTCGAAGCGTATGGTGATATCGCGGTCGAGCACGCGATCGGCATATTGCTGGGTGGCGCGCTTGACCGTGCCGCCATAGCCGGTCGCCTTGCAGAACATCGCATAGAGCGGCACTGCGGCGTAGGCCATGCCGATCATGCCGCCGAAGAAGGCGACGCACACGCCCGCGACAATGCGGTTCGTGTTCTTCTTCTTGGGATCGGTCACGGTGTCGCGGTTCATCTCACATCGTTCCAGCGAGGTTGTGGCCAAACTTCACGATGGTGGCGACATAGAAGATCAGGACAAGCACCGCCAGCGCCACGCCGATGGCGACCGAACGGTTGCGCCTTGCCTTCTGCTGACGCTCGGTCAGCGAAACGAGTTCGAGATTCTTGTCGACCATGGTCATGCTCCGCCGATCGCCAGCGCGCGCCCGACAACACAGTCGGCGAGATAGACGGCGAAGATGGCGAAGAGATAAAGCAGCGAGTAGCCGAACAGGGCCTTGGCCGGCTTCATCACCTTGTCGTCCGCCGCCATGCGCAGCACTTTCCAGGCATACCAGACGAAGCCTGCGCCAAGCAGCGCCGCGACGACGCCATAGGCAGGCGTGGTGAAGCCGAGCACCCATGGCAGCACGCCCACCGGCGCCAGGATCAGCGCGTAGGCGAATATCTGGCGTCTGGTCGACGCCTGGCCGGCGACATTCGGCATCATCGGGATGCCGGCCCTGGCATAGTCCTCGGACTTGAAGAGAGCGAGTGCCCAGAAATGCGGTGGCGTCCACAGGAAGATGATCAGGAACAGGATGACGCATTCCAGGCTGACCGTGCCGGTCACCGCCGCCCAGCCGATGACAGGCGGGATGGCGCCGGCGGCGCCGCCGATGACGATGTTCTGCGGCGTCGAGCGTTTCAGCCACATCGTGTAGACGACGGCGTAGAAGAAGATGGTGAAGGCGAGCAGCGTGGCCGACAGCCAGTTGACCAGCACGCCCAGCGTCATCACCGACATCACCGATAGCACCAGGCCGAAGCTCAGCGCCTCGCCGGGCAGGATGCGGCCTGCCGGCACCGGACGGCTTGCGGTCCTGGTCATCACCGCGTCGATGTCGGCGTCGTACCACATGTTGAGCGCGCCGGAGGCGCCGGCGCCGATGGCGATCGACAGGATGGCGATCACCGCCAGCAGCGGATTGATGGTCACCGGTGCAGCGACCAGGCCGACAAACGCGGTGAACACCACAAGCGACATGACGCGCGGCTTCAGCAGGGCAAAGAAATCGCCCGCCGTCGCTTCCGACATGCGGAAACCCGCTTCGTCAGTCAATCTCTCGTCGACAAGGGCCATGCGTACTTAAATTCCATCATTCCGTTGGCCAAAACCGCCGGGCGGGCCGGCGGTTTCGTATTCCGGGGCAACCGCCTATTTGATCTTCGGCAGTTGTTCCCACTGGTGGAAGGGTGGCGGCGAAGGCAGCTGCCATTCGAGCGTCGTCGCACCCTCGCCCCATGGATTGGCGCCAGCCACCCGCTTCTTCTGGAAGGCCTCGAACACGCCGTAGAGGAAGATGACGACGCCGATGGCCGAGATGTAGGAGCCGTAGGACGACACCATGTTCCAGCCGGCGAAGGCATCCGGATAGTCGATGTAACGGCGCGGCATGCCCGACAGGCCGAGGAAATGCTGCGGGAAGAAGACCAGGTTGACGCCGACGAAGGTGACCCAGAAATGGGTGTTGCCGATGACGGGCGAATACATGTAGCCGGTCATCTTCGGGAACCAGTAGTACCAGCCGGCGAAGATGGCGAAGACCGCGCCCAGCGACAGCACGTAGTGGAAGTGCGCGACGACGAAATAGGTGTCGTGCAGCGGGCGGTCGAGACCGGCATTGGCGAGCTGCACGCCGGTGACGCCACCGACGGTGAACAGGAAGATGAAGCCGATCGCCCACAGCATCGGGGTCTTCAGCGAAATCGACCCGCCCCACATGGTGGCGATCCAGGAGAAGATCTTCACGCCCGTCGGCACCGCGATGACCATGGTGGCGAAGACGAAGTAGCGCTGCGTGTCGAGCGACAGGCCGGTCGTATACATATGGTGAGCCCAGACGATGAAGCCGACGGCGCCGATCGCGACCATGGCATAGGCCATGCCGAGGTAGCCGAACACCGGCTTCTTCGAGAAGGTCGAGACGATGTGGCTGATGATGCCGAAGCCCGGCAGGATCAGGATGTAGACTTCCGGGTGGCCGAAGAACCAGAACAGGTGCTGGAACAGGATCGGGTCACCGCCGCCGTCCGGCGTGAAGAAGGTGGTGCCGAAATTGCGGTCGGTAAGCAGCATGGTGATGCCACCAGCCAGAACCGGCAGCGACAGCAGCAGCAGGAAGGCTGTGATCAGCACCGACCAGGCAAACAGCGGCATCTTGTGCATGGTCATGCCAGGCGCGCGCATGTTGAAGATGGTGGTGATGAAATTGATGGCGCCGAGGATCGAGGAGGCGCCGGCGATGTGCAGCGACAGGATGGCCAGATCCATCGCCGGTCCGGGCTGACCCGATGTCGATAACGGCGGATAGATCGTCCAGCCGCCGCCGACGCCGTAGGCCCCGGGCGCGCTCGGTACGAACATCGAGATGAGCAGCAGGATCAGGGCCGGTGGCAGCAGCCAGAAGGAGATGTTGTTCATGCGCGGGAAGGCCATGTCAGGCGCACCGATCATGATCGGCACCATCCAGTTGGCGAAACCGCCGATCAGCGCCGGCATGACCATGAAGAAGATCATGATCAGCGCATGCGCGGTGGTGAAGGCATTGTACATGCTCTTGCCGCCATCGATCGCCGCATCGCCGTCCATGCCGTAGACCATCTGCGCCAGGCCGGTGAAGATCTGGATGCCCGGTTCCATCAGCTCCATGCGCATGACGACAGAAAGCGCGCCGCCGATGCAGCCCGCGATGATGGCGAAGATCAGGTAGAGCGTACCGATATCCTTGTGGTTGGTCGAATACACCCAGCGGACCCAGCCATGATAGGGCTTGTGGTCGTGATCGCCGTGAGCTGCAGCCTCTGCCATGTTCCGCTCCGTTCCCTGATTCTTTCCTGGCTGCGGCATCAGTTGCCGGCGGCCGCTACCTTGTCTGCGCTGTCGACCTTGGCCATCAACGCCTTGTTGGCGCCAGGCAGGTCGGTCCCGGCCGCTGCCAGCCAGGTGTTATACTGCGCGTCGGAAACGACGCGGATCGCGATCGGCATGAAGGCGTGGTCCTTGCCGCAGAGTTCCGAACACTGGCCGTAGTAGAGGCCTTCCTTCTCGGCCTTGAACCAGACCTCGTTGATGCGGCCGGGAACCGCGTCGGTCTTGATGCCGAAGGAGGGCATGGCGAAGGCATGGATCACGTCGGTGGCCGTGACCAGAACGCGCGTCATTGTATTGACCGGCACCACCAATTCGTTGTCAACGGCAAGCAGGCGCGGATAGACGGCGCGATCTTCCTTGCCGGCCGCCGCGCGGTCGGCATCCGCGAGGATGGCGGAATTGAAGGAAAGCGTCTTGTCGACCTGGTATTCGTAGTCCCAGTTCCACTGGTTTCCCGTCGCCTTGATGGTCAGCTTGGCTTCTTCCGGCGGCGTGTATTGCGCGGTCAGCAACTGGAACGAGGGTATAGCAAGGCAGAGCAGGACGACGACCGGCCCGACAGTCCAGATCACCTCGATCAGCGTGTTGTGGCTGGTCTTGGAAGGAACCGGGTTCACGCTCGCCCGGAACCTGATGATGCAGTAGGCGAGAAGAACCAGCACCAGGACGGTGATCGGGACCACGAACCACATCGAATAGTTCCCGAACCACTCGATCTGCCGCATGATGTCGGTCGCCGGAGGCTGAAAAGTGGTTTCCCAAGGCTGCGGCTGCGCCGCATGGGCGGACGCTCCAGCGAACAAGGTGGCTGCCCCAACACTTGCTAGGAATTTGGCGCCTGCTCGGAATTTTCTCATCGCCCTCATCATCTCCCAGTTCCTCGCGATCGGACCGCAAGACTAACGAACAGGCCGGGATGGGAATCCCGGACAGTCCCAAGGGTGGTTCAAACCATACTCTATTTGCCTCCGCAAGAAAGGAGCGGAGGAAACCGTGCGGCATTTTTGCGCGCAAGCGCCGGCCGCGCCGTCGGGATGACAAACGTGCTGCGCCGATCACCAGCACGTGAACAGCAGCGACTGCTCCGGAGCAATGCGCCGGGCGGTCGCAATTCGGGCGAATTTGCCAGGGAAAAGCGCATAAACGCCCAGATCGGGGCAGACCGGCGGCGGTCTCATCCTTTACTTGGCCTTGGCGCGGCTTAAAGTGCCATGATTCGCAATGGAGCCGTCATGACCTCTTGGCTTTCGAGACTTGGGCGTTCTGAACTTGGGCGTTCGAGAACCTTGGCGACGTTCGTCTTTCTCGCCGCGTTTGGCATTGTTTTGTCGGGGAGCTTGTCCGGGATCGGCCAGGCCAGCGCCGCGCAGCCTAGCGGCACGGTCAAGTCGACGCATGGCGCGTGGTCGATCATCTGCGACACGCCCGCCGGCGCGACTTCAGAACAATGCGTGATGATGCAGAACGTCGTCGCCGAGGACCGCCCCGAGATGGGCCTTTCCGTCGTCGTGCTGCGCACCGCCGACAACAAGGCCGAGATCCTGCGCGTGCTGGCGCCGCTCGGCGTGCTGTTGCCCAACGGGCTGGGTCTCAATGTCGACGGCAAGGATATCGGCCGCGCCTATTTCGTGCGCTGCTTCCAGGACGGCTGCTACGCAGAGGTCATTCTTGAGAAGCCGCTGCTGGACACGCTGAAGACCGGCACGTCGGCTACCTTCATCGTCTTCCAGACGCCGGAAGAGGGCATCGGCATTCCGGTCGACCTCAAGGGTTTCGCGGACGGCTTCGCCGCCCTGCCCTGAAATCAGCCACACATCCCAGCCCTTGACGATTATCCGGCCCGTGCGACGGCGATCGTCACCGCGTTTGGCATCATTGCCGATTGTCTGAGCCTGTCTTCGCGCCTACATCGGGGGAAACGAACCAATCTTTCCACGAATGGACCTGCCATGAACAGCCTGATCGGCCAATTCGACATTTCCGACGATCGCATCAAGGAGATCGTCGCCGAGACCATCAACGGCGCCGACGACGGCGAACTTTTTCTCGAATACAGCGAGAGCGAAGCGCTGATGTTCGACAATGGCCGGCTGAAGACCGCCAATTTCAACACCGACCAGGGTTTTGGCCTGCGCGCGGTTGCCGGCGAGGCCAGCGGCTACGCGCATTCGAGCGACCTTTCCGAGGCGTCGCTGCTGCGTGCCGCAGACGCCGTTTCAACGGTCAAGGGCGGCTATTCCGGCACGCTTGCCGCCGCACCCGCCCGCACCAATCGCCATCTCTATGGCGACGAGAATCCCATCCCCTCGCCCTCCTTCGAGGCCAAGGCCAAGCTGCTGCAGGAAATCGACGCCTGGCTGCGCGCCGAGGATCCGCGCGTGCGGCAAGTGACGGCCTCGCTCGCCGCCTCCTGGCAGCATGTCGAGATCGTGCGCGCCGACGGCCAGATGGTGCGCGATATCCGCCCGCTGGTCAGGATCAACGTGTCGGTGGTGGTCGGCGATGGCGACCGGCAGGAAAGCGGCTCCTACGGCATGGGCGGGCGCAAGGCGTTTGGCGAATTCCTGGTCGAGGAGAGCTGGAAGCACGCGGCCAAGGAGGCGCTGCGCCAGGCGCTGGTCAATCTCGAGGCCATTCCGGCGCCCGCCGGCACGTTCGACATCGTGCTGTCCAGCGGCTGGCCGGGCGTCATGCTGCACGAGGCTGTCGGCCACGGGCTGGAAGGCGATTTCAACCGCAAGAAGACGTCGGCTTTCGCCGGCCTGTTGGGCCAGCAGGTGGCGGCGAAGGGCGTGACAGTCGTCGACGACGGCACCTTGCCCGAACGGCGCGGCTCGCTGACCGTCGACGACGAAGGCACGCCCTCGGCCCGCAATGTGCTGATCGAGGACGGCAAGCTCGTCGGTTACATGCAGGATCGCCAGAACGCCCGGCTGATGGGCATGAAGGCGACCGGCAATGGAAGGCGCGAGGGCTATGCGCATCAGCCGATGCCACGCATGACCAACACCTACATGACAGCAGGCGACATGCAGCCGGAAGAGATCATCGCCTCGGTCAAGAACGGCATCTATGCCGTTTCGTTCGGCGGCGGCCAGGTCGACATCACCTCGGGCAAGTTCGTGTTCGGCTGCACCGAGGCCTACATGATCGAAAACGGCAAGGTGACGCAGCCGATCAAGGGCGCCATGCTGATCGGCAATGGCCCGGACGCCATGCATCGCGTTTCGATGATCGGCAACGACATGAAGCTCGACAACGGCATCGGCATGTGCGGCAAGGCCGGACAGGGCGTGCCCGTCGGCGTCGGCCAGCCGCATCTGAGGATGAACCAGATGACGGTGGGCGGCACCAGGGTTTGAGCCGTAGCTGCCCTAAAGCCATGACGCCGGCGTCCTCGGCAGGCGATGGTCGGGATCGATGATCTCAAGGCGTGGTGCATTGCCCTCGTTCCAGCGCCAGAGCGCGACACATGTGCCGCCAGGCGACATGAAGGACGGGTAGATCACCCCGTGCAGACCGTCGGCGAGCAAGCGATGCCTCAGTGTGTGCGTCTCGGGCACAAAACCTCGATCGATGATGTCGCGCCACTCGCATCGGTGAATGTCCGCCGGTACGCCGAGCTCAGCCAACGTATCGGCATCCGTCAAATCGGCGAGCCGCGCGCCTGTCAGTTCGAACTGTGCGATCAGTGCCGGATGCTGGACAAAACCTTGATTGTATTCCGCCCAGGCGGTGGACAGTTCCCGCGCAGAATAGATCGTTGCGGCGCCCAGCGGATTCCAGCGGCCGCCGAATCGGGCAGCGCCCGCGCCGGAAAGCGGCAGATGCGCCCAGCGCGGCACGAAGGCACGCCATAGGGTCAGCCTGGTTTCAGGCATAGATGCCGGAGCGTACTGCCTCCAGATAGGCAAGCACCTTGTCGGCCTTGCCCTCGCGAACGAGATCGTAAGCGGTCTTTCCTGCCCAGCCGGGGATCGGCTGATGCTTGAACCAGATCGCCGCGCGCTGCTCGTTGCCGGCCATTTCACCGGCCATCGCCAGAATGCGAACGACGGGACTGAGGGCAGCGTCGACCTTGCGCGCGCCGGCCTTGGCGGCAAGCGTGTTGCGCGCGACGCCGATCAGGCCGGCCAGTTCCGTCAGGTTGACGCCGAGCAGTTCGGCGACCCGCCTTGCCGAGAGAAATGGCGTGCGCTCCTCGCCGAAGCGCGACGCTGGAATGTCGAGGGCTACAGCCATAGCGATTTCCTAGCGTAATTTGACAACACGCCATCAAAATATGCTCAATCTATGCGCAATTCAAGATCAACGATGCGGGGTATCCTGCTCGCCTAACGCCTTCGCCTCGGCTTCTCCAGCAGCGCCACCGCCTCGACATGCGGCGACCACAGGAACTGGTCGATCGGCGTCACGCTTTTCAACGCATAGCCACCGTCGATGAGAATGCGCAGGTCCCTGGCCAGCGTCACCGGATTGCAGGACACCGCGGCGACAAAGGGCACATCCGAGCGGGCAATCTGCTTCGACTGGTCTTCCGCACCCGCTCGTGGCGGATCGAAGACAAGACCGTCGAAGGCGTTCAATTCCTTGAACGTGATCGGCCGTCGGAACAGGTCGCGGCGTTCGCTGGTCACGCGCTTCAGGCCGCTGGCGAAACGAAAGCCATGATCGAGCGCCGCAAGGGCCGGCGCATCGCCTTCCACTGCATGGACTTCCGACTTCGCGGCCAGGCGCAGCGCGAAGCTGCCGCAGCCGGCGAAGAGATCGGCGACTTTTTTCGCGCGCGACAGATGCTGGCCGACGATGCCGGCCATCGCCTGCTCGGCGGCCTCGGTGGCCTGCAGGAAGGCGCCAGGCGGCACCGCGACGGCGACGCCACCAAACAGGACGACCGGTTTCTTTGGTTCGATGATGATCTCGCCGTCGATCGACAGCCTGGCCAACCCCTCGGCAATGACGAAGTTGGAGGCGACGCGGCGCAGGTTGTCGCCGAGCTTGCCGGAATCGTGAGCCGCGACATCGAGGCCGGAACCGGTCGCTGTGACCGTCATGTGGAACGATTTGGTCGTTGTGCAGATCAGCCCGGCGAGGGTCTTCAAGCGGTCGAGTGCTGCGACGATGCCGGGCAGCGAGATCGGGCATTCCTCGATGGCAATGATTTCGGACGACAGCGCACGGACGAAACCGAGCCGCATGCCGGCGTCCGTGCGCCGCGCACTGAAGACGACGCGGCGGCGCGTCTGCGGCGCGCACGGCACCAGCGCTCCGACGTCGCTAGCGATACTCTTGCTCTTCAGCGCATGCACGACCTTGTCGCGCTTCCACCTATGATAAGCTTCGGCTTCGAAATGCTGGATGGCGCAGCCGCCGCATTCGGTGAAATGCCGGCAGGCCGGGTCAATTCTGAGCGGCGACACCTCCAGAACCGACATCAGCGTGGCGCGATCCTTTTCGCGCGCGGCGGTCACGGTTTCGCCAGGCAGCGTGAAGGGAATGAAAACCTCGCCGCTGTCGGTCTCGGCAACGCCGTCGCCCTGGGAGCCCAGCCTTGCGATGGTGAAGCGCGCGCTCATCGGTCCCCAATCCCGGTGTCCCCGATCCCAGTGTCCTTGATCCCGGCGAGCAGGAACTCGCGATTGCCGTCGCTGCCTTCGATCGGCGACAGGTTCAGCCCCAGCGAGCGCCAGCCGGGCACGCCCTCCAGCCAATCCCCGAGCATGCCGGCAACGCGCGCCGCATCGTAGGGATTCCTCAGCAAGCCACCCTTGCCGATTGCCGCGCGGCCGGCCTCGAACTGCGGCTTGACCAGCAGCAGCGCGCGCGCGCCTTTGCCGGCCAGTTCCAGTGCCGGCGGCAAGGCAAGCTTCAACGAAATGAAGCTGACATCGCAGACGATGAAATTGGGAATACGGCCGGCAAGATCATTGGCCAGCAGATCGCGGGCATTGAGGCCCTCGATGACGGTGACACGCGGATCGCCAGAAATGTCGGGATGTATCTGGCCATGGCCGACATCGATCGCCGTGACATGTGCCGCGCCGCGTTCGAGCAGTACCTGGGTGAAGCCACCGGTCGAGGCGCCGACATCGAGTGCTTCGCTGCCCGAGGGATCGAGGCGGAAATGGTCGAGCCCGGCGATCAGTTTCAGCGCCGCGCGCGAAACATAGCCCTGTGCCGGATCGTCGATGGCGATGCGGCAGTCGGGCAAGACGGTCTGGCCGGGCTTGCGGGCGACAACGCCGTCGACCGTCACGGTGCCGCGCTCGATGGCGTCACGGGCGCGCGAGCGGCTGGGAAACAGACCGCGCGCGACGAGCAGTTCGTCTAGCCGCTGGCGTATGCTGGCTGGCACAGGGGAATTCATCGGCCTTCTCTGGCGAAAGCCGGCCGCGAAGGCAAGGATATTAGAGCAGGGAACGCTGACCCGCCCAACGGCGTGTTGAATATCGCACCCAGTCCGACAAAATGTGAGGGGCGAGATGCCTCCCAGCTTCTAGAAGATCGTCCGCGAAACCCGGCGCTCGATGGCCGGCGCCAGACCATTGCCCTGGTCGCCGGAAGCCTGCCTGCGCGGGCGCTCAGTAGAGGCAGGCGGCGTCGACGCGGCTTCGGGAACGACGACCAATTGCGGCACCTGCTTGTAGGAAAAGCCGCCGCGGATATCGCCCATCTTGCTGGCGACGATGCCTACCGCCGCTTTTTCGAGATTGCGGTCATAAGGCGTTTCGGCCACGGCCGGCGTGGCGATGACAGCCAAAAGCGCCAGGCCGCACAGAAGCGTTCTCATTGTATTGGTCTCCCTGCCTGATCAAACCTTAGCAGGGCGCCGTTGAAAAACGGCCAAGAGACAGGGTAAGCAGAACGCCAAACGACAGCGTGAACAACAAGTTACCCTTGTTCGCCGGCAAATTGATTCAAGCCGTTGAGGTTTTGATTCAGGCGCGTTGCGCGCTGACGGCGTGGCCAAGGGCGATGAAGACCGTGCGCACGATGCCGGCCGAGTCCAGCCCGGCGTCGGCATACATCTTTTCGGGCTTGGCGTGATCGGTGAACACGTCGGGCAGCACCAGCGGACGCACCTTCAGGCCGCTCTCCAGCAATCCCTCATGCGCCAGGAATTGCAGCACGTGGCTGGCGAAGCCGCCAACCGCGCCTTCTTCCACGGTCACCAGCACCTCGTGCGACCGCGCCAGCCGCCGGATCATATCCTCGTCGAGCGGCTTGGCGAAACGGGCGTCGGCAACCGTGGTGGAAAGCCCTGCCGCGCCGAGTTCCTCGGCCGCAAGCAGGCAATCCTGCAGCCGTGTGCCGAAGGACAACAACGCGACCTTGGTGCCCTCTTTGACGATTCGGCCCTTGCCGATCTCCAGCACCGAGCCGCGCTCCGGCATGTCGACGCCAACGCCGTTGCCGCGCGGATAGCGGAAGGCGATAGGCCCCTCATCGTAGTGCGCCGCCGTGCGCACCATGTGGCGCAGTTCCGCTTCATCGGCCGCCGCCATGACGACGAAACCGGGCAGCGTCGCCAGAAAGGTGGTGTCGAAGGCGCCGCAATGGGTGGCGCCATCAGCGCCGACGAAGCCGGCGCGGTCGATGGGAAAGCGCACCGGCAGGCCCTGGATCGCCACGTCATGGACGACCTGATCGTAGGCGCGCTGCAAGAAAGTCGAATAGATCGCGGCAAAGGGCCTGTAGCCCTCGGTGGCGAGGCCGGCGGCGAAGGTCACCGCATGCTGCTCGGCGATGCCGACATCGAAGGTTCTTGTCGGGAACACCTCGCCGAAGAGATCGAGACCAGTGCCGTTCGGCATGGCGGCGGTGACGGCGACGATGCGGTCGTCCTCCCGGGCCTCCTGGATCAGGCTCTCGGCAAAGACCTTGGTGTAGCTTGGCGCGTTGGCCGGCGCCTTGGCCTGCGCGCCGGTGATGACGTCGAATTTGTTGACGCCGTGATATTTGTCGGGCGCGGCCTCGGCCGGCCCGTAGCCCTTGCCCTTCTGGGTCACGACATGGATCAGCACCGGGCCGTCGGCATTGTCGCGGACATTCTTCAGCACGGGGATCAGATGCTCGAGATTGTGGCCGTCGATCGGGCCGATATGGTAGAAGCCAAGCTCCTCGAACAGCGTGCCACCGGTGACGTAGCCGCGCGCATGCTCGACCGCCCGGGTAATGGCGCGATCGGCGCGCTCGCCCAGATAGGAGGTCAGCTTCTTGCCGAAATCGCGCAAGCCCAGATAGGTCTTGCCGGAAGCGAGCCGGGCCAGGTAGGCGCTCATCGCGCCGGTCGGCGGGGCAATCGACATGTCGTTGTCGTTGAGGATGACGATCAGGCGAGCATCGAGCGCACCGGCATTGTTCATGGCTTCATAGGCCATGCCGGCCGACATGGCGCCGTCGCCAATGACGGCAATGACATTGTTGCGGCCGCCGGAAAGATCGCGCGCCATCGCCATGCCGAGGCCAGCGGAAATCGAGGTCGAGGAATGCGCGGCGCCGAACGGATCGTATTCGCTCTCGGCGCGCCGGGTGAAACCGGAAAGGCCACCCTCTTGCCGCAGGGTGCGGATGCGGTCGCGGCGGCCGGTCAGGATCTTGTGCGGATAGGCCTGATGGCCGACGTCCCAGATCAGCCGGTCATCCGGCGTGTTGAAGACATAGTGCAGCGCAACCGTCAGTTCGACCACGCCAAGGCCGGCGCCAAGATGTCCGCCCGTATGGGACACGGCGTCGATCAACTCGGCACGAAGCTCCGACGCCAGCTGCGGCAGCTCGCCTTCGGCAAGCGTCCTCAGGTCGGCCGGAGTGCGGACCTTGTCGAGAAGCGGCGTATCGGGTTTTGCGTTCACTGGTTAAGGGCCTGCTCAGGCTTTTGTTCATCGCGAAATAGGCCGACGGCCGGCGAATGTAAATGCGTGTGAGTGACGCGGACGGCTCTGACGTTAATTGTCCGGTAACGGAATGAATTCTTTCTCATCCCCAGGAACGATATCGAAGCGGCCAGTCTTCCATTCTTCTTTCGCCTGTTCGATGCGTTCCTTAGACGACGAGACGAAGTTCCACCAGATATAGCGCTTTGAGCCGAGCGAAGCGCCGCCGAACAGCATGAAATGAGCGCCGCCTTCCGACGACACGACAATCTCGTCGCCCGGCCGGAACACCAGCAGCCGCTCCGCCGGAAAGCGGTCACCGGAGATCGAAACCTCGCCCTCAAGCGTATAGATGGCGCGCTCTTCGGCGTCGGCCGGGATTTTCACGCTGGCGCCGGGCGCCAGGGTGAGATCGGCATAGAGCGTCTCCGAGGCGGTGCTTACCGGAGACCGTAGCCCGGAGAAGGCGCCGATGACGACGCGTCCGCTGACGCCATCGGCATCGATCTCGGGCAGGTGCAGGGCGGCCGTGTTCGCGAAGACAGGGGCGACCTCTTCCTTGTCGTCCGGCAGCGCCAACCATGTCTGCAGGCCGGAGACCGACATCGGCGCGCCGCGCAACTCTTCCGGCGTGCGTTCGGAATGGACGATGCCGCGGCCGGCAGTCATCAGATTCACGTCACCAGGCTGGATCACCATTTCGGTGCCGAGCGAATCGCGGTGCCTGATCTTGCCGTCGAACAGGTAGGTAACCGTCGACAGGCCGATATGCGGATGGGGACGGACATCGAGCGCCTGGCCGGCCCGCAGGATTGCCGGACCCATGCGGTCGAAGAAGATGAAAGGGCCGACCAGCCGGCGTCTGGCGGTCGGCAGAGCGCGGCGAACCTGGAAGCCGCCAATGTCCTTGGCGTTGGGAACGACCATCAATTCGATCTGGTCGCTGGCGAAGGCATCGCCGGCCTGCGGGTCATTTCCAGGAAAGAAGCTCATGCGGTTTCCTCAGGCGAAGCGGAGTGCGGACCTGGCTTTCGCCTTGGCCGCCACCTCTTCGCGATTGCGCGGTTCTTGCGTGGTTTCCATCGAATCCAGCAGTTCGCGCGCAGCAGCTGCGATCGCCTCGACGGCATGGTTGAAGGCATGCTCGTTGCGCTTGGAAGGTTTGGCGGAGCCGCTCAGCTTGCGGACGAACTGAAGTGCGGCGTCATGCACCTCGTCGTTGGTCGCCGGCGGATCGAAATTGAACAGGGTCTTGATGTTTCGGCACATCGTTCGCAATCTCCTCGTCCTGGAGCCGTTTCAATCGGGATGAGTTTTATCCTCAATCATGATCATGTCCAAAAGCCGGTAAGGCGAAATTGTGGTTGAGGCCGTGCCTCAATCCGCATCGAGCGGCTCCGTTCCCACCGGCTTGCCGTCGCGCGACAGCCTGATTTTCTCGACCTTGTCCTCGGCCGCCTTCAGGAGCCGGTCGCAATGCACCTTCAGCGCTTCGCCGCGCTCATAGATGCGGATCGACTGGTCGAGCGGCACGTCGCCGCGCTCCAGATCATCGACGATCTTCTCAAGCGCGTCGAGCGCCTGTTCGAAGCTCATCGCCTTGACGTCTTCATTCGCTTCGCCAGCCATTCCTCATCCTTTCATCAGTCGCCCGACATGGGCGGCGACCGAAAATGCCAATCCCTGCAGATCGTAGCCGCCTTCCAGCAGGCTGACGAGCCGATTGCCGCTGTGGCGCCCGGCACACTCGATCAACTGGCCGGTCGCCCAGTCGAAATCATCCTCGGTCAGGTTGATCTCGGCCAGGGGATCACGGTGATGGGCGTCGAAACCGGCCGAGATGATGATGAGGTCGGGCGCGAAATTGTCGAGCGCCGGCAAGACGCGCGACAGGAAGGCGTCGCGGAACATGTCGCTGCCGGTGCGCGGCGCCAGCGGCGCGTTGACGATGTTGCCGGCGCCGGTTTCGCTCCTGGCCCCGGTGCCGGGATAAAGCGGCATCTGGTGCGTCGAGCAATAGAGCACCGACGGATCGTCCCAGAAAATGTCCTGCGTGCCGTTGCCGTGGTGCACGTCCCAGTCGACGATTGCGACGCGCTCGGCGCCATGCTTGCGCTGCGCATAACGCGCCGCGATCGCCGCGGTGTTGAACAGGCAGAAACCCATGGACGTCGTCTTCTCGGCATGATGGCCAGGTGGCCGGGCGGCGACAAAGACGTTGTCGGCGCGCCTCTCGAAAACATCGTCGACAGCGGCGTTGGCGGCGCCGATCGCGGTCACGGCCGCCTGCCAGCTTCTCGGGCTGGCGGTGGTGTCGGCATCGATGCGGGCGATGCCGGTGTCTGGTATGGCGGCACGAACGCGCGCGACGAATTGCTCAGGGTGCGCGTAGAGGATGGTCGCCTCGTCGCCTTCCGGCGCGTCGGCACGATCAAGTGCCGCAAAGGCCTCGTCGTCCAGCACCCGCTCGATGGCGCGCAAACGGTCGGGCCGTTCCGGATGACCGGGCGGCGTTATGTGTTCGAGGAAGATCGGATGGGTGTAGAGCCGTGTGACCATGCCCCCGATATAGGCGCGCCCGGCCGTTTTGACCATGTTTTCGCACGGCCAAAGCCAGACGTTCAACAGGGTTTAGCTATTGGGCGCGGGCTTGAGTCCAGCGCGAACCACCGAATGAGGCCAGCGCCTCGTCCTTGAGTTTCCTGAATTTCGAGGACGCCTCAGCCAGCCTCCGGTCCCAGTCGGGATCGGGCACCTGGCCCTCGATCGTCCTGAAATAAACCTGCATCAGGCAAGCGATGGCAAAGGGTTCGATGAAGGCGGCCTTGAAGGCCCAGGCGAAGACGATGGCGAGCACGAAGGCCCAGCCGCCGAGCTGGCCGGGCATGAACCAGAGGATGGCGCCGGCTGGCGCCAGCATCAGCAGAAAAATGACGAAGGAAATGCCCCACATGATCACCGCCAGCCAGATGGCGTTCTTGACCATGGTCTTGCCGTTTTGCGCGTAGAGCACGACGCCCTGGCGCGCCGTCTCGAAGGGCGAGGCGGAATTGGTGCGGATGTTGTAGCCGAGGATGACCTCGTCGACATAGGTCAGCGACAGGCGGATCACCGTGTTGATGAAGCTGACGAGACCGCCCAGGCCTGGGATGGGCAGAAAGGCGGCGATGCCGCCGATGAGGCCGGTGATGGCGCGGATGGCGCCCTTGACCAGCTGGTCGAGCACGAAAAGGACGTTGGCCTCGGCGAAACGCTCCTTCACGACCTCCCTGGCATAGGCGATCTGGCCCTGGCCGCCGGGCACAGGCTGGCCGTCGATCAGATGGACCATGACCGCGATATGGCCGGCCTTGACGATATAGAGGATGTATTCGCGTATCCAGTAGACGGCGATCGAAACGACACCGAACCCGACCACACCGCCCCACAAGGCAAATGACAGCGGCCCGTCCGGATCGGTTGAGACGCGGCCGACGCCATAGCCGACGCCGGCGCCCGTGCCGGTCGCCACGATATAGGCCAGCGTGATGCCGAAATAGACGATCATGCGAAAGACGATGAAGGGCCATGTCCGCCTCATGATGGACACCGACCTGCCGATCTGGAAATCCCACATGCGCCCGAATCTCCCCCTCAGAGATGGAGGTAGAGGATGACTTCAGGCCGGCGATTGTCAATCTCGGGCTGGTCGGGCGAGATCGCCAAGGGATTTCAGGCATTCTCCACAGACTGGGACGACAGTTGCGGACTGAACATCTCGCGCATTTTTCCGAGGTAATGCTCTTCCGAGGTCGTCCAGCGTAGCTCCGCGAGGAGTTTGCTGTCCGCGCCAGCGGGATAGCGGATCGTCCGCCCTTCGTCCGTCGCTGCCGCGAAGACAGCCTCGGCGACTTCCGCCTCGGTGCAATAAGGGGTCGGATAGTTGGCCATCTTCTCGAAATAGGATTGGGCGAAGGAGCCATAGTCCGCCGGGATCAAATCCTTCATGCGTGCGCCGCTGTTGGCGCTGAAGTTCGTGGTCGGCGCATAGCCAGGCTCAACCAGCCGAGCCCTGATGTTGAACGCGTCCAACTCGTAAGACAGCGATTCGGTGAAGCCTTCGACGGCGCATTTGCTGGCCGCATAGACCGCCACCAGCGGCATGATGCCGAGGGTGACGCTCGACGTGACGTTGATGATGACGCCGTGGCCCTGTTTGCGCATTTGGGGGATGATGGCGCGGCTGGTCGCGAACACGCCAAAGGTATTGGTTTCGAATATCTCGCGCACGGTGCTGTCCGGCGTCGCTTCAACGACCGATGCCAGTCCGACACCCGCATTGTTGGCGAGCACATCAATCGCTCCAAATGCGGCGACACCTTCCGAGATCGCCTTGCCGATGCTGCCGGTATCGGTGACATCGAGCGGCAGCACTTTCAGACGATCGGAGGCGGTTGCGAACACGCTCGGATCGGGGCGACGCATGGTCGCGATGACGTTCCAGCCCCGGTCGAGGAAGAATTCGGCAACTGACTTGCCATAGCCCGACGATGTGCCGGTAATCAGAATTGTCCTGGTCATTCAAATCTCCATTTTTCTGCCGGCAACATAGACAAGGACACAGGACGGTCTATAATCTGGCGTCCGCAATTCATTATCGATCGTCCAAATGGATCCTCTCAGCGATGTGATCGCTCTGCTGCGGCCGCACGCCGTGTTCTCAAAGCCGATAACGGGCCGCGGGACATGGGGCGTTCGTTATCCCGCTTATCAGGCGCCGGGCTTCTCCATCGTGCTGGCGGGGCGATGCTGGCTCGCTATCGACGGAGCGAAGCCAGTGCTGCTCGATCATGGAGACTTCGTGCTGCTGGCCTCTTCGCCGGCATTCGCGCTGCTGAGCCAACCGGATGCCAAATGCGTTCCGGGCCGGCCTTCACAAGAAGCCGTCCGGCATGGCGATCCGGACGGTGAGCCTGACTTTCAGATGCTTGGCGGCAGCTTTCAGATCGACAAGGTCAATGCGACGCTTCTGCTTGCGCTGCTGCCCAGGATGATCCACATACGCGCTGCGGAAGTCGATACCGGGCGTCTCGCCCGCATCATCGATCTCATCATGGAAGAGTGCGCCGCCGATGGGCCGGGCCGGGAAATGATCCTGGAACGGCTTCTCGAAATCATGCTGGTGGAGGGTCTGCGCTGGCCCGGCATCAGCCAGGATTCGCTTCCGGCAGGGTTGCTGTCGGGAATGCGGGATCCAGCCTTGGCTCCTGTCCTGCGCGCGATGCATTCCAATGTTCGGGCGGGATGGACCGTGGCTGAGCTCGCGAGACTTGCCGGCATGTCGCGATCAGCGTTCGCGGCCAGGTTTTCCGGGACTCTGGGCTGCGCTCCGATGGAGTATCTTTCGCGTTGGCGAATGACGCTCGCTCGGGATGCCTTGAGCCGGGGCGGAAGGTCGCTTGACCTCCTCGCCGAAGAGATAGGCTATGATTCCGCCAGCGCCTTCAGTACGGCGTTTCGCAGACGCGTGGGATGCTCACCGGGCGCGTTCGCGCGCTCCCACCGGGACGGGGACGCGAAGCAGGCCCTCCAGTAGAACGTTGAAGGCCTTCACGGCCTTCTTCGATGTGGCTTGCGGATCGTTTGAATTGGCGATCCACTGCGCGGCATGCAGCGACGCGCCGCTGATCAGCCGGGCGGCGGCTTCGACATCGACGTCAGCGATGGTTCCCTCATCCCTGAGCTTGCGAATGCTCTCCGCCATGGAATGGATGCATTCATTTTGGCTGGGCCATTGCGAGGGATCGCCGAGCACGGCTGGGCCGTCGCGGAGCACGATGCGCTGGATTTCCGGCTCCAGCGCCATCTCGATATAGGCGGTGCATTCACCGACAAAGCCCTGCCAGAGATTGTCCGCCCTGGCCGAGACGATTTTTAACCTTGCCGACATTTCAGCGTCGATCTCGGCGATGACCGCCTGAAGCAGCCCCTTCTTGTCGCCGAAATGATGATAGAGTGCGCCGCGCGTCAGGCCGGCCGACGCGGTGAAGTCATCCATCGAGGCTTCCGCATAGCCGGCAGTTCCGAAGGCATGGCGGGCCGCGGCTATCAGCTTGGCGCGCGTCTCGGCGATCATCTCCTTGCGGGGTCTATGCATGGTTCTGGCCCTATCGACATACGCCTCGTATGCCAATTGACATACGATGCGTATGAACTACCTCATAGTAATACGCTGCGTATGTAATTGTCGAACCGTCCCTTGTCGAGGAGACTGACCATGCAGAACCCCTATTCGGAAATCTTTCGCGCTCCCGGCGCCAGGGGCTTCGCGGCATCCGGCTTCTTTGCCCGGCTCCCTATCGCAATGGCTCCGATTGGGATCGTCGCGATGCTGTCGCAGACTCATGGCGAATACTGGCTGGCCGGCGCCGTCTCGGCGACATTCGCGCTGACCAACGCTTTCCTGGCACCGCAGATATCGCGACTGGTGGACCGCCTCGGCCAGACGCGGATCGTCGCGCCCACCACGGTCATTTCCGTGCTCGCCTTCGCCATCCTGATTGCTGCGGCCAATCAGGGCTGGCCGATTTGGACGCTGTTCGTGTCGGCGCTGCTGGCCGCCGCCATGCCGAGCATCCCGGCAATGGTGCGCGCGCGCTGGACCGAGATCTTCCGGGATCGCCCCGAACTCAACACCGCGTTCGCTTTCGAGTCGGTGGCGGACGAACTTGTCTACGTCGCCGGCGCATCGCTGTCGGTGGGCCTGAGCGTCGCCCTGTTCCCGGAAGCCGGAATGCTGGCGAGCACCTTGTTCCTCGCCTTCGGCTCGACGGCCTTCATTCTACAGCGCTCGACCGAGCCGCGCGTGCGACCGGTGGAGCATGGCTCACAGGGCTCGGCCATCCGCCTGCGGCCGGTTCAGATCATCACCTTCGCCCTGATCTTCATCGGCGCGACCTTCGCGACCACGGAAGTGACCACCGTGGCGATCACCAAGGAGCTTGGCCAGCCGGGCGCCGCCAGCGTCGTCATCGGCGTCTATGCGCTGGGATCGTTCGTGCTGGGGATCATCGTCGGCGCGCTCAACCTGAAAGTGCCGCTGCAGCGCCAGTTGGCAATCGCGATCGCCATCATCGCGCTGACCACACTGCCGCTGCTCGTCGCCGGCACCGTGCCCACCCTGGCGCTGGCCGTCTTCATCAGCGGCGTGGCGATCTCGCCGACCTTCATCACGGCATTCGGCCTGATCGAGCGGCACGTGCCGGAAGCCATGCTGACCGAGGGCGTCACCTGGGTGATGACCGGGATAGGCATCGGCATGGCGCTCGGCTCCTTCGCCGCCGGAGCGGTGGTGGACGCGTTCGGCGCTCAGAGCGGGTTCCTTGTGTCCGTAGCGGCAGGCACAGTCGCACTCGCCACAGTGCTCATCGGACAGCGCAGCCTTGCGATACCGGATTGCGATCTGAACGGATGCGAGGCAGTAGTTCCCGCCGAGTAACAGCCGGCATCACCCGAGTATCGACAGACCCTAGAGAATCTCGGTCCTGGCGATATGGATGCCAAAGCCTTCGAGGCCGACATAGTGGCGTTCGCGCGAGGCGATCAGGTTGATCGAGGAGATGCCGAGATCCTTGAGTATCTGGGCACCAAGGCCGATCTCGCGCCATTCGTTCTCGCGGCGCCGCGCCTCTTCATGGTCCTCGCGGTCGCCGGCAGCCGGCCGGTTGCGCTCCTGATGGGCGACGCCGACCGAGCCCTCGCGCAGATAGACGATGACGCCGCGCTTGCGCTCGCCCATCGCCTTCATGACGCCGTCCAGCCGGTGGCTGGTGCCGAAGACATCGCTCACGACATCCTCGGAATGCAGCCGCACCGGCACGTCCTCGCCGTCGCGGATGTCGCCGAAGACGATCGCGACGTGATGCATCGAATCCCAGGGCAGCGTGTAGGTGAAGACCTGCGCCTTGCCGCCCGGCGTCTCAATGTCGGAGCAGGCGACGCGCTCGACCAGCGTTTCCTTGCGCTGGCGATAGGCGATGAGGTCGGCTACCGATATCTGCTTCAGGCAGTGCTCCTCGGCGAACGCCTGCACCTGCGGGCCGCGCTTGACGGTGCCGTCATCGTTGACCAGCTCGGAAATGACACCGATCGGCGGCAGGCCGGCGAGCTTGCAGAGGTCGACCGCGGCCTCTGTATGGCCCGAACGCATCAGCACGCCGCCCTCGCGCGCGATCAGCGGAAAGATGTGGCCGGGGCGGACGAAATCGGAAGCGCCGACATTGCCGTTGGCGAGGTTGCGCACCGTCAGCGTGCGGTCGTCAGCTGAAATGCCTGTCGTGGTGCCGTGCTTGAAATCGACGCTGACGGTGAAGGCGGTGGTGTGGGCCGAATCATTGTCGGCGACCATCGGCTGCAGGTTCAGCCGCTTGGCTTCCTCGCGCGGCATCGGCGTGCAGACGATGCCGGAGGTGTTGCGGACAATGAAGGCCATCTTTTCCGGTGTGCAGTGGACGGCCGCAACGATCAGGTCGCCCTCGTTCTCGCGCCCGTCATCATCCATGACGACGACGATCTCGCCGCGCTCGAAAGCACGCAGGGCTTCGACGATTTTCTTCTGGTCGTAAGGCATTGGCTCGCTTCGCTCGCAGGGAATAGGGGATAGGGGAATAGGGCAGTAGGGACTAGGGAAAAGGCTGTTTCAGTGGGCTGCGTAGCATACTGCCTACTGCCTACTGCCTATTCCCTGCCCCGTCTGTCCCCTGTGCCGCAGATAGTGATCGGCAATCGCGCAGGCAACCATCGCCTCGCCGATCGGCACGGCGCGGATGCCGACGCACGGGTCGTGCCGGCCCTTGGTCATGATCTCGACGTCGCGGCCGTCCTTGTCGATCGATTTTCGCGGCGTCAGGATCGACGAGGTCGGCTTGACGGCGAAGCGCGCGACGATCGCCTGGCCGGTTGAAATACCGCCAAGGATGCCGCCGGCATTGTTGGACAGGAAGACCGGCTTGCCGTCATTGCCCATGCGCATCTCGTCGGCATTCTGTTCGCCGGTGATGCGGGCCGCCTCGAAGCCATTGCCGATCTCGACGCCCTTGACGGCGTTGATCGACATCAGGCCCGAAGCGATGTCCTGGTCGAGCTTGGCATAGATCGGCGCGCCGAGGCCCGCGGGAACGCCGTCGGCGACGATCTCGATGACGGCGCCGACCGAGGAGCCCGACTTGCGGATGCCGTCGAGATACTGCGTGAAGACCGCCACCGATTTCGGGTCCGGGGTGAAGAACGGGTTTTCGGCGTCACCGATGAAATTCCAGTTCCAGTTGGCGCGGTCTATTTGTTTTTCGCCCATCGACACCAGCGCGCCGCGCACCACCATGCCGGGCACCACCTTGCGGGCCAAGGCTCCGGCGGCCACCCGCGCCGCCGTCTCGCGGGCCGACGAGCGGCCGCCGCCGCGATAATCGCGCAGGCCGTATTTGACGTCATAGGTGTAGTCGGCGTGGCCCGGCCGGTACTGGCGGGCGATCTCGCCATAATCCTTGGAGCGCTGGTCGACATTCTCGATCAGCATCGACACCGGCGTGCCGGTGGTGATCATGGTCTCGCCGTCCTCGTCCAGAATGAAGCCGGACAGGATCTTGACCTCGTCGGGTTCGCGACGCTGCGTCACAAAACGTGACTGGCCGGGACGGCGCTTGTCGAGCTCGGCCTGGATATCGGCCTGCGTAAAACGGATACCGGGCGGGCAGCCGTCGACGACGCAGCCAAGCGCTGGCCCATGGCTTTCGCCCCAGGTGGTGACGCGGAAAAGATGGCCGAACGTGTTGTGAGACATGAAAGTGACCCTGCCCGGCAGCGGAACCGGCTTTAAGCATGACCAAGAGGGCGCGCGGCGCTGTAATCTGCCTTCTATTGGCGTTTTCCACAGTGGTCAAACTGTGATCCGGAGGATTTAGTTTTGACACATTCGGTTGGTTTCTGGTTCGCTTGACCGGTCCGTTGAACCCTCGCCGCCATCCTGCCGGCGCAACGATAAGAGGACGATGATGCGTATCCTGATTGGCGCCTTCGCCGCGACATTGCTTGTTTCCAGTGCAGCCTTGGCCGGCCAGACCGAAGGCCTGATCAAGAAGGTGGACAAGGACACGCTGACGCTGACGCTCGACGACGGCAAGGCCTACAAGCTGAACGCCGAAACCGATCTCGATGCGCTGAAGCCGGGGATGGATATCGTAATCGCCTATGACGAGACGAATGGCGAGAATGTCGTCACCGACATGCAACTGCCGGATGGCGATTAACCGAATAGCGTCTTTGCAGCGGACCATTCCGAAGCTGGCGGGCGGAAACGAGCGCCAGCGCTACAAGCGGCGATGGGAATGCTGGTCATTGAACGACCGAGATGAGGCCGGAGGCGGAATATCCGCCGTTAGGGCGCTGCACCACGGCGACGACGGGCCCGGCGCCATAACGCAGGCGATCGACCCGACGGGCGCCAAGGGGTAACTCTATGTTCCCTTCACGATTCTCGGTTTAGTCGGTCGGCGGGGCTGAGCAGCGCTCTCGAGGGCCAGGGCCAACCGTTTCTCGTCTTCGATGGCGCGATCGACTGCCTCAATTTCCTCTTGGAGCACCTTCAACTCGGCTCCGTAGCTGGAGCCGTCGCTGTCCCCGATCTGAAAGCCACTCGCCCGCATTGCGTCGCGAGTATGGTGCACGTTACGGACTCCTTCGCGTCGCGTCGCGACCAGGATTTCCCTGAACTCTCCAAGACGTTCAACGTGATTGCGAGCCATTGCGTTCTCCTGTTTCGTCGTCATCGTGGCCGCCAGAACGGCGTAGATTACGGAGATACTCTCGACAAAGCATGAGTGCGGAAGCTCAAATTTGAACGTCTTGCAATCGCGCAGAGCGCGGCAAAGCTGCCGTATGCGCAAGCGCCTAAGATGCACTCAGACACCCTTGTAACGTGACCGATTCCGGCGCGCGCTTTAACTCCAGGCTAAGTTGGTCGTGCCTTCTCCAAAGGAAACGGGCGGTTAGCGCCATCAATGTCTGAGAGGGGCTAAATCGCTCAGGGCGATTGGATTTCGATCCTAAAGCCACTCCAGCTTGCGGCCCTCCAGCCTGAGCAGGCGATCCTGCGGCACGTCCATCCTGACCGCGTCTTGCGCGGACATCCCCAGCACAAGGCGGAACAGCGCGCGCACGACGCCGCCATGAGTGACGCAGACCGTTTCGCGATCGAGTGCCTCAAACCACGGCTTCACCCTTTCGAGCAGCCTCTGGTAGCTTTCGGCGCCCTCGCCCGGCGGCTGGAAATTCCATTTGTCGAGGCGGCGCTGCCTAGTCGAACCCGGATCCCTGGCCTCGAGCTCGGCAAAGGTGAAACCCTGCCAGTCGCCAAAGCTCAACTCTACCAGCAGCGGCTCGGTGCGGTAGGCGTGCGGATCGAGCTTCATCGCCGCGCGCATCAGTTCCATCGTCTCGCGCGTGCGCCGCATCGGGCTGGCGACAAAGTCGAAATCCTGAGGATTATGGACGAATTCGGCCAGCCGGCGTCCGTTGCGGCTGGCCTGCTCGCGGCCGAGCGCATTGAGGTCGGTGTCGGCCTGCCCTTGCAGCCGGGCCTCGGCGTTCCACTCGGTCTGGCCGTGGCGCGCGATGTAGACGAGCGGATACATCAGGTCTTCCGGGTGAGATCTGGAGCAGACAGGCAGGATTGGTGTTCGTGGAAGGAACTAGTCCTTGACGGTCGAAATGTCGGGTGCGTCGACGGCCTTCATGCCGACGACATGGTAGCCGGAATCGACATGGTGGATCTCGCCGGTGACGCCGCGTGAAAGGTCGGACAGGAAATAGACGGCTGAATCGCCGACTTCCTCCTGGGTGACCGTCTGCTTCAGCGGCGAATTGTATTCGTTCCACTTCAGGATGTAACGGAAATCGCCGATGCCGGAGGCGGCAAGCGTCTTGATCGGGCCCGCCGAGATGGCGTTGACACGGATCTTCCTGGCGCCGAGATCGACGGCCAGATAGCGCACGCTGGCTTCGAGCGCCGCCTTGGCCACACCCATGACGTTGTAATGCGGCATCACCTTTTCCGCGCCATAATAGGTCAGCGTCAGCAGCGAACCGCCCTCGCTCATCAGCGCCTCGGCGCGCTTGGCGATGGTGGTGAAGGAATACACCGAAATGTCCATGGTGCGCAGGAAATTGTCGCGCGTCGTCTCGACATAACGGCCGGTCAGCTCGTCCTTGTCGGAAAAGGCGATGGCGTGGACGAGGAAGTCGAGCTTGCCCCAATGCCTGGCGATATCGGCGAACACCGCATCGAGGCTTGCCGGGTCGGTGACGTCGCAATGGCCGGCGACATGCGCGTTGAGCTCGGCCGCCAGCGGCTCGACGCGCTTCTTGAACGCCTCGCCCTGATAGGTGAGCGCGATCTCGGCGCCGTGGTCGACACAGGCCTTGGCGATGCCATAGGCGATAGACCGGTTGTTCGCGACGCCAAGGATAAGCCCGCGCTTGCCGGCCATAATGCCCAGTCCACCCGCCATGTGAGTGCTCTCCGCAAGATTTCTGCTTTGTGGACAGCCCTATCGCACAGGCACAGAGCCCCTTCAAGCGTTCAAAACGGACAGTTCGGGGGACAAAACCGTATGATCAACCTTTTCGGTTGCGCATCAGCGCTTCGAGATCGCTGTCGCCGCCTTCCGGCAGCATCAGCCGCACATGCGCATAGAGATCGCCGTGACCGCCGGCTTTCTCCGGCAAGCCCCTGCCCTTCAGCCGCAGCACCTTGTCGGAACTCGACCAGGCGGGGATGTTGACCGCGAGCTTGCCTGTCGGGGTCTCGACCGCCACCTTGGCGCCTAGCACCGCATCGGCCAGCGCCACCGGCAGATCGGCATGCAGGTCGCGGCCATCGACGCGATAACGCGGATGCCGGCGAAAGCGGATCTTGACCAGCGCATCGCCCGGCTGCGGCCCTTGCTCGCCCTGGCCCTTCAGCCGGATGGTCTGGCCGTCCTCGACATAGGCCGGCAGCTTGACGGCGATCTTGCGGCCGTCGGGAAACATCGCTGTCACCTTCTCGGCGGTCGCCGCTTCCTCGATGGTGATGTCGAGCGTTACGTTCAGGTCGGCGCCCGGCTGGGCCTGCCAGCGGTCGCCAGCACCTGTGCCGCGCGCTCCCGAAAAGGCATCGCCGAAAATCTGGCTGAAGATATCGCTGTTGCCGTCGAAAGGATCGCCGCCGGGGCGACCGGAGGAGCGAAATTCGAATCGCGATCCGCCGGGCCCCTGCTGCCGGCGAAAGCCGGAAAAAGGATCGCCGCCGCCTGCGGCGCCCTCGAAGCCCTGGAACCGCGGCTTGCCGTCGGCGTCGATCTCGCCGCGATCGAAGGCCGCGCGGGTCTTCTCGTCGCCGACGATCTCGTAAGCCTGGTTGGCGGCGGCAAAACGGTCCTTCGCCTTGGGATCATTCGGATTCTGGTCCGGATGATGCTTCTTGGCGAGTTTGCGGTACGCCGATTTTATGTCCTTGGCCGATGCGTTCTTGGCAACGCCCAGCACCTCATAGGGGTCGCGCATGCTTCCTGCCTGCAAGAGAGTATGAGTCCACGATTGCCACCTATATGCGCCCGCATAGGAAGAAATTCCAGTGGCGGGCGGCCATTATGATGGCTGAAAATCAGAGCGCCTTGAAGTCCTGCATGCGCCAGGCGCCGGCGCCGGCCAGGCAGAGCTCACCTTTGAACAGAGCGACGCCGTCGAAGCTTTCGCGCGACGCGGTGAAACGGCGGCACGTCTGCCCTCTGTCCCTGGACTCCGCCAGTTCGGTAATGGAGCCGCGCGAACCGGTATCGGCATTCGCCCAGGGAACGGCCTGCCCGCTGAGTTGCTCGATGTCGGCCGAAGACACCGCATTGCCGATCGTCGTCTGGTCCGAGGCGCGGTCCTGATCGTCCGGCGAAGCGTTGGCTGACGTGCTTGAGGTCAGTATCGTGCGGTCGACCTCGGCCTGCTCCAGGCTGAAGCCTCCACCACCGCAAGCGGCCAGCGGCAGGGCGACCAGAACCATGGCGGCTTTGACGCTGGCCGAAGCAATTACGCTGCGTTGCCTGCTGTCAAAAGCTTGCGCGATACGCGACAATCGGCAATCTCCCCAGCCAGCGATCAAGATTTGGAAAAACTATGAGCGAAACCGGGTTAACAAGCGGTGACTTTACCGAGGTCGCCGAGCCGTTCCGCCTTTTTGCCGCATGGCTCGAGGACGCGACGAAGAGCGAGATCAACGATGCCAACGGCGTGGCGCTGGCGACCGTCGATGCCGAGGGCATGCCGGATGTGCGGATGGTGCTGCTCAAGGGGTTCGATGAAAGCGGGTTTGTCTTCTATACGAATTTCGAGAGCGCCAAGGGCCGCGAGATTCTTGGCAGCATGAAGGCGGCGATGTGCTTCCATTGGAAATCGCTGCGCCGGCAGGTGCGCGTGCGCGGACCGGTGGAAATCGTCACCGAGGCGGAAGCGGATGCCTACTACGCGACGCGCCCGCGCGGCAGCCGCATCGGCGCCTGGGCGTCGAAACAGTCGCGGCCGCTGGAAAGCCGATTCGCGCTGGAAAAGGCCGTTGCCGAATACACCGCGCGCTATCCGATCGGCGATATCCCGCGGCCAAAGCACTGGTCGGGTTTCCGCATCGTGCCGCAGACGATCGAGTTCTGGCACGACCGACCGTTCCGGCTGCACGACCGCATCGTCTTTTCCCGCAATTCCCAGGGCGGCTGGGACAAGACGAGGCTTTATCCCTAAAACGCTGACGCTCAGGCTTTTTTCCTGGTCATGAAGGCCGTCAGCGCCGCGCGCGCCTCGTCGGATTTCAACTGTTCGCGGAAATGGCCGCTCTCCTCGCCGATGCGGGCGACAAGGTCCTCGCGCGAGCCGCGCATCAGATCGCGCGCGATCTTCAGCGCCTGCGGCGGCTTGGCGGCGATCTGGGCGGCGGCGGCCAGAACCGAGGCTTCGAGCGCCTCTTCCGCGACCACCTCGTAGATCAGCCCGGTGGCCTTCGCCCGCTCGGCGGAAAAGCCTTCGCCGAGGCCAAGCAACGCAAAGGCGCCTTGCCGGCCGAGCACCTGCGGCGCGAGCAGACTGGATCCGGCCTCGGGCACCAGGCCGAGATCGACGAAGGGTGTGCGGAATACGGTGCGCGGCGTGGCGAAAGTCAGGTCGCAATGCAGGTTGAGCGTGGTGCCGATGCCGACAGCAATACCGTCGACTCCGGACACCATCGGCTTTTCCACTTTGGCCAGTGCCATCAGGAAATCCCAGACTTCTGTGCCACCCTCGCCGCCAGTGGCGATAATCATGAAATCGGCAAGATCGTTGCCGGACGAGAAGGCGCCGGGCACGCCCAAGAAAACATGGACGCGCACCGCCGGATCGGCGTCGCCTTCTGCAAGGGAGGCCGACATTGTCGCATACATGGCGCGCGTCAGGGCATTCTTCTTGTCCGGGCGGTTCATGCGGATGATCTGGATGGCGCCCTGGCGCTCGACGAGGATATGGTCTGTCACGGTTTTTCCTTGTGAACGTCAGACTGGAAAATTCAGGCGGAAATCAGCGCCTTGCCGGCATCGGCAAGGCTTTCGGCGCCGCCAATGACGCGCTCTTTCAGCGCCCGCACCTCGCCAAGCAGGTTTTCGGCAAAGAAGCGGCACAGCGGCACGCGGGTTTGGTCGGCAAGCCCGCCGCGCGCCAGATAGGCGCCGCCGGCGGCAAGCGAGAACAGTCTGAGATAGGGCGTGGCGCCGGCCAGCGCCGCGTCCGAACGACCATCGGCGAGCAGCTTCTGCAAGAAGCGCGTCGCTTCCGTGAGGTCGTCCAGTGCCTGGTCGAGGCTGTCGGCCGTGCGGCCGAAACCCCTGAGGTTCGAGGTCCGCACGGAATTGGCGACCGCTTTCAGTTCGGCGATGTAGCCATGCACGTGCTCGCCGCCGCCGAGCGGCAATTTGCGCGCCACCAGATCGATCGCCTGGATGCCGTTGGTGCCTTCGTAGATCGGTGCGATGCGCGCGTCGCGGTAGAGTGCGGCCGCGCCCGTCTCCTCGATGAACCCCATGCCGCCATGCACCTGCAGACCAAGCGAGGCTACCTCGACGCCGATATCGGTGGAGAAGGCCTTGGCCAGCGGCGTCAGCAGATTGGCGCGGTCGCGCCAATGCGCGGCGTCGCCGTCCAAGACGCGCGCGCAATCGATGGCATGCGCGCAGGAATAGCTGATGGACCGGGCAATCTGCGTCAGCGCCTTCATGGTCAAGAGATTGCGCTGCACGTCCGGGTGATGAACGATCGGCGCCATGCCGGGCCCGCCATAGCTCGCAGCCTTGCCCTGCCGGCGTTCATTGGCATAGGCAATCGCCTTCTGCGTCGCCATCTCGGCGACCGCGACGCCCTGCATGCCGATGGCAAGGCGGGCATTGTTCATCATGGTGAACATGCAGGCGAGGCCCTTGTTCTCCTCGCCGACCAGCCAGCCGATCGCGCCAGGCGACTCGCCTTCGAAACCATCGCCATAGATCATGGTGCAGGTCGGCGAGGCGTGGATACCGAGCTTGTGTTCCAGTCCGGAGCAGAAGAGGTCGTTGCGGGCACCGAGCGTGCCATCGTCGCCAACCAGGAATTTCGGCACCAGGAACAGCGAAATGCCACGCGTGCCGGCCGGCGCATCGGGCAGCCGCGCCAGCACCAGATGGACGATGTTGTCGGTCAAGTCGTGCTCGCCATAGGTGATGAATATCTTCTGGCCGAAGATGCGATAGGTGCCGTCGCCGGCCGGTTCGGCGCGGGCGCGCAAGGCATTCAGATCCGAGCCCGCCTGCGGCTCGGTCAAGTTCATCGTGCCCATCCATTCGCCGGAGACGAGCTTTTCGAGGTATTTCGCCTTCAGGGCCTGCGACGCGTGCTTGTCGAGCGCCTCGACCGCGCCCATGGTCAGCGTCGGACCCACGCCGAAGGCCATGGCGGCGGAGTTCCACATTTCGAGCGCGGCAACACCGAGCATAGTCGGCAGCCCCTGACCGCCGAATTCTTCTGGCGCCGACAGCGCGTTCCAGCCGCCATCGATCCAGCGGCGATAAAGCGCCTTCCAGCCGGGGGGCATGGTGACCGCCGCAGCCTTCAGCACAGCGCCCTGTTCGTCACCGACCTTGTGGAGCGGCGCCACCTCCTCGCTGGCGAAGCGGCCGGCTTCCGCCAGAATGGCGTCGACGAGGTCTTCACCCAGGTCGCCAAAGGTGCCTGCGTCGAGCGCCGGCTTCAGGCCAGCCACGTGCTTCAACGTGAAGGCGATATCCTCGACGGGTGCCCGATACATGCCGCTTTGTCCTCCTGATGCATCGGCCAGGAAATCGGAATCGATTTCCGGAAAGCACGATGCATAGACTAAAATTGCTAGAGCGTACTTTGTGCGTCCAAATGGACGCACGTCGCTCTAGCCTGGCGGATCAACCTAAGACCGCAGGCGATGCAAAACCATCGGTCTTTGGTCGCCTCCTCCATCTTCTTTTTACGTAAACGTCAAATTTTGTCACGCGGATTTTGCAAGTACCGCAGCGCACGTTAAATTTGCCAAAGTCGGATCAAGTTCGTCCGGCGCAAGACCCTGGATCGGAACCGCGCCATGCTGGCCAGACCTGACGCCTATCGCTGCATCGAATGCGGCCTGCCCTATCGGTCGACAGGCTTTTCCTATCATAAGAGCATGATCGAAAACGGCGCCGCCTACTGGTCGGACCGTGGCATCTTGTGTTCGCCGCGCTGTTCGCTGGCCCATCATCGCAAACGCGCGGCCGAGGGGACGCTGCCGCAAGCGCCGGCGCCCGACCCGTTCGAAATCCAGCCGATTTCGCGCCGTTGATCCGTCGGCCAGCGATCGTATTGGCTATGAGAAAGTGTCTTGGTTTCAAATCCAGAGTTGGGTGTTCGTCGATCGCTCCGGACATCGAACCTTGCAGAACGGCAATATGCCACCTATATCTACGGCAGATTGCCAAACATGCAAAAGGGGTGGCCATGTCCATTGCCATTGTCGAGGAGGTTGCACGCAAGCTCGGCGGCCAGGCGGTTCTTGGAGTGATCGTTCGGTCGCAGGCCGATCTGGCGCTCGCCGTTCGTAACCGCCTGCCGCTGGCAACGCTCAGAGGGCTGGCGCTTGCGGGGCTGAGCGATCAGGAGATCGAGAGATTCGTGATCCCCCAGCGGACCCGCCGACACCGCGCCAACAAGCACCAGCCGCTGACGATCGACGAATCCGATCGGGCCGTCCGACTCCTGCGGGTCCAGTCGCTGGCGGAAGATACCTTTGGCGACAAGGACAAGGCCAATCGCTGGCTACGCCGGCCCCTCACCGAACTTACCGGCGAGATGCCTCTGGAGGTTGCCCAGACCGAGGCGGGCGCCCGCGTCATCGAAACCATTCTCGGCAAGATCGCCTGGGGCGCCGCCGCCTGATGCTGCTGTGGCGCCTGTCAGGCAGGCAGCACGCCCAGGCGCTTGACGGCGGCTATGGCCTGCTTTTTGACGGCAGATGGAACTCGATGGGACATGCGGTCACCTATTGCGCGACCTCTCCCTCCCTCTGTGTCCTGGAGAAACTCGTTCACATCGAGGACCCGGCCCTGCTTCCCGAGCTTGTCATGGTCACTTACGATGTTCCAGATACCCTCGGCGTCGAGACCGTTGGTCTTGATGATCTTCCGCCGAACTGGCGCCGTCAGGAGGCATGGACACAGCAACGAGGTGATGCCTGGCATCAGGCGCGCTCGACGCCATTGCTCCGCGTGCCGTCGGCAATTGTGCCGATCGTCCGTTCGCCTGATCTAAACATGGTTGTAAATCATAATCATTCCGCTGCGAGTGAGGTGAAGATCATTGCCGCCGAGCCATTCGTCCTCGATCCGCGGCTATTCTAGGTTGAGACGCTATCAGGAGCCGCCAAGTCAGGGGGCCAGCCAACGTTGGGCTGTGCATTCCGACGTTCGACCGCTAACGCCGGAAAGGCCGCGCTTCAGAGCCGCCCGCTATCGCTGTTCCTGCCCATAGCGACAGCGTTGAAGCTATTTGGCTGATAATCATGCTCGTCGTTTTGCCTCAAGGTGCCACAATGATCCTTTCGCCAATTCCAGTTCAGCCTCTTGCGGACCCGAAGCATTTCCTTAACCATGGCGGTTCAGGATCGGCATTTGGTCAGCGGGGATTCCCTGTTTGAAACAGCCGGCGCACCCTCTTCGCCGTTTAGCGCTTCTTGCCATCACGGCGGCGATGGCGCTGACGCCGGCGGCAAGGGCCTCGGATTTCTCCGAGCCGTGGAAGAATGCCGACCGGGCACTGGTCATCGACGCCTACGAGTACAATCCCATCGACTGGGGCCAGCTTGCCACCGACAAACGGATCGTCGGCTTCATCAACAAGGCGTCCGATGGGATGCCGCCCTCCTATTCCTGTTTCGGCGACGAGACCGAGGCGCGGCTCTGCAAGACGCTGTGGAAGCGCTACGCGGTGGCGCAGGAGTTGTTCCAGACGCGCAAGGTGGTGGCCAAGGCGCTCGGCCTGAAATGGGGCGCCTATCACCTCGCCCGTCCAGGCAATCCGATCGGACAGGCCAACAACTTCATCGATTTCGCCCAACCCGATCCTGACGACCTGCTTGCCCTCGACATCGAGGACGACGATCCCACGCAATGGATGTCGCTCGAGGATGCCGAGGAATTCGTACGCCAGGTGCATCGGCGGATCGGCCGCTTTCCGGTGCTCTACACCAATGGCAACACCGCCCGGCACATTGCCGAAAACAGGTACAAGTACCGGCTGCTGTCGCGGCTGCCGCTCTGGTATGCGCGCTACAAGCCTGACATCGGCGTGCACTTTCCGATGGGCAACTGGCAAGGCTACGCGCTGTGGCAGTTTTCGGCGAAAGCGAATTGCGGCCGCTTCCGCTGCCCGTACCGGGTCGCCGGCACACCCACCGATATCGACGTCAATGTCGCGCCGATGGATGCCGCGACACTGCGCGCGCAATGGCCCTTTGGCGGCCTGATCGACATGCAGCCGGATTACCTGGCCTCGATACCAGTGCCTCTCTCGCGTGAGGCCGCGCTCGCGGGCAATGTCACCATCACCTACGCCACCGTGGCGACGCCGCCGAGCTTCGACGAGATGGTTTCCGTGTTCAGCGCTCGCTGGGCCAGATTCCGTGATAGCTTCCAGATGCCTGCGGTGGTGACGGCAGCGCCGCGTCAGCCGCGCGGGATCGCCGAGTATGTGGCCTGGACGCGGAAGGAAAAACGCGCCGCATACCCCTTTGAGGCCGCGCCTGCCACAGGCGATACGCTCAGCACCGCCTCGACCGAGTCCGATCGCGGCCTGCGCTGAAAGCTCTTGTTTTGTGCATGTCGTTATCGCAAAACCGCTTACACTTTTGCGCGACATGCACCCTCGCACGATCAACGGCGGCTTCCCATGCTGGCGTACATGCCAGTGGTGCGGAACTGGCTGGGCGTAATGCCGTAGCAGCGGCGAAAGACCTTCGAATAATTCGCATCCTCGAAGCCGCACATGATGGCGACTTCCTTCACCGGCAGGTTCTCGTAGCGCAGCCAGATATGGTCGCTGGTCGACGATCTGCTCGCCGCTCATGGCGACTGGCTGCCGGCTTGGGCGCGAGCGCACGCCAAGACCGAGGCGGCCTGATCGCCTGACAGGCTGGGATCAGGAGTCAGCTTTTTCGCGCGCCACGGCCTGCCAGCCGATGTCGCGGCGGCAGAAGCCTTGCGGCCAATCGATCCGGTCGAGCCCGGTGTAGGCCTTTTTCTGCGCTTCGCCGACGGTCCGGCCGAGCGCCGTGACGTTGAGCACGCGGCCGCCATTGGCGACCAGCGCGCCGCTGTTGATGGCCGTGCCGGCGTGGAAGATCTCGACGCCGTCACCAGTCGCCTCTTCGACGCCGCGAATGACCGAACCCTTTTCAGGCGTGCCGGGATAGCCCCTCGCCGCCATCACCACGGTCAGCGCTGCCTCATCGCGCCAGCGTATGGAGGTGTGGGAAAGCTGGCCGTCGACGGCGGCGTTGAGCAGCACCAGGAGATCGTCCTTCAGCCGCATCATCAGCACCTGGCATTCGGGATCGCCGAAGCGGGTGTTGTATTCGATCAGCTTCGGCCCCTTGTCCGTGATCATCAGCCCGGCAAACAGCACGCCGGAAAACGGCGCGCCTGTTTCAGCCATGCCGCGCATGGTCGGCTCGATGATCTCGCGCATGGTGCGGTCGATCATCTCCGGCGTCATCACCGGGGCTGGCGAATAGGCGCCCATGCCGCCGGTGTTCGGGCCGGTGTCACCGTCGCCGACACGCTTGTGATCCTGCGCGGTGCCGAACGGCAGCGCGGTGGTGCCATCACACAGGCAGAAGAAACTCGCCTCCTCGCCGGCGAGGAACTCCTCGACCACCACCTCCGCGCCGGCCTGCCCGAAGGAGCCGTCGAAACAGGCATCGAGCGCGGCCAGCGCTTCGGGCAGCGTCATGGCAACGGTGACGCCCTTGCCGGCCGCCAGCCCGTCGGCCTTGATGACGATCGGCGCGCCCATGGTCTGGACATAGACCCTGGCCGACGCCAGATCGTCGAAGCGGCCATAGGCAGCCGTCGGGATATCGTATTTGGCGCAGAGGTCCTTGGTGAACCCCTTGGAGCCTTCCAGCCGTGCTGCCGCCCTGGACGGACCGAAGACCCGGATGCCCGCGGCGCGCAAATCATCGGCAATGCCGGCGACCAGCGGCCCTTCCGGACCGACGACGACAAGATCGATTTTTTTCTCCTGGCAGAAGGCGGCGACCGCGGCATGATCGGCAATGTCGAGCTTGACCAGTTCGGCGTCGCGGCCGATGCCCGGATTGCCGGGTGCGGCATAGAGCTTGGTCAAGAGCGGCGAGGCCGCGATCTTCCAGGCCAGGGCATGTTCGCGGCCACCGGAGCCGATCAACAAAACGCGCATGCCCATGTTCCTTCATTCGACAACAGGGACTGCGCTATTGCGCCTCGCACGACTGGTCAAGACATTTGGGCAGCATGAGCGCGGTTGCGCACGGGAACGTCAGACATCAATCTTCGGTGAGCGCGGCGCGATCAGCTGCGAAAGACGACCGGGAACCAATCCTCGCGCAGTTTCTGTCCGGGCTTCATGTCGTGGCCTGGGTAAGGAGGAGAGGTGCGGCCGGGCCGCTCGACATAGCGCGCATCGTCGCCGACCCAGCGCAGCGACAGCGCGCGGCGCCGAGCCGCAGTCATGTTGCCGCGGGCGCCATGCGCGGTCCTAAAGTCGAACAGGATGGCGTCGCCCGGTTGCATTTCCCATTCGAGAACCTTCATGCCGGGATCCTGGTCGGGATCGGGCACCGGCAGATAGTCGCCCTCGGCGGCGTAGAAATTGCTGTCGTCGAGCCAGCGCACCGGCAGGATCATCTTTTCCCATTTGTGCGAGCCGGCAATCACGCGCAACGTCGCTTCCTTGACCGGATCGATCGGTATCCAGAAGCTGACCGTTTGCCGCCCGTCGACGAAGTAATAGGGGATGTCCTGATGCCATGGCGTCGGCTTCTGCGTGCCGGGTTCCTTGACCAGAACGTGATCATGGAAGAACTGCGCGGTGCGCGACTGCATCACCGCCGCAGCCAGTTCGGCCGCTGGTGATTCCCGTATCACCTTGACGAATTCGGGAATGCGCTCCCAGTTGCAATAGTCGTCGAAGAAACTGCCACGGCCATTGGCGATATCGGAAGCGGTGGCGCTGCGGTTCTCAATGTTGCGCTCGATGCCGGCGGCAATCGTGTCGACCCAATCGTGGAAAGCGCCGCGGATGCAGACGGCGCCATCGCGCTGATAGTCTTCTATGGTTTCGGCGTCGATCTGGTGCTGGGAGGCCATCGCGTTCTCCTACCGGGATGGCCAACTATTGCAGTCGTTGCACGACAGGTAAACATCGATCAGCAGCCGTTGAATGCGGCGCTGGCGCTCGTTGCGAGAGGATGGCCGTAACGATTTTTCACATCATGGCCGTTCGGCTTGACGCTTGACGGCTTTCATCGCTGCTGCCACTTCAGCGGGATGGAAAACATCCAATCGAAAGCAGCCCAGGGGCGCGTCGCCGATGCGCCGAGCGGCCATTGGGTCTATCGGGTGCTGCCGCGCTGGCTGTGGCCCTATGCGCAGCTTGCAAGGTGGGACCGGCCGATAGGCTGGCAGTTGCTGCTGTGGCCGTGCTGGTGGTCGGCAGCCCTTGCCGCGAGCGCCTATCCCCGCCCCTCGGATCCACTGCTGACGCTGTTGCCGGCGCCGTGGTATCTCCTGTTGTTCCTGATCGGCGCCATCGCCATGCGCGGCGCCGGCTGCACCTATAACGACGTGGTCGACGAGGACATCGACAACCAGGTGGAACGCACGCGTTCGCGGCCGCTGCCGGCGGGAAAGGTCACGCGCCGGCAGGCCTGGGCGTTTGTCGCCCTTCAGGCATTGGTCGGGCTGGCTGTGCTTTTGCAGTTCAACGACTTCGCCATCCCGCTCGGCATCGTCTCGCTCGTCATCGTTGCCATCTACCCATTCATGAAGCGATTCACCAACTGGCCGCAACTGGTTCTCGGCCTTGCCTTTTCCTGGGGTGCGCTGATGGGATGGGCGGTCGAGTTCGGCGATCTCGATGGCCCTGCCATCATGCTCTATATCGGCTCGATCCTGTGGGTGATCGGCTACGACACGATCTACGCGCATCAGGACAAGGAGGACGACGCCATCGTCGGCGTGCGCTCGACCGCGCGCCTGTTCGGCGACAACACCAAGACCTGGCTCGTGGGGCTCTATGGCGGCGCGCTGGCCTGCTTCGCCATCGCCTTCGCCTCGGCGCAGGCGCCGGTGCCGGCGCTGGCCGGGCTGATCGCCGCCGGCGCCCATATGGCGCGGCAGATCGCCAGGCTGGACATCGACGATCCGGACCAGTGCCTCAAGCTGTTCCAGTCGAACAACCAGGTCGGCTGGCTGATCTTTCTCGGCCTGATCGGCGGCGCGGTGTGGGTGGCGCTGAAGCCGCTCGTCTAGAGCCGGATGATTTCAGGTCAAGTCGACCTGAAATCTGAATCCGGCTCTAAATCAAAGAGATAGAGCATGATGTCGTCCGAAAACCGCTTCACGCTTTTCGGCATCATGCTCTAGCAGCGCGCGAAGATCCCATCAGCCGCACGCATCGACACATTCAGGCAGTTCACCAAGGGAACTGACCCTAGGCAGGCCGTGACGGGCAACCGAATCCAAGGTCTTGCGTTAATCAAGCAATCGGTGAACTAGCCTCAGGGCAGAAGGATGACTTACGACATTAAAATCCGCCATGCTCGTGACAGAGATCTCCTGTCCGGGAGCGAGCCTTATGTGATTGAGTGTTTCGCGCGGCAAAACGGCATCACGGCCGCTCAGGTGCACACCCTTATGAGGCGATATGGAAGCCGCCGTACGGTGCTCGAAGCCGCGGTGAAGCGCTTTGACCCCGCCCGGCTCGGTAAGCGCCAGCTGGCAAGGTGGGAGCGCAACTGATGCCTCAACTGGTGGTTTTCATAATCAAGAATCTTGCGACGGGAGCAATGATCGGGCTCTTTGTGGCAGGTTGGCTGATCGGTTATGGCTCCATCGCGGATCATTTGCCTTCAAGCGACAATAGTTACCTGGCGATCGGGACGGTGGCGTATTCGATGGCTTCCACGTTCGGCCTTGGCTTTCTGGCCACGGCGTTGTTGCTCTTGAAATAAGCGGCAGCGCCTTGCCTGGCGACAATCTTCTCGTGAGGATTTTCAGCTTGAGACAATGCCGCCCTGCTGGACCACGAGGCACTTCAGGGAAAAACAACCCGGACGCCGGTTGAATTGGAACTCATCGAAACCGTCTATTCGTCGCGCGAGATGATTTCCTCGCCGCCGATGACCAGCCTGAGGCCGAGGTCGCCGGCCCGACGGCGGGCGAGGAAACGCGGGCGGCGCGTGGTCGAGACGCGGCCCTTGCGGCGGTCCTGCGCCGGCAGCGTCTTGATGGCCGCGCCAAGCGATTCCTCCAGCGTGCGGGCAATGCCGTCCGCTTCGATCAACAGCATCGGCAGGCGATAGGCGTCGGCCCATGCGCGCCAGTCGGCGGCGACATCGTCGAGATCGTCGGCCACCAGCAGCGGCACCGACAGCATCGGATCATTGTGCAGGAGTTCAAGCGTCACCGTGACATTGCCATCCGTATCCTCCATCGCGCGGGCGGCGACGCCGCGAAACGCGTTGGCGGGCAGAGCGATGATCGCCGGCACGCCGCTCATCTCCAGCGTGCGGCGAATGACGGCGCCACGCTGGTCGATGGTGAAGGTAACGTCGCCATAGTCGTCGCGGGTAGCGTAGCTTGCCACCTGCGGCAGGCGGAATGGGTCGAGGCGCATATTGCACCCGGCCCAGACTGGCTTCAGTCCGGAGTTGTTCATAGATTGCCTTTCCCGTCTCTCCTGAGAGCCGGCTTGCGGTTCTCTCCGGGCCGGTTTGTCCAGCCTCGTTGTGGAGAAACATTAGCGCGCGCTTCTTACCGCTGCGCTTAAGAAAGTCAGTTAAATTTTGCTGATCGCAGGCGATGGTTATCGGAATGCCACCGGGCCCGCGCTCAGGAAAGGATCAGATAACCTTACCGGGGTTCATGATGCCGGCCGGATCGAAGGCGGCCTTCACCCGGCGCATCAGATCGATGGCCATCGGCGGCGCCGTGGCGATCAGTTCGTCCCGCTTCAGCTGGCCAATGCCGTGCTCGGCTGAGATCGAGCCGTGAAAGCCGCGCACGACATCGTGCACGGCCTTGTTCATGGCGTGGTAGAGACCGAGGAACGCCTCGTCATTGCCATCGACCGGCCGGGAGATGTTGTAGTGGAGATTGCCGTCGCCCATGTGGCCGAAGCAGACCACGCGGGCACCCGGGCTGACCGACTGCACGGCGCCAGCCGCCTTGTCGATGAAGGACGGGATGGAGGCCACCGGCACCGAGATGTCGTGCTTGATCGAGGCGCCCTCGGGCTTTTGCGCATCGGGCAGAACCTCACGGAAATTCCAGAAAGCGTCGCCCTGCGCGATGCTCGCCGCAATCACCGCATCGCCGACGATCTCCTGCTCGAGGCCTTCCGACAGCACCTCCTCGATCAGCGCCCGTGCATCCTCCGCGGAGCGCCCGGATGAGATCTGCATCAGCACATACCACGGCCAATCCTCGGCCAGTGGGCGCACCACACCTTGGGCATGCGCTAGCGTGAAATCGTGGGGCCGCTGGCCGATCAGCTCGAAGGCGGTGAGCGCGGCGCCGGCGCGGTCCATGGCCAGGCTGAACAGGGAGAGTGCCGCCTCAGGCGACGACATTCCGACAAAAGCCACTTCCCGCCCCTTCGGCTTGGGGAAGAGCTTGAGCACGGCGGCAGTGATGATGCCAAGCGTACCCTCGGCGCCGACGAACAGGTTCTTCAGATCGTAGCCGGTGTTGTCCTTCTTCAACTTGCGCAGATCGTCGAACACCTCGCCGGTCGGCAGCACCACTTCAACGCCGAGACAGAGCTCACGCGCATTGCCATAGGCAAGCACGCCGGTGCCGCCGGCATTGGAGGAGAGGTTGCCGCCGATCTGGCAGGAACCTTGCGCGGCGAGCGACAGCGGAAACAGCCGGTCGGCGGCATCGGCCGCCTCCTGCAAGGTCTGCAGGATGACGCCTGCCTCGACGGTGACCGTGTTGGACAAGACGTCGATCTCGCGGATGCGGTTCAGCCTGGACAGCGACAACACGATCTCGCGGCCGGAAGCATCCGGCACCTGTGCGCCGACCAGCCCGGTATTGCCGCTTTGCGGCACGATCGGCGTGCCGGTCTCGCTCGCCAGCCGCATGATGCGGCTAACCTCGTCGACGCTGCCGGGCCTCAGCACCAGCGCCGTCCTGCCATGCCACAGGCCGCGCCGCTCGCTGAGATAAGGCGCGATATCCTGCTGGTCGCGAAGCGCATATTTGTCGCCGACGATTGTCGCGAAGCGGTCTATGAGGGCGGCGTCGAGGTCTTGGGATATGTCGTTCATGGATGGAAACTATTGCCCTGTGTCGATCTTGTCACGCGTGACGGCGGCCCGGTCACGCGTGGCGGCCCGGTCACGAGGGGCGGCGGCGCGCGACAGCCGGTCATTGATCGCCTCGCCCAGCCCATCGAATGGGATAGGCTCGACAGCGATGGTCTTGGCGCCGCTGCGGTCGAGATCCTGCATATGGGCGAAAAGGTTGCTCGCCGCCTCGCGCAGGTCGCCTGATACCGACAGGTTGCGAAAGGCGACCGCACCTTGCCAGCCTTCGGCACGGCGGCCGCCAAAAGCCAGAAGAGCCTCGCCCTTGGCGATTTTCCCGGCGTTGACGCGCACCGCGGCGCCCGGGGCGTAGTGCGAGGCCAGCATGCCCGGCGCCTCGATGCCGGCGGCGCCGCGCAGCAGCGGCATGCCGGCGACTGCTTCGATGTCGCCGGCGGCAATACCGCCCGGCCTCAGCAGCCGCAATCTTGCGCCTTCAACCTTGACGATCGTCGATTCCAATCCAACCGGGGTCGCGCCGCCATCGACCACCAATTTGATCCTGGGGCCGAGATCGGCTGCCACGGCCTCTGCGGTCGTGGCGCTGATCTTGCCCGAGGAATTGGCGCTGGGCGCCGCGAGCGGCCGACCGAGCCTGGCGATCAGCTCGCCGCCAAATCCCCGGGGCATGCGCAGCGCGATCGTGTCGAGCCCCGCGGTGACCAGCGGATGAATGCCGTTGCCGGGGCGTTGCGGCAGCACCAGGGTCAGCGGCCCCGGCCAGAATGCCTGCGCCAGCCGTTTCGACAGCGGGTCGAACAGCGCAATGCGCTCGGCCATCGCCAGGTCGGCGACATGGGCGATCAGCGGGTTGAAGCGCGGCCGGCCCTTGGCCTCGAAGATGCGCGCCACGCCGACGCCATTGGTCGCGTCCGCGGCCAGCCCGTAGACGGTCTCCGTCGGAATGGCGACGACGTCGCCGCTTTCGAGCAGCGCCAGTGCCATTTCCATCGCATCGCCGACGGCGCGTATTTCAACCACGGTCGTTACCTCACAGATGCCGGCTGCGTAGTACGGCGGCGGCCGTGGGGCAAGTCCGGGCGTCAGCGAATCCTCGATCGCTAAAATGCCATGCTTCCCCGCAAGCCCGCGTCAATCGTCGCACAAGTATGGTGCCGGCTTCTTGGGCAAGGGGAATTGTCATGATCTCGGTGCGCATTCTTGGAGCGCTTGGTCTTATCCTGGCGGCGGGCGAAGCGCAGGCTTCATCCGTCATCATTCTCGGCGCACCGGCTTCGACGCCATCCGTCGTCAGGCCCGGCGCACCCGAGACGGCGACGACGGCCGCGAGCAAGGCCGGTAATTCGACGCCATCGGTCGTGGCACTCGGCGCAGCTTGGCCCGACGTCACCTATGAAAAGGTGGCGGCGATCCCGAACCAGCCCGGGCTAAAACGCGGTTTCATGCCAGGCCCGATGATCATTCGCGGCGGCATTGTCGGCGGCGACTTTTCCATACCAACGCCGACCACCGCCGCCGCAGCGGCGCCTCAAGCAGGGTCCGGCAACAAGACGGAAGCGGCGAACAGCCCGCCCGAGCCGCAACCGACACCCATCCCCGAGCCTGACCAGGCCAGATAGGTTCGAAGCGCTTCCGGCTCAAACGCCCGCAATCGCCAGGAGCCAGGCCAGGATATCGAACAACAGAAACAGCAGGGCAATCTGCAACGCCACCCGCAGCCGCTGGATAATTCGCCAGTTGCTGGCCATGTCCGCCTTGATGCGAAGGGCAAGCGCGCGGCGCATGGCCGACATCGTTGCCGGCCTGTCGCCATCGACATATTGATGGAGCAGTTCTTCGGGGTCGAAGCGGAATGTGTATTGGTGGTAGGGCCAAAGCATGAAGACGATCAGCCCGCCAATGCCGAACAGCAGAGCCACCGCGATCCAGTCCCAAAGACCGAGCCCATTGGCAAGGGCCGCGCCGCCGAGCAACGAGTTGGCGAATGCGGTGGCAAAGATAAGGCTGCCGGCGCGGGTGCTCATGTTCTCGACGAGGTTCTGCTGCTGCATAAGGCCTCGCACCGCCTCCTGATAGATGAACGCAAGACGCGGATCATCGTCGGCGAGACTGCTTGCGGCAGTTCCGTTGCTTTCTCCTCCACTCGGGCGTTCAGCCATAAGGGTGCTTCTCCAGCGCGGCAGGGATGCGCCAGCTTAGCTCAAATCCTTCGCCGTAAAAACACAAGAGCATTTTGCAGCCAGGTGCATTACCTGGCCGGCGCACGAATGCGACCAAAACAAATGAATAGAGCGGGATGCATGCATCCCGCTCGAGTGAATTCCGGCGCCTGATAAATATCAGGCCGCGACTTCTTCGTCCGCCTCGTCGGTGGATGCCTCGTCGGATTCGTCTTCGTCGTCGTCTTCTTCGTCAGCGACTTCGGCCTCGTCTTCGTCCTCATCGTCGTCCGAGAGGGTAGCGGCTTCTTCGTCGCCGTCCTCTTCCGATTCTTCGCTGTCTTCGTCGTCGCCGTCCTGCTCGTCGTCAGACAGGTCGGTTGCCTCGACCACCGCGGCGGCGGCCCGGTCGAGCGTCGTTTCGGAAGCGGAATCAAGCGCCTCGGCGGGGGCCGGGGTTTCTTCTGTCACTTCGATTTCGTGAGCGGAATTCATGGAAGCCTCCGTGGGGTTGGGGAACATGTCCTTTTGCCACGGAGAGATCATCGTCATATGACTGTAAGCCGGCTCGAACGGCCGGCTGGAAAGAAAATTCTGTTCGCTTTAGCCGGCGATCCTGGAGAAATCGGCGACCTGGTCGGTGGCTGCCCGGATGCGGGCGAGCAACGCCAGGCGATTGGCGCGGACGGCCTGATCCTCGTCGTTTACCAGCACTTGTTCAAAGAATGAATCAACCGGCTCGCGCAACACGCTAAGCGCCAGCATGGCGGCGGAAAAGTCTTCGTTTCGAATTGCTTCGCCGGCTTGCCTCTCAGCTTGATTCACCGCCGCAAACAGCGATTTCTCGGCCGCTTCCCGAAACAGCGCCGGCTCGACATGGTCGGCAATCGCCGTTTTCTTCTTCTCCTCGGCGGCCAGGATGTTTGCCGCACGCTTGGTGCCGGCAAGCAGGTTCTTGCCATCCTCGGTGTCGAGGAAGGAGCCGAGCGCTTCGACACGGCGGACGATTTGCAGGAGGTCGTCGTTCGGCGACTGGCCGATCTCCCCCCTTGTGGGGGAGATGCCCGGCAGGGCAGAGGGGGGTGCCTCGCGCCGAGATGCCGGCGGGACAGCACCCCCCTCTGTCGGCTTCGCCGACATCTCCCCCACAAGGGGGGAGATTGGCGCGCTTCCGCCGCCCGCCAGCACCGCGTCGATCAAATCGTGGCGGGCGCCTTGATCGCGGAGATAGACCTTCAGGCGGTCATGGAAGAAGGCGAGTAGGTCGAGCACTTCAGCGCCAACTTGCTTACCTCTGAATTCTCGCAACCCTCGTCCTATCGCCTCTCCTTGGGCGCTCTTCATTGATTGATGGATCGAAGGGACATGAGATTCTGCCACATCGACGATGCCTAGTTGAATCCGATTTTCGACCAGCATCCTCACGACACCTAGCGCCGCTCTCCGCAGCGCATAGGGATCCTTCGACCCCGTCGGCTTTTCGTCGATGGCCCAGAAGCCGACCAGCGTGTCCAACTTGTCGGCGAGCGCGACGGCAATCGACACCGGATCGGTCGGCACGCGGTCGGATGGGCCTTGCGGCTTGTAGTGTTCCTCAATTGCGGCGGCGACGGAGGGATGCTCGCCCTGCAGCAGCGCGTATTTGCGGCCCATGGCGCCTTGCAGTTCGGGGAATTCCCCGACCACTTCTGTGGTGAGATCGGCCTTGGCCAGCACAGCGGCGCGGCGCGCCAGCGCGGGAATCTCCCCCCTTGAGGGGGAGATGTCGCCGAAGGCGACAGAGGGGGTCGGTACGTTCTGGCGCGACTCCCCGTTTTGGACAGAGGATGCCGGCGCTCGGCGCGCGGCGACCCCCTCTGGCCTGCCGGCCATCTCCCCCTCAAGGGGGGAGATTGAACTCGCTACGATCGGCGCCAGTTCTTCCGCCAGCCGCATGATCCGCTCCACCCGCTCGCCCTGCGTGCCGAGCTTGGCATGGAACGTCACGTTGAGATGGTCGAGGCGGGCCATGCGCTGGTCGAGCGGTTTCTTGAGATCGAGCCCGAATTTTTCGGCCGATGCCTTGAGCTGGTCGAGATCAGGCAAATCGCCCTGGTCGGTCGTCCAGAAATAGAGCGCGTCGGAGAGGCGCGCGCGCACCACCTTGCCGTTGCCGTGCGCGATCTCCTTGCCGCCATCCTTCGCCTCGATATTGGCGGTCAGGATGAAGCGGTTGGAGAGCTGGCTAGTCTCCCCCCTTGAGGGGGAGATGGCCGGCAGGCCAGAGGGGGTCGCCGCTCCACGCGAGACGACCCCCTCTGTCGGCTTCGCCGACATCTCCCCCTCGAGGGGGGAGATCAGGCGCGATGTCACAAAACACTTCTGGTTGGCGCGGATGGTCAGCCGGATTACCTCGGCGGGTATCGCCAGGAAATCCTGCTCGAACTCGCCCATCAGCACGACCGGCCATTCGACCAGGCCCGAGACCTCTTCCAGCAATCCCTCGTCCTCGACCAGGTCGAGCCCGTTGGCGAAAGCCAGGTTCCTGGCGTCGGCAAGGATGATCTCCTTGCGCCGGTCAGCATCGAGCACGACCTTGGCCGTTTCCAGCTTGCTCACATAGTCGTCGAAGCGGCGCACGGTGATTTCGCCGGGCGCGAGGAAGCGATGGCCGTAGGTGACATTGCCCGAGCGGATGCCGTCGATCTCGAAATCGACCACCACCGGCTCCTCGGTCTCCGGGCCGAAGGTGCACAGGATCGATTGCAGCGGCCGCACCCAGCGCAATGAGCCCGGCTTCGCCGAAGCCGGCCCCCAGCGCATCGATTTCGGCCAGGGGAAATTGCGGATGATGCCGGGCACCAGTTCGGCGATGATGTCTTCCGCCGCCCTGCCCGGCCTGGAGATATGGGCGACATAGAAGTCGCCCTTCTTCGGATCGGCATGGACATGCGCCTCGGCAACCGAGGCAAGGCCGGCCTTGCGCAGAAAACCCTGGACAGCCTGCTCCGGCGCCTTGGTCGAGGGGCCCTTGATCTCCTCGTTGATGTCCTTGGAGCGCGCGGTCATGCCTCTGATATCGAGCGTGAGACGCCGCGGCGTCCAGTATTCGCGCGCCGCCTCGTAGATCAGGCCCGCCTCGACCAGACCGTCAGTCAGCATCTTCCTGAGATCGCCGGCAGCCTTGCGCTGCATGCGGGCGGGGATCTCCTCGGAGCGAAGTTCTAGAAGCAGGTCGGGCATTGATGGGGGCTCACGCGGCAAAATGGTCCGCGCGGGGCATAGCAACTCGGCTGGCCGCTGTCACCCTTCTGCGCAACATCGGAGCATCTGGCGGCGATTTCCGAAAAAATTCGATGGACTGTCGGGCCGAGGCAAACCCGCTCGTCCTTGGGTCAAAGATTTCCATGAACCGAACGCAGCGCTGAAGCGACCCACGCTCAGGCAGAGAACTATTGGCTGAACGACCATGAAAACGGCATCGACATTCCTGCAGATCCTGGCGCTCAGCGCCTGCTTTGCCGCGCAGGTGCATGGCACGTTCGCGATGCCGGGCGTCAGGCAGGCGCTGCGGACGATCGATGGCGCGAGCGGTCAGGGCATGTTTGCCGCGGCGCTCTACACCGTGTCGCCGGCGGCCAGCCCGGCGCTGTCCTGAGCCCGCAAGGCGGACGCAGCCGGCCACGCGGTCTGCCGACGATAAATCTCCTTCACGACCTCCAGGAAGAGCAGGCTCAGCACAATGCCTGCGACATCGGCCGCGATGAGCGCAATCGAGGCATTCTTCAGCTCCGGAAGCTCCTCCGCATTCATGGTGAGCTTGAAGGACAGGCGGCCGAGCACATTGGCCACCAGCCAGGCGAACCACCAGCCAGGCAGCGATCCCGAGGTTTCGTCCGATTTCCAGTCCGGCGACCCGGTGCTCGCGCGCCAGATCTCGGACATCGCCTGGTAGGGTTTCCACAGATTGGCGATCGGAATGAAGTACCAGCCGATCGCCCAGCCGGGCGTGAATTCCATGTCCTTGGCGCCAAGCAGCCTCACGTTTTTGTTGGCGAGCCTGATCCACGCCAGAATGGTGACGGCCTGAGCCACATATAGAACGAGCTGAATGATACCGATCGCGCCCTGCCTCAAATCGTTCCGGTTGGCCGCTGCCGCGAGGTCGTAGTCATAGCTGCCGCTCTCGATGTCGCTGAGCAGCCAAAGCTCGGACAAGCCGGACACGACGGCAATCATGTCGACAAGGATGCCAATCCAGAGCAGCCTGACGACCCAGGTTGTGCTGATCGAAAGGTTTCGGAAAATGCCCACGTTAACCGCCCCCCGGCTTGCACGCGTTCACAACCTAAACGGGAAAAGAGGAAAATCAAGCGGGAAGGTTGATCATGTGCGACCTCTTCAGGCCGCCAACCCGCCGGCCTGCGTCAGCAGAAACGCCTCGCCGCAGGCCTTGGCCAGATTGCGCACCCGCAGGATGTAGCTTTGGCGCTCGGTGACAGAGATCACGCCGCGCGCATCGAGCAGGTTGAAGACGTGGCTGGCCTTGATGCACTGGTCATAGGCGGGAAACACCATGCGATGCATCGCAAGATTGTCGCTTGGCGCCGGCGCGCCGGCATCGAGCAGCGCCTTGCACTCGGCCTCGGCGTCGTCAAAGTGCCGCAGCAATATGGCCGTATCGGCGAATTCGAAATTGTGGCGCGAATATTCCTGCTCGGCCTGCAGGAAGACGTCGCCATAGGTCACCTTGTCGGCGCCCTCGCGGCCGTTGAAATTGAGGTCGTAGACATTGTCGACGCCCTGCACATACATGGCCAGCCGCTCCAGCCCGTAGGTTAACTCGCCCGCCACCGGCGCGCATTCGATGCCGCAGACCTGCTGGAAATAGGTGAACTGCGACACTTCCATGCCGTCGCACCAGCACTCCCAACCCAGTCCCCAGGCGCCCAGCGTCGGGCTTTCCCAATCGTCCTCGACGAAACGGATGTCGTGCAGCAGCGGATCGACGCCGATCGCCTTGAGCGAGCCTAGATAGAGCTCCTGCAGATTGGGCGGGTTCGGCTTCAGGATCACCTGATACTGGTAATAGTGCTGCAGCCGGTTCGGGTTCTCGCCGTAGCGTCCGTCCTTGGGCCGGCGCGAGGGCTGCACATAGGCCGCGTTCCAACGCTTGGGCCCGAGCGCGCGCAGCGTTGTCGCCGGGTGAAAGGTGCCGGCGCCGACTTCCATGTCGTAGGGCTGGAGGACGACGCAGCCATAATCCGCCCAGTAATTGTGCAAGGTCAGGATCAGCCCCTGGAACGAGCGGCTGGGATGCATATGGGCGGGAACGGCAACAGTCACGGCGGCCTCGACGGGAAAGGCGGGAATGCGGCCCTCCCTAGAGCGCCCACCGGCAAGCGTCAAGGCAAGGGGCCGGCCACAGCCGCCCTGAGGCGTGTTGTTTTGCAAGGTGCTGGCCTATTGCCGGCCAACGGTGGCTGCTGTCTCCTGCCCCGGCACCACGGTTCAGCGACAGCAGGTTTAGCAATGCCCGGTCCGATCACCATCCGCTCTGTCACGCGACAGGATTTCGACCAATGGCTGCCGCTATGGGATGGCTACAACGCATTCTACGGCCGCTCCGGCGCTACCGCTCTGCCAAAAGAAATCACCGATATGACCTGGTCTCGCTTCTTCGACGTCTATGAGCCGATGCATGCGCTCGTTGCCGAGACCGGAGGACAGCTTCTCGGCCTGGTGCACTATCTCTACCACCGCAGCACCACGTCGATCGCGCCGAATTGTTATTTGCAGGATCTTTTCACCACCGAGGCTTCGCGTGGAAGAGGGGTCGGCAGGTCTCTGATCGAAGGCGTTTACGACCGCGCCAAAGCCGACGGCTCGGGCCGGGTCTACTGGCTGACGCATGAAACCAATCACACGGCGATGAAGCTTTACGACAAGGTCGGAGAACGCTCCGGCTTTGGCGTCTATCGAAAGCTGTTCTGAAAACAGAAACGGGACCCGACTTCGAGCCCCGCATCATCGAATTCAGAAATGTTCAGCCCTTCGGCGCAGGCACGGGTCCGGGCTTCACCTTCGGGGTTTCCTGCGCCGTGTTGGATTCGATCGGCGGCAGGCCCTTCAAAAGCTTCTGCTGCACGGCGGCCAGCACATCCGGGTCCGGCTTCAGGTCGCGGGCCTGGTTCCACTGGAAGGTGGCTTCCAGCCTGCGGCCCACGCGCCAATAGGCGTCGCCGAGGTGATCGTTCAGCACCGGATCTTCCGGCTTCAGCGACACGGCCCGCTCCATCTCGCGCACCGCGTCGTCGAACCTGCCGAGGCGGTAATAGGCCCAACCCAGCGAATCGACGATGTAGCCGTCGCTCGGCCGGAGATCGACGGCCTTCTGGATCATCTGAAGGCCTTCCTTGAGGTTCATGTTCATGTCGACCCAGGAATAGCCGAGATAGTTCAGAACCTGCGGCTGGTCGGGGAACAATTCCAGCGCCTTGCGGAAATTCGGCTCGGCCTTCGGCCATTCCTTCAGCCGCTCATAGGCGATGCCGCGCTGGTAGAAGATGTTCCAGTTGGCGCCGGTCGGCGTCTTCAGCACCTCCACCGCCTTGTCGTAGAGATTGGCCGCGGAGCGGAAATCCTCCTTGGCGGCGTAGACGCCGCCGAGCGCCAGATAGGCGCGCATGTCGTCGGGATGCGCGTCGACGAGTGCCTTCAGGTGGGTGACCGCCTCGTCTTGGCGGTCGAGGTCGGCAAGGTTGAGGCCGAGCTGCAGCTCCGAAAGCTCCTTCAGCGGCGAACTGTCGGGAATGCGGCGATACAAGGCAATGGCGCCTTCGCCGTCCTTCAATTGCTCGGCGACAGCGGCAAGCTGGACAAGGGCCGCATCGCTGTCGGGCTTCAGCGCCAGGGCGTATTGCAGATAGAGGCGCACGAACGGCTCGCCGCCGCCGCGATTGAGCGCGGTGGCGAGATCGAGCAGGATTTCCGCGGCGCCGTCCGACGGGCCGGCAACAAAGGGTTCGACCTTCTCGCCCTTGGTGATCTTGTCGCGAAGGGCCGATATCTCAACCTTGCCGGGCGCGAACGTCTCGGCCTGGTCGAGAACGGAAAGCGCCTTGGCCTTGTCGCCCTTGCGGGCGAGGAAGGAGGCGTAGGCCTGCGCGTTGCGCAGCCATGTCTCGGGCGCGGCACCGCCGGCCGTGGTGTCAGCCAAGGTCGCGGCATAGAGTTCATCGGCCTTTTCGGGCAAGCCGGAGGCGTCGGCGATCAGCGCGCGATGGTAGGATTTGAACAGGCCGAACCAGTCAGGCCCCTGCAGCTTGTCGACAAAGGCCAAGGCATCTTTGCTGTCACCGGCGCCCTGCTTGGCCCAACCGGTCATGATGCCGGAGATCAGCCGGTCGAGATCGGATTCGAGCGAAAGCTTGAGCCAGTACTCAGCCTTGGAGAAATCCTTCTTGTGGAAAGAACCGACGGCGAGCGCCAGGCGCGAGAACCGCTCGACATCGGTAACGGTCTTGAGCTTGTCGGCATAGACCAGGGATTCGTCGAAGCGTCCCTGCGCGATCAGCGACAGCATCAGGCTCTGCTGCAACGAGGTGTCGCCGGGATCGAAGGCGAGCGCCTGCTTGTAATAGGTGATGGCGCTGTCGAGATCGTTGTCGCCTTCGGCGACCCGCGCGGCGAGATAAGCGCCCGAGAAGGATGTGATCTTGACCGGTTCGGTGGTCTGTTTGGCATAGGCCGGCAGATCGGACACCGCCATAGCCGTCACAATTGCCAGCCCTGCCAGCCAGCGCGCACATCCTTGCCGCATCATATTCCTTTCAGCCTGGGGCTCCCGCATCAGCGGGCTCACCATAGACTCGATCTTTTCCGGGCAAAGCATGGCCTTTTTTGGGTCAAGCATCAATCCGGCCCGAATTCACAATCGGGTCATGCGATTAAGAAAGCATGCCGACAAGCGGATGCACCTCTTCAAATATCGCCCTGCGACCTACCAATGTGACGTTGCTCACTTCAATGCCTCCGATGTTCCCGTAAGCAGCAAGGGTTGAGAACTGCCGTCACGGAAACCACGCGTGGCGCGTGCAGACGGATGCGCTTGCTTCGCCGAGGAGGTGCCGATGCTGGAAATGCCGCGTAACGAGCAAGCCTTCGCCATTGTCGATTTGATCTACGAAGCGGCCTTCGCCGCCGAGATGTGGCCGGATGCGCTGGAAGCGGCCAGCGCGCTGTCGCGCTCGGCGGGCGGTGCGATTTTCGTGGTCAGCGATCATGCGCCGGTTCGCGCCATCGGCGAGGCGCATCTCCAGCCGTTGCTCGACGCGTTCATGGCGAAGGACAACCGGGCGCTTTCCCGGAGCGTCCAGCGCATGTTGAACACCCGGCCGGCAAGCTTCGCGCGGATCGACGAGTTCATGACCGGCGAAGAGAGCGAGCGCGATCCCATCTGCACATCCGCCAAAGCTTTCGGCGTCGGATCGCTCGTCTGCACGTCGATTTCCATGCCCGGTGGAGAGCTTTTCCTGTTTGTTTTCCTGCGCTGGCTGAAGGACGGCGATTACGATCAGGCCACGATCGATCTGTTGAACGGGCTGCGTCCGCATCTGGCACGCGCTGGCCTGATAGCCCAGCGCCTGGGTCTGGAGCGTGCAGGCACGGCCGTGTCCGTCCTCGGCGACATGGGATTGCCGGCCGCCGTCACGGGCGGATCGGGCCGCGTGCTGTTGGCCAACAGCCTCCTGGACGGGATGGCTGACGTTTTCCGATCCCTGGCTCATGGCGGCATGGCGCTTGCCGACGAACCGGCAAACGCGCTGTTCCAGCAGGCCGTCGTACAGAACAGGGATAACCGCGTTGTGCGTTCCGTCCCCGTTCCGGTCGTGCGGGAGCGGCCGGCGCTGATCGTTCACTTGTTGTCGTTGCGCCGCGCCGCGCACGATATTTTTTCGGGCGCCGAAATTCTGGTCGCTGCGACGACGGTAAGCGTTGACGCCACCATTGCGTCGCCGAGCATCCTTGCGGCCCTGTTCGACCTGACGCCGGCGGAAGCCCGGCTCGCCACCGCGCTTGCCTCGGGCCGTTCCACGCAGGAAGCGGCCATGGAAATCGGCATCGCCGTCAAATCGGCCCGCAGCTACCTCGAACGAATCTTCCGAAAGACCGGGACCAACCGCCAAAGCCAGCTCGTGGCGCTGCTGAAGAGCGCGCGGTCTTTTGTGTGATCCATAAGCTGTTCCGTCGAACCACGGATCCGCGGATGCCGCTCGGCTTACTCAGTTTATCCGGCTGATGCAGAAATCGATGACATCGATCAGCGCCGATTTCTGCGGTGTCGCCTCGAGCGGCGCCAGCGCATCGCGGGCGATCTCCCCGAAATGGCGGGCGCGCCCGATCGTGTCGGCGATCGCCCCGTGGCGGGTCATCAGGCCGATCGCCTTTTCCAGCCCGGCGTCATCGGTGACATTGTCCTCGATGGCGCGCTTCCAGAAGGTGCGTTCGGCCTTGGTGCCGCGCCGATAGGCGAGGATGACCGGCAGCGTCACCTTGCCCTCGCGAAAGTCGTCGCCGACATTCTTGCCCAGATCCTTGCTGGTGCCGCCATAATCCAGCGCATCGTCGATCAGCTGGAAGGCCAGGCCGAGATTCATGCCGTAGGAGCGCAGGGCCGCGCGATCGTTGCGCGTCGCCTGGGCGATGACGGGTCCGACCTCGGCGGCGGCCGAGAACAGCGCCGCGGTCTTGGCCTTGATGACGGCGAAATGCTCGTCCTCGGTGGTTTCGAGGTTTTTTGCGGCGGCAAGTTGCATCACCTCGCCCTCGGCGATGATCGAGGCGGCACTCGACAGGATGTCGAGCGCTTCCAGCGAACCGACATCGACCATCATGCGGAAAGCCTGACCCAGCAGGAAATCGCCGACCAGCACGCTTGCCTGGTTGCCCCAGATCATGCGGGCGGTCTTCTTGCCGCGCCGCATGCCGCTCTCGTCGACGACATCGTCGTGGAGAAGTGTCGCCGTGTGCATGAATTCGACCGATGTGGCGAGCTTGACATGGCCCTCGCCCGAATAGCCGAACATCTGGGCCGAGGCGAGCGTCAGCATCGGCCGCAGCCGCTTGCCGCCGGACGAGATCAGGTGGTTGGCGATCTCCGGGATCATCTCGACATCGGAACCGGCCTTCGACAGGATCAATTTGTTGACCCTTGCCATGTCGGCGGCCGTCAGATCGATGAGATCCTTGATGGACGCAACTTCCCGCTTCCCGTTTTCAATGTTGAGAACGACACCCACGACAAAACTCCCAACCTCATATGCACGACGGCACGCTGGTCCCTTGAAAAGACTCTAGGGCGCTACCCACCGGGGCGGCAAGAGGCGAATTGGCGCGGGGGCTCTGGCGCCTTGGTCCATCCACATTTACATGAACGCCGCAACCTGCGAGTTTCGTCCGATGATAGAGCTCATCCGCACCAACGATGCCGTGATCATCTCCTTTGTCGAATCGCTGATGCGCGACGCCGGCATCGGCTGTTTCGTGGCCGACCAGAACATGAGCGTGCTCGACGGGTCGATCGGCATCCTGCCCCGGCGCATCATGGTCGACGCCGATCAGGCCGACGTGGCGCGGCGCATCCTTACCGATGCCGGCATCGCCAACGAGATCCGCCTGACATAATGTCCGTATCGCGCGCCACCCTTGTCCGCGACACGCCGGCCCACACGGTCGATGCCTTCCATCGCGGGCGCTTCTGGCTGGTGCAGCCGAAACAGGCCGGCCATCGCGCCGGCATGGACGCGATGATGCTGGCCGCTTCGGTACCGTCCGCCTTTACTGGCCGGCTCGCCGATTTCGGCGCGGGCGCCGGCGCCGCGGGCCTTGCGGTGCTGTCGCGCTGCCCGGCGGCCGAGGTGGTGCTCGTCGAACGCTCGCCTGAAATGGCGGGTTTTGCCGCAACCACGCTCGCCCACCCCGGCAACGCCCATCTCGGTGACCGCGCCCGCGTGCTCGCCGCCGATGTCACGCTGTCGGGCCAGGCGCGGACGGCTGCCGGCCTTGCCGACAATTCCTTCGATTTCGTCATCATGAACCCACCCTTCAATGCCGCCGAGGATCGCGCCACGCCCGACCCGCTGAGAAAGGCGGCGCATGTGATGGAGGACGGACTGTTCGATCGCTGGATCCGAAGTGCCGCGGCGGTGCTCAGACCGCGCGGCGGTCTCGCCATCATTGCCCGGCCGGAGCAGCTCGGCGCCATTCTGGACGCGATGTCGCGCCGTTTCGGCGACGCCGAGATGCTGGCCGTCCACCCGCGCCCCAATGCGCAGGCAATCCGCATCGTCGTCAGGGCAACGCTCGGTGCGCGTGGAAAACTGTCGATCCGCCCGCCGCTGATGCTGCATGCGCAATCGGGCGACGGCCCGACGGAGCGGACCGAGATGATCAACAACGGACTGGCATCGCTGTTTGGCGATTGATTTTTGATTTGATGCATGTCGTTAACCCAAAACCGCGGCACACTTTTTGGGCGACATGCATTTTGCCGACCGGCGTCGCGGCATTGTCGTTGGCTGGCGAACCGCCTACATGCCTTCAGGCCAATTGACCGGAGATCCCGTGAAACGCCTCTTCAACCGCCTGCTGCCGAAATCCTGGCGCTCCAACGTCGTCGTCATTCCGGTCATCCGGCTGCACGGCACCATCATGGCCGGCGGCGGCCAGTTCCGGCCGAGCCTGTCGCTGGCTTCGACCGCAGGCCTGATCGAGAAGGCGTTCTCCTTCGCCGCACCCGCGGTCGCCATCTCGATCAATTCGCCGGGCGGCTCGCCGGTGCAGTCGCGGCTGATCTTCAGGCGCATTCGCGACCTGGCGAACGAGAAGAACAAAAAGGTTCTGGTCTTTGTCGAGGACGTCGCAGCCTCCGGCGGCTACATGATCGCGGTCGCCGGCGACGAGATCTTTGCCGACCCCTCCTCGATCGTCGGCTCGATCGGCGTGGTATCAGCCTCGTTCGGCTTTCCCGAGCTGATGAAGAAGATCGGCGTCGAGCGCCGCGTCCACACCGCCGGCCAGAACAAGGCCGTGCTCGACCCGTTCAAGCCCGAGAAGAAGGAGGATGTCGAGCGGCTGAAGGCGTTGCAGCTCGAGGTCCATGAGACCTTCATCGATCTCGTCAAGGAGCGGCGTGGCACCAGGCTCAAGGACGATCCCGACCTGTTCACCGGCCTGTTCTGGACCGGCAAGAAGGGACTGGAACTCGGCCTTGTCGACGCGCTCGGCGACATGCGCAGCGTGCTGAAGACCCGTTTCGGTACAAAGACCCAGCTCAAGCTGATCACGGCGCCGCGCGGCCTGTTCGGGCGGTTCGGCCTGTTCGGTTCGCGCCAGGGCTTTTCGGCGCCCGATATCGCCGCCGCTGCCGCCAGCGGCGTGATCGATGCGGCGGAACAGCGCGCGCTTTGGGCGCGCTTCGGGCTTTGAAAAACCGGCGGAAACGTCTAGCATAGTGCGTTGACCGACCCCATTGGCCGCGTTTGCCAGCCCTGCGAGGGAGGAGTTTGACATGCCACAGATCGTTTTCTTCGCCGCCGTCGGGGTGCTTGCCTATGTCGGTTACCGCTCCTTTGTCAGGGAGGCCCAGCGCGTGACGGCCAAGATACGGCGCACCGAAAAGCAGGCGGCAAACGGCACGATGGGAACGCTGGTCAAGGATCCGAAGACCGGCGAATACCGCCTGGCCAAGGACTGAAAATCATCTCCCTCGCCGCCGAGACCGTGAATTCCGACGCGCGGATGTGGCATGCGCATGCCAAGATCAACCTTGCGCTGCACGTCACCGGCAAGCGGCCGGATGGTTATCACCTGATCGAGAGCCTCGCCGTGTTCACGCGCTTCGGCGACAGGGTCGAGATCGAGCGTGCCGACAGCGACGGGTTTTCCGTCTCCGGCAAATACGCGTCCGCCGTCCCGCTCGACGGCGGCAATCTGGCGGTGAAAGCGCGCGACACGCTGCGGCGGGAGGCCGGTCTCCAGCACACGCCGGTTGTCATCCGGCTGGAAAAGAACCTGCCGGTCGCGTCCGGCGTCGGCGGCGGCTCCAGCGATGCCGCGGCGGTGTTGCGCGGGCTGGTGCGGAGCTGGGAGCTCGACATCGGCGATACCGACCTGGCGCGGATCGGCCTTTCGCTTGGCGCCGACGTTCCGATGTGCCTGGCGGCAAAGCCGCTGATCGCGCGCGGGGTCGGCGACGACCTGTCGGTCGTGCCGGGTTTTCCGGCCTTGGGACTGGTGCTGGTCAATCCGAGCACTGCTGTCTCCACGGCCGAGGTATTCGCGGCACTTTCGCGCCGTGACAATGATGGGCTGCCGCCGCTGCCGAATACTTTCGACTTCCACAGCGTCCGCAACTGGCTGGAGATCACCCGCAACGATCTCGAGCCCGCGGCGCGTGCCATCCAGCCGGCCATCGGCAGGGCGCTTTCCGTGCTGAACAAGGCCGGAGCGGGGTTCGCCCGGATGTCGGGCTCGGGCGCGACCTGCTTCGGGCTGTTCGAGACCGGCAATGTGGCGAAGCGCGCCGCAGCCGAAATCCGCAGTCGCGAACCGGATTGGTTCGTCGCCGCGACGCGCAGCCTGACATCGGAGGCCGACTGACATGGCCAAAATTGACGAGAGCCGCTCCTTCATCCCCGTGCGCATCGCGGTGCTGACGGTTTCCGATACGCGCAGCCTGGCCGACGACAAGTCCGGCCAGACGCTGGCCGACCGCATCACCGGCGCCGGCCATATCCTGGCCGCCCGCGACATCGTCACCGACGACAGGGAAAAGATCCGCGACACGGTCCTCGCGTGGTCGAGGGACAAGAATATCGATGTCGTCATCACCACCGGCGGCACCGGCTTCACCGGCCGCGACGTGACACCGGAGGCGCTGGAGCCGATCTTCGAAAAACACATGGACGGGTTTTCCGAAGTGTTCCACCGCATCTCCTACGACAAGATCGGCACTTCGACGATCCAGAGCCGGGCGACCGGCGGCGTCGTCAACGCCACCTTCGTCTTCGTGCTGCCGGGTTCGCCCGGCGCCTGCAAGGACGCCTGGGACGGCATCCTGAAGCCGCAGCTCGATTACCGGCACATGCCCTGCAATTTCGTCGAGATCATGCCGCGGCTGGACGAGCATCTCAGGCGCGGGAAAACCGGATAGCCGGAGCGTTCAGCGAATGACCGGCTCGCCGTGGAAGCGCCGGCGCGACGGTGTCGAAACACCGAAGCCGACTTCCATCATCAGCCGCGGCGCGCGCGTCGGCACGGTGCCCATGTGGAAACCGAAGGGATCCTCGACAAAACCGAGACCGGCCTCGCCGGTCAGCGTGACCGGGCTGTCGTCGCCGTAGACCTTCAGAACCTCCTCGGCCGGATGGCCGACGAGAAGCGTCATCTGATGCTTGACGATGCGGCGGTTGTGGCTGCCCCTGACATAGACATGCGGACCGGTGCCGTCGTCGACCGGCACAAGGTAGAAGAAGAATTTCAGCATGCGCCAGTCGTCGAGGTCGAAGTGGTATTTGCCGAGCGACGCGAGGTTTTTCTCGGCGTCGGAGACCCCGCCGGTCGGAAAGCTCCACCAGACGCGTGTCGTGATCAGCTTCGCCTGGCTGCCGAGATAGTGGGCGGCGATGTCGAGAAGCAGCGGGTCGCGCTGCACGGCAAGTGCCGCGTCACAGTCGAGGATCCGTTCGAAAAAATGGCCGCTGAGCAAGGGCCGGCCGAAGTGCTTCTCGGCCTCGGCGTGCTTGGCCGGCTGGAATTCCAGCCTACGGTCGAAATTGCCGAAGCACGGCGTGCGCTGGGCAAAGCGGGCGATCTCCTCGTGGATCGACGATGGCAGGACCAACCCGGAAAAGAGGCCGTCCGAGCGGAGCGCTTCGACCACGGCTTCACGATCGACGCCGGCGAACATCGTTTCCCGGGCTTTTTGTGCCGGCCGAACCGGTTTTGCGCCACGCCAATGCAGCCGGCGCGCCGGCATGGTGCGCGCCAGCACGAACATCGGCAACCAGGCAGGGTTCTCACGAAGATCCGTCAGATAGGTTGGGATGCGCACGGCGATACGGCGCAGCAGGCTGCCGTTTCGGGCGATCGCCTCGAGGCTCGCAGCGCCGGTCTTGTCAGGGCTTGAAAGGGTCATCGGCTCCTCGGCTGTGAAGGCGGCGTCGACGAAGTGTCGGTCGCTCACCGCTCCGGCATTACCCAAACCCTGATATCCCGCATCAGGAGAATGCTACCCCGAGGGAAGGTATTGTGCAACGCACAATAAAGGACAGGCCGGTAAAAAAGGACAGCCCGGTAAAAATTCCCGTAACCCCTCGCCCACCTACGGAAAGAGGAAACGTGGCGAGCAGCGTGAATAGAAGAACGAGGAGCAGCGCAAGAAGGAGCTCACTTCGCCGGCGCGACGGAGATCTCGGCGTGGAGCCGCTTTGTCGCGAGGCCGCGCGCAATGGCTTCAGCGCTGCGGGCGTTCTTGGACAAGGCAGCGGCCTGACGCTTGCTGATCACCAGCCCTTCGGCCAGCGCCCGGTTTCCAGAAAAGACCCGCGACAGAAACGGCGTGCGGCTGGCGCGCGCCCGCGAGAACCGCGCCGGCATGGTTTGCCTGGCCGTATGGGCGGCGACATCGTCGATCCAGCCTTCCGCCAGCCGCGCGCCCGGCTCCAGCATGAGCAGCCATTCGCCCTTGGCCTGCCTGATGCCGGCGGCAACACCGCCCGTCACATAATGGCAGCCGGCATGGTCGGCTACCCGATGCGTCTGGTCGGTCGAACCGGTGTCGCAGACGATGACATCGCGCACCACGCCCTCGACCGCGCCGCCAATCAGCGAGGCGAGCGTGCGGGCAAGGCCCTCTTCGTCGTTCAGGGTTTCGATGAGAACGCTGAGCATGTTTAGCCGAATAGCGGAAAGCCGGACGAAGCGCCAGTTTTTGCATTGCACCATACAAAGTTCTTGCTTTGTTCTCACCAATGAAATAGGAATAATTTCATGAACAGAGCGATTCGACAGCCTGCCGACAGTCCCTGGGAGAGGGCGAAAATGGAACAGATCGTGCGCGCCGACATTGCAGCCTTCGGAGCAGGAAGAGCCGAGATGGCCAATGCGATGATCGAACAGAGCGGCATGCGCGTGCGTCCGGAACGCAATCGCGGCCGTTCCGCCGGCATCAATCCGTCCGGCCGCTTCGAGCCGGTCAGCCGGCATGTCTTCGACGACGGCTGGAATTCGCTGGAGGAACTGCCGCCGTTCAAGACCGAGGTGCAGGTCGAGAAGCCGCGCACGATCATTACCCGCAACGAGTCGCCCGATATTTCCTTTGACCGGTCCATCAATCCCTATCGCGGCTGCGAGCATGGCTGCGTCTACTGTTTCGCCAGGCCGACGCACGCCTTCATGGGCCTGTCACCGGGGCTGGATTTCGAATCGAAGCTGTTCGCCAAGCCGGATGCGGCGAGGATGCTCGACAAGGAACTGTCCAAGGATGGCTACCAGCCGCGCACCATCGCCATCGGCACCAACACCGATCCCTACCAGCCGATCGAAAAGCAGTACCGGATCATGCGCGAGATCCTCGAAGTGCTGGAGGCGCGCGGCCACCCGGTCGGCATCGTCACCAAATCGGCGCTGGTGACGCGCGACATCGACATATTGTCGCGCATGGCCGAACGCGGACTGGCCAAGGTGGCGCTGTCGGTGACGACGCTCGACCGCATGCTGGCGCGGACGATGGAGCCGCGCGCGTCGACGCCGACCAAGCGGCTGGAGGCGATCAGGCAGCTTTCGGATGCCGGCATTCCGGCCTCGGTCATGGTCGCGCCGATCGTCCCTGGCCTGACCGATCCGGAGATGGAGCGCATCCTCGATTCGGCCTATGCGGCGGGTGCGCGTGAGGCCGGCTATGTCCTGCTGCGCCTGCCGCTGGAGGTGGCGCCGATCTTCAAGGACTGGCTGCTGCGCCACTATCCCGACCGCTATCGCCACGTCATGTCGCTGATCCGCTCGATGCGCGACGGCAAGGATTACGATTCGGAATGGGGCAAACGCATGAAAGGCTCCGGTCCCTACGCCTGGCAGATCGGCCGGCGCTTCGAGATCGCCGCCAAGCGGTTGGGCCTCAATGCCGAGCGCCGGTCGCTCAGGACCGACCGGTTCGTCGCCGCGGCCAAGGCAACGGAGCAGTTGATGCTGCTTTGAAGACATCATGTGCAGCCATTGCCGGCGGCGCCTAAAAAAGCGCGTCGCGTCGACCGGCCTCATGCAACGCGCTTTTAGGTTCTTGTTTTTATGCATGTCGTTACCGCAAAACCGCTGCACACTTTTGCGCGACATGCATTGGAAAATTCCGTCCGGCCTGTCTTGTCCCCGGGCTTGCAGACGGTGCCCTCCGGGTCCGGTGCCCCATTCGGCCCGGAGGGGCTTGCGGAGAATCGGAGCTGATGCGAACCTCGCCGCACCATGGCTCGCCAGCGTTCCGATTCTCCGCTTCTCTTTGAAATCGTCGAGAGACCCGACTTCTCCTTCGAGACGAAGGCGATGTCAGAGGGCCTTTGGCCGGTGGCGGGCATGGACGAGGCCGGCAGAGGGCCGCTTGCCGGACCGGTCGTGGCGGCGGCGGTGGTGCTCGATCCCGCCAACATTCCCGATGGTCTCGACGATTCCAAGCGCCTTAGCCATTTACAGCGCGAGGCGCTGTTCCTGAAAATCCTCGGATCCGCTCTTGGCGTGTCGATGGCCTCGGTCAGCGCCGAAGGCATCGATGACAGCAATATCCTCAAGGCCAGCCTCGAGGCGATGCGCCGCGCTTTGGTCGGCCTGCCGGTGCAGCCGAAACTGGCGCTCGCCGACGGCCGCGACGTGCCGCCGGGCCTGCCCTGCGCCGGACGCGCGCTGATCAAGGGCGACCAGCGCTCGCAGTCGATCGCGGCCGCCTCGATCGTCGCCAAGGTGATGCGTGACCGCATGATGTGCGGCTGCGGCAGCCATCACGCGCATTACGGCTTCGAAGTCCATATGGGCTATGCGACGGTCCGTCACCGCACGGCCATCGAGGCGCACGGGCCGGTGGCGCGGCTGCACCGCGTGTCGTTCGCGCCGTTCCGTTTGGGCGGGGCGGAAGTGGTGGAGGAAGAGAGCCTTGCCGGGTTGGATTGAGTGAAGCGGCGGTATTGCTTGAAGATTGGCGAGAGGCCTGGGCGCGTAATCTCCCCCCTCGAGGGGGAGATGGCCGGCAGGCCAGAGGGGGTCGCCGCGCGTGAAGCGCCAACCTGCTCTTTCGTCCATTTGGCGTCGCGCCAGGACGTGCCGACCCCCTCTGTCGCCTTCGGCGACATCTCCCCCTCGAGGGGGGAGATTATCCCCGCCACAACAAAAAAGCCGCCGGATTGCCCCCAGCGGCTTCGATGATGCGATGACGGCTTTCGCCTAGTTCAGCTTAGACTTCAAATCCTGAAGTGAGGCCTTGAACAAATCCGCACCAGCCTTTGCGTCGGTCTTGGCGGCGAGCAGCGCGCGGGCAGCCTCGACGGCGATGTCGACGGCGCTGGCGCGCACTTCGCCGATCGCCTCGCGTTCGGCCTGACCGATTTTCTGCTCGGCAAGCGCGGTGCGCCTGGCGACATAGTCCTCGGTCTTCTTGTGCGCCTCGGCGGCAAGCATGTCGGCCTCGCGCTTGGCGGCGGCGACAATGTCGGCGGCCTCCTGCTCGGCTTCCTTGCGTTTCTTCTGGTATTGGCCAAGCAGTTGCTGGGCTTCCTCGCGCAGCCGGCGCGCATCCTCAAGCTCGGCGCTGATCTTGGCGGCTCGGGCATCGAGCGACTTGGCGATCAGGCCCGGCACCTTGATGTAGATGGCAATGGCCAGGAAAATGACCAGGGCAACCGTGGCCCAAAGCGTTGCGAGAGATGTGGCGTCCATGATGCGCTCCTCACCGGGCCACGGATTTGACCGCAGCCGCGATCTCGGCCTTGCTGGCCTTGCCGCCGACCAGCGCCTCGACGATTGCCGAAGCAGTGTCCTCGGCTATCGTGCCGACTTCCTTCATGGCGTTTGCCTTGATGGAGGAAATGCGGGCCTCGGCTTCGCCAAGTTTCTGGTCGAGCGCCGCCTCGATCTTCTTGCGGGCGGTCTCGGCTTCCGCCTTGGCGGCATCGTTGGCCTGCTGGCCGATCGTGTTGGCCCTGGTCTTGGCTTCCGCCAGTTCCTGCTCATAGGCGGCAACGGCGGCGTCTGCCTCGCCCTTCAACCTGGCGGCATGGTCCAGATCGTGAGTGATCCGGTCATTGCGCACGTCGATGATGCCACCGACGCGCGGCATCACCACCTTCTTCAGGAACAGGTAGAACAGCCCGAAAGTGATCGCCAGCCAGAGAAGCTGCGACGGGAAAGTCGCCGGATCGAATGGCGGGAACACGCCGTGCGCCTCGTCGGGCACGCCGGTGCTGGAATGCGTATCGCCTTCCGTCCCGGTGGGGCCACCTTCGACGGCAGGCGCGGCCTCTTCTGCAAAGGCAGATGTCACGAACATGGACTATCCCCTGATATCAGGCCCGCCGCAGGTTTGCGGCCGGCCTGTCCAATTCCCAATGTCAGCCGAACAGGGGCTCAGCCGAACAGGGCCAGAAGCGCGATGAGAAGGGAGAAGATGCCCAGCGCTTCGGTCACGGCGAAGCCGAAGATCAGGCGGCCGAACTGGCCATCGGCGGCCGACGGGTTGCGCAGCGCGCCCGACAGATAGCTGCCGAAGATGTTGCCGAGGCCAATGCCTGCGCCACCCATGCCGAGGCACGCGATGCCAGCGCCGATGTACTTTGCTGCTTCTGCTTCCATGTGTTCAACTCCTTTGGATCTAAAATTCCGTTGCAATTCCATCCGGCGGCAATGTCGAAACGCTTGGGCCGGAAACTCTTGATCAGTGCCCGGGATGCAGGGCGTCGTTCAGATACATGCAGGTCAGCACGGCAAAGACGTAGGCCTGCAGGAAGGCGACCAGCAATTCCAGCGCCGTCAGCGCCACCGCCATCGCCAGGGGCAGGATCGAGCCGGCGACGCCGACCGCTCCCAGCGCGCTCAGGCTGACGACAAAGCCGGAGAACACCTTCAGCGTGATGTGGCCGGCCAGCATGTTGGCGAACAGACGAACCGAGAGGCTGACCGGGCGCGAAACGAAGGAAATCACCTCGATCAGCACGACCAGCGGCAAAAGGTAGACGGGAACGCCATGCGGCACGAACAGCTTCAGGAAACCGAGGCCGTGTTTCATGAAGCCGTAGACGACGACGGTTCCGATCACCAGCGCGGCGAGACCGAAGGTGACGATAATGTGGCTGGTGACGGTGAAGAAATACGGGAAAAGGCCAAGCAGATTGGCGACGAGCACGAACATGAACAGCGAAAACACGAAGGGGAAGAACTTCATGCCTTGCGTTCCGGCCGCGTCCCTCAGCATGTTGCCGACGAACTCGTAGGCCATTTCGGAGACCGACTGAAGACGGGTGGGAATAAGGCTGCGGCTCGACGTCGTGAGGTAGAGGAACGCCGATGCGACGGCAACGGTGGCGACCATGAACAGCGCCGAATTGGTAAAGGACAGATCGTAGCCGCCGATGTTGATCGGAATCAGCTTGACGATATGGAACTGGTGGATCGGATCGACCTTGTCAGCAGCCACTTAATAATCCCCATCAAAGCCGCGCGCGACTCTATTGTCCTGTTCATCGCGCCGACCAGCGGCGCCTCGGTTCATTCTTTCGGATCGCGCGGTTTCTCGCCCTGTCCGAATTGCGCCACAAGCCCCGCGGAGCGCATGACATTGAGCACACCGGCGCCAAAGCCCAGCAGCAGGAACACGATCAGACCCCATGGCGATGTCCCCGCCAGACGGTCGATGATCCAGCCGATGCCGGCACCCACCACTACCCCGGCGATGAACTCGCTGGACAGTTTGAGTGCCTGGCCGTACCCGGCCGCACTGCCCGCTTTCGCGTCGTCTTTCCCCTCGAGCCGGTCCGGCCGCCTTGACGCCAGCGATGCTTCAAGGTCGCGCCGGCGGCGCTCAAGATCGTCGTCGCGGATGTCGGCTTCATGCTGCTTGCCGCGGCCGGTTCCTCCGGTTCCGTGTGGCCCATTCTTGTCGGCCATCGAACCCCCCTGCCCGGTCAGACCGTCGCCGTCCGTCCGCTTCTAAAGTCGCCGGCAACATAGTTAGAGGGTCTGCCTCCGTCAAGCCACGGGCAGAACTTCAGCCTCAAGTATTTTCCTTATTTAAATCAACGGCTTGCCAAGGTGCGACATCGTGCCCGACACTGTCTCTGGCGCGCCGCGGCCGAATCCCTGCGGCGATGGCTGTTCGATTGACCGCGCCGGGGGTGCTCAGCTCCAGCCGCCGCCATAGGTGCGGTAGAAGATATGGAGGCCGATCTTGGTCATTCTTTTCATCGCCCGCGCCCAGCCCGGATTGACATAGTTGGCGTAATAGTGGGTCGACGATCCCACTTCCGGGATGAAGATCTTGCCGGCGGTGACCGCCATGGCGACGTCCTGGGCAATTCTATAGTTGGCGGGGCTTTCGATGCGCTTCTTCCTGCCGTCGCAGGCGAAGGAGAACTGGCAGCGGTTGAACCATTTGTCGTTCTGGTAGACGACGCCGCAGATCGAATTCGGATAGGCCGGATTGCGGACGCGGTTGAGGATGACCTGGGCGACAGCGGCCTGGCCGCGCACGCTCTCGCCGCGCGCCTCGAAATAGATGCCGTTGGCAAGACAGGCCTGTTCCGGCTTGGAGAAGACGCTCGCCGGCAGCGGGTTCTGCATCCAGGAGTGGTCGCCCTTGGTCATTGGCGGAATGAAGCGGCCATTGTTCGGCTGATCGTCCTGCAGCAAGGCCTCGAAGGGTGAGGCCTGCGCATAGTCGGGCGCGGCCGATGCATAGGCGGTCGCCAGCACATCGGGATGATCGTTGTTGACCAATGCCGCAAGCATCGGCGGCATGTCGGGATCGGGCTTCTTGTCGACACGCGTGTGGAATGCGGCGGCGATCTCGATCTCCTTGCCTTTGATCTCGGGCTTGGCGAAGGCCATCTTCAGGCCGCTGTCCATGCTCGGGCGCAGCAGCGAGGAGGTGCGCTCGAAGATCGAGCCGGCATTGAAGTTCTTCGGCGGCGCCACCGGCGAGACCTGGATGATCCGGTCCCCCTTGTCGGCGCGCATGACGCGGTCCTCGTCGGGCGTCGTGCCGGCCACGGCGCCTTTGCCGCGAAACGATACAGTGCCGATGCCGGGCAACCGAACGCCTGAACCCGAGATCGAACCGGTGGTGTCGGAATCGAGAAAAGGCATCTCGGCGGCATGGACCGAACCGGCGACGGATTTCTCGACAAAGGCGTTCCAGCGGGCATTCGGCGCTTCGAGGCCGGAGATCAGGCTCGTCATGTCCTGGTAAGCAATGACATTGGGAAAACCGACCCAGATGCCAAGCCCAATGACCAGAGGAGACAGGAAGGAACGTTTTTTCTCGCCAGCGGCAGCGACAAGCCGCGTCAAGACGTTTCGATGCACGGAACTCTTGGGGAAGCCGACCAAGATGCCGAGATCAATAGCCAGAGGAGACAGGAAGGAACGCTTCTTCTCACCGGCGGCGGCGAGCAGCCGCTTCACAACACGTCGATGCACGGAACTCTCCAGAAACGCAACGGACCCCACTGGAGAGGAACAATGATGCATTAACCTTGATGGGGCGTTAACAAGGTCGATCGTGTTTTTTTAATGTTGATGCGAAGCGAGACGTTTTTATGCCGCTCAGCCGGGCCGGAAAAACCGGTCAGGCGATCAGCGCAGACGGCCGCCGCCAGCCATACGTCCGACCACGAGCAGAGAATTACCAGACCCGGAACGGCTGCTGGCAGCAGGAAGCGATGGGCGTCTCAGACAATCGCCGAGGTGCTGCCGCTCAGCGCTTCTTGGCCCTGCCGGCAAACGGATTGTCCGAGGTGCGCAGAGCGATGCGGATCGGCACGCCTGGCATGTCGAAGGCCTCGCGCAAGCTGTTCGAGAGATAGCGGACATAGGATTGCGGCATCGCGTCGGGCCGTGAGCATTGGACGACGAAGCCCGGCGGCCGCGTCTTGGCCTGGGTGACGTATTTGACCTTCAGCCGGCGGCCGGCGACGGCGGGCGGCGGATGATGCGCCAATATGCCTTCCAGCCAGCGGTTGAGCTTGCCGGTCGAGACGCGGCTGTTCCAGACCTTGTGCGTCCGGATGACGGCATCCATCAATTTGTCGAGGCCACGCCCGGTCTCGGCCGAGACCGGCACCGCCTGGATGCCGCGCGCCTGCGGCAGCAGCCGCTCGGTCTTCTCGCGCAGTTCCGCCAGGAGTTCCTGGGGGCGGTCGATCAGGTCCCATTTGTTGAAGGCGATCACCGGCGCGCGGCCCTCGCGGATGATCAGGTCGGCGATCTGCAGATCCTGCTTCTCGAAGGGGATGGTGGCGTCGAGCACGATGATGACGATCTCGGCAAAGCGGATGGCGCGCAGGCCGTCCTGCACCGACATCACTTCCAGCTTTTCGTGGATCCTGGCCTTGCGGCGCATGCCGGCGGTGTCGAACAGTTTCACCCGGCGGCCGCGCCAGTCCCAGTCGACCGAGATGGAATCGCGGGTGATGCCGGCCTCCGGCCCGGTCAATAGCCGCTCCTCGCCGATCAGTGCGTTGATCAAGGTCGACTTGCCGGCGTTGGGCCGGCCGACGACGGCGATGCGCATCGGCTTGGTGTCGTCATAGGTCGGCTCGGCATCGGGATCGGTGATGTCCTCGCCGATCAGCACCTCGCTGGCGGCGATCTCCTCGTCTTCGTCCTCTTCCTCGCCGAAGGCATGTTCCTCGCCGAGCGCCGCCACCACCGCGTCGCGCAGGTCGGGCAGGCCCTGGCCATGTTCGGCCGAGACCGGGATCGGCTCGCCGAGGCCGAGCTCCCAGGCTTCCAGCATGCCGCCCTGGGCGCCCTTTGCCTCGGCCTTGTTGGCGACCAGCACGACGGGCTTGCCGGATTTGCGGACGATCTCGGCAAAGGTCCTGTCGTCGGGCAGCAGGCCGGACTTGGCATCGATGGTGAAGAAGATCAGGTCGGCTTCACGGATGGCGATCTCGGTCTGGGCGCGCATGCGGCCGGGCAGCGTCGCCGCGCCCGCATCCTCGAAGCCTGCGGTGTCGATGACGTCGAAAGCGAGATCGTAGAGCTTGGCGGCATGGACGCGGCGATCGCGGGTGACGCCCGGCGTGTCGTCGACAAGCGCCAGCTTCCTTCCCACCAGCCGATTGAAAAGGGTCGATTTGCCGACGTTAGGACGGCCGATGATGGCGACTTTGAAACCCATGCGACTCTACCGCCTATTGTGCATGTCGTTGATCCCAAAACCGCTTCGCACTTTTGGGCGACATTGCACTACGACGCGCTGCCCGACCCGCGGATCAGCTCGGACATCAAGGTCGCCCGCTGGCGCGCATTGCGCGGGGCGCCGTCATCCGCGGCGATCTGGTCGAACAATTTCAGAGCATCCTGTGCCTTGCCTTCCTTCCAGGCGGCAAGGCCGAGCGCCTCGCGCGCGGTGTGGCGCAGTGTGTTGGTGTCGGCCGTGAGCGCCTCGACGCGGCTCGACACGTCGGCGAAGGTGCCATGATCGACCAGCAGCAGCGCTGCCCTGAGCCGCGCCATGTCGCGAATGCCCTGGGGAATGGCGGTGTCGGCGGCAACCTCGTCGAAATCCTTGACGGCGGCGGCGACGTCGCCCTTGTCGGCCTTGACGGTTGCAGCGCGCATGCGGGCAAGCAGCGGATAGGCGCCGTAACCGTCCTTTTCCAGGGAATCGAGCGCGGCCAGCGCTTCATCGCCCTTGCCGTCATTGGCAAGCTTCAGCGCCTGCGAGAAGGCGTCGCCCGAGCGGTTGGCGCGGGTCTCGTCCCAATAGCGGTAGCCGACGACGGCGGCGGTGCCGAGCACCACCAGCACCGCGAGCACAATCAAGGCAGGGCCAAAACGGTCCCATAGCGCATGCGCCTGTTCGCGACGAATCTCTTCGTTGACTTCGCGGATAAAACTGTCGTCGGACATCAATCAAAACCATCGCTGCCCGGAGCGGGGCGCTTCTTGAGCCCGCGTTTTAGCGAAATTTCGCCGGCATGGAAGGGGTTCGCCAGGAAAATCGGAGGATTGCCGGGCAAGCGCCCTATGGAGGCCCCCGCAATGGCGACCGCACCCGTGCCACATTTCGCCGGTAGCCGATCTTAACCGTTTCTGTGCCAGACCGGATGCCGATGCCTCGTTTGTTCCGCGTTGTTGCGTTTTCTATTGCCTCGCTTTCCCTTGCCGCAGCCGGCACGGCTTTCGCCGATCCGCCGGCAGCACCTGCGCCGGCAAAGCAAAAGCAGGTCGTCATCATCTCGTTCGACAGCGCCCGCGACATTTCGCAGTGGAAGCGCAGCCGCGCGCTGGCGCAGCGCACCGGCGCGCATTTCACCTATTTTCTGTCCTGCGTCTTCCTGCTGTCGCCGCAGACACGCTCGGAATACGCCGCGCCCGGCAAGAGCGCCGGCAAATCGAATATCGGCTTTGCCGCCTCGAAACAGGATATAGCCGATCGGCTTGAACAGATCCGGCTGGCTGCCGCGGAGGGCCACGACATCGGCAGCCATGGCTGCGGCCATTTCGACGGCAAGGACTGGAGCAAGGCCGACTGGCTCGCCGAGTTCGGCGCGTTCGAACATATTCTCGAAAACGCCTATTCGATCAACGGCATTGCGCCCGAACCGCAGGGTTGGCGCGATTTCGCCCGGCATGCGGTGGTCGGCTTTCGCGCACCCTATCTGTCGACGAACAAGGCGCTGTACCAGACCTTGCCCAGGGCCGGCTTCCTGTTCGACGCGAGCGGCGTTTCGAAAGGTCCTGTTAGGGCGCCGACCAGCAACGGCGTCACGCATTTTTCGCTGCCGCAAATCCCGGAAGGTCCCAGCTCAAGGCCGGTGATCGCCATGGATTACAATCTCTATGTCAGGCATTCCGGCGGTTTCGAACGGCCAAGCAAGGCGGGCGAGTTCGCGGAGCGGACCTATGACGCCTTCCGCGCCGCCTTCGACAAGCAATATCAGGGCAAACGCCTGCCGCTGGAGCTCGGCTTCCACTTTACGCTGATGAATGACGGCGCCTACTGGAACGCGCTGGAGCGCTTTGCCGGCGAGGTCTGCGTCAAAACCGACGTCGAGTGCATCAGTTTTCGCGATTATATCTCGCGCCAGCGCGCCGGCGAGAAGCAGGTGGCTGTGGGCGGCTGAGCCGCCCACGCTTTTCCTGAGATATCAGGCCGGATCCTCGGCTTCCTGACGTTCGAGATAGCGCTGGTCGATTTCGGGCAGCGGCTCGCCCTCCAGCGTCGCCTCGAAGGCGCGCAGACGCTTCTGGATGGAGATTAGCTCGACAATCGTCGGCCATGCGTTGACCAGATATTGAAATGACGAACTGACCTGACTAAAGGCGGTGGAAACCTGTTGCCATATGCCAAGCGTGATTGTTCCTGCGGCAATGGTGGGGATGAGGATCACACTGGAGAAGATGGCATCGGCCTGTAGATAGCCGGACCGCACGACGTTGAAGTAGGCATAGTGGAAGTAGAGCGTGAAATAGTTGCGTCGGACATGCGAAAAGAGTTCGGCGACCGTCGGCGGCTGCGCGCGTGCTGCATCATCCTCGCCATAAACGAGTTCCTTACGATAGGCCGCCTCGACGCGCTGGTTCTTGAACTCCAGTCCCGGTAATCTGATACCCGCGACCATAAGCAACACTGTTCCGAAAACCGACCAGACCACTGCGGCAACGACCAGCGAATAGGGGATTTCGCCAACGATCGGCAAGACCTTCACATGCGTCGAGAGCTGAGCGAGAAGCGGTAGGAACGCAATTAACGTCATCGCTGAATCGATCAAGGATACGCCAAGGCCTTCCATGGTTGTGGAGAACCGCATCGTATCTTCCTGCACGCGCTGGGAAGCGCCTTCAATGTGCCGCAACCTTTGCCAATAGGCCATGTAGTAGTCGTTCATGGCCGTGCGCCAACGGAAGATGTAATGGCTGACGAAGAAGCGGGTGATGACGAAAATCGCCATGCCCGCTGCACCGATCCAGGCATAGATCGAAAACATCGAATAGAGTTCCCCGGCGCTCACCGAGCCTGGGGTGGTAAGCGCCTTTTGGAAAAGATCGAAGAAAGGTCCGCGCCAGTTGTTGAGGGCAACGTAAACCTGCACCGAAAGATAGGTCGAGAACAAGATCAACGCCGAGCCGAGGATCGACCAATTCTGCCAAGGATGGGGAGAATAGAAACGCCAGAAAGCATAGAAGGCGCCAACCATGACACCGAAATAGATATAGAACCAGATAAACGGCGCGGTCAAAAAGGTGGACATGCCAAGCGCCGGCGGAGCACCTGATACCGATGGGGGAAGACCGAACACGGAGCCAAGCTGCTCGCCTCCGAAGAACCAGAACAGAACCCCGGCAAGGCTCCAGATAGCTACCGAGGCGAAGAAAAGCTTCGGCTTCGGAAAAAACGATACGAACACTGTGGCGAAATCCTCGGTCGGTGCGCAAATCAGCGGCGTTGTTCAGCGGGCATAAGGTCACACATTAGTGGGAAAGAAAATGCCCGCGCTCGATGCCCGCCCCCGAGCAAGACCACAATCATGGCGATTTTGGCGCAGCCGACCAGGCGACGACGCCGGAGACGACCAGGACGGCGGCGGCCACGAGCGAGGCCAGGAAGAAGCCACCCGATGCTTGCGCCAGCAGACCGGCGACGAGCGGGCCGATGATCTGGCCGAGGCCGAAGGACGCCGTCATCACCGCGAAAGTCCGGCGCGGCGCTTGCGGCGCAAGCTGCTTTACGGCCTGCAGGCCGAGTGCGGTCATGGCCATGAATGTCGCGCCAAGCAGAAACCCGCCGAGCAGCGGCCCGGTGCGTCCGCCCATGGCGACGCTCGCGGTGACGCCGACCGCCTCGATGAGGCAACCCGCCAGGCAGGCCGCGTAAAGGCCAATCCTTGCCGCGATCTTCTGCCACAGCCAGACCGAGGGAATTCCGGCAAGACCGGTGATCATCCAGACGACCGCCTCGAAGACGCGGCCACCGCCGCCCTGGCGCACGATGGCGACGAGAAACGTCGCCGTCACCACATAGCCGAAGCCGAACAGGCCGTAGGCGATAATCATCTTCACCAGCGACCGGTCCTTCGGCTGCGCCGGCTCGCGGCTGGCAATGCCGTTGGTGGTCGAGGCAGGCCCGACCAGCAGCGCCACGATAGCGAAGCCGCAGGCGCAAATCGCCGCCGACCACAGCCAGCCAGCCGCCCAGCCGGCATGTTCGGTGACGAGAACAGCCATCAAGGCTGACGAGGCCGCGATTCCGAGACCAACGCCGCCGAAATGCAGCGCCTGCAGGTCGTTGCGGTCGGCCGCGGTGAGATGGCCAAAGACGATGCTGGACATGAAGACCATGACGAGGGCGCTGGCGACGCCGCCCAGAAAACGGATGACGAGAAAGGCCGCCATGCTCTCGGTCAGCCCCATCAGCGCGGCTAGAACCGCGCTGGCGGCAAGGCCGGAGAACATCAGCAGGCGCTCGCGTCCATGCGCCCAGCCGCCGGCGGCGGCAAGCGCGCCGACGAGGTAGCCAAGATAATTGGCCGACGCGATCCAGCCGGCGTCGGCCGGCGACAGGCCAAGCTCTTCCATCATGCCGGGCAGGATCGGCGTATAGACAAAGCGGCCGATGCCCATGGCGACGGCAAGCGCGACCATGCCAGCGAAGGCAAGACGCAAAGGGGATGGAGAAGCGGCTTTCATTGCGGCGCACAATAAGTGCGCCGGCCTGTCAAACAATCCAGTTATGTTGGGCCAGAAGGGCTCCCAAGAACCGCTTTCGAACGCCGCGGTACAGAACGAGCGTCGACGATCCTTTGTGCGAAGAGTTTCAGCCGCAGCCGACCCGCGCGGCGCCTGTCTCATAGGCAGTGCGCCGCGCTGTCAACCGGAACGGCACATCGCCAAGCTCGCGCTCCGACATGGTGTCCAGAACGGGGTGCGACAGCGGGTCGATGACCCATCGTGTGGTCTCGCTTTCGTGCGACGGGCTTTGTCCGGTGGCGGTTGCGGAGAAGACCCTGAGCCATGATAAAATCTTCATCAGCTTTCCTCCAAGGATCGGGCTGCCCGTTAAAATCCGCCATTTCGCCTGCTATTTCAATTGAGATTTCGGCCATACCAGTTTAGAAAAACTCAAATGGCCATGCTGAACCGCGTCCACCTGAACGGCCTGCGCGCCGTCGAAACCGTCGCCCGGCTGGGCTCGCTCGCGGCCGCCGCCGGAGAGCTCAACGTTTCCGTCAGCGCCGTCAGCCAGCAGATCAAGCGCACCGAAACGCAGCTTGGCCAGGCGCTGTTCGAGCGCACGCCAGGCGGACTGGTTTTGACGGAATTCGGTGTCGTCTTCACGGCGCGGCTCAGCGTCGGTTTCCGCGAGCTTGCGCAGGCGGTGGCGCTGGCCGACGAGGCGAGCCAATGCACGCTGGTGGTTTCGGTGGCGCCGGCATTTGCCTCGAAATGGCTACTGCCACGGCTGTCCAGGCATTTCGCCCGCCACCCGAACGTGCTGTTGCGCATCGATGCTTCGGTCAGGATCGCCGATCTCGACCATTCCGACATCGACATCGCCATCCGGCTGGGCGACGGCAAATGGCCGGGCGGGCGAGCGGAACTTCTGCTGGCGCAGGAGGTATTCCCGGTCTGCGCGCCATCGATCGCAGCCAAGCTAAAATCGATCGAGGACCTGGCGCAGACCTGCGCCATCACCGACGAGCGGTCGATGATCAGTTGGGACGGCTGGTTCGAGGCAGCCGGCGTCGAGCCAGTCACCTTCCTCAAGGGCGCACGCTTCACCGACCCGATGCTGTGCCTGGAATCGGCGATCGCCGGCCATGGGGTGATGCTCGCCTGGCAGCTGCTGACCGCCGATGCGTTGGCCGACGGGCGGCTTATCGCGCCTTTCGGCGTGCGCGCTGAGAGTGGACTGGGGTACTGGATGGTGACTTCGGCAACCAAGGACGAGAGCCGCAAGGTCCGTGATTTCAAGGCCTGGATCCGCGAAGAGATCGCGGCGACGATGGCGCAGTTCAGCGCGCTTGACAGCGCCGCCTGAGGCTGGCGCATTCCAATGCCGCGGGCGTCCTTTGCGCGCCCGAATGGACGCACGGCGCTGTGGCCTACCGCAAGGGCGGTGGAAAGCGCCATCCGGCCGGTCTATGTAAGAACGAGAACCCCACATCACGGCAGGCAGGACCATGACCACACATTCGCGCGGCGTTTCCGCAACCATCGACCCGGTGAAGCTCGACAGGCTGGCGGAGGTCGCCATCAAGGTCGGGCTGCAATTGCAGCCGGGGCAGGATCTGGTGCTGACGTCGTCCATCGCGGCCCTGCCCTTGACCAGGCGGATCGTCGAGCATGCCTACAAGGCCGGAGCCGGGCTGGTGACGCCGATCTTCAACGACGACGAGATCACGCTGGCGCGCTACCGCTACGGGGCGGACGCTGGCTTCGATCGCGCCGCCGGGTGGCTCTATGAAGGCATCGCGAAGGCCTTCGCCGGCAATGCGGCGCGGCTTGCCGTGCGCGGCGAGGATCCGTCGCTGTTGTCGGCGCAGGATCCCGCAAAGGTGGCGCGCGCCAACAAGGCGAATTCGATGGCCTATCAGCCGGCGCTGGAGAAGATCACCGGCTTCGACATCAACTGGAACATCGTCGCCTATCCCGACCTCGCCTGGGCCAAACAAGTATTTCCCGGCGATGCCGACGACGTCGCGGTGGTTAAGCTCGCCGACGCCATCTTCGCGGCGTCGCGGGTGGATGTGGAGGACCCGATCGGCAACTGGACGGCGCACAATGCGGCATTGAAGAGCCGGACCGAATGGCTGAACGGCCATAATTTCCATGCGCTGTATTTTACCGGGCCGGGCACCGACCTGACGGTAGGTCTCGCCGATGGCCATGAATGGATGGGCGGCGCCTCGACCGCCAAGAACGGCATCACCTGCAACCCCAACATCCCGACCGAAGAGGTCTTCACCACCCCGCATGCAAGGCGCGTCTCGGGCCGTGTCTCGAGCACCAAGCCGCTGTCCTACCAGGGCACGCTGATCGACGACATCTCGGTGCGCTTCGAGGACGGCAGGATCGTCGAGGCCAAGGCTTCGAAGGGCGAGGACGTGCTGAAGAAGGTGCTCGACACCGACGAAGGCGCGCGCCGGCTCGGCGAAGTGGCGCTGGTGCCGCATTCCTCGCCGATCTCGGCGAGCGGTTTGCTGTTCTTCAACACGCTGTTCGACGAGAACGCCGCCTGCCACATCGCGCTCGGCCAGTGCTATTCGAAGTGCTTCGTCGACGGCGCCTCGCTCAGCCAGGAGGAGATTGCGGCGCGCGGCGGCAACAAGAGCTTCATCCATATCGACTGGATGATCGGCTCGGACAAGATCGACATAGACGGGCTCGGCAAGGACGGCGAGCGGGTGCCGGTCATGCGCAAGGGCGAATGGGCCTGAAGAGCCGGCAGGAAACCCGGTGCTGATCGGCCCATGCGAGGTTGGCGATGGGACACGACATCGCGGTGAAGCGCATCTATGAGCCGCCCTCGTCCTCTGACGGTCAGCGGATGCTGGTTGATCGCATATGGCCGCGCGGGCTCAGCAAGGAGCACGCCGCGCTGACGCTGTGGCTGAAAGACATCGCGCCGAGCGACGAACTGCGCAAATGGTTCGGGCATGAACCGGCGCGATGGGCGGAGTTTCGAAGGCGGTATGGCGCCGAACTCGATGGGAATGGCGAGGCGGTCGCGGAACTGCGCGCCTTGCTTCGCGACGGCAAGGTGACGCTTCTCTACGGCGCCCATGACGAGGCGCATAACAATGCGGTGGCGCTGGCGGAATATTTGCGGGGGACGGGTTGAGACGTGCTGTCCCTCCGACTCTTCAATCATTTCACCGCCGCGCACTGGAAATAGGTTCGCGCTTGGACAAATCTACCAACGTCGCGTTCCTTCACACCCCCCTCTGGCCTGCCGGCCATCTCCCCCGCAAGGGGGGAGATTAGCAGCTTCGCCGCCTCGCAGGCTATTCCACCACGTCCTCATAAACATCCGGCTTGAAGCCGACCAGGATACGCTCGCCAACCTCCAGCACCGGGCGCTTTATCATCGTCGGCTTGGCCAGCATCAGCGCCTTGGCCTTCTTCTCGTCGAGGGCCTGCTTGTCCTTGTCGGACAGCTCGCGGAACGTCGTGCTCGCCTTGTTGAGGAGTATCTCCCAGCCGACCTTGCCGACCCAGCCATCCAGCCGCTTGGCGTCTAGCCCTTCGACCCGGTAGTCGTGAAAGCGATAGGCAGTGCCGTGGCCTTCCAGCCAGAGGCGCGCCTTCCTGATCGTGTCGCAAGTGGTGATGCCGTACATCGTGATTGTCAAACTATGGTCCCTCGGACTGATGGCTGGTCGAATCCGGCCGCACCCTAAAACCACGCCTCCCGCTTTGCCAGCGCCCTCGCCCATATCTCCAGAATTTTCGGGCGGCGGCCGCCATCCGCCGCGATGAAGCCACGCTGAAGCGCCGTGCTCGACCAGTTTGCGCTACACGTCAGGACAATCCGACGCTGCCTACTCACATAACAGCTACCGCATCGTCCTTGCCGGCCAGCCGCCAGCGTCCGTAGAGTTGATACCGGCCCTGCCCCAGGAAACTGTGGATGAGCACGAAGTCGCGGACCGCCCAGCCGATCGGTTGGATGGTTCGTTCGCCAAGCTTCGCGACGCGCGTCCTGTCGCGCAGCAAGGTGACGTGGGGTTCGAAGGAATTCCCCACGAAGGGCTTCAGCGGGCTGTCGGCGAGCGTGGCGCCGAGGCTGCGCCAAAAGGTCTGCAAGGGTGGGATGCCGTCGCTGCCGCGCAGCACCAGTGCGCCGCCGCCGAAGGCCGAAAGGCGATCGAAGGAAACATCGAACGATGCCGCCTGGACGAGGCCTCCGGCGCGGCAGGCGGCCTCCACCAGCGACATCGGCAATCCGTCATGATCGCCGAGCCCAACCAGCGAGATGTGCAACTGATCGGCCGCAACGAGCTGGCCGCGCAGGCCCAACTCGCGCTGCCAGCCCGCCGCCCTCAGCGCCAGCGGCGTGGCGATCGTGCTTTCCAAAAGAATGGCGAAAAACAGCCGATCGCTCTGATTCCGACCCGGCTCGTCCCAGCGGAAGAAGGTTTGACCGTTTTTCCCGACTCCGAATAAAGGCAGCTCGTTCATAGCTATCTCGTCCGGCAATTTGTGGCCGACTGAGACTTTTAGAACAAAAAGGGAACAAATTAAACGGAAAAAATGCGAAGGCGCCTGCAAATTGGTTCGATGGGCCGGCCACGCGCGGATGACCGGGAAGGCTGACACTTGAAAGTAATGCACTTTTGCATTACGTTCAGGTTAGCCAATCGGGAGATTCTACGATGCCGATACTGACCGTAACTGCACGGGGGCAGGTCACCTTTCGGAAAGATGTGCTCCAACACCTGGGCATCAAGCCGGGGGAAAAAATTGAATTGGATTTGCTACCGGATGGTCGGGCAGAGCTAAAAGCATCGCGGCCGAGGGGATCGTTTCGGGACCTTCATGGCTTCCTGAAAGGGAAGACGAATGGCCAGGTTCTCACTATTGAGGAAATCAATGAGGCAATTGCCGAGGCTGGTGCGGCCGCCGGGGCCGGCAAGGAATGAAGATCACGGCTGATACGAATGTTCTGCTCCGCGCCTATGTGGCGGACGATGCCAAGCAGGCGAGTGCCGCTGTCGAGTTGCTGGCAACCGCGGATATCGTGGCTGTAAGCTTACAATCCCTCTGTGAATTCACGTGGGTCTTGGCCCGCCAATATAAGACTGCTGGTGAGGATATTTCAGCCGCGATCCGTGCCTTGCTGAATACAGAAAATGTCGTGGTCAATCGGCCCGCAGTTGAAGCTGGTCTATCGATCCTTGATGCTGGTGGTGATTTTGCTGATGGTGTGATTGCCTATGATGGTAGCTGGCTAGGCGGGGAAGTCTTCGTTTCGTTTGACAAAAAGGCCGTGAAGCTTCTTTCTTCACAAGGGCATTCCGCCCGCCTCCTAAAGGCGAGCGCCTGACGACCCGTGTCTTACGTCAGATAGCACCCGCGCTCGATGGCCAGGCGGCGCACCAGCGCCAACACATTGTCGATTGTGGGTGTCGGCTGGCCGGTCAGCCGACCGAGCTCCTGCACAGCCGTCACCAGCGCGTCGATCTCCATGGGACGGCCGCGTTCCAGGTCCTGCAGCATCGAGGTCTTGTGCTCGCCGACATCGCCGGCACCCTTGATGCGCCGGTCGACCGATATCGGGAAACGCACGCCAAGGCTTTCGCCGATCGCCTGCGCCTCGAGCATCATGGCGCGGGCAAGCGCGCGGGTCGCCTCATCTCCGGCGATTGCGGCAAGCGTGCTGCCGGTCAGCGCTGAAATCGGGTTGAAGGAGAGATTGCCCCAGAGTTTTATCCAGATTTCGCTGCGGATGTCGTCGCGGACGGGCACCTGCAAACCCGCCGCGACCATCTCCCCGGCAAGCCGCGTGACGCGTTCGCTCTTCTCGCCCGAAGGCTCGCCAAGCGAGAAGCGCGTGCCCTCGACATGACGGATCAGGCCGGGCGCATCCACTTCGGCCGCGGGGTAGACGACGGAGCCGATGACGCGTCCAGGGCCGATACGATCCCAGATCGTGCCGCCCGGATCGACCGCCTGCAGCCGCGTGCCTTCCAGCGGCCCGCCAACGTCATGGAAATACCACCAGGGCACGCCGTTCTGCATGGTGACGACGGCTGTGTCTTGCCCAAGCAGCGGCGCGATCTGGTCGAGCGCCGGGGCAACGGAATGGGCTTTGAGCGCCAGCACGACATAGTCCTGCACGCCAAGCTCCTCGGCCCGAGCAGCCGCCCTGACAGGAGCGACGGATTCGCGACCGTCCTCGATCAGGCGAAGTCCGTCCGCCCGGATCGCGTCGAGATGCGTGCCGCGCGCCACGATCGACAGATCGACCTTGCCGGCCATGGCAAGCTTGGCCGCGAGATAGCCCCCGATCGCGCCGGCGCCAAAGACGGTGATCCGCATCGTCAGCCCGGACCAGGTTTGGCAAGACCAAGTTTGGCGGCGAGGCCGATGCGCTGCAGCTTGCCCGTCGCTCCCTTGGGGATTTCCTCCAGGATCAGCACCTTGCGCGGCACCTTGAAATCGGCGAGCCGCGTCGCGGCAAATCCGCGAATATCGGTTTCGGTCGTGGCCATGCCCTCGCGTAACACGATCGCGGCCGCAACCTCCTCGCCGAGCTTGTCATGCGGCATGGCGAAGGTGACGACCTGCGCCACCGCCGGATGATCCATCAACACCTCGTCGACCTCGAGCGGTGAAATCTTCTCGCCGCCACGGTTGATGATCTCCTTGAGCCGCCCAGTGACGCGCAGATACCCGTCCTCGTCGAGCACGCCCTGGTCGCCGGTGTGGAACCAGCCATGGGCGAAGGCGCTGGCATTGGCGTCCGGGTTCTTCTCGTAGCCGGCGGTGACATTGGGACCGCGAATGACGATCTCGCCCGTCTCGCCGGCTTTCAGCAGCCGCCCGTCCGGCGCCATCACGGCCAGTTCAGGCCCGGCGGCGGCGCCGACGCTGCCCGGTTTGCGCTGGCCCGGCGGCAGCCGGTTCGAGGCCATCTGGTGCGCGGCTTCCGTCATGCCGTAGGATTCGATCACCGGGCAGCCGAAGGTCGCTTCGAGCTCGGCCATCACCTGCGCCGGCAGCGAGGCCGAGGACGAGCGGATGAAGCGCAGGGGCGCGGCCGCCAGTTGATCGGCATTGCGCGCGGCGCGCGGCAGGATCGCCTGGTGCATGGTCGGCACCGCCGTGTACCAGCTCGGCCGCGCCTCGCCCAGCCAGTGAAAGAAGCGCAGCGCATTGAAGCCCGGCGTGCAGAAGACGCTGCCGCCGGCGGCAAGCGAGGACAGCACCGCCGCAATCAGTCCATGGATGTGGAACAGCGGCATGATATTGAGGCAGCGATCATCCGATGTCAGACCGAGCGTCGCGCCGATATGGGCGGCCGAAGCGGCGAGATTGGCATGGCTGAGCGGCACCAGCTTGGGGCGCGAGGTGGTGCCGGAGGTGTGCAGCAAGAGCGCGATGTCACCATCCTCGGCCAGGCCTGACGAAACAGACGTACCGACCGGTTTGCCTGCGATCTCGAAACTGCCTGCCGGCGCGTCACCCCGCGCGACCAGTCTCAGCACAGCTATGCCCAGGCGCTCGGCAACCGCGACCGCCGGGCCACTCTCGTCCTCGGCGACCAGGATTGCCTTGGCGCCGATGTCGCTGAGATAAAAATCGAGTTCGTCGGCCCGGTAGGCCGGATTGAGCGGCGCCGTCGAGGCGGCGGCGGCCACGGCGACAAAGGCCGTCGCCATCTCCGGGCCGTTCGGCAATACGATCGCCACGCGGTCGCCACGGCCGAGGCCAAGCGCGTTGAGCCGCGCCGCCGTTTCGGTGATCAGGCGGCGCAGCCCGCCATGGCTGAGCGTGGTCCTGTCCGGGGCTGCAATCGCCGGCGCCTCGTCGGCTCCGGCAGCCAGCCGTTCAACAATCGATGCTTCAGACAACGCGAACCTCTAGGTCGCCGACGCCCTCGACATGGCCGCGCAGAACGTCGCCGCGAACGACCGCGCCCACGCCCGCCGGCGTGCCGGAAAGAATGATGTCCCCCGGCATCAGCGTGAAAAGGCCTGAGAGATAGCTGATCATTTCGGGAACTTTCCAGATCATCTGGTTGAGGTCGCCAGTCTGCTTTCTCTCGCCATTGACGTCCAGCCAGATCGATCCCTTGTCGGGATGTCCTATCGAGCTTGCCGGAACCAGCGGCGTGCATGGCCCCGAGGCCTCGAAAGCCTTGCCGACCTCCCATGGGCGGCCCATGTCCTTCGCCTTGCCTTGCAGGTCGCGCCGGGTCATATCGAGAGCCACGCCATAGCCGAATACACAGTCGAGGGCCTTGTCGACCGGGATATCCCTGCCGCCGCTTTTCAGCGCCACGACCATTTCGATTTCGTGATGAACATCATTGGAGGCCGGAGGGTAGGGAAATTCTCCCGACGTATCAAGGTTGTCGGGGTTCTTCTGGAAGAAGAATGGCGGCTCCTTGTTGGGGTCGTGCCCCATCTCGACCGCATGGGCGGCGTAATTGCGCCCGACGCAATAGACCCGGTGCACCGGAAACAACTTGTCGGTTCCCGCCACCGGGATGCTCGGGATTGCGTTCGGTTCGATGACATAGGTCGTGCCGTGCATGTTCACTGTCTTGCTCCTGCATAATATTCGACTTTGGCTTCGGCCCGTTCGATCAGCTCGGCGATCACCAGGGCGAAGGCGAAAAGGATGACGGTCAAGGCCCAGAATTCGGCCATGCGGAAATTGCGCGAGAAAGTCTCGAACAGCGCACCGTAGCCGACGATGGCGACGAGCAGCTGGCCGATGACGACGCCCTTGACGCCGCGAATGAGGCCGAGGCGGATGCCGGCAAGGATTTCCGGAAGGGCGGCCCAAAGGATGATCTTGGAGTAGAGCGCCGGCCGAGAGGCGCCATAGGACCGCGCCATCTCTATCAGCGACGGCGAGATATGGCGGACGCCGGCGCGTGTGTCGAGAACGATGATCCAGATCGCAAACAGGAAAACCGCAGCAACGATCGTCTTCTCGCCGAAGCCGAACAGGATCATCAGCACCGGAACGATCGCCGAGAGCGGCGCGCTGGAAAAGATGTTGACCCACATGCCGAGCAGATCGTCGGCGATCTTGACGCGTCCCATCAGGATGCCCAGCGGCACGCCGATGACGATCGACAGCGCCATGCCCATGGCGAAGGCGCGAAGGGTGGTGACCGTCGCCTTCTGCCAGGACGGGGTCTGCACGAGATCGACCGCCGCCGCCAGCACCTCGCTGAAGGGCGGCAGCAGGAAGACAAGGTTCAGCCGGCCGACGACCTCCCACGCGACGCACCAGACAAGCAGCGACGCCATCATGGGTATGCGATAGCCAAACAGGGTCATTGCCGGTCATTCCACATATTGCTTCAGCCCCTGCCAGATCTCATCGACGGTATCGAGATAGTGCCTGTCGCGATGAATGCGCTCGGGATCGCCGGAGCGGTCGATTTCCGGTTCGATGATCTGCGAGACCCGGCCGGGCCGCGGCGACAGCAAGACGATGCGGTCGGAGATGTAGACCGCCTCCTCGATCGAATGCGTGACGAAGATGAAGGTCTTGTTCTGGTTGGTGCGCAGCCGGATCAGGTCCTCCTGGAACTTGCGCCGGTTCTGCTCGTCGACCGCCGAGAACGGTTCATCGAGAAGCAGGACATCGGCATCGACCGACAGAGCGCGCGCCAGGCCGACGCGCTGACGCATGCCGCCCGACAGTTCATGGGGATATTTGTCCTCGAAGCCGGCGAGGCCGACTTCGGCGATGTAGCGGCGGGCGGTCTCCTCGCGTTCGGCCCTGCTGGTGCCGCGCAATTCGAGGCCGAAGGCCACATTGCGCAACACGGTCGCCCAGGGCATCAGCGCAAAGTCCTGGAACACGAAAGCGCTTTCGGGGCCTGGTGCGCTGACAGTCTTGCCGTTGATGGCGACGGTTCCACCATCGGCCCTTATCAAGCCGGCGATGATCTTCAGCAGCGTCGTCTTTCCGCAACCGCTGGGCCCGAGAAGGCTGGTCAGCTTGCCCCGGGGAAAGTCGAGGTCGATGCCGCGCAGCGCCTCGACATTGCCATAGGTCTTGGAAATCCCCCTCACCTCCACAATAGTATCGATCGGTGCCGACACCGGCGACGGTCCATTTCGCAATGCGGCAGCGCGCATCTCAGGCACCTCTCTTCTCGGGCCTGAACACACGAGCTTCCACCCATTGCAGAAAGACCAGCGTCAGGGTGGAAAGGGCAATGATCGAGCCAATTGTTGCATACATCTCGGCGTAGTCGGCGCGCGAGCGGTGGAAGGTGATGAGGTCGCCGATGCCGGTCGGGGTGATCAGCAGTTCGGCCAGCACCACGCCGACGAACCCGGCGGCGACGCCGAGGCGCAGACCGGCGAAGATGACCGGGCTGGCGTCCGGAAGAATGATCTTGGCAACGGTCTGCCACGGCGTGCCGAGGAACGACCGGCACATGACGAGCAGCGACTGGTTGACGTTGCGCACGGCCTTGTAGGTGTTGAGCACGATGACCGGCAGTGCAAGGATCATGACGGCAAGCGTCTTGGCGGTCATGCCTATGCCGTAGACGAAGGTGACCATCGGAATGAAGGCGGCGACGGGGGCCGCCTGGAGCACGATGAACACCGGGATCAGCAGCCATTCGCCGGTGCGCCACAGGCCACAGATGGTGCCGAGGCCGACACCCAGGAACGCCGACAGGACGACGCCGAGCACCAGTGGCTGCAGCGTCGAGAGATAGGCGCTGGCCAGGCTCCCGTCGGCGAGCAGTCCGAAAAACGCGACCATCGTGTCGGAAAAGGTCGGAAAGGCGAAGCTGACGGGAATGCGTCCGGCCACTTCCCATATCGCCGCGAAAGCAGCGATAGAGACCAGCCTGAGCACGACCGGCTCTTCCCACCAGGCGCCCGTCGTGCCGCGGCGGGAGGGAGCAGCGAGGCCAGCAGTCTCGCCGTCGGTTCTGATGCTCAAAGCCATTCGCCAGACCGCCTATTTCTTGCCGAGCTTGGCGACGGCACGGTCGAGTGCGGCGACATCCCAGAAGTCCGCCACCTTGAGGCTGGCGGGATCGCCCTCGATCTGGCCGGCAAGGCTGAAGAAGGCGAAGTCGTCGGCGGCCGCATCCGCGCCGCCGCCGTTCAGCGCAAGACTGCCGGCTGCCGCGGTTTCCTTGTAGTATTCGGTGATCTCGCCATCGGCTTCCGCGCCGAGATCCGGCAGCAGTTTATACTTGTTGCGGAATTCGACCGCCACAGTCGGGTTCTCGGTAATTTCGCGCGCGGTCTTCATCAATTCCTCGACCAGGATATCGACGTCGGCGGCGTTGTTTTTCAGATAGTCCGCCGTGGCGAACAACGCTTCGTCGGAGGCTTTGAGATTCTCCACCGGCAAGACGATGAACTTGCCGGGCGCTTCGGCCTCTAGCGCGCGCCGGTTGGCGGCGTCGACGATCGACGCCTTCAGCGTCCCCTGGAGCAGCGCGTTGCGGCGGACTTCGGAGCCCGGGACATAGCTGACGTTGCCGAGCTTGATGCCGTGGTTCTTCGCCATCAGCAGCATGACCGCCTCGGTGCCGGAACCGCGCGCCTGAACGGCGACGTCCTGCCCGTCCAGATCCTTCCATTCCTTGTAGAATTCGCTGTTGACGACGGGAAAGAAGCGCAGCGTCGATATCTGCGCAAAGACGCGGATCGGCACGCCCGCCTTCTGGATCAGCGTATAGGGCGCGCCGATGCCGACATCGGCCTGGCCGCCGACAATCGCCTGGGCAGCCAGGTCCTCGTCATTGAGCACGATGAGTTCGACATTTACGCCGCGCTCCTTGGCGCGCTCTATCGCGGCGAGCGTCTGGATGGATTCGATGCCGGGAAGGTCGCCGAATGCGATGCGCATGTCGCCCGCGCTTGCCGCCGGCAGCGGCGCACTCAAAAGGACCGCGGCGAAAGCGGCGGTTAGGATGGTACGTCTGGATAGTCTGGCCATTGTCATTCCTCCCGTTTCTTATAACCATTTTTCTAATTGGTTAAGCAAAGGAAGCTGATTGGTCAAGGAGAAAACATACCTGCTTGATGTCCGATAGCCTAGAAAACTTGCCAGTTGACGGTTCGGGCCAATCGTTTTAACACCAGAAAAGGGAAGCAATAGGCGAATTGGTTAAATTGATGGACGATGCCGGAAGTGGCGGCCAGGCCGCCTTGGTTCAGCTTCAGGCCTATCTGGCCCAGATGGACCATTCCGGTGAAACCCGGCTGCCCGCGGAGCGGGAACTGTGCGAGAGCCTTGGCGTGTCGCGCGGCGACCTGCGCAAGGCGCTGGCGGTGCTCGAGAAGGACGGCCGCATCTGGCGGCACGTCGGCAGGGGCACCTTCGTCGGCAGCGGGCCGGTCGAGGAGACGATCGGAATTTCCGAAATCGCCGGCCGCACAAATCCGGCCGATGTGATGCGCGCGCGCCTGATCATCGAACCGGAGATCGCGCGCGAAGCGGCACTGCACGCCACGCTGTCCGACATCGCGGCGATGCGGCAATCGCTGGCGCAGACGCGGGAGGCGGTTACTTGGCGGCAATATGAAAACATCGACAATCTGCTGCACCGGCAGATCGCGCAGGCAAGCCGCAACAATGTGCTGCTCGGCCTGTTCGATGTGCTGAACGCCGTGCGCCGGACCGTGGTCTGGGGACGTCTTCGTGCAGAGGGCGCCCGTCCGCCGGCGGACCATCACAGTTTCGCCGACCATGAACGGATCGTCGAAGCGATCGCCGAGCGCGACCTCGGCGGCGCGGCGGCAGCCATGCGCCTGCATCTCCAGCAGGTCGAGCGGCGCCTGATACCTGTTCGCGAAGCCGCCGAATAGCTCAGCCACACCACGGCGCCGCACGTTCATTTGGACGCGCGATGGATGCTGTAGCGCTTACAGCCGATGATGCCCTTGATGAAACGAGATCAGTTTGAGAGCATAGGGCAGTTAGCGCCACGGCGCAGGCTGATATGCGCCACGTCGCCGACGCTGAATTGAAAACCCTCCGCGCGGCGTGGCGCGTCGATCACCACCGGTGCCCCCTGCCCCAGTTCGGCATGCAGGCGCAGGGTGCGGCCGTGGAAGACGATGCTGTTGACCCGCGCCGGTGCGGTGCCGGCCGCGGCTTCGGTTGTCGCCAGTAAATCCTCCGGACGCACGCCAATGGTTCGCACCGCGCCTTCGCCAGGCAGCTCGCCAGTTTCCGAGACGGCTTCCAACGGCAAGGCGCCAGCAGCGAAACGCAAGCGATCGCCATCGCGACCGAGAAACCGCGACTGCAAAAGGTTCATCGTGCCGATGAAGCTGGCGACGAATTTGGTGGCGGGCCGGTCGTACAGCGTTGCCGGCGGCGCGATCTGCTCGATGCGGCCCTTGTTCATGACGACGATGCGGTCGGAGATCGACAGCGCCTCGGTCTGGTCGTGGGTGACCATTACGAAGGTGGTGCCGAGCCGCGACTGCAAGCGCTTCAATTCGACCTGCATCTGCTCGCGCAGATGCGCGTCGAGCGCCGAGAGCGGCTCGTCGAGCAACAGCACGCGAGGCTCGCAGACAATGGCGCGGGCGAGCGCGACGCGCTGGCGCTGGCCGCCAGAGAGTTCGGACACGCGGGCGCCAATCTTGTCGGCGAGGCCGACCATGTCGAGCGCCTCGCCGGCGCGCTTGGTCTGTTCGGCACGGGTGAGCCTGCGCAGCGACAGGCCGAAGCCGACATTTTCGGCAACATTCATGTGCGGAAACAACGCATAGTTCTGGAAGACCGTGTTGACGGGCCGGTCGAAGGGCCTGAGGGCGGTGATGTCTCGGCCTTCGAGCAATACCTCGCCGCTCGACGGACTTTCGAAGCCGGCGATCACCCGCAGGCTGGTGGTCTTGCCGCAGCCGGATGGACCGAGCAAGGTCAGGAACTCGCCGCGGGCAATGTCGAGATCGACGGCATCGAGGCCGACAATGCCGCCGGGAAAGATCTTCGAGACTGCCTGCAGCCGCACGAGTGGATCAGAAGCCATCGCGAACCTCGGATGGTTTTGTCGTGTTGACCCAGAGGATCTGGCAAGACTCGCTGCCGGGATTGCGGAAGGCGTGCAAAAGCGTGCTCTTGAAGGCGAAGCTATCACCGGTTTTCAGCGCATAAGTGGTGGAATCCACCACCAGCTCGACCTCGCCCGTTATGACGAACCCGAATTCATGGCCGGCGTGCGCATAGGCTTCGGCGGTACCACCGCCTGCGTCCACCGTCACCAGCATGCCGGTGAGCGTGGCAGCCGGCGGCGAGAGCAGCGCCTTGGCGATGCCTTCCGATTTGACCGGGATCTGTCGTCGCTTGTCGGCACGCACGCAATAGAGATCGTTGACGGCATCGTTGCCGTCCGCGATCAGCGCCGACGGCTCGATGTCGAGGGCAGCGGCGAGCGGCCAGATCACCCGTACCCGCAATGACGACATGCCGCGTTCGATCTGGCTGAGCGCACCGATAGAGACGCCTGCCTTGGCGGCCAGCTCGGCCAATGAAAGATTGCGCTCGAGTCTCAGCGCCCGCACGCGCCGGCCGACCTTGACGTCGGCATCGTCCTTAAGACTTTCGGCCGCCTCGTCCAGCATGTCCATCCATCGGTCCTCGTTTCGTAAGGTTTTCCCTTCTCCCCTTGTGGGAGAAGGAGGATCGGCGCGAAGCGCCGAGACGGTTGAGGGGTGCTGGCCTGAGCGCTGCCGGTGCCAAGCTGGAACACCCCTCATCCGTCGCCTTCGGCGACACCTTCTCCCACAAGAGGAGAAGGAAGAGCGAACTCAGCCGCCCGCCTTGACCTTCTCGAACATCTTGGCAAGTTCGTCATTCTGTTTCATCGGCCCGGTGAAGACGGTGGTCTTCAGCATCACTTCTGGATCGGACGGCAATTGCAGCTTGTCCAGTTCCTCCTTAGGCACAGCGGCGAAGGCCGAACTGGTCGAGCTGCCATAGCCATAGGCCTGGATCAAATATTTGCCCGAATCCGTTTCCAGCCGGCTGTTGATGAAGTCATAGGCAAGGTCGACGTTCTTGGCATCCTTGAGCATAACGAAGCCGCAGGCCCAGGTCAGCATGCCTTCCTTCGGCTTCATGAACTCCACCGGCACGCCCTGCTTCTTCAGCGAAGTGGCCGACGCGTTCCAGGTCATGGCGGCTACCAGCTGGCCGCTGGCCAGCGCCTGTTCGACCGAGGTCATGTCGGTGGTGTAGTTCGAAAGCAGCGGGCGTTGCTCGCGCAGCTTTTCCGCCACCTTGTCCATCTGCTCAGGCGTCATGTCGAACGGATTGACGCCGGCCAGAAGTGCCGCCACCACCGGCGTGTCGTGCACGGCGTCGATGGTTGCCATGCGACCGGCATATTGCTTGTCCCAGAGCAAGCTCCAGCTCGCTTCCGGGTTCTTCACCAGATCGGTGCGGTAGAGGATCGAGGTGTTGCCCCAGTCCCACGGCACCATCCAGACCTTGCCGTCGCCGGCTTGCAAATCGGGCAGGTTCTTGAAGACGGGGAAGATCGAATCCCAGTTCTTGATGCGCTTGGTGTCGATCGGCTGTAGCAGGCCTTCCTTGTTCCAGCGCGCCACCTTGTCGTAACAGGGATGAGCGACATCGGGGCGGAAGCCGGCCTTGACCTTGGTGAAGGCGTCGTCATCGTCGCCGAACATCGAGGCCTCGACGCCATCGGGGTGTGCTGCGAGGAAGCTCTTGTTGAAGTCGGGCAGTTCATAGCCCGACCAGGTGAAATATTGCAGCTTGTCGCCCGCGAACGCCACGGTCGACGAAAGCGCCAGCGCCAGCGCGGCCAATCCGGCGCGGGCTCTCTTTCCACTTATCGATTTCAGGTCGAATGCCATTGCAGTTCTCCTCTCTCGGTTTGTTGTGGTTTGGGCAGGTCGGCGGGCACCGGCCGCTGAGCGGCGAGCCCGCGATGGCGCAGGATTTCGGCAAGTGCTGCGATGACGACGGACACGACCAGGATCGCCGTACCCAGCGCCATGACGGTCGGCAGCGATTTCGGGAAGCGCAACTGACTCCAGATGTAGAGCGGCAGCGTCGGCTCGGTGCCGGCAAGGAAGAAGGCGACGATGAACTCGTCGAACGAGGTCAGGAAGGCCAGCATGAAGGCCGAACCTATCGCCGGCAGGCTGAGCGGCAGCATGACCCGCCGGAAGGTCGTCCAGTCCGACGCGCCGAGATCGAGCGCTGCCTCGCGGATGGTCTTGGGGATGGCGGCGAAGCGGCTCCTCATGATCACCACCGTCGTTGGCAGCGCCACCAATATGTGGCCGAGTACGATGGCAATGCGTGATGGGCCAAAGCCAATGAGATTGACCAGGATCAGCAGCGATATGCCGACGATGACGCCGGGGATCAGGATCGGCAGCCGGGCAATGGCGCTGATGGTGGCAGCAAGCGGCGAGCGGCCATAGAGGTCCATGTAGGACACGGTGATGCCGCAGAGCGTCGCGCCGGTGGCGGCAATGGCGCCGATGACGAGACTGTTGGCAAGCGCGCCAGACAGGGCCGAATTGCCGACCAGCGTTCCATACCATTGAAGCGTGAAGCCCTGCAGCGGAAACGCTGCCTGGATCGAATCGTTGAAGGAAAACAGCGGGATCAGCAAAACCGGCAAATAGAGAAATACCAGATAGGCAAGAACGTAGACGCCGAGCCAGCCGCCGCCTTCCTCTGCGTTGGTGCGCGCCGCGCTCATGTCCGGCTGCCGAATCTGCGGTCGGCGAAGCGCACGACCAGCACCACGGCGAGGATCACCAGCATGACGGCGACCGACAGTGCCGCGCCAAACGGCCAGTCATTGGCCTTGCCGAACTCGGCCTGGATCAGCGTGCCGATCATGGTGCTGGCCGGGCCGCCGACCAGCGCCGGCGTCACATAGTCGCCGACCGTCGGCACGAAGACGACGAGGGCCGCCGCCAGCACGCCCGGCATCGAATTCGGCAAAACCACCCGGCGAAAGCTGGTGAAGGGTCTGGCGCCGAGATCGGACGCGGCTTCGAGCAGCGATTTCGGGATGGTGTCCAGCGCCACATAGATCGGCAGGATGGCGAAAGGCGCATAGGCATGGGCGAGCGTGACGACGACGGCTGCCGGCGTGTTGAGGAACGCCAAGGTCGGCTCCGACCAGATGCCGCTTTCGATCAGCGCCGAGTTCAGCACGCCATTATAGGCCAGCACGATCTTCCAGGCGAAGACGCGCAAGAGATAGCTGGTCCAGAACGGCAGCGTCACCAGGAACAGCAGCAGGCCGCGCCGCCGCCCGGCGTGGAAGGCCAGGTAGTAGGCGACGGGATAGGCGGTGACGACGGTGGCTAGCGTCACCAGAGCGGCGATGGTCAGCGAGCGCAGCGTCACCGTCCAGTACAGGGGATCGGTTAGAACCGTAGCAAAGTTTGCAAGCGTAAAACCGCTGCCCAGCAGCGCACCGTCATTGCCGCGAAAGGCGAGGAAGAGCACGAGGCCGAGGGCGAACAGGATCAGCAAGAAGGTGACCAGTCCGCCCGGCAGCAGCATAGCCAACCGGAAACCCGGCGAGGTCCGCGGTGGCTCAGTTGCAACGAAGGTCGACATCGGACGGCCAATCGGGTTTTGAAATCGACTAAACTTTTTTCATATTCATGAAACTGTCAAGCCGATTCAGCAACAGCTTAACAAGTCCACATGGAGCGGACGGCGCGATGCGCTTGGCATGCAGCGCGCTGGCAGCCGCTGTGGCGAGCCTGTCGAACGCGTCCAGTCGACGAGGATAGCGATTTCATGCTTTTGAAATATGCGTTCTGGCTTGGTCATTGGCGCACGCCATAATCGATTGAGGTCCAGGGGCGCTGAGACCGCCAGATAACAAAGCTCGCCTTGAGGACGGGATAGACCTTTGGCAGGAATTTGTTGAAAGTGCCGCCCGGCCAAGCCAGCCCGGCGCGACGAGGACAACTGCCGTGGCAGGACGAGACATAGAGGAGTTTGAACCATGACCAACCCGACGCACCTGCCCGCCGAGGGCATCTTCATCGGCCGCGCCAGGACGAGCGATGCGTCGCATCCGCTGGTGGTCACGGCTCGCGACGGCACGGTCTTCGACATCACGTCGAGCGCCGCGCCGACCGTACGCGACATCTGCGAGATGGCGGATCCCGCCGGACACGTGCGCTCGGCCAAGGGCAGAGCGGTCGGCTCGCTGGACGCGATCGCCGCCAACAGTTTCCAGGCCGTGCGTGATCCGGCACAGCCATACCTGCTCTCCCCCGTCGACCTGCAAGCGGTGAAGGCGTCGGGCGTCACCTTCGTCGTATCCCTGCTCGAACGCGTCATCGAGGAGCAGGCGCGCGGCTCGGCGGAGAAGGCCGACGCCATTCGCGCCGACATTGCCGGGCTGATCGGCCATGATCTGTCGAAGCTCAAGCCCGGTTCGCCGGAGGCGATGGAGATCAAGGCCAAGCTGATCGCGCGCGGCGCCTGGTCGCAATATCTGGAAGTGGGCATCGGCCCGGATGCCGAGATCTTCACCAAGTGCCAGCCGATGGCGTCAGTTGGCTTTGGCGCCGATGTCGGCCTGCATCCGGTGTCGACATGGAACAATCCCGAACCCGAGATCGCGATGATCGCGGCCAGCAGCGGCAGGATCGTCGGCGCCACGATCGGCAACGACGTCAATCTGCGCGATGTCGAAGGGCGCTCGGCGCTGCTGCTCGGCAAGGCCAAGGACAACAACGCCTCGGCCTCGCTTGGGCCATTCATCCGGCTGTTCGACGCGACATTTTCCATCGATGACGTGAAGCAGGCCATCGTGCGGCTGAAGGTCGAGGGCGAGGACGGGTTTTCGCTGGAGGGCGCCAGCTCGATGGCGGAGATCAGCCGCTCGCCCGAAGAGCTGGTCGCGGCCGCGATGGGGCCGCATCACCAATATCCCGACGGCCTGGCGCTCTATCTCGGCACCATGTTCGTGCCGTCGAAGGATCGCGGCGAAAAGGGCAAGGGTTTTACGCACAAGGTCGGCGACATCGTCACCATCTCGTCGGAGAAATTCGGCGCCCTGGTCAACCGCGTGCGGCTGTCGCCCGACTGCCCGCACTGGACCTACGGCGCCAGCCATTTGATGCGCGACCTTGCCAAAGCCGACCTCATCTAGTTCCGCCGCCAAGGCGGCAAATCTTTGCGATGGGCGTGCGAGGCTGTTGAGGCATCCACTGCGCACCGCCCGCCCGGAAATATCAGCCGAACTGATGCAATCTGATGGGAATGCTGATGGCGCCATGCCTTGCGCCAACATCCTTTGGTGGATGGAGGCTTGCCATCGACCGGAAAAGGGAATGCTGTTGCGACGTCCGGATCGGCGATGACAGGAGGCACGGTCAGGGCTTTGCCCGGATCGGCCGATGTGGAGGTCACTTTCAATGGGAGGAAATCAAATGCTGACAAGACTACGACTGCTTGTATTCGGCTTGATCATGGCGCTGGCCATTCCGGCGGCGGCACAGGCCAAGACCTTCTACTGGGTCTCGCATGGCGGTCCTGCCGACCCGGTCTGGACCTATTTCCTCGCCGGCGCCAAGCAATGGGCGACGGATACTGGCAATACCGTCAACACCTCGTTCCACAATGGCGACGTGGCGTCCCAACAGGAGGCCGTCCGCGCGGCGATATCGGCCAAGGCCGACGGCATCGTCACCACCAGCCCCGATCCGGGCAGCCTTGTCGAGATCGTCAAGGAAGCTCGCGCGGCGAACATCCCGATCATCAACTTCAACACGCCCGACCCGAAGGCGGATTTCAACGCCTATGTCGGCGGCGACAACGTCACCTTCGGCAAGCATTGGGCGCAGTATCTGGTCGACAAGGGTCTGGTGAAGAAGGGCGATTTCGTCTGGATGCCGGTCGAGATTCCCGGCGCCACCTATGGCGTTCAGGAAGAGGAAGGCATCAAGAGCGTCTTCGAGCCGCTCGGCATCACCTATGAAATCACTGAAGCGACGCTCGACCAGGCCGAAGTGATCAACCGCATGGTCGACTACCTCACCGCCAACAAAGCCAAGGTCAAGGCGATCATCGGCCTCGGCGATCTGGTCACCGGCTCGATCAAGCGGGTGTTCGACCAGGTCGGCGTCAAGCCGGGCGAAATCCCGGTCGTCGGTTGGGGCAACTCGCTCGACACCACCCAGGAAGTGCTGAACGGCTATGTCAATGCTGCGCAGTGGCAGGATCCGCAGGCGACCAGCTATGTGGCGCTCTCGCTGGCCAACATGGCCGCCAGCGGCATTCCGCCAGGCTTCGACGTGATCACCGGCGCGCTCTACGAGAAGGACACCGCCGAGGTTTACGACAAGATCCTGGCCGGCAAGTAATCCGCAATAGGACAGTCGCGATCGCACCTGCGGTCGCGACTATCCTTTCCTTTCGCCGAGGCTGCCGGATGCGGCGCAAGCCCTCAGCCAATTCCACTCATTTCGCGGGTCCAAGGTGGAAAATCATTCCCTCATCCAACGCCTGATCGCGCGGCCCGAATTCGGTCCTCTGGTGCTGCTGGTCGTCGAGATCGCCGTCTTCTGGAGCATCAACCCGAGCTTCCTGTCGCCGCAGAACATCTCCAACACGCTGGCCTTCACGGTCGAGCTCGGCCTGATCGCGCTGGCGATGACGCTGCTGATGACGTCTGGCGAATTCGACCTCTCCGTCGGATCGGTATTCGGCTTCTCGCCGGTGTTGATGTGGACCCTGTTCAACAGCGGCGTCACCTCGCTGGAAATGGGCTTTCTCATCGCGCTGGTGGCTGCGGCCTTCATCGGGCTGGTCAATGGCTGGTTCGTCACGCAGCTCAAGATCCCATCCTTCCTGGTGACGCTGGGCATGCTGCTTGTCGTGCGCGGCACCGCCCTGTTCGTCACCGACGGCTTCCCGCAGCGGACCTGGAGCGCCGAAGGCAGCTGGCTCGCGGAAGCGCTGGTCGGCGATTTCTTCATCGGGCCGTTCCGCATCTACATGTCGCTGTTCTGGTTCATCGCCGCGGCAATCGCGCTCGGCTATGTGCTGACGCAGAGCCGGACCGGCAACTGGATCCAGGCGGCGGGCGGCAACCCCAGCGCGGCCAGGGCGCGCGGCGTCAATGTCAGCGGTGTCAAGATCGGCCTGTTCATCCTGTCGTCGATGATGGCCTCGCTTGCCGGCGTCATCTCCTCGCTGCGCACCTCGGCGGCCAATCCCAACAGCGGCACCGGCTACGAGCTCGAAGTCATCGCCATGGTGGTGATCGGCGGCACCGCGCTGACCGGCGGGCGCGGCACCATCATCGGAACCGTGCTCGGCATCCTGATCCTGCGCGTCATGCGCAACGGCATCGTGCTGATCGGCGTGCCCGGCCTTGCCTACAACATCTTCATCGGCGCCATCATCCTCGGCATGATGGCGCTCCACTCATGGCTGGAACGCCGGCATCAGGCAGGGACGTGAACCATGGCCGAACCGCTTGTCCGCATGGAAAACATCCGCAAGTCCTACGGGCGCGTGCAAGCGCTGGTGGACGCCAATTTCCAGGTCAATGAAAGGGAGATCGTCGGGCTGCTCGGCGACAATGGCGCCGGCAAGTCGACGCTGATCAAGGTGCTGTCGGGTGCGGTTCCGCTGACCAGCGGCGACATCTTCATCCGCGGCAAGAAGGTCAACTTCCGCAGCACCAGCGACGCCATCGCCCATGGCATCGAGACGATCTACCAGGACTCGGCGCTGGTCACGCAATTGTCGATCGCGCGCAATCTGTTCCTCGGGCGCGAGCCGATCAAGCCACCGCGCTTCCTCAACCGGATGGATCAGGAGGCGATGAATCTGGTCGCCCGCGACCTCTTGAAACAGGTCGGCATCTCCAAGAACATCCCGCCGACGACGCCGATCGGCTCGCTCTCCGGCGGCGAACGGCAGGCGGTGGCGATCGCGCGGGCCATGCATTTCGACAGCGACCTCATCATCCTCGACGAGCCGACCAACAATCTCGGCGTCGCCGAGACGCAAGGCGTGCTGAGTTTCGTGCGCAGCGCCCGCGATTCGGGCCATTCCTGCATCTTCATCGCCCACAACATCCACCACGTCTTCCAGGTGGTCGACCGCATCGTCGTCATGCGCCGGGGCAAGGTGGTTGCCGATGACATCGACCCGAAGAAGACCAGCGTTGCCGAAGTCGAGCGGGTCATCACCGGCATGTCCGACAAGGAGATTCGCGACGCCATCGCCGAAGGCAAGCATTCGGGAGCCTGATCAGCTTAGAGAGAGCCGGCTAGCCGCATGTCTGGCACGGGATCGCATCCGCTCCTATGACTGGGACCATGAAAGCCACCGTTTCGGATATCGCCAGGAGCTGCGGGCTGTCGACCGCGACGGTCGACCGGGTACTGAACAACCGGCCGGGCGCAAGTGCGGCCAACCGGCAGCGCGTGATGGAAGCGGCCAAGCAGCTCGGCTACCTGCCGGTCGTCGACCAGGTGGCGCTGCCGTCGCGGCCGGCGCATCTCGAATTCTTCCTGCCGATCGGCTCCAACGCCTTCATGATGGATCTGGCGAGGCACATCGAAGACTATGCGGCGCGCCTGCCGCTGGTCGCCTCATGCCGGATCCACAACCTCGCCGGCATCTCGCCCGGAGCATTGCAGGCGGCGATCGAAAACCTCTCGCTCAGGGCGAACGGCGTCGGCGTCATCGCCATCGACCACCCGCGAACGCGCAACATCCTGCGCGCGATCGTCGAGGCCGGCATCCGCCTTGTCACGCTGGTGTCCGACGTGCCAGGCGCGCCCCGATCGGCCTATGTCGGCATCGACAACCGCGTTGCGGGCCGCACTGCTGCCTTGTTGATGGGACGCTTCCTCGCTGGACGCCCGGGTCATCTGGCAATAGTCGTCGGCTCACGCTCCTATCGCGGGCACGAGGAGCGCGAAATGGGCTTTCGCTCGGTGCTGAGCGAGGAATTCCCCAACCTGACCGTCACCAGCGCCGTCGAGATCAATGACGAGCCCGATATCAGCTACACCGCGACGATGCAGGCACTGCACAACGAGCCGGAGCTGCTCGGCATCTATTGCGTCGGCGCCGGCCGCTCGGGCGTGGCTAAGGCCTTGCTGGAAGCCAGGCCGCAGAAGAAGCCGGTGTTCATCTGCCATGATTTGACGCGGGCAACACGCGGCTATCTCGTCGACGATTTGCTCGATGTCGTCATCGACCAGAATGCGCGGCTGATCGCCGAGCAGTCGGTCATTGGCCTGCTCGGCTCGATTGCGTCCTCGGCGCCTTATCTGACCCGAAAATTCATCGAGCCGCGGCTGATCTTTAGGGAAAACGTCCCGGTGCTATGAAGCCTTTTCGGCTTCGGAGCACAGGCGCTACCGCAAATATGCACATCTGCTATGCATCTTTCGCAGTTGCCGAATCGTTAGGCAGTCCGTAAGTTCATAGCTGTCGGCCATCTACTCCTCCCAGATGCGATGCCGGCCTAGAATTCGGTGCACCTCCTCCCGCACCGCGTTCGAAATCAAGCCCGCTGCCACCTCCTCCCGGCAGCGGGCTTTTTTTATTTTCGTCCCGGGAGATGTAGTCTGCGCCAAGAACCAGGGGGCGAACGCAGAACCCTATCGCGCCTTGAACGACGCGATCAGGCCTTCGGCCATGCGCACGAATTGCGCGCTGGGGCCTTCGGCGCCGACGCTTTGCAGGCTGACACGGGCGCCCTCAAGCAGTAGCGATAGCGTGTCGGCAAGCAGCTCGGCCTGGCCGACGCCGGCCTCCCGGCACAAATTCACCAGGCGTTCGCGCTGGGCTTCCTTGAGTTCCTTGATTACGCGCCTTGCCGGATGATCGGTCTCACTCAACTCGATGGCGGCATTGGCCATGTCGCAGCCGCGGCTGTCGGAGCTGAGCATCTGGGCGGCCTTGCGAACCCAGGCATGCAGTTGCGCGAGCTTGTCGCCAGGGTACTCAGCCTCGAATGCGTCCCACATCGCACCGGCCTTGCATGCGGTGGCACGCAGGCACTCGATGATCAGATCGTCCTTGGATTCGAAGTGACGATACAGCGTCATCTTGTTGGTGCCGGCGGCTTCGGTGATGGCGTCGACGCCGACGCCCTTGATGCCATGCTTGTGGAACATGTCCTGAGCCGTCTCCAGGATTCGATCCCGGGGGCGAACGCGTTCCGAAATGCCGTCTGCCATCTCAGTCTCCTTGGCTCCCTAAGAGTGGGGGCTCCCTAAAAATTCAGCACACCTCTTGACTAGGGTGTTACCGGTCTGTAACGTCATGAATGTTACTTACTGGTAACACCTATCTTGCACCCCGTCAACAATTGGCATCGCCGTTGGGCACAGCCGGGACGGAACCGGGGCAAGGAAACTGACCGTCATGCGGCTTCGGCCGGTGAGAACGACAAAACGATTCGCGATCATTCGATGCGAATCGCCAGCAAGGAGCCGCTTCGATGTCGCAGCGCAAGGATTTGACCATCGACGAAGCCATCCGGGATCCGATGATCCGGCTGGTGATGAAGGCGGACCGCGTCGACCCGCGCGCATTCGAGAGGATGCTGCGGTCGCTGGCGGACGAGCAGCATCCGGGCCGCAAGGCGCCGCCCTCCCATTTTCCGGGAGATGCGGGATCCGGGCATGGCCGACAGTTGTCCAGGATCGCCAAGGCATTTGGTGAAGCAAAAGCATTTAACGAGGCGTGCGTTTCATGGTGAACTATTTTATCCACCGTCCGATCTTTGCATCGGCGATCGCCATCATCATGGTGCTCGCCGGGACGATCTGTTATTTCCTGCTGCCGGTCTCGCAGTTTCCCGACATCACCCCGCCTCAGGTCGTGGTCAGCGCCCAATATCCCGGCGCCAGCGCGCAAGTCGTCGCCGACACCGTCACGACGCCGCTCGAACAGCAGATCAATGGCGTGCAGGGCATGACCTACATGTCGTCGTCGAGCTCCAATGACGGCTCCTCGACGATCACCATCACCTTCGAGGTCGGCTATTCGCTCAGCACCGCCGCCGTCGATGTCCAGAACCGGGTGTCGCAGGCGGCATCCTCGCTGCCGGCGATCGTCAACCAGGGTGGCGTGACGATCAAGAAGCAGAACCCGAATTTCGTGCTGATCGTCAACCTCACCTCGCCCGACAGCTCCGTCGATCCGGTGGCGCTCAGCAACCTCGCCTACCTGCAGGTGGTCGATCCGCTGAAGCGGCTGCCCGGCGTCGGCGACGTGCAGATCTTCGGCGAGCGGCGCTATTCGATGCGTGTATGGCTCGACCCCGACAAGCTCGCCAATCTCGGCATCACCGCCGTCGATGTGCAGAACGCCATCGCCGAACAGAACGTCCAGGTGGCGGCCGGCAAGATCGGGCAGTCGCCGGCGCCGGCCGGCACGGCCTTCGAAATGCAGGTCAACGCAGTCGGCAGATTGAGCGATCCCAAGGAATTCGGCGACATCGTCGTGCGTGCAGACGCCGCAAGCGGCTCGCTCGTGCGACTGCGCGATGTTGCGCGCATCGAACTCGGCGCCCTGCAATATTCGTCGTCGGCCTTCTTCGGCAAGGATCCGACCGTGGTGCTCGCGGTCTACCAGATGCCGGGTTCGAACGCGCTCGATTTGCAGCAGCGCGTCAAGGACAAGATGCAGGAACTGTCGGGCCGTTTCCCGAAGGGTGTCAGCTACGCCATGCATTACGACACGACCCGCTTCGTCTCGGCTTCAATGCATGACGTGCTGGTCACGCTCGGCGAGGCGCTGGTGCTGGTTGTCGCCGTGGTGTTCATCTTCCTGCAGAGCTGGCGCACCACGATCATCCCGACGATCGCCATTCCCGTGTCGCTGGTGGCGACGCTGGTCGTCATGTACATGTTCGGCTTCTCGCTCAACATGCTCAGCCTGCTCGGCATGGTGCTGGCGATCGGCCTCGTCGTCGACGACGCCATCGTCGTGGTCGAGAATGTCGAACGACAGCTCGAGGCGGGTCTCAAACCGCTGGCCGCCACGCGCGCGGCGATGGCCGAGGTCACAGGCCCGATCATTGCCACGACCGCCGTGCTGATGGCGGTGTTCGTGCCGGTCGCCTTCATCCCCGGCGTCTCCGGCCGTCTCTACAACCAGTTTGCCCTGACGGTGGCGATCTCCTTCGGCATCTCCGCCTTTGTCTCGCTGACGCTAACCCCGGCGCTCAGCGCCGCCTTCCTGCGTCACCGCGGGGAAACGCAATTCGCGCCGTTCCGCTGGTTCAATGCGGGGTTCGAATGGCTGTCGCACGCCTATGCCCATGGCGTGGGCATCCTCATCCGCCTGCGCTGGATCATGCTCGGGGTGTTTGCGGCCGGACTTGTCGCGACCTATTTCGTCTGGCAGAAGCTGCCCTCGACCTTCCTTCCGGTCGAGGATCAGGGCTATTTCTTCGTCGTCATCCAATTGCCCGACGGAGCGTCGCTGGAACGCACTGACGCTGTAGCCCGCAAGGCACGCGACATCCTGCAGAGCACGCCCGGCGTCGATATCGTCGGCTCGATCAGCGGCTTGAACTTCCTGACCAGTGCCGCCCAATCGAACTCGGCGGTGGAATTCGCCATCCTGAAGCCATGGGAAGAACGCGGCCCTGACCAGAGCGCTTCGAAGCTCGTCGCCGACGTGCGCGGCAAGCTGATGCAGATTCCGGAAGCCTTCGCGCTGAGCTTCGACCCGCCTTCGATCCCGGGCATCGGCACGACCGGCGGTTTCGAATTCCAGGTCGAGGATCTGACCGGCCGCGGCAGCGCCGCCCTCAACGACGCTACGCAAGCCGTGCTCGCCGAGGCGCGCAAGCAGCCCGAGCTCAATCCGCAGCAATTGTTCTCGTCGTTCTCGACCTCGACGCCGCAGTTCAACTACGACCTGGACCGCAACAAGGCGAAGCTGCTGGGCTTGAGCCTGCCTGACGTGTTCAACACGCTGCAGATTTATCTCGGCTCGCTCTATGTTAACGATTTCAATCTGTTCGGCCGCACGTTTCGCGTGACGATTCAGGCTGACAAGGATGCGCGCGCCGGTGCCGCCGATATTTCGCGGCTCTATGTGCGCAACGCCGCCGGCGGCATGGTGCCGTTGAGCACGCTTGGCAAGCTGGTGCCGATCGTCGGTCCGGAAACCGTGCCGCATTACAACAACAATGCGTCGGCCCTGATCAATGGCGGTGCGGCACCCGGCTTTTCGTCCGGCCAGGCAGTGGCAGCCATGGAACGCGCCGCCGCCACGGCCCTGCCGAGGGATTTCGGCTACGAATGGACTGGCATCACCTATCAGGAGCTCAAGGCCGGCTCGATCGCCTCGATTGTTTTCGGTCTCGCCATGATCTTCGTCTTCCTGATCCTGGCCGCCCAGTATGAGAGCTGGGCCATGCCCTTCATGGTCCTGCTCGCGGTGCCGCTTGCCCTGTTCGGTGCATTTGTCGCCTTGTTGGTGCGTGGCATGCAGATCGACGTCTATTCGCAGATAGGCTTCGTCATGCTGATCGGCCTGGCGGCGAAGAACGCCATTCTGATCGTCGAGTTTGCGCGTCGCCGACGTGAGGAAGGCCTGAGCATCGTCGACGCCGCAATGGAAGCGGCGCGGCTCAGGCTGCGGCCGATCCTGATGACCGCCTTCGCGTTCATCCTTGGCGTGCTGCCGCTGATGTTCTCGACAGGTGCTGGTGCGGCGAGCCGTCAGTCGATCGGCACCACCGTCTTTGGCGGCATGGTCGCGGCGACGATCCTGTCGCTGGTGTTCGTGCCGGTCTTCTATGCGGTGATCGAGCAACTGCGCGAGCGCCGTGGGCAGAGCGGACCCGCCGCCGAACATGAACAAGACAATGTTGAACCGACTGCCGAACCAACGCCCGTGCGCTTGGCGGAAGCGGCCGAATAGGATTGGAGACATCAATCATGCGTAAATGGAAAATCGCGTTGGGAGCGGCTGTCGCGCTGGGAGCGATCTCGATGGCGAGCGTTCACCTGCTCGACATGGGCAATCTCAGCCTCAATGCCGGCACAGCGTCCGCGACGCCTGCTCCGGCGGCCTTCGTCATGCCGGTGCCGGTGGTGAGCGTGGTCAAGAAGACGATCCCGATCTATCTCGACTATGCGGCCCGGGTGGAGTCCATCCGCAGCATCACGCTGCAGGCACGCGTGCCGGGCTATCTCGAGGAGCAGGCCGCGGATGACGGCAGCGACGTCAGCAAAGGCGATCTTCTCTACAAGATCGCGCCGCAGGATTTCGAGGCGGCGCTTGACCAGGCGAAGGCCCAGGTCCAGCGCGACACGGCAACGGTGGACTATGCACGCTCCAATCTCGGCCGCGGCACCGAACTCGCCAAGAGCGGTTACCTCGCCAAGGACAGTTTCGACCAGCGCACCAGCACCTTGCGCGAAGCCCAGGCCTCGCTGGCGGTGAACCAGGCCGCCGTGCGGACCGCCGAGCTCAATCTTGGCTATACTGAAATCCGTGCCCCATTCGCCGGGCGCATCGGCCGCAACCAGGCCTCGGTCGGCACGCTGGTCAGCGTCGCCGGCACCGTGCTCAACACGCTGGTGCAGCTCGATCCGATCTACGTCACCTTCAATCCGAGCGAAACCGATCTGGCGCAGCTCGAGGAAGCCCGGGCCGCCGGACCGGTCGATGTCGATGTCCTGCTTCCCGGCGACACGGAGCCGCGCCAGAAGGGCCAACTCACCTTCATCGACAATACGATCGATCATTCGACCGGCACCATCACGGCAAGGGCGACGATCGGCAATGCGAAGTTCACTCTGCTGCCTGGCCAATATGTGCGTGTGAGGCTGCATATCAAGCAGCAGCCCGATGCGCTGATGGTGCCGCAGGTCGCGCTGGGCTCGAGCCAGCTCGGCAAATACCTCTACGTGCTCGGCAAGGGCAACACTGTCGACCAGCGCATCGTCTCGCTCGGACCGGTCAATGGCGATCAGGTGGCCATCCTGAGCGGCGTTGCCGAAGGCGACCAGGTAATCACCGGCAATCTGCAGAAGATCGGACCGGGAATGCCGGTTTCGCCGCTGCCACAACAGAAACCGGCCACCTGATAACCCCCATCAGACCCGGTCCTGTGGCGCCCTCGACCCCCACGTCGTGGGCGCCGTTTTGCTGAGCAGTTCGACCAGACCGGCAACGTCGGCGCGCTCGGCCTTGGCGGGAGCCATGAAGGCGCAATAGGGCTGGCCGAGGCGGACCGAAACGGACGAAAGTGCGACCAGCCGCCCGGCTTCCAGATCGGCACGGGCCATGACCCGCTGGCCAAGCGCAATGCCGAGACCCAGCCTCGCCGCTGATATCGCCAGGCTTGACAGGCCGACGCGACGCCCGTGCGAGGGATCGGGCGCTCGGCTTCCTCCTGACGCCGCGAACCAGTCCGCCCAGCTTGGGTGCGAGGCATAGTTCGGGCCCCAATTGGTGTGGATGAAAAGACTTTCATGCACTTCGGCCAGGCCGGAGGCGCCGCTGTTGTGACGCTGCCAGAAATCAGGCGCCGCGATCGGCAGCACATCATCATGGACAAGGCGGACCATCCTGAGTGCCGGATAGTGATAGTCGCCATAACTGACGCGCAGGTCGATGTTCTGGCGCACGACATCGACAGGATCGTCCTCGACGCGGACGTCGATCGCCATTTGCGGAAAGGCATCGAGCAGCACGGCCAGCCGCGGTGCCAGCCACAGTTCGGCCAGCGAAAACGGCACGCTGACGACAAGACGCGTCCTCAAGCCTCCTTCCAGCATGCGCCGGCCAATGGCCGCGATGTCACCCAAAGCGCGCGCGGTCTGCGGGTAGATCGCATGGCCGGCATCGGTCAGCGCGATGCGGTTGCCGGTGCGCACGAACAGCTGCTTGCCGAACCAGTTCTCCAGATTGCGGATCTGCTGGCTGACCGCCGCCGACGACACGCCGAGCTCCGTGGCGGCCAGCGTGAAGCTGCCGGCGCGCGCCGCGACCTCGAAGGCCCGCACCGCATTCAGCGGCGGGAGTTTTTCCATGCTCGCCCCTCGTCCCATAGTTTTCCTTATGCAACCCTAACAATTTTGCGCGTTGAGAGAAAGATTTCCTTGCTGTCTAGTCGGCGCAGGATTTCACGAGGACGCGATGATGAAAGACATTCTCGACCTGGACCGCTATCCGCTCGACCGCGAGGGCAGCCCCGAATGGCAGCGGCTGGTGGAGGCCTCCGCCGCCGCTCTGGCAACCGACGGCATGTTCAACCTCGAGGGCTTCCTGCGCCCGGGCATTGCCGAGCGGGCCGCCTCTGAAATCCGGCCGGTGATGGATACACGATCGCATGTGCACAAGCGCATGCACAACATCTACTTCAAGCCTGAGATTCCGGAGCTGGCGCCCGACCATCCGGCGCTGCGCAAGGTCGAGACGATCAGCCACACGGTCTGCGCCGACCAGATCCCGGACAGCACCGTGCTTGCCATTTACGAGTACGAGCCGCTGCTGCGCTTCCTGGCGGCGGCAATGGGCAAGCCGCGTCTGCACGTCATGCAGGATCCCCTCGCCCGCACCAATGTCATGGCCTATCGCGCCGGCGAAGCGCTGAACTGGCACTTCGACCGCTCGGAGTTCACCACGACACTTCTGCTGCAGGCCGCCGAGCGCGGCGGCGACCTCGAATACCGCACCGATCTGCGCTCCGACGACAATCCGAATTACGACGGCGTGGCCAGGCTGCTCGAAGGACGCGATCCCGAGGCGAAGATCCTGCGCATGAAGGCCGGCACGCTGAACGTCTTCCGCGGCAAGAACACCGCGCATCGCGTCACCACCGTCGAAGGTAAGCGCGAACGCATGATCGCGGTGTTTTCCTACTACGAGAAGCCGGGGGTGATGTTCAGCGACGAAGAGCGCGTCGGCTTCTATGGTCGGGCAGCCTGAGGCGCGCCTGACTGTCAAACGCCTGAATGAGTGTGCAATCCAGAAAACAACCTCTTGTTAGATTGTCGACAATCTGCTTGTCTGGCTTCGGTTCCTCTGGAGTGGCCGAATGGGCAAGCTGGATTTCAGTCCGATCGCGGATACGACACGCAGGGCCGAGATCGTGGCGCTGCTGCGGCGTGCGATCCTGACCGGCCAGCTCGAACCGGGGCAGAAGCTCAACGAACTCAGGATCGCCGAACAGATGCGGGTCAGCCGCGCGCCGCTGCGCGAGGCGATGCGCGAGCTGGTGCAGGAAGGCATATTGACCAGCATTCCCTATGCGGGAACCTTCGTCATCGACGTCACCGCCAAGGATATCGACGATGCCTATTCGCTCAACAAGGTGCTCGACGAATTCGCCATCGAACTGACCTGGAAGCTCCGCGACCAGCGCTTCTTTGACGATCTCGACCGGCGCCACGAGGCGGTGAAGCAGGCGACACGCGACCTCGACACCACCCGCCAGATCGAAACCGCATTGCAATTGCACGGCCTCATCTACGAATGGGCCGACAATTCGGTGCTGCTGGAGACCTGGCAGCGGCTGACCAGCCGGCTGCAGATGTATTTTGCCCTGCATCAGCGGGCACGCAACGAGCCGGTGCCATCGGAAGACGTGCACGAGACCTATGTACGGCTGCTCAAGGGCAGCGACATGCGCGCCGCCCAGCGCCATGCGCGCGAGCATATCGACCTCGATTTCGAAGAGCTTCTCGCCTACGCGCGCAGCCTCGAAAAGCGTTCGTCGAAAGGCGTTTGACCATCCCGAACTCTTGCTGACAACGGACCGCAACGTGCAGATCAAAACCATCAAGGCCTATCATGTCGTGCAGCCCTTCGTGGACGGGCCCTACCGCATGTCAAAGGGGCGCGTTGCCGACGCTTTCGACGCGGTGATCGTCGCCATCACGTCCGACAGCGGACTCACCGGCTGGGGCGAGATGGCGCCGCTCGGCAATTTCTACTCGCCAGCGTTCGCGGCGGGTGTTCGCGCCGGGGTCGTCGAAATCGCGCCGCACCTGCTGGGTCAAGAGCCGCGTGGCTTGGCCAGCATTGGCCGGCTGATGGACACGGTGTTCAAGGGCCATCCCTACATCAAGTCGGCGCTGGACATGGCCTGCTGGGATCTGGCGGCGCGTGCCGCCGATGTGCCGCTGGTCACGCTGCTTGGGGGCCAAGAGAGCGAGACGGCCGAACTCTACAAGGTGGTCACCCATGGCACGGTCGATGAAATGGCGGCACTCGCCAGGCGTATCGTCAAGGACGGGTTCCACCGGCTGCAGGTCAAGGTCGGCGGCAATGTCCATGACGATATCGAGCGCGTCAGCGCCGTCGCGGCTTCGGTGCCGAAGGGCACCGTCATCTTCTGCGACGCCAATGCCGGCTGGACGCCCTATCAGGCGCGCCAGTTCGCGGATGCAACACGCGCCATCGACTACACATTCGAGCAGCCTTGCACGACGATCGACGAGAACATGTCGGTGCGCCGCTCGCTGGACAAACCGATGGTGCTCGACGAATCCGTCGCCTCGCTGGACGACATGCTCGAGATCCACCGCAAGGGCGCGGCCGACGGCCTGACGCTGAAGATCTCGCGGCTGGGCGGCGTGACGAAGACACGCCAGATCCGCGACATCGCCGTCGACCTCGGCTTCATGATCACCGTCGAGGACACCGGCGGCGCCGAGATCGACACAGCAGCCATGGCGCATCTGTCGCTGTCGACGCCGCAGGAGCGCCGGCTGCATGCCATTGCCTTCCACGAATGGGTGACGGTGCGCACCGCATCGAACATGCCGCCGGTCACTGGCAGCCGCATGGGCATCCCGGATGGGCCGGGCCTCGGCATCGATGTCGTTCCCGACCTGCTTGGCAGACCCTTCTTCGCGGTCGGCAGTTGAGATGAAGATTCGCCGTATCCAGGCCACACCGATAAACCTCCGTCTGGAGGCGCCCTACGCCTGGGTGTTCGGCGAACTCGACGGGTTTTCGCAAACCATCGTCGAAGTCGAGACCGAGGACGGGCTGATCGGCCTTGGCGAAGCGCCGACGCCGGCCGCCGCGGCGATCATCAATGACAATCTTGCGGCTCGATTGATCGGCCGCGACGCTTTCGACATCGCCGGCGCCGAAGAGGTCTGCCTGCCCTATTGGACCGGCGTACAGTCAATCAACGACCGCAGCCGGATCATGGCCTTCGGCGCCATCGAAATGGCGCTGTGGGACCTGCGCGGCAAGGCGTGGCGGCAGCCGCTCTACCAGTTGCTCGGCGGCGCTGTGCGCAAGGACATTCCCTTTACCGACTATTTCTCGCTGCGCGGCGATGGACCTGAGGTGAAGGGCGAGAAGACACCGGAACAAGTCGCCGATTATTGCGTCCAACTGCATGAGACGCATGGCACGACCTTCTTCGAAGGCAAGTTTTCGACCGGGGATACGAAGCTCTCGCTGAAGATGGTGGAACTGATCCGCCAAAAACTCGGTGACGAGGCGATGATACGGATCGATTCCAACCAGGCCTATTCGCTGGCGACGGCCAGGCGGCTGGCGCGGCCATTGGAAGAGCTCGGCGTGCGCAACTGGGAAGACCCGGTGGCGACCATCGAGGAGATGCGCGAACTGCGCCGCCACTGTTCAATCCCGTTCTCCACCCACAATATCGACATTGCGCGCGCCATGGAGATCAAAGTGCCGGATGCTTTCGTCGGCAATCCGACGGTGCATGGCGGGATCGGCCGCATGCTGCGCTTCGTCGGCGCCTGCGAGCACGCAGGCATCGATTTCTGGTGCTACAGCGGCGACAGCGGCGTCGGCAGCGCCGCCTATCTGCATCTGTGCGCCGCACTTGGCTGGATCAGGGAGCCTAACCAGTCGCTGTTTCGTATGCTGCCGATGGATGTCATCGAGGAAGGGCCGTTTTCGCCGAGGAATAATGTCGTGCGGGTGCCCGAAGGCCATGGCCTTGGCGTCACCCTGTCGCGTGAAAACCTCGCCGCCTGCCATCGCGACTTCACCGAGAACGGGCCGTGCAACAAATATCATGACCCGGCAAAGCCTGGGACCTACCGGCGCCTGCCGTTGAACTAGGGCCGTTGAACTAGGAGTGATCACACGAACCGACAGGAGACAGCTAAAACAGGAAAAGCCGCTGCCACGAATGGGAATGAACAGGTGGAAACAGTGCCTTAAGAAAAACCGGCTCCTCCGCCGCAAGGACGGGATGGACCAGCCAAGACCGCATGCTACAGTCTCGACAGACCTCGTTGACGGCCGGGATACGGAGAACATCCAGGAATTCGTCAATCCAGAGAACACAGGGGAAAGGGTAGAACCCATGAGCAAGAACTATCGCATTCTCGATCTGATCCGGCGCAGTCGTTCGCCGCTTGAAAACCACCTCATCGACGGCCTGGTCGACGGCAGGGTCAGCCGCCGCGACTTCATTCGCCATGGCAGCCTGCTCGGCCTGTCGCTGCCGCTTCTGGGCGGCATCAGTGCTGCCGCCGGCCTGGGCGCCATGCCGACCCTCGCGCGCGCCCAGGGCGCGCCTGGCGCCACCATACGCGTGGCGAGCAGCGTGCCCGCCGCAGCCATCGATCCCGTCACCATCGCCGACGCCGGCGGCCTAGTGATCCTGCAGCAGGTTGCCGAATTCCTCTGCATCGACGGCCCGGATTTGGTGCTCAAGCCTGCCCTGGCCGAAAGCTGGAAGCCGAACGACACCGGCACGGTGTGGACCTTCACGCTGCGCAAGGGCGTCAAATTCCACAGCGGCGGCGAGATGAAGGCGGAGGACGTGGTGGCCAGCATTGACCGGCTCGCCGATCCGGCCAATTCGTCCAACGCGCTGTCGGTGTTCAACGGCATCCTGCAGAAGGGCGCCACCAAGAAGGTCGACGACTACACCGTCGAATTCCACCTCGACGCGCCGAACGGCAATTTCCCTTACATGCTGTCGTCGGACAATTACAACGCCGTCATCATCCCGGCGAGCTACAAGGGCGACTACGAGAAGAGCTTCGACGGCACCGGGCCGTTCAAGCTGGAAAAGTACACGCCGAAGGTCGGCGCGTCGTTTGTCCGCAACGACGATTACTGGGGCGAGAAGGCGCTGCCGGAGCGCACCGAGTTCACCTTCTTCGCCGACATGCAGCCAATGATCCTGGCGCTGCAGGGCGGCCAGGTCGATATCATCAACCAGCTTCCGGTGTTGGCCGGCGTCGCGTTGCTCAGCGATCCGAACATCGACATCATCAGCTTGAAATCGGTCGCGCACCAGCAGTTGCATCTCCAGTGCGACGCCGAGCCGTTCAAGGATGCGCGCGTACGCCGCGCCATTGCGCTCAGCCTCGACCGTAATAAGCTGGTCGCCGGCCTGATGAAGGGCCGCGCCGTGGCTGGCAATGACAGCCCGTTCGCCGCCGCCTACCCCTCGACCGATCCGACGGTACCGCAACGCCAGCAGGATATCGCGCAGGCCAAGCAGTTGATGGAAGCCGCCGGCGCCGGCAAGGGTTTCAAGGTGACGCTGACCACCGAGCGCTATCTGGAAATCCCCGAATATGCCCAGCTCATCCAGAACGCGGTCAAGGAGATCGGTATCGAACTGGAGCTCAACATCCTCGATCAAAGCGCCTATTACGGCGATGCGGTGTTCGGCAAGTCGAACTGGCTGGATTCAATGATGGGCATCACCGACTACGGTCATCGCGGCGTGCCGAATGTCTTCCTTGCCGCACCGCTGAAGAGTGACGGCACCTGGAATGCGGCGCACTTCAAGAACAAGGACTACGACACGCTGGCGACCAGCTACATCGCGGCCCTCGATCTCGAAGCGCAAAAGGCTGACGCCGGCAAGATCCAGAAGCTGCTGCTCGAGGAAACGCCTGTTATTTTCGGCTATTTCTACGACTATCTGACGGCGACCACGAAGGGCCTGACCGGCGTGCAGCCGACCGCCATGTCGCAGCTATTCCTGGAAAAGGCCGCGAAGGCCTGATCGGGAGAGAAGAACAATCCTCTAATAGCCGGCTGTCCACGGAGAGCCGGCTCCAACGGGAGTATTCGCCATTCTCTCCTTCCTCGTCCGGCGTATGGCTCTATCGCTCGTCACGCTGTTCCTGCTTAGCATCATGGTGTTTCTGGGCGGCCAGGTGCTGCCGGGCAATGTCGGGCGGGCGATATTGGGTCCGTTCGCCGACCAGCGCGCGGTCGACGCGCTCAATCACTCGCTTGGCGTCGATCGCCCGCTGCTGACCCAGTACTGGAGTTGGATCTCCAACTTCATCCAGGGCGACATGGGCACGTCCTATATCTTCCGCTCGCCTGTGGCGCCGTTCGTCATCGATGCGCTGGGCAATTCGATGAAGCTGGCGGCGGTCGCCTTCGTGCTGGTGGTGCCGATCGGCATCCTCGGCGGCGTCATTGCCGCACTCAACCTCAACCGGCCGCTCGACCGCATCATCAGCCTTGGTGGGTTGTCGGTGACGGTGCTGCCGGAGTTCGTCACCGGCATCATCCTGATCCTCATCTTCGGCGTCTGGCTGCGCTGGCTGCCGATCTCGGCCGCATGGCCAAGAGATGCCGGCTTCTTCACCCAGCTCTATTACCTGATCCTGCCGTCGCTGCCGCTGTTTCTGGTGCTGTTCGGCTACATCGCCCGCATGGCGCGCTCCGGCATGATCGAGGCGCTGGATTCCGACTATACCCGGACCGCCGTGCTCAAGGGCCTGCCATGGCGCACGGTGATCTGGCGCCATGTGCTGCGCAATGCGCTGCTGCCGACGATCACCGTCATCGCCACCCAGACCGGCTATCTCATCGGCGGCCTCGTCGTCATCGAGACGCTGTTTCGCTACCAGGGCATCGGCTCGCTGATCTTCACTGCCGCGCGCGGCAAGGATTTTCCGGTGCTGGAGGCCGGCATCCTGACCATCGGCATCGTCTATGCGGTGGCGACCCTTGCCGCCGATTTTCTTTACTCGGTGCTCAATCCACGCATAAGGCTGGGGACAGACCAATGAGCGCCACCGACAGTTCCGCCGGCATTCCGGCTCCGGCGCCGAACGATGCCAACCGGCGCGGGCCGCTGGCGGAAGTCTTTTTCTCGCTGCTGAGGTCCGGCACCTTCCTCACCGGCCTCGCCATCGTTGTGTTCTGGGTTGCCTGCGCGCTGTTTGGCGAACATTTCGCACCCTACGATCCGCTGGCCGACGACATCATCAACGCGCTGGCGCCGCCCTCGGCCGAACACTGGTTCGGCACCGACCAGATCGGCCGCGATGTCTTCTCGCGCGTCATCGTCGGCTCGCGCGACATCCTCACCGTCGCACCGCTGGCGACCTTGCTCGCCACCATAGCCGGCACGGCGCTCGGCCTGTTCACCGGCTATTTCCGCGGCATCGTTGACGATGTCATCAGCCGCATCCTCGAAGCCTTCATGGCGATACCAGTCGTCATTGTGGCGCTGCTCGCCATCGTCGCGCTCGGCACCTCCAAGACGACGGTCATCGTCGTCATCGGCCTGAGCTTCGCGCCGATCATCGCGCGCACGGTGCGCTCGGCCGTGCTTGCCGAACGCGAGCTCGATTATGTCGCTGCCGCCCAGCTCAGGCACGAAAGCGCCCTGCATACGATGTTCGTCGAGATCCTGCCCAACGTCATCCCGCCGATCCTCGTCGAGACGACGGTGCGGCTTGGCTATGCCATCTTCGCCGTCGCCACGCTCTCCTTCATGGGCTTTGGCATCCAGCCGCCGTCACCCGACTGGGGGCTCTCGATCTCCAGCAATTACGGCATGATCGGTGGCGGCTTCTGGTGGACGGTGCTGTTCGATGCGCTGGCCATCGCCTCGCTGGTGATCGGCGTCAATCTGGCGGCGGACGGCGTCCATGGAGCGTTCAATGACTGAACCCGCCAAGGCAATGACTGGGAAGGCCGCCAACGCGCTCGAACTCCGCGATCTCTCGGTCGCCTACCGTGTCGGCGGCCGCAACCGGGCGGTGCTGCGCAATCTCAATCTCACCATCGGCCAGGGCGAGGCCTATGGGCTGGTCGGCGAATCCGGCTGCGGCAAATCCACCGTGGCGCTGTCGGTGGTGCGCTATCTTCCGCGCAATGGCTCCATCACCGGCGGCGCGATTGCACTCGACGGCCAGGATGTGATGAAGCTCGACGCCGAAGCCTTGCGGCGGGCGCGTGCGGAAAGCGTATCGATGGTCTATCAGGATCCCGGCAAGGCGTTGAACCCGTCGATCCGCATCGGCCGCCAGCTGACCGAGATCTTTGAGCTTGCCAACGTCTCGGGACAGGCAGCCGAGGATCGCGCGATCGCCATGCTCAACCGCGTGCGCATCTCCGATCCGGCGAGCGTCATGCAGCGCTATCCGCACCAGCTTTCCGGCGGCATGCAGCAGCGCGTCGCGATCGCCATGGCGCTGGCCAACGATCCCTCGATGCTGATCCTCGACGAGCCGACGACCGGCCTCGACGCCACGGTAGAGGCCGAAGTGCTCGACCTGATCGGGCAGTTGCGCCACGAATTGTCGGCCTCGATCCTGTTCATCAGCCACAATCTCGCCGTCGTCTCGAAGATGTGCGACCGGGTCGGCGTGCTCTATGCCGGCATGCTGGTCGAGGAAGGCTCGACGCAAGACGTGTTCAACGATCCGCGCCATCCCTACACGGTGGCGCTGCTGCGCTGCCTGCCGCGCGGCGGCCAGCGCAAGGACCAGGGCCGGCTCGACACCATACCGGGCTTTTTGCCCGGCATCGGCGTCGACATCAAAGGCTGCGCCTTCGCCGACCGCTGCGCGCTCGCCACCGAGCGCTGCCGCACCGAGCCGCCGCCACTCTACGAGCTGGACGGCGCCCTTGAGAGCCGGCTGTCGCGCTGCCACTATCACGAACAGGCGCAATCGCTGCCACGTGCCACGCCGAGCAATATAGCCGCTCCGGCACGACAGGTGGTAGCGCCAGCGGTGCTACGCGTCGAGGGCCTCAACAAGACCTATGCCAGCCATGGCCACCCCCTGCGGGCGGTCAAGGATGTCTCGGTCAGCCTGCGGCCCGGCGAGACGCTTGGCCTGGTCGGCGAATCCGGCAGCGGCAAGACCACCTTCGCCAGGCTGCTGCTTGGCCTGGTCCCGCCGGACGAAGGCGGCATGATCGAGCTCGAAGGCAAGCAACTGGCGCCGCGGCTGGAAAGCCGCAGCGACGACCAGGTCAAGGCCATGCAGATCGTCTTCCAGAACCCGGACTCCGCACTTAACCGCTCGCATTCGATCCGGCATATCATTGGCCGCGCGCTGAAGCGGCTGGCGGGCTTGAGCGGTGCCGCACTGCAGGCACGCCTCGACGATCTCGTCCGCTCGGTGCGGCTGACCGAGCGCCACCTCGCTCTCAAGCCGCGTCAGCTCTCGGGCGGGCTGAAGCAGCGCGTCGCCATCGCCCGCGCCTTCGCCGGCGATCCGCGCATCGTCGTGTGCGACGAGCCGACCTCGGCACTCGATGTCTCGGTGCAGGCGGCTATCCTCAATCTGCTTGCCGACCTGCAGTCGAAGGAAGATGTCAGCTACATCTTCATCTCGCACGATCTGGCCGTGGTGCGCTATCTCTCCGACCAGATCGCCGTGCTCTATCTCGGCCGCATCATGGAGCTCGGACCCTCGGAAGATGTCTTTGCCGGGCCGCATCACCCCTATACCGAAGCGCTGCTGTCGGCCGTGCCCAAGCTCGACCAGACCGAGACCGTACGCATTCGCCTCGACGGCGAAATCCCCAGCGCCTCCAATCCGCCATCCGGCTGCGTCTTCCACACACGCTGCCCGCGCAAGATCGGCCCGATCTGCGAGACGCAGGAGCCGCCGCTCGGCGAGGCAGAACCCGGACATGCCATCCGCTGCCATATCCCCTACGCCGAACTGGAAAGACTGCAGAACAAGATCGTCCAGCCGGAACCAGCCTGATGACGGCTAGGCGCCCGGCAGCGCGTCCGCCATGCTGAAGGCACGATCGCCTTCTGCAAAACCCTCGCCTGCCGACCAATCCTTTGCCAGCGTCCGCAATCCTTCCAGGGCAACATCGAGAATGTCCGACGAGGTTGGGTTCGAGGGATAGGCCAGATAGATCGGGCGCTGGAAGACCGGCGCGGCCTCGATGCGTCGCAACTCGCCACGCTCGATGTGGCCGCTGACCGCGCTGAGCGGCAGATAGGCGGCGGCCTTTTGCGACAGCACATGCTGAAGCCCGATGAAAACCAGCCCGGCCGATATTGCCGGCGTCACCATCGCCGCAAAGGCCCGGTCGTGCTCGATGCGGAATTCCAGCCCCCAGTCCATGAGAATGTAATTCTCGGTCCATGACCCCACCTGCTCGGCATGCTGGACGAGGACGACCTGATCGACCGCCAGTGTTTCGTAGATAATGCCGGGATGCGGCCTCGGCAGATAGAGGATGCAGATGTCGAGCAGGCCCTCGGCCATCTGGTCGATCGCCAGGTCGGGGAAACTGCCCTCGAGCCTGAGCGCAACGTTCGGCCGCCTTTCGCGCATCCAGGCGATCCAGGGCGACGTGATGTGGTCCCACAGATAGGCCGGAGCGGTGAGCCTGAGCAGCGTCTCATAGCCGTCGGGAACCGCGATGTCCTGCCTCGACTGCTCCCAGGTTCGGGTGATCGAGGAGGCGTGCGGCAGGAACTGCCGGCCTGCCGGGGTAAGTGCTACGCCATCGCGGTCGCGAACGAAAAGCCGGCGTCCCAATTGCTCTTCCAGACCCCTGATCCGGGCGCTGACCGTGGACTGGGCAAGGTTGAGCCTGTTGGCCGCGACGGTGAAGCTGCCATGGGCGGCAACCTCGAGGAAGCTGCGCAGATTTTCGGTGTCCATGTTCGAGCCCTTGCATCGAAAATTTCGATGACCCCCATCAAAAAATATCGCTTTGCGGGTGCGGTCAACAGTGAACTAGATGGCGGAGCCCCACGATAAGCAAGGAATGCCGCCATGCCAAAGCATTTCAGAATGATCGATACCGCCCGCCGAAACCTCACAGCAATCGAAAATTCCGCTATCGATGAGTTGCTGGCCGGCAGGATCGGTCGGCGCGATTTCCTCAGGCACGGCAGCATGCTCGGCCTGTCGCTGCCATTCCTCGGCGGCATCGCCTCGGCAGTCGGCCTTGGCGCGCCGCAGGCGCACGCTGAAGGCAAGCCGGGCGGCACCGTGCGCGCCGGGATCGCGACGCCCGGCGGCGCCATCGATCCCGTCACCTATTACGACAGCGGCAGCTATCAGCTGGTTTTCCAGACCGCCGAGTTTCTCTGCGTCACCCAGCCGGACCTCACATTGAAGCCGGTGCTGGCCGAAAGCTGGTCGCCGAACGAGGACGGCAGTGTCTGGACCTTCAAGCTGCGCAAGGGCGTCAAGTTCCACAATGGCGAGGAGTTCAAGGCGGACGACGTCGTGGCGACGTTCGACCGGCTGGCCGACCCGAGCGGCTCGTCCAACGCGCTCTCGGTGTTCAAGGGACTGCTGTCGAAAGGCGGCACCCGGAAGGTCGACGACCATACCGTCGCCTTCCATCTCGACGCGCCGAACGGCAGCTTTCCCTATTCGGTGTCGATCGACAATTACAACGCAGTCATCTTGCCGGCGAGCTACAAGGGCGACTACGAAAAGACCTTCGAGGGCACCGGTCCGTTCCGGCTGGAGAGCTACACGCCGAAGGTCGGCGCGACCTTTATCCGCAATCCCGATTACTGGGGCGAGAAGGCGCTGCCAGACCGCCTCGAATTCAAGTTCTATGGCGACGTCCAGCCGCGCATCCTGGCACTGCAGGCCGGCGAGGTCGACCTTCTCGATGCCGTCCCGCTCGATGTCAGCCAGGTCGTGCTGAACAGCCCCGATATCACCGTCCTGCGCGTCGCCTCGACCGCGCATCGCCAACTGCACATGCGTTGCGACATGGCGCCCTTCACCGACAAGCGCGTGCGCCAGGCGCTCGCCTTGTGCATCGACCGCAGCAAACTGGTCGATGGCCTCTGCCGCGGCATGGCGGCAACCGGCAATGACAGCCCGTTCGCGCCGGCCTTCCCGGCGACCGACAAATCGGTGCCGCAGCGCACGCAGGACATTGCCAAGGCAAAGCAGCTTCTCGAAGCGGCGGGACTTGGCAGCGGCTTCGACATGACGCTGACGACGCTGCGCTATTCCGACATCCCGGGCTATGCGCAATTGTTCCAGAACTTCGCCAAGGAGATCGGCGCCCGCATTTCGCTCAACATCGAGGACCAGGACAAATATTACGGGAAGGCGGTGTTCGGCCAATCGGACTGGCTGGACAGCCCACTGGGCATCACCGATTACGCGCATCGCAGCGTGCCGAACGTGTTCCTGAAAAGCCCGCTGGTCAGCGACGGGCCGTGGAACGCGGCGCACTTCAAGAATTCGACCTATGACGGCATGGTCACCAGCTATCTGAAGGCGCTCGATATCGGTGCGCAACAGAGCGCTGCCTCGGACATCCAGAAACTGCTGCTCGACGAGACGCCGGTGATCTTCAGCTATTTCCCCGACCTTCTGGTGCCGGTGCGCAAGAATGTCAGCGGGCTGCCGCCGATCGCCGCCGGGCTGCTGCTCGACCGCGTGTCCATAGGCTGATCATGACCGCGCACCAACGCCCGATCGCAAAAGAAAAGAAACGGGAGACTACCATTCGCAAGTCCCATCTGCGCGGCCGCGGGCCGCATTTCCCCTTGCTCGACACCATCGTGCAGTATGAGTTCGAACCGGGCTACGTCGCCTTTACCATGCCCTGCCCCAAGCGGCTGCGCGTGCAGGTCGGCTCGATGACCATCGCCGACACGACCAAGGCGCTAGTCTTCTACGAATCCGATCATCTGCCGGTCTATTATTTTCCGGTCGGCGACGTGCGCGAGGAGTTCCTGCTGCCAAGCAGGACGACGACGGAGGACCCGTTCAAGGGCGTCGCCACGCACTACTCGCTGAACACCGGCATCACGCTGGTCGAGGACGGCGCCTGGCGCTATCTCGACCCAGTGAAGGGCTGCCCGCCGATAGCCGACTACATGTCCTTCTACTGGAGCAAGATGGGCCACTGGTTCGAGGAGGACGAGGAAATCTTCGTCCATGCCCGCGACCCGTTCCGCCGCGTCGACTGCCTGCCCTCGTCACGGCGCGTGCAGGTGATCCTCGACGGCGAGCAGGTGGCGGATTCCCGCCGCGGCGTGTTCCTGTTCGAGACCGGGCATCCGGTGCGTCACTATTTGCCGATCTCTGACACCAGGCTCGATATGTTCGCGCCCAGCCGCTACATTTCGCGCTGCCCCTACAAGGGCATCTCCAACTATTACCACGTGACGACGGCCAAGAAGCGCCACGAGAACCTCGTCTGGTACTATCCCGAGCCGGTGCACGAGGCCGAGCGCATCAAGGGGCTGGTGTGCTTTCATCACGAGCTGGTCGACAAGATCCTGGTCGACGGCGTCGAAATTCCCAAGGAATCCACGGCCGCGTCGGACGGTTATTTCTGAGCCACCAGTGAGGACATCCCATCCCGTTCGAATTGCACGCAGAAATAGCTTTATGCGTTGCGCAATATGAATGTTGGTATATATAATTTCATCCCATGAAACGGCTTCGGCGGATCTCGGGGTTCGCCAGGCCTGAGATCATGGGATCTTGATGGCTCGCAGGTTTCGGAGCACCGCACGACCAACGATCCATCCGCGGACGACTGCTTGCGCAGTACTCCACCTGATGCCATGACGCGGCCCGTTCCCGCACGACATCCTCATCAGATTTGGCATCACCCTTCCGCGCCGGCATCGGTGGCGATAGCATTGTGGCGCCAAGGCCTTGCGCAGCGACCAGTTTTTCCAACACAATCAGAAAAAGACGCGAGACGGGAACGAATCTTCACCAGAGCTTGACAGGAGAACAAGCATGTCACTTCGGAGCATTATTTCCAGGGTATCAATGGGAGCCCTCGCACTTGCCGCCGCAAGCGCACTGACGCCGGTGGCGCAAGCGGCCGCGCCAGAATCCAACGACCCGATCAAGATCGCGCTGTTCGACTGGACCAGCGTCAACCTGAACGCCAAGATCCTCGGCGGCATCCTTGAAAAGCTCGGCTACACGGTCGAGTACCCGACCGCCGATTATCTCTCCAGCCTGACCACCGGCCTCACCAATGGCGACCTCGATGTCGGCATGGAGTTCTGGGACACGACCGCCGGCGAAGCCATGAAGGCCTCCGATGCGACCGGGCAGACCGAACGCCTCGGCAAGCTCGGACCCAAGGCCAAGGAAGAATGGTGGTTTCCCGAATACATGAAGGAGAAATGCCCCGGCCTGCCCAACTGGGAAGCGCTGAAGGACCCCAAATGCGCCGAGGCCTTCTCGACGGCCGAAACGGCGCCGAAGGGTCGTTATCTCGGTGGCCCGGTAACCTGGGAAGGCTTTGACGACGAACGCGTCGAGGCGCTGAAACTGCCCTTCACCGTCATCCATGCCGGCACCGACGCGGCGATGTTCGCGGAACTCGATTCAGCCTATCAGCGCAAGGCGCCCATCATGCTGTGGGTCTATTCGCCGCACTGGGCGCCAGCCAAGTACAAGGGCGAATGGGTCGAATTCCCCGAATACACGCCGGAGTGCTACAGCGATCCGAAATGGGGCACCAACCCCGACGCCAAATATGACTGCGGCAAGCCGCATGGCGAGATCTGGAAATATTCCTGGGCCGGCATGAAGGACAAATGGCCGGTCGCCTACAAGGTGGCGAAGGCCTACACGGTCGACACCGACGAGCTCAACAAGATGAGCGGCGAGATCGATCTCGATGGCAAGACGCCGGAAGACGTCGCCGCTGCCTGGATCGCGGCTCACGAAGCCGATTGGAAAGCCTGGGCGGAGTAATCGTTCCGACTGGACGTTGCGGGATCCAGCCATCCGGCTGGATCCCATTCGCTATTCCAGAAGGACGACTGCATGAACGAAGCGACTGAACAGGACCCGAAGACAGCCGGCAAGGATGCCCGGCCGATAAAGCTTGCCTGCCGCAATGTCTGGAAGCTGTTCGGATCGAACGCGGCGCATTTCATCCGCCAGCGCGACGGCAAGGCCAGCATGGCGGAGGTCACGGCTGCCGGACTGGTGGGAGCGGTGCGCGCCGTCGACCTCGAAATCCGCCAAGGCGAGATCTTCATCATCATGGGGCTTTCCGGGTCGGGCAAGTCGACGCTGGTGCGCTGCATGTCGCGGCTGGTCGAACCGACGCATGGCAAGGTCGAATTCGAGGGCAAGGATCTGCTCAAGATTTCCGATGCCGCGCTGATCGAGCTCAGACGCCACCGCATGGGCATGGTGTTCCAGAATTTTGCGCTGTTGCCGCATCTCAACGTGCTGGAAAACATCGCCTTTCCCTTAGGCATTCAGGGGCAGGACCGGCCGACGCGCGAAGCGCGCGCGCGCGAAGTGATCGAGCTTGTCGGCTTGCGCGGCCGCGAGCATTTCTATCCGCGCGAACTCTCCGGTGGCCAGCAGCAGCGCGTCGGCATCGCCCGCAGCCTCGCCACCAAGCCGGAAGTCTGGTTCCTCGACGAGCCGTTCTCGGCGCTCGACCCGCTCATCCGCCGCGAGATGCAGGATGAGCTGATGCGGCTGCAGACCATGCTGCACAAGACCATCGTCTTCATCACCCATGATTTCGACGAGGCGATCCGGCTGGCCGACCGCATCGCCATCATGAAGGACGGCGAGGTCATCCAGATCGGCACGCCGGAGGAGTTGGTGGTCAATCCAGCGACCGACTACGTCGCCGAATTCACCCGCGACGTCCACCGCGCCAAGGTGATCTCGGCGCGCAGCTTGATGCGCGCCTGCGATGGCTCCGAGCATGGCGGCACGGTGGCGCCGGATGCCAGAATATCGAGCTTCTCGGCTGATATCGTTGCCGCCGGCAAGCCGTTCGCGGTGGTCAACGGCACCGGCAAGCCGATCGGCGAAGTGACGCCGCAAGCGGTGATCGATCTGCTGGCCGGCATAGAGCGCCCGAGAGCCGGCACATGACGGTGATGGCAAGCGCCGGCGCATCCAGGCCGCCAGTTCAACGCTGGCTGGCGATCTGGGCCGCAGCGCTTGGCGCCGTGCTGGTCGTGTTCCTGCTGCGGGATAGCGTGCCGTGGGCCGTCAACTATCCGACTGAGGCGGTGGTTCCGATCGCCGACTGGGTCAGCGCGCTGATGCGCTGGATCAAGTCGAACTTCTCCTGGCTGACGCGCTCGATCACCGCCGTGCTCGGCGTCCCGCTCGATTTCGCGCTCAATCTTCTGGCCAAGAATTTCAAGATCGGCCATGGCGCCGATATGGTCGTCCTGCCGCGCCTGTCCTGGGTCGGCGTCTGCGCCGCCGCATATCTCGCCGGACGCGCCGCCGGCGGCTGGAAACTCGGCGCGCTGGTCGGCGGCTGTTTTCTCTACATCGCGCTGTTCGGGCAATGGACCAGCGCCATGCTGACGCTCGGGCTGATCTCCATCGCCGTGCCGTTCTGCATCGTCACCGGCCTGTTCGTCGGCATCTGGGCCTGGCGCAAACCCTGGGCCGAGAGGCTCGTCATCTCCCCTGCCCTCGACCTGATGCAGACGATCCCGACCTTCGCGTATCTCATCCCCATGCTGCTTCTGTTCGGCAACAGCCCGGTCTCGGCGATGATCGCAACCGCGATTTTCGCGACGCCACCGATGGTGCGGGCGACGATGCTCGGCCTGTCCAGGGTGCCATCCGAAATCGACGATTTCAGCGAGATGGCCGGATGCACGGCGCGGCAGAAACTGTGGAAGGTGCTGTTGCCGTCGGCGCGGCCGACGCTGATGGTCGGCGTCAATCAGGTCATCATGCTGGCGCTGAACATGGTGATCATCGCCTCGATGATCGGCGCCGGCGGTCTCGGCTACGACGTGCTTTTGGCGCTCAGGGCGCTGAAGGTCGGCGAGGCCATGGAAGCCGGCCTGGCCATCGTCGCGCTGGCCATCGCGCTCGACCGGCTTAGCCAGGCCATGGCGCGCAAGCAGGCAAAGGGCAGTGTCCACCAGGAGGCCGGCCAGAACTTCTGGCGGCGCTATCCCAATCTGACGTTGGCAATCGCCATCCTAGCCATCACAACGCTGCTCGGCCTGTTCGTGCCGGCCTTCGCGGCACTGCCGAAGGCGATGACCCTCACCACCGCGCCGCTGTGGAAGGCAGCGGTGAGCTGGATCACGCTCAATTTCTTCGACACGATCGAGGCCTTCCGCGTGGCGCTCATCCTCAACGTGCTGAACCCGGTGCGCGCCTTCTGCGAGGGTTTTCCGTGGCTGGGAGCGGTGTTCCTGCTCGGCCTTGCCGGCTACCAACTCGGCGGTCTGCGCCTGGCAGTCCTGGTCGCGGCGCTGACCGCCTTCTGCGCCGTCACCGGCCTCTGGGAAAAGACAATGGCGACGGTCTATCTCTGCGGCATCTCGGCTTTCATCGCTTGCCTGATCGGTATTCCCGTCGGGCTGATGGCGGCGCGCAGCGACCGTTTCGAGAAAGTCGTGACGCCCGTCATCGACACGCTGCAGGTGCTGCCGTCCTTCTGTTTCATCATTCCAGTGGTGATGCTATTCAGAGTCGGCGACGTCACCGCGATGATCGCCACCGTCGCCTTCGCCGTGGTGCCGGCCATCCGCTACACCAATCTCGGCATCCGGCAGGTGCCGCCGGCGCTGATCGAGGCGGCCAAGGTCTCGGGCTGCACACCGCGCCAGACCTTCTTTCACGTGCAATTGCCGCTGGCGCTGCCGGAGATCATGCTCGGCGTCAACCAGACGATCCTGATGGCGCTGGCGATGATCATCATCTGCGCCATGGTCGGCACCCGCGATCTCGGCCAGGAGGTGTTCATCGCGCTGTCCAAGGCCGATTCCGGCCGCGGCATCGTCGCCGGCTTGGCAATCGCCTTCATCGGCATCGTCGCCGACCGGCTGTTCAACGCCTGGACGACGAAGGCCAGGGCAAGATTGGGCTAACCGGGAGTAGACGACGCCCCCTTGGGGTCAAAATTCAGTCAGCTCGCTGCCGCCAATGGCCGGGTGTTGGAATGCTCGGTGCGAACGACCACAGAGCGCCAATTTGATGGCGTTGCGCGCCTACTTCAAAGCTGGCTCGCCCGCCACTTAAGGTTACCGGCCAAATCCCGCGCTTATCGGCAGCCACAGAGACAGTTGCAGGAAGCTCCAGATCAACACCAGTCCACAGATGAGCAGCGCCACTTAAGGGGAGCAGCCGCGAGGCGATGGCGATGTCGGAGCGGTCCTCCGGTATGAGGCGGCCGATCCGCCATTCCAGCCAGTGGCGGTCAGCTCTTTTGCCTGCATTCTGATTGCGCTCTGGGCGGTTCGGAGGACACTTACGACAAAGAGCTGGATTGTCTGGAACCGGTTTGGGCGGGTGCCAAAGAACGTTTGTGTTGAACCCGTATACCGTGGGATAATCTTTCCCGATGCCACCTCCAAAGACACAAAAGCTATTCTCCATCGGGCTCCGTTGCGGACGCTTGGCGAATCGTCTGATCTTCTTCGCGAATGTCATCGCGCTGGCGGAGGATCAAGGGGATCGTGTCGTCAATTACACCTTTCACAGCTACGCCGATCTGTTTGAAGCCACGCGCGCGAACGTCCACTGCGCGTATCCGGTGCCGCAGCGGAAAAGCTGGCCGGACCGGATTCCCGGGGTCGGCGCAACCATCCGCAAGACACGCATTTTCTATCACATCACCCGCTACGTCAGTGTGCTGATTAATCGCTTTCCGGTTTTGGGCCGGAGGGTTGTCACGCTGTGTGGAACCAAGGGGCAATTCATCACGTATCTGGACAGCCCGGAAGTTCAGGAGAAAATCCGCCCGGCTAAAATCGTTTTCGTGCATGATTGGCGATTTCGTGCGCCGAATCTGGTTCAGAAGCATGGCGATAAAATCCGCGCCTATTTCCGGCCGTTGGGGACGTTTGAAAAAGCCAGCCGCGAAGTCGTGGAGCCGTTACGGCGCGATGCCGACATCGTCATTGGCGTTCACGTTCGTCACGGCGATTATCGCGGCTGGAAGGGCGGCAAGTATTTTTACCCGGTTGAATGTTACGCCGCATGGATGCGCGACCTCGTGACGCAATTTCCCGACCGTCGGGTATCTTTTCTGGTCTGCAGCGACGAACGGCGCAACGCCGGAGAATTTCCCGGCCTGACGGTCGGGCTCGGCACCAAATCTCCGGTGAGCGACCTTTTCGCACTTTCCCACTGCGATTATATCATTGGCACCAAGAGCACCTTTCCGCAGTGGGCCTCGTTTTATGGCGGAAAACCGTTGCTGCAAATTTTGGATCGCAATGCTTCGGTCAAGGTGGAAAATTTCCGCGTCTGTTATCTGGATTGGGACTGAGGTGAAACTTGGAATCCAAGGCTCGCTCGGCCCGGTTCATCTCGGGCATCGAGCAAGCGATTGAGGAACAGGGTTTGGACCGCTTGTTTTTCATCTCTGCCTTGCCGTAGCCGTGGGCTGTTTCGCAGACCCATTCTTCCCGCAGCCCACACAGGCCGTGCATGTCGAAAGCCGCCATGGTTGGTTCGTGGCGCCAGCCTGACAGGCGCCGTGGCTCAGAGCGCGAAAACTGCTACTCCGCCGCAACCCCCTTCACCTCGAGATAGCTCTCCATCGAATCGTCCATCGCCTGCAGCCAGGGCGTATGGTGCAGCGGCGCCATCGTACCGGTCATCAACGAACGATAGGCATTGTCGCGGAAGGTCATGATGTTCTCGACCTTGTGGTGTTCCCATTCCATGAAGGTCTGGTTGACTGCCTCGACGTCGAAGCCGGGATAATCGGTCTGGTCCATCAATTCCTTGGTGTAGTCGCCCTGGAACCAGATCATCTGCTCGGCGTCTTCGAGCGTCTCCTCGCGCGCGCGCCATTTCGCGCCGTGCTCCGCCATCGCCTCTGCCGAAGGCAGCTTGATGCGGCCCATGATGACGTCGCGGGCGAACCAGGCCTGCGCATCGAACATGTTGAAGGTGTAGAACTGGTCCTGCATGCCGATATAGGACAGTTGCGGGTTCTTCTCCCAGACGACGCCTTCATAGAGCCCGTCCGGCCACATGCGGTTTGCGGTCTTGAGCTTCAAATCGTCGGTGAGAAACGGGAAGGAATGGAGATAACCGGTGCACAGGATGATGGCGTCGACCTCCCTGGTGGTGCCATCCTTGAAATGCGCGGTCTTGCCGACGACCTTTTGCAGCAGCGGCACTTCTTTCCAGTTCTCCGGCCATTTGAAGCCCATCGGCTTGGAGCGGTAGCTGGAGGTGATGGATTTGGCGCCATACTTGTAGCATTGGGAGCCGATGTCCTCGGCCGAATAGGAGCGGCCGATGATCAATATGTCCTTGCCCTTGAATTCCATGGCATCGCGGAAATCGTGGCTGTGCAGGATGCGGCCGTTGAAGGTCGAAAAGCCCTCGAAATAAGGCACATTGGGCACCGAGAAATGCCCCGAGGCGACGACGACATTATCGAACTCTTCCGAATAGGTGACGTCGTTGGCGCGGTCATGCGCGGTGACGGTGAATTTCTTCGTCTGGTCCGAGAACGTGACCATGCGCACCGGGCTGTTGAAGCGCACCCATTTGCGCACGCCGGATTTTTCGACGCGGCCCTTGATGTAGTCCCACAGCACGGCGCGCGGCGGGTAGGAGCCAATCGGGCGGCCGAAATGCTCCTCGAAGGTGTAGTCGGCGAACTCCAGGCACTCCTTCGGTCCGTTCGACCAGAGGTAACGGTACATCGAGCCGTGGACCGGATCGCCATGCTCGTCGAGGCCGGTGCGCCAGGTGTAGTTCCACAGGCCGCCCCAGTCGGACTGCTTTTCGAAGCAGACCACTTCGGGAATATCGGCGCCCTTGTCGGCCGCTGACTTGAAGGCCCTGAGCTGGGCCATACCGGACGGTCCGGCACCAATGACGGCAACACGACTTTTCATTGCGGACCTCCCGTTCTGATTTCGACTTTTGTCTCGACGCAATTCCCAATGGAAAGCGTCACGAGCTTTTCCCGGAAAAACCGTTTCACATTTTTCCTGGAATTGCTCTTACGAAACAAATTTCACTGACAGGGACAGTAATTGGCGCTCCCGTGCTGTCAACAGGTCTTCATCGAAACAGCGTTGTGCGATCGCAACTTTCGGGGAAAAGCGATCGCGGACCAAACATCGGGAAAACCGCGCAATCCGCCACGCGGGGCTTGTTGCGGCGGTTGCGCTCATGTATCGGCAACGAATATGTTCACCTCGAGTGAAATAAATCCACAGGGTTCGGGGCGGCGACATGACGAAAAAGTCTTCAGAGTCCAAGCCTGGCATTGCCGCGGCCAAGGCCAAGCCCTTACCTAAGGCCGCCGACGGGCGAACCATCCGCACACCACTCACCCAAAACCCGCACGCCATTCGCGACACCCGTGAAAAGGTGCTGGAAGTCGCGATCGGCCGCGAGGTGCGGGCGTTCCGCAAGAAGCTCGGCATCACCGTCGCCGACCTGGCGGTCGCCACCGATATTTCGCTCGGCATGCTGTCGAAGATCGAGAACGGCATCACCTCGCCGTCGCTGACGACGCTGCAGGCGCTGTCGCGGGCGCTCGGCGTTCCCGTCACCGCCTTCTTCCGCCGCTTCGAGGAGGAGCGCAGCGCTGTCTTCGTCAAGGCCGGCGAAGGGCTCGATGTCGAGCGCCGCGGCACGCGCGCCGGCCACCAGTACAATCTGCTCGGCCATATCGGGTCCAACACCAGCGGTGTCGTCGTCGAACCCTATCTGATCACGCTGACCGAGGATTCGGATGTATTCCCGACCTTCCAGCACGAGGGCATGGAGTTCCTCTATATGCTCGAAGGCGAGGTGGTTTACCGCCACGGCAGCAATCTCTATCCGATGAAGCCCGGCGACAGCCTGTTCTTCGACGCCGACGCGCCGCACGGGCCGGAACAGCTCACACGGCTGCCGATGCGCTACCTCTCGATCATCTGCTATCCGCAGAACAGCGCGGGTTGAGGCCCAACAGGGGCTATTTATTGGGCACTTAATGCCTGCGACGCCTGGTTGACGAGGCAAGATACCCGAGCGCAAGCGTCATGGCGGCGACCGCGATCCCGGTGCAGATCACGCCTGCCGGTGTTATCCTGGCACTGCCCTGCAAGGTAATGTGCTTCCCTACCCGCAGATCGAAAACTGATTTGATTTCTTCAGGATGCGAGGGCGAAGGCTCTTCTTGAACAACTGGCATCATTAGAACTCCGGTTCAAATCTGCCATCGCCCCACAATGACCGGCGCGAGCAACGCTTGCCCGGTGATGGGCAGCGCAAACACTGTAGATCAAACTCAGTCCGGCCCAAACCCCGGTGACGTCGGGCTGCCGTCATCCAGCTTCGACAGCCATTCGACCAGTGTCGGGCGATAGCGGGTCAGCCCCTTGTAGGTGGCGAGTTCCTCGGGCAGGTCGCGGATGACGCGGTGCAGGCGCCGCGCCCATTTCGGCTGCGTCACCAGTTCGTCCATCTTGATCAGGTAGCAGCGGATCGGAAAGACGATGCCGTTGGAGCGTGGCAGCCGCCAGAAGCTCTGCAGTTCGACGCGCAGATGCACCTTGTCGCCGACATTCTCCGGCGTCACAGTCGTCCGGTCCGGTCCCCATTTGTGGTAATTTTCCGGGCTGGTATCGAGACGCGGATTGATGGTCATGGTCCAGTTCAGCCGCCGTGCCGGCTTGCCCTGCTGGATATTGGTGAGGAATTTCAGCGCCCGGACGAATATGCCCTTCTCATGGGCCAGCGGCACCGGCGCGTGCCATTCGAAGAAATTCATGCCGATGTCGAAATCGAGCGACCAGTCGGCCTGGGTGGTGACCATGCCGGCGTCCATCCACAGATTGCCGTCGCGCTGGTCGAGGATGCAGAAATCGCCCTGGCTCTGCCGGGTGATGTATTCCATCGGCCCGTAAGGCAGTGTCGAGACATCGCCGAAGGTGAAGGTGTCGTCGATGCCGAGCGGCCGGTTGATCCAGCGCCAGCGGTCGCCGTCGCGAGTCAGCGTGAAATGCTCGGGATAACCCAGCGCCTGCTGCTCCATCAGGAGTTCGAGCAGGTCCCAGCCGGCCAGCGTCATGTGCGGTAGCGACTGGCAGCGCAGCGGGTCCTCGGCCAGCACCAAAGCGCGGTCCTGCATCTCGGCGACATAGTGCTCGTCGACGTCGATCAGGTTCTCCAGCACGCTGCCCTTCGGCCCGACAACATGCGGCTCGATGTTGACCGCATACATGTAGCTGTCTTCGTGGAACGGGAACGGGAACCGCCTGATGTGCTCCGGGCTGTTCCTGAAGCTGAAATCGTCGCGGAACGTTTCCTTGCGAAAGGTGATTCCCAAGCTCGCCTCCTATCTTTCCAAGACCAGCGACCGGCCCTCGAAGCGCGACACGCACGGCATGATCTTGCAGCCGGAACGATGGTCTTCCTCGCTCAGCCAGTGATCATTGTGGATGAATTTGCCGTCATGCGAGATGACGTTGGTTTCGCACTGGCCGCAGACGCCGCCGCGGCAGAGATAGGGCGGATCGACGCCGGCCGCCTCGATAGCTTCGAGCAGGCTCTGCTGCTCGTCGACGCGGATCGTCTTGCCGGTGAGGGCCAGCGTCACGTCGAAGGGAGCGCCGGGCTGCGGTGCCGCGAAATGCTCGAAATGCACGGTTTCCGACGGCCAGCCCAAGGCCGCGGCGCGATCGCGAACCCAGCCGATCATGCCGGATGGACCGCAGACATAGAGATGCGTGCCGAGCGGCTGCGAGGATAGGAGCCGGTCGAGATCGATGCGCTCCTCACGATCGTCGTGATAGAGCCTGACGCGGCGGTCGTAACGCTCCCTCAGCACATCGGCATAGGTGCCGAGCGAGGCGGTGCGGCACGTGTAGTGCAGCTCGAAATTGCCGCCTTCCGCCGCCAGCTGCGCGGTCTGCGCCATAAACGGGGTGATGCCGATGCCGCCGGCCAGCATCAGGTGTTTTTTGGCGCGCAGATCGAGCGAGAACAGATTGACCGGGTAGCTGATCACCATTTCCAGGCCCGGCTTGACGCTCCGATGCATGAACAGCGAGCCGCCGCGGCCGACATCGTCGCGACGCACCGAGATCGTGTATTCGCTGGTATTGAGCGGCGAGCCCATCAGCGAATAGGGATTGAGCCTGGTCCGCTCGCCATCGCGCATCTCGACCACGACATGGGCGCCGCCGGAAAAGGTCGGCAAAAGCTCGCCGTCACGCCGGCGAAAATGGAAGCGCGTCACCAGATCGTTGACCGGGACGACATCGGAGACGACGACATCAAGCTTGGTGGTGCCGGTGCTCATCGAAATATCTCCTCCGTGGGAGGAATTTCGCTACGATCCTCGGCATTGATGCAGACACCCTGGAAGGCCGCAAGACGCCGCGAGTAATGATCGCGTACCAGAAGAAGCAGGCCACAATGCGAACAGGTCGCCGGCTGCGTCGTCACGTTTTCGGTGATACCCTTGCAATGAACGCATTGCATGCGCCGCGCCAGCGAGCCGCGATGTTCGGTTTGCATCGAGGTGTGGTCGATGCCGGCTTCGAGCGCAACCTGCATGGCCTGGCCGATCAACCCTTCGGTGCCTGCGAGATAGAGGCGCAGTCCCATATGCGCATTGGCCAGCGTTTGTTTCAACCGTGGCAGGGCACTGGCGAAGGAATAGCCCTGGTAGAACTGCGCCGGCTTCAGCGCCTCGAGCGCCGCGACATGCTGGCCGTCAGGACCGGGGATGAAGATGATGTGGGCGCCGTCAAAAAACCCGACGGGCGCCTTGGCGGCCATGTCCGTTATTGCGAGCGCCCCCTCTGCATCCGCGATGAAAAGATGGTGCTTGCCCGGCTGCGGAGACAAGGTTCCGTAAACGGGCCGGCTAATGATACTTTTGGCTGCCATTCTCTGTTTATGCCTCGAACCGCTCGCCTTTGACTATGCCTCAGCCTTTCGCCGTGCGCTTGGCCTTCTTCGGATCATCGAAGGGAAGCGGCTGGGCGGTGGCCTTGATGGCGCCGCCCTTGTTGCGAATCTCGAGCTTGGTGTCCTTGACGGCGCAGTCGACATCGAGCCTGGCGATGCCCATCGATTTCTTGACCAGCGGCGAATACATGGCGCAGGTCACCACGCCGACCTTTTTGCCATCGCGATAGACCGGCGCGCCTTCATCGGCCGGCTCCTTGCCGTCGAGCAGCACGCCATAGATCTTGAAGCGTTCCTTGCCCTTGAGACGGTAGTGCTCCTCGGCGCCGCGAAAGCCTGTCTTGCCGGGGCTTACGGTGAAGTCGAGGCCGAGTTCCCAAAGCGTATCGCCGGGGCCTTCATTGTCGAACGGATACTTTTGGGAATTGTCGTAGGGGTAGAACAGCAAATAACTTTCGACGCGCAGCATATCGAGGGTGGTGAAGCGGCAGGGAATGATGCCGGCCCCCTTGCCCTCGTCAAGGATCCTGTCCCAGATCGTGCCGGCGTCCTGGCCGCGGCAGAAGATCTCGTAGCCGCGCTCGCCGGTGTAGCCAGTGCGCGAGATCATCACGGGTAAGCCGAACAGCTGCGTCTGCATATGATGGAAATAGGGCAGATCGCGAATGCCCGGCACATGTTTCGACAGATAGTCGACAGCGGTCGGACCCTGCAGCGACAGGTCGTGCAGATTGTCGTCGAAGCGCAGCGAGACATCGCGCCCGACGGAAGCGCGCTGCAATTCCTCATGTCCGGTGCCCGAACCGTGCACGACCATCCAGGAGTTCGGGCCGGTGCGATAGAGGATGCAGTCGTCGGTGAATTTTCCCGCCTCGTTCAGCATGCAAGCATAGGCTGACTTGCCGGGATAGATCTTTTCTACGTCACGGGTGGTGGCGAGATCGATCAGATGCGAGGCGTGCGGCCCGGTGATGTGGACTTTTTTCAGGCCTGAGACATCCATCAGCCCGGCCTTGGTGCGGATGGCGATGTACTCCTCGTCGGCGTCCTTGTCGTAGGTCCAGGCGGTGCCCATGCCGCTCCAGTCTTCGAGCTTCGAGCCGAGCGCGCGATGGCGATCCGCCAGGGTCGAAAATCTCCAGGATGCCGTCATGGACTTGCTTCTCCCTCACACAATTTGCTGACGTTTCGCCGTTTCAGGCCAGTGGAGGCCTCGTAACGGTCGCGCCATATTGACTCAAAACTCCAAAAGCGCGCAATACTAAGATGCAAAAAGTTTTACTAGGAGGCAAGGAACTCAGCTGAAGAGAGGGGACATAAAGTGGAAGGGAATCTCAACGCTCTAACGACCATTTTCACGGAATTCTATTATTGGGTGACCATCGTCATGATGTTCCTCATCCACGTCGGGTTCTGCACCTACGAGGTGGGGGTATCACGCCGGCGCAATCACCTGAAAACGCTCATGAAGAACGCGATGGCGATCCCGCTCGTCACGGTCACATTCTATTTTTTCGGTTGGTGGCTCTATTTCGGGTTTCCCAACGGACCGGGCATGGTTCCGGGCGGGCTGGCTGCGGCACCTTTCGCCGAACCGTGGAATCCGCTGATGGCCACCCACCTGTCCGGCGTCAGCCCGGGAGAGACGGGGGTAACGCCAACCGAGGCCGCGCTCTGGCATCGCCTCAACGGCGTGTTCTGGGGCGCCTTCCTGCTGTTTTCCATCACGACGGCTTCGATCATCTCCGGTTCAATTATAGAACGCGCGCGTTCGGGTGCGTTCTGGATCGTCGCGGTGCTGATCGGCTCGGTGCTGTGGATTCTCGACGCGTCCTGGGGCTGGCATCCGCAAGGCTGGATGGTGAAGCTCTGGGGTTATCACGACGCCTATGCATCGGGCGTCGTGCACGCGATCGCGGGCGGCGCGGCGCTCGCCTTCCTTATCGTGCTGGGACCACGTATTGGCAAGTTCAGGCCTGACGGCACGGCCAGAGACATCCCGCCTCACAATGTTTGGCTGGTGACGATCGGGCTGTTCCTGATCTACACCGGCTTCTGGGGCTTCTATGCCGCGTGCAACATTCCACTGATCAGCCCGGCCACGATTGCCGGCCAGATCACCGGCGACACCTGGACGGCGACCAACATCTATCTTGCGCCGACCACGCTCTCGGCGATCACCTTCAACTTCCTGATGTCGTTGTCGGGCGGGATGATGGCCGGCTATATCGTCTCCAAGGGCGACCCGTTCTGGACGTTCTCCATGGGGCTTTGCGGCGTCATCTCGGCTTCGGCCGGCAACGATCTCTATCACCCGATCCAGGCGATGCTGATCGGCGCGATCGTCCCCAGCATCTGCTACAAGCTGCACTACTTCGTCGAGCGCCGCTTCAAGATCGACGATGCGGTGGGCGCCGTTGCCGTGCACGGCTATGGCGGATTCCTCGGCGTCGTGGTGGCGGGTTTCATGCTGTGGGGACAGCCGTCCTCACCCTATGAGGGCTTCGCCCACATCAATCCGCTTGGCAATTTCGCGGGTGCGGTGCTGATGTTCGCGCTCGGCTTCATCCCCACCTTTGTTGTCTGCAAGATCCTTAACAGCATGAACCTGCTGCGTGTGCCTGCCAAGGTCGAACTCGAGGGCGTCGACTTTGCCCTCAACCATGCGTTCGAGGCATCGGTGCGCGAAGTGGGATCTGCCGAAAAGGCCATGATCAAATAGCCAACCGACAGGAGAACTCGCAATGTCCACCAATGGCATGGAAAGCTGGGCCGTCGACCTCAAGGACGTCGGCGCAATCTACCCATTTCAGGGTTCAGAAGTGCTGATGGTCATCATCGGCCTCGTTTTCTGGATCGGCTGGCACGTCCTCCAGACGCGCCACGAGAACGCTGAAATCGAGGCCGATATGGCCGCGGACCGGAGCGGAGACGAGACAAGAGAGGCGATCGACCGCTATTAGGGTTGTGCCCGGTCGCCTGGCGCCTTGTCGCGCCAGGCGATTTGTTTCTTATGAAAAAAACTTTCATGTGAGTTGAATAAGTCCCGTGAAGCTGGTAGCACCGAAATCACACTCACCATCGGAGGCTGACATGTGTGGAATCGTCGGACTTTTCTTGAAGGACAAGGCGCTGGAGCCCAAGCTTGGCGCGATGCTTTCGGAGATGCTGATCTCGCTCAGCGACCGCGGTCCCGACAGCGCCGGTATCGCCATCTATGGCGCCCCGACCGGCAACGAGGCCAAGATCACCATCCAGTCGGCGAAGCCGGAACGCGATTTCCGCGGTCTCGATACCGAACTCGCCAAGGCCATCGGCGTGCCGGTGAGCGTGGCGGTAAAGTCGACGCATGCGGTCGTCAGGACCAGGCCCGACAAGATCGACGAGGCGCGTGAGGCGATCCAGGCGCTGAGGCCCGATATCCGCACCATGGGCGCTGGCGACGTGGTGGAAATCTACAAGGAAGTCGGCCTGCCGGAAGCCGTGGTCGAGCGTTTCGACGTCCGCCACATGACCGGCACGCATGGCATCGGCCATACCCGAATGGCGACGGAATCGGCTGTGACGACGATGGGCGCGCATCCGTTCTCGACCGGCGCCGACCAGTGCCTGGTGCATAATGGTTCGCTATCCAACCACAACAATGTCCGGCGCGAGCTGATCCGCGAAGGAATGACATTCGAGACCGAGAACGACACCGAAGTGGCGGCCGCCTATCTCTCCTCGCAGATGGCGCATGGCAAGAATCTCGGCGAGGCGCTGGAAGGCACGCTCAGCGATCTCGACGGTTTCTTCACCTTCGTCGTCGGCACCAAGAACGGCTTCGGCGTGGTGCGCGATCCGATCGCCTGCAAGCCCGCCGTGATGGCCGAGACCGACCAGTATGTCGCCTTCGGCTCGGAATATCGCGCGCTCACCAAACTGCCCGGCATAGACAATGCGAGGGTCTGGGAACCGGAGCCTGCTACCGTCTATTTCTGGGAGCATTGAGCTGATGCCGGCAACCAAGCTTTCAAAGACGGCAGCTCACGACAATGCCCAGAGTCAGGCATCACGTGTCTTCGACCTCGACGCGATGTCGCTGCGCGAGCTCAACCAGGCGCTCCACAATCTGACGCCGGGTTCGAACGAAACCGCCTGGGAGGTGCTCCATCCGAAAGGCAGCCACTCGGTCGCGGTCGGCGTTGACCAGCCGGTCACCATCGATGTGCGCGGCAGCGTCGGCTATTATTGCGGCGGCATGAACGATGGCGCGGCGATCACCGTCCACGGTTCGGCCGGGCCGGGCGTCGGCGAGAACATGATGTCGGGCTCCATCACCATCAAGGGCGACGCCAGCCAATATGCCGGCGCCACCGGACGGGGCGGATTGCTGGTCATCGAAGGCAATGCCTCGTCGCGCTGCGGCATCTCGATGAAAGGCATCGACATCGTCGTGCATGGCAATATCGGCCATATGTCGGCCTTCATGGCGCAATCTGGCAATCTGGTGGTGCTGGGCGATGCCGGCGATGCGCTGGGCGATTCCATCTACGAGGCGCGGCTGTTCGTGCGCGGCAAGGTCGACAGCCTTGGCGCCGACTGCATCGCCAAGGAGATGCGGCCCGAGCATCTGGAGTTGCTGCAAGGCCTGCTCGACCGCGCCGGCGTGACCGGTGTCAAGCCGGCCGAGTTCAAGCGCTACGGCTCGGCGCGCACGCTCTACAATTTCAATATCGACAATGCCGACGCATATTGAGGCAAAATGACCTATCGCAACCCGCCGACGACGCCGCGCAAATCCGCGACCTTCGACGACTACACGCTTTCCGAGATCCGCCGCGCCGCGGCGACCGGCATCTATGACATCCGCGGCGGCGGCGCCAAGCGCAAGCTGCCGCATTTCGACGACCTGCTGGTCCTTGGCGCCTCGATCTCGCGCTATCCGCTCGAAGGCTATCGCGAACGCTGCGACACCAGCGTCGTGCTGGGTTCGCGCCATGCCAAGAAGCCTATCGAGTTGAAGATTCCGATCACCATCGCCGGCATGAGCTTCGGTTCGCTGTCCGGCCCGGCCAAGGAAGCGCTGGGACGCGGCGCGACGCTGGCCGGCACCTCGACCACCACCGGTGACGGCGGCATGACCGAGGAAGAGCGCGGTCATTCCAAGATGCTGGTCTACCAATATCTGCCGTCGCGCTATGGCATGAACCCGCGCGATTTGCGCCGGGCCGATGCGATAGAGGTGGTGGTTGGCCAGGGCGCCAAGCCCGGCGGCGGCGGCATGCTGCTCGGCCAGAAGATCTCCGACCGCGTCGCCGAGATGCGGACGCTGCCCAAGGGCATCGACCAACGCTCGGCTTCGCGGCATCCCGACTGGACCGGTCCCGACGATCTCGAGATCAAGATCCTGGAGCTGCGCGAAATCACCGACTGGGAAAAGCCGATCTACGTCAAGGTCGGCGGCGCGCGGCCCTATTACGACACCGCCCTTGCGGTGAAATCGGGCGCAGATGTCGTCGTGATCGACGGTATGCAGGGCGGCACGGCGGCGACGCAGGAAGTTTTCATCGAGAATGTCGGCCAGCCGACGCTTGCCTGCATCAGGCCGGCGGTGCAGGCGCTGCAGGATCTCGGCATGCACCGCAAGGTGCAGTTGATCGTCTCCGGCGGCATCCGCAACGGCGCCGATGTCGCTAAGGCGCTGGCGCTCGGCGTCGACGCGGTGTCGATCGGCACTGCCGCGCTCGTCGCGCTTGGCGACAACGATCCGCGGTGGGAGGCCGAGTATAACGAGCTCGGCACCACCGCCGGCGCCTATGACGACTGGCACGAGGGGCGCGATCCGGCCGGCATCACCACGCAGGACCCCGAACTGATGAAGCGGGTCGACCCGATCGCGGCCGGGCGACGTCTGGCGAACTATTTGAAGGTGATGACGCTGGAAGCGCAGACGATTGCCCGAGCCTGCGGCAAGAACAGCCTGCACAATCTCGAGCCCGAGGATCTCGTCGCGCTCACCATCGAAGCCGCCGCCATGGCCGGCGTGCCGCTCGCCGGCACCAACTGGATACCGGGGAAGAACGGCTTCTAAGACACCATCCAAAATACCGAAGCGAGGAACTATAATGGGGAACGATCTCGCCGCTTTCGCCAAGAAGAACGGCGTCAAATATTTCATGATTTCCTACACCGATCTGTTCGGTGGGCAGCGCGCCAAGCTGGTGCCGGCGCAGGCGATCGCCGACATGCAGAAGGACGGCGCCGGCTTTGCCGGCTTCGCCACCTGGCTGGACCTGACGCCGGCGCATCCCGACATGCTGGCGGTGCCGGATCCGGATTCGGTCATCCAGCTGCCGTGGAAACCCGAGGTCGCCTGGGTCGCCGCCAATTGCATCATGGACGACAAAGAGGTCGACCAGACGCCACGCAACACTTTGAGGCGGCTGATCGCAGAGGCTGCCAGCGACGGCATGCATATCAAGACCGGTGTCGAGGCCGAGTTCTTCCTGATCTCGCCTGACGGCAAAGCAATCTCCGACGAATACGATACGGCATCAAAACCCTGCTACGACCAGCAGGCGGTGATGCGGCGCTACGATGTCATCGCCGAGATCTGCGACCACATGCTGGCGCTCGGCTGGGGCGCCTACCAGAACGACCATGAGGACGCCAACGGCCAGTTCGAGATGAACTGGGCCTTCGACGATGCGCTGGCCACCGCCGACAAGCACTCCTTCTTCAAATTCATGGTCAAGTCGATCGCCGAGAAGCACGGCCTGCGCGCGACCTTCATGCCAAAACCCTTCCAGGGCCTGACCGGCAATGGCTGCCATGCCCATATCTCGGTGTGGGACAAGGCCGGCAAGACCAATGTCTTCGCCGACAATGCGATGGAGCTTGGCCTGTCGGCAAAAGGCAGGAACTTCCTCGGCGGCATCATGAAGCATGCCTCGGCCCTGGCCGCGATCACCAACCCGACGGTCAATTCCTACAAGCGCATCAATGCGCCACGCACGATCTCGGGCGCGACCTGGGCGCCGAACACGGTGACCTGGACCGGCAACAACCGCACCCATATGGTGCGTGTGCCCGGACCCGGCCGCTTCGAGCTGCGTCTGCCCGACGGCGCGGCCAACCCCTATCTCTTGCAGGCCGTCATCATCGCCGCTGGTCTCGATGGCATCCGCTCCAAGGCCGATCCCGGCAAGCGCTACGATATCGACATGTATCAGTTCGGGCATACGGTGAAGGGCGCGCCCAAGCTGCCGCTCAACTTGCTCGACGCGCTACGCGAGTTCGATAAGGACAAATCGCTCAAGACGGCGCTGGGTGAGGAATTCTCGTCGGCTTATCTAAAGCTGAAGCACCAGGAATGGAATTCCTATGCTTCGCACTTCACGCAGTGGGAGCGCGACCACACGCTGGACATCTAGAGCATCGGACCGAAAAGTGTGAAGCGGTTTTCGGATGAATCCGATGCGTCAAGAATGATCCGGAGTGGGGCGAGCGGCCTTGGAATGACCATATGAAATATTCGATCTTCTCGCTCGCCCGTGCCGCCCTTTCCGGCCACAAGAACTGGCAGCGCACCTGGCGCGACGCCACGCCGAAGGACCGCTACGACGTCGTGATCATCGGCGGCGGCGGCCATGGGCTGGCGACCGCATGGTTCCTGGCCAGCGAACACGGCATCAGGAATGTCGCCGTGCTGGAAAAAGGCTGGATCGGTTCCGGCAATGCCGGCCGCAACACCACCATCATCCGCTCCAATTACGGCCTGCCCGGCAATACCGGCTTCTACGAATTGTCGATGAAGCTGTGGGAGCGCATGGAGCAGGACCTCAACTACAACACGATGGTCAGCCAGCGCGGTGTCGTCAACCTCTACCACTCCGACGCGCAGCGCGACGCCTATGCGCGGCGCGGCAACACCATGCGCATCAACGGCATCGACGCCGAACTGCTCGACCTTGCCGCGGTCAAGAAGATGATGCCGTTCCTGAACTTCGACAATGCGCGCTTTCCCGTGCAAGGCGGGCTCTTGCAGCGGCGCGGCGGCACAGCGCGGCATGACGCCGTGGTCTGGGGCTATGCGCATGCGGCGAGCGCGCTCGGCGTCGACATCATCCAGAACTGCGAGGTGTCAGGCTTTGTCAGAGACGCCAACGGCAAAGTGACCGGCGTCGAGACCTCACGCGGCAGGATTGGCGCCGGCAAGGTCGGCATGGCCGTAGCCGGCAGTTCCTCGCGCGTCGCCTCGATGGCGGGACTGCGCCTGCCGATCGAAAGCCATGTGCTGCAGGCCTTTGTCTCCGAGGCGATCAAGCCGCTGCTGCCCAATGTCATGACCTTCGGCGCCGGCCATTTCTATGTCAGCCAGTCCGACAAGGGCGGGCTGGTCTTCGGCGGCGACATAGACGGCTACAATTCCTACGCGCAGCGCGGCAACATGCCTGTGATGGAGGATGTCTGCGAGGGCGGCATGGCGCTGATGCCGATGATCGGCCGCGTGCGGCTGCTGCGCCAATGGGGCGGCGTCATGGACATGTCGATGGACGGCACGCCGATCATCGACAAGACGCCGGTGGACGGGCTCTACCTCAATGCCGGCTGGTGTTATGGCGGCTTCAAGGCGACGCCGGGCTCAGGCTTTGTCTTTGCCCATCTTCTGGCGCGCGATGAATCGCACGAGGAGGCCGCAAGGTTCCGCCTCGACCGGTTCCGGCGCGGCGCGATGATCGATGAAAAGGGCGTCGGCGCCCAACCGAACCTGCACTGAGGACGGCCTGGAAATCATGCGTATTGTCTGTCCTTTCTGCGGCGAACGAGAACTCGGCGAGTTCACCTATCTCGGCGATGCCAAGCCGCTGCGTCCGGGAGCCAATGCCTCTGAAGACGAGGTCTTCGACTACGTCTATCTGCGCGACAATGTCGCCGGCGTGATGAGCGAGCACTGGTATCATGGCGGCGGCTGCCGGAGCTGGCTGAAGATCACCCGCAACACGCTGACGCACGAGATTTCCTCGGTCGAACCGGCGGCGGGCGTTGGTGCCGCGAAGGTTGGCGTGTGATGGCCGGCGTGCAGGCAAACCGGCTGGCCAATGGCGGTCTCATCGACCGCTCGGTGTCGCTGAATTTCCGTTTCGACGGCAAGAGTTTTTCCGGCTTCCAGGGCGACACGCTCGCCTCGGCGCTCGTCGCCAATGGCGTCAAGCTGGTCGGCCGCTCGTTCAAATACCATCGCCCGCGCGGCATCCTGACCGCAGGTTCGGAAGAGCCTAACGCGCTGGTCGAATTGCGCACAGGCGCGCGGCGCGAGCCGAACACCAAGGCGACCACGGCCGAACTCTATGAGGGACTGGAAGCCGCCAGCCAGAACCGCTGGCCGTCGCTGCGCCACGACCTGATGTCGGTCAACCAGCTGTTCGCGCCGATCTTCGTCGCCGGCTTCTACTACAAGACCTTCATGTGGCCGGCGAAATTCTGGGAAGCGATCTATGAGCCGGCGATCCGCCGCGCCGCCGGCCTCGGGCGCGCCGCTGGTGTTGCCGACCCCGACCATTACGACAAGGCCTGGGCGCATTGCGACGTGCTGATCGCCGGCTCCGGCCCAGCAGGGCTGGCGGCAGCTCTCGCCGCTGGCCGTTCCGGCGCCCGCGTCATCCTGTGCGAGGAGGATTTTGCGCTTGGCGGCCGGCTGCTGTCGGATGGCGGCACCATCGATGGTATGCCGGCGGCCGAATGGATTTCGCGCACGCTGGCGGAACTTGCGGCACTGCCCGACGTCCGCCTCATGACCCGGACGACATTGTTCGGCGTCTATGATGGCGGCACTTATGGCGCGATCGAACGGGTCAACGACCACCTGCCCTCGCCGCCCGAGCACCAGGTGCGGCAGCGGCTGTGGCGGATCGTGGCCAGGCGCTGCGTGGTCGCGGCCGGCGCAATCGAACGGCCGATCGTCTTTGCCGGCAACGACACGCCCGGCGTGATGATGGCGTCGGCAATGCGGACCTATGTCGCGCGCTATGCGGCGACGCCGGCGAAACGCGTCGCGCTGTTCACCAACAATGAGGATGGCTGGCGCACCGTCGAAACCGCGCTCGGCGCGGGATTGCGGATCGCGGCGGTCGTCGACGCACGGCCTGATGTATCGGCTGCGCATCGTTCGCTCGCCTCGAAAGGCGGCTTCCCCGTGCTGAACGGTTCGGTCAGTGCAGTCGACGGCGGCAAGGACGGCGTCAGGAAGATCTCGGTGTCGCTGACGGGTGGCGCACGCGCCGAAGTCGAAGCCGACGGGCTTGCCGTCTCCGGCGGCTGGAACCCGGCGGTCGCTCTGACCTCCTACCACCGCGGCCGGCCGAAATGGCAGGACGATACCGCCGCCTTCGTGCCGGATGGCGCGCCGCCGAGCATGGTGGCAGTGGGCGCCGCCAACGGTGCTTTCGGTCTCGGCGCCTGCCTGGGCCAGGGCTTTGCCGCAGGCGCGCAAGCGGCGCGGGATGCCGGGCGCAGCGGCAAGGCAGGCTCGGCACCGGTGGCCGAGGATGAGGCGTTCTCGCTCACCCCACTTTGGCATGTCGCCGGCAAAGGCAAAGCCTTTGTCGACCAGCAGCACGACGTCACTGCCTCGGACATCGAGCTGGCGCAGCGCGAGGGTTTTGAATCGGTCGAGCATCTGAAGCGTTACACGACGCTCGGCATGGCGACCGACCAGGGCAAGACCTCGAATGTCGCCGGCCTCGCCATCATGGCTGCAGTGTCAGGCAAATCCATTCCCGAAACCGGCACGACGATCTACCGCCCGCCCTATGTGCCGGTTGCCATCGGCGCGTTTGCCGGCCATCACCGCGACGAGAATTTCCATGCCACGCGGCTGACGCCATCGCATCACTGGGCGGCCGAACAGGGGGCGATCTTCGTCGACACGGGCCTGTGGAAGCGTGCGCAATGGTATCCGCGCGCCGGCGAGAAGGACTGGCTGGAGTCAGTGACGCGCGAGGTCAAGGCGGTGCGGGGCGGCGTCGGCTTCTGCGATGTCTCGACGCTCGGCAAGATCGACGTGCACGGCCCCGACGCCGGCGCCTTCCTCGACCGCGTCTATATCAACACTTTTTCCAATCTTGCCGTGGGCAAAGCGCGCTACGGGCTGATGCTGCGCGAGGACGGCATGGTCTATGACGACGGCACCACGTCGCGGCTGGCCGAGGACCATTATTTCCTGACCACCACCACCGCCAAGGCCGGGCCGGTGATGCAGCATCTCGAATTCTGCCGACAGGTGTTGTTCCCCGAACTCGACGTGCAGCTCACATCGGTCTCCGACCAGTGGGCGCAGTTCTCGATCGCAGGGCCACGGACACGTGATCTGCTCCGGGAACTCGTCGATCCGGCCGAGGATCTGTCCAACGAAGGCTTTCCGTTCATGGGCGCGCGCGAAGTGGCGCTGCGCGGCGGCATCAAGGCGCGGCTGTTCCGCATCTCGTTTTCCGGTGAGATGGCGTTCGAGATTTCCGTGCCGGCCCGCCATGGCGACGCGCTGGTGCGCAACCTGATGCAGGTCGGCGCGCCATTCGGGGTGACGCCCTACGGCACCGAGGCGCTTGGCGTCATGCGCATCGAGAAGGGCCATGTCGCCGGGCCGGAGCTGAGCGGCACGACGACCGCGGCCGACCTGGGCCTGGGCAAGATGATGTCGACCAAGAAGGATTTCATCGGCCGCGTCATGGCCGGACGCGAGGCGCTCATCGCGCCGGACCGGCAAGCCGTCGTCGGCATCAAGCCGACGAACAAGGCAAGCCGCCTGCGCTCCGGCGCGCATATCATTCCGAAGGGCGAGATCCCCGGCCCGGGCAACGACCAGGGCTATGTCACCTCGGTCTGTTTCTCGCCGATGCTCGACCAATGGATCGGGCTCGGCCTGGTCGAACGCGGCCGCGAACGCATCGGCGAGATCGTCCATGCGCATGATCCGCTCCGCGGCGAGGAATACGATGTCGAGCTCTGCAATCCCGTCTTCTACGATCCGGAAGGAGGGCGCCAGCGTGGCTGAATTTTCCTGGTCTAGCCGCAGTCCCCTGGAGCACGCGCTTGCCTCCGGCGTCCACGGCCTACGCGGTACCGAGGCTGGCGTCTCGCTAACCGAGATCCGCAATTTCGACCTGATCCAGGTCATGGCGCGGCGCGGCAACTGGGCCGAACTGGCAAAGGCCGCCAAAACGCGTTTCGAAGTGGCGGCGCCGGACGGGCCGAATGCGGTCCAAGCGAAGGACGCGACACTGATCTGGTCCGGTCCCGATCAGTTCCTCGTGCTGTCGAAAGACGGCAATCACGCGATGAACACTCTGGCGCCAGCGTTCTCCGGCCTCGCCTCGCTGTCCGACCAGTCGCACGCGCGCGCCCTGATCAGCATCTCCGGAGCCAAGGCGCGCACCATGCTCGCCAAGCTGTCGTCGCTCGATCTGCACCCGGCGGTATTTCCGGTTGGCGCAGCCGCCGCGACCTCGATCGACCATACCAGCGTCACGCTCTGGCGCGGCGGCGATCAGCCGGATGGGCAGGCTGTGTTCAACCTTCTGGTCTTTGCGACCTTCGCCGAAAGTCTTTGGCACACGATGCTCGACGCCGGCGCCGAGTACGGTATCGATATCCGATACTCCGAGGGACTGGCGTAGCTTTTCACCCGCGCCGGCGATGAGTGGCCGATACCTTCGCCTTGCCAAATCCGGGCTTGCTGCCTATTCTTGCTGCTAAAATAATTTCACGTACAGGCAAACTTGTTTCTCAAGATTCAGAGTCGAGATGAGCCAGTCGCCCTACCCCGCAATTGCAGCCGGACCACCGCGGCCGAGCCTGATTCTGCGGCCCGGCCAGATCGCGCTGCCACCCGGCATGGAGCGCTATACGCTCCAGGGCAATGGCGCGGTGCTCATCGAGGTCGAGGTCGGCGACACCTTCACGGTGCGCAATGTCGAAGGCGGCCAGGCTTGCGAACTGCTGGCCTGGGACCAAACCGGCGCGACCGATCCCGGCATCTTCGGTGAAAAATCGAACAGCAATGCCGCCGGCATCAAGGCGCTGCTGGCGGAGGGCGACGACAGCCTCGCTTCCCTGCGCCGCGGGCTTGAGCGCCGGCAGGTACAGCTCGATCAGGCCAAGGCGGTGCGCATCTTCAGCGCTGTCACCCCTGCCGGCGCCGAGCAGGGTTTTGCCATCGTGCGCGATGCCGCGATGGTCGTTGCCGCACCCGGCGGGCCGATGCTTGTCGACGGCCACGACACGGCGACGCCGCTCACCGTCATCGTGCGCCGAGCCACGATCCGCCCGGCGGCAAAGTCGCAACTCGGCGATCCGTTGGCCGATCCGGTGCTCGATCTCAGGGTGCATTCGGCTACAGCCGAATCCTACTTCGTCAAGGCGGGCGACTATCTGCAGATCATCGATGTCGACGGGCGCCAGTGCACCGACTTCCAGTGCTTTTCGGCGCGCAAGCTGGACAAGGGCCGCGATCATCCGCTCGATGTGACGACGACCCGCACGCTGATGGGCGCGAGCTATCCGATGCCCGGGCTGCATTCGAAATACTATGACCAGGACATGGAGCCGCTGGTCGAGGTGGTGCAGGACACATGCGGCCGGCACGACGCTTTCGCGCTCGCCTGCGCCGCCAAATATTACGACGACATCGGCTATCCCGGTCACACCAACTGCTCCGAGAATTTCAACGGCGCGCTGGCCGACAAGGGCGTCACGCCTCGCGCCGGCTGGATGGCTATCAACTTCTTCTTCAACACGGCGATCGACGCGCATGGCGTGATGGTGTCCGACGAGCCGTGGTCGCGGCCGGGCGACTATGTGCTGCTTAGAGCCCTGACCGACATCGTCTGTGTTTCCTCCGCCTGCCCTGACGACACGACGCCGGCCAATGGCTGGAACCCGACCGACATCCATGTGCGCACCTATTCCGACCAGCACAAATTCTCGCGAGCGATCGCCAGACGCATGACGCCCGATTCGGAACCGAAAATGACCCGCGAGACAGCCTTTCATTCAAGCTTCGCCAAGCACACCCGCAACTTCGTTGAGTACAGAGGCTACTGGCTCGCCAATTCCTTCGCCAAAGAAGGCGCCATCGCCGAATACTGGGCCTGCCGGCACGACGCCGTGATCATGGACCTGTCGCCGCTGCGCAAGTTCGAGGTCACCGGGCCGGATTCGGAAGCCCTGCTGCAATACACGCTGACTCGCGACGTCAAGAAGCTCGGCGTCGGCCAGGTCGTCTATTCCGCCATGTGCTACGAGCATGGCGGCATGATCGACGACGGCACGCTGCTGCGGCTCGGCAAGGACAATTTCCGCTGGGTCGGCGGCGACGATCTTTCCGGCGAATGGCTGCGTGAAACCGCAACCAAGCTCGGGCTCAACGTGCTGGTGCGCTCGTCCACCGACCAGATGCACAATGTCGCCGTGCAAGGCCCTAAGAGCCGCGACATCCTGCGGGAGGTCGTCTGGACCTCGCCGCTGCAGCCGTCGATCGACGAGCTCGAATGGTTCCGCTTCGCCGTCGCCCGCATCGGCGGCGGCAATGGCGTTCCGGTCGTCGTCTCGCGCACCGGCTACACCGGCGAACTCGGCTACGAGGTCTGGTGCCACCCGCGCGACGCCGAAAAAGTGTTCGACGCCATCTGGGAGGCCGGCCAGCCGCACGGGTTGAAGCCGATGGGCCTGCAGGCGCTCGACATGGTGCGCATCGAGGCCGGGCTGATCTTCGCCGGCTATGAGTTTTCCGACCAGACCGATCCGTTCGAGGCCGGCATCGGCTTCACCGTGCCGCTGAAGACAAAGACCGACGATTTCATCGGCCGCGAGGCGCTGATCCGGCGCAAGGAACATCCACAGACAAAGCTGGTCGGCCTCGACATCGACGCCAATGCAGCCGTCGGCCATGGCGACTGCGTGCATGTCGGCCGCGCCCAGATCGGCGTCGTCACCTCGGGCATGCGCTCGCCGGTGCTGAACAAAAACATCGCGCTGGCAAGGCTCGATGTGACCCATGCTGCAATCGGCACCGAGGTCGAGATCGGCAAGCTCGACGGCCATGCCAAGCGGCTGCCGGCGCGCGTCGTGGCGTTTGCCCACTACGACCCGCAAAAGACCAGGCCGCGCTCCTGAGGCATCGCAGCCAGGCCATGGTCATCGACAATTGACGGCAGTTATGCTATTGATTTGCGTATGGTGCTGATTTGCGCCGCGACCCGCCTCAGGCGGGTTTTTTCGTTTCAGACTACCCGGCAGCGCCGCAAAAACTCGCGTTCCACAACCGTGATGTGCACAAGCTCACAAAACGCTTGACGGGAAAGCGCGGCGGATCGATCTTCACTGTTAAGAAAAAAATACGACTGTGTGGAAACATGCGCAGGCGTTGAAATGACGATGAAGCCTCGTGCAGCCGGGGCCGTCGCCACGGGAATAGCAAAATGGGGAAGCCAAGCATATGAGCACAATAGCGACTGCCCTGGAGCAGCCTGTCGAAGGCAGGCTGCTCAGGCACATTGACTGGCGCGGCGCCTTCTGGGTGGCAAGCGGCGTTCCCGCCCTTGTCCTGTTTTCGATCGGCGGCATCGCCGGCACCACCGGCACGCTGGCCTTCCTGATCTGGACGGTGTCCATGATCATGGGCTTCCTGCAATCCTTCACCTATGCCGAAATCGCCGGCCTGTTTCCGAACAAGTCCGGCGGCGCCTCGATCTACGGCGCCACCGCCTGGCTGCGCTACTCCAAGTTCATCGCGCCGCTGTCGGTATGGTGCAACTGGTTCGCATGGTCGCCCGTGCTGTCGCTCGGCTGCTCGATCGCCGCCGCCTATATCCTCAACGCGCTGGCGCCGGTGCCGTTGTTCACCGACACTTCGCCGGAAGTGGCTGCCTATATCGCGGCGCATGCAGGAACGGCTTCCGCCGACGCCATCACCGCAGTAACCGCCGCCGCGACGCCCTTGATCCGCACCTGGACACTCTACGGTCACACGCTGGGGCCGGTCTCCTTCACCTTCAACGCCACCTTCTTCATCGGCGCGCTGCTGATGCTGATCATCTTCTCCATCCAGCATCGCGGCATCCTTGGCACGGCCAATGTGCAAAAATATATCGGCCTGCTTGTCATCATCCCGATGCTGATCGTCGGCCTGGTGCCGATCTTCACTGGCCAGATCAACTGGGCGAACTTTTCGCCGCTGGTGCCGCTGGCGGCCGCCTATGCGCCCGAGCCCGGGGCCTGGAACATCGCCGGCTGGACGCTGGTGCTTGGCGGCATGTTTATCGCGGCGTGGTCGACCTACGGTTTCGAAACCGCCGTCTGCTACACCTCGGAATTCAAGAATCCCGGCACCGACACGTTCAAGGCGATCTTCTATTCCGGCCTGCTCTGCATGCTGCTGTTCATCCTAGTGCCTTTCACCTTCCAGGGCGTGCTGGGCTTGAGCGGTATGCTGGCGACGCCGATCGTCGACGGCTCCGGCGTTGCCGACGCACTGGCCGGCATGGTCGGCGGCGGACAGCTCATCCACAGCCTGCTGGTAATGCTGATGATCCTGGCGCTGGTGCTGTGCATCATGACGGCGATGGCCGGGTCCTCGCGCACGCTCTACCAGGGGTCGGTCGACGGCTGGCTGCCGCGCTACCTCAGCCATGTCAACGAACATGGCGCGCCGACACGGGCGATGTGGACCGACCTGATCTTCAATCTGATCGTGCTGGCCATTGCGTCGGCCGACGCGACGAGCTTCTTCTTCATCCTCGCCGTGTCGAATTGCGGCTACATCATCTTCAACTTCCTCAACCTCAATGCCGGCTGGATTCATCGGATGGACAACGGCCATATCGAGCGGCCATGGCGCGCTCCGAGCTGGCTGCTCGGCGTCGGAGCGATCTTCGCCTATGTCAATGCGATCTTCATGGGCGCAGGCGCCAAGGTCTGGAACCCGATGGCGCTGTGGGCCGGGCTGATCACCGCCGCCCTGATCATCCCGGTGTTCTGCTTCCGCCACTACATCCAGGACAAGGGCAAATTTCCCGATCATATGCTGGCCGACCTCGGCATGAAGTCGTCGGATCTGAGGGTCAAGAAGGCAGGTATCCTGCCCTATCTGACGCTGGTCGCCGGCGTGGTGGTGATGCTGCTGGCCAACTGGTTTTTCGTCATCTGACGGCGGACTGGATGGATAGCGCGCACAGCGACGCGCCCGATCCAACTCCCTCTGAAGCCCACCTTGACAGTATCGGGGTGGGCTTTTTCGTCTCGTTTGGCAGCGAATCCAGGGCCGCGAGGCTCCGTGGGCCATTGCGTTCCGCGACGGGCGAGAATAGGCTTGTTGTACGATTGTTCAACAAGCCTATCGCGAAACCCAGATGCCGTGCAATCCCCCCTACGAGATCCTGTTCGAACCGGTGCGCATCGGGCCGGTCACGGCGCCGAACCGCTTCTATCAGGTGCCGCACGCCAGCGGCATGACCAATGCGCTGCCGCGGGTTCGCGCGGCCTTTCGTGAGGCCAAGGCCGAGGGTGGATGGGGCGTGGTCTGCACCGGGGCCTGTTCGATCGACCCCAGCTCCGACGATGCGCCGCTGCCTTTCGCGACCCTGTGGGACGGCAACGATATCCGCGCGCATGCGCTGATGACGGAAGCGGTGCACCGTCATGGCTCGCTGGCCGGCGTGGAGCTTTGGCATGGCGGCGCATCAGTCATGAACAGGACAAGCCGCCTGCCGCCGCTGTCACCGTCCGGGATTCCGTGGATGGCCACCCATGTCGGCTTCATGGGCAATCTGCGCCCGAAGACGATGGACAATGCGGATATACGCAACGTGCTGCGATGCCAGGCGGACGCGGCGCGCAAGGCGCGCACGGCCGGCTTCGACATCGTCTATGTCTATGCCGGCATGGGCTATCTCGGCTACGAGTTCCTGCTGCCCGAATATAACCATCGCTCCGACTGTTATGGCGGCTCGATCGAGAACCGGGTGCGCTTCGTGCGCGAGATGATCGAAGTCACCAAGGATGCCGTCGGCAAGGATTGCGGCGTCGCCTTGCGGGTGAGCCTCGAGGAACTGCGCGGCAGGCCCGGCCGCAACCAGCCCTCGGAGGCGCACGAGCTTGTCGAGCTGCTGGCCGACGTGCCGGACCTGTTCGACGTCAAGATGGATTCCAGTCCGACCGACTGTTCGGCGTCGCGCTTCACCGGCGAAGGCAGCCACGAGCCGGTGGTCGATTTCGTCAAATCGCTGACGAAAAAGCCGGTGGTCGGCGTCGGGCGCTTCACCTCGCCCGACACCATGGTCTCGCAGATCAGGCGCGGCGTGCTGGATTTCATCGGCGGCGCGCGGCCTTCGATCGCCGATCCATTCCTGCCAAACAAGATCCGCGAGGGCCGCGAGGCCGAGATCCGCGAATGCATCGGCTGCAACATCTGCATTTCAAGCTGGCACGACGGCGTGCCGGTGCGCTGCACCCAGAACCCGACCGCCGGCGAGGAATGGCGGCGCGGCTGGCATCCCGAACGCGTCGAGCGTGCCGACAGGCCCGAGCGAATTCTCATTGTCGGCGGCGGACCGGCCGGGCTCGAATGCGCGCTGACGCTGGGCCGTCGCGGCCATGAGGTGACGCTCGCCGACAGCAGCCGGACCTTCGGCGGGCGGCTGACCTTTGAGAAGACGCTGCCTGGCCTCTCAGCCTGGAACCGCGTCGTGGATTACCGCCTCGGGCGTCTCAACGAGATGAGCAACGTCTCGCTCCATGCCGAGAGTACCCTGGGCGCGGACGAGATCATCGAGCTTTCTCCGGATCGCGTGGTGCTGGCGACCGGCGCGCGCTGGACCAATATGCTCTATTCCTCGCTGGAGATTCCGGTCGGGCGGCTCGACCATCCAGATGTTTTCACTCCGGACGACATCGCCGGCGGCCGGCTTCCAGAGGGGCCGACGCTGGTCTTCGATTTCGACAACTACTACATGGGCGGCGTCCTCACCGAACATCTGGCAGCACACGGCATCCCGGTCAGTTACGTGACGCCGGCAGGCCAGGCGTCGGCCTGGACGATCATGACCAACGAGCTGCCGCTGGTGCATCGGGCGCTGGCACGGCGCAAGGTGGCGGTGACGACGTTGCATCTCTTAAAATCCTTCGATGGCGAGACGGCGACGCTGGCGCATCTGTTTACCGGCGAGGAGACAAGGGTGGCCTGCCGCTCGGTGGTGATCGTCGGGTTGAGATTGCCGCGCGGCGAGCTCTTCGAGACACTAACGGAACGCGCGCACGAGCTTGCTGCGGCTGGCATCCACAGCGTCGATCGTATCGGCGACGCGCTTGCCCCCGGGGCCATCGCCCATGCCGTCCACAGCGGCCACAAGCTCGCTCGCGAGATCGGCGCAGACATCCGCTGGCAGCCCTACCGCCGCGACACGCCGATCGTCGATGCGGTGGCGGATTTCGACATGCGCACGGCAGCCGAATAGGAGGATGTCGTGGAACGCATCACGGCACGTCGCAGACCCGGCCGCCCGCAGCGCGAGGTCGGCGGCATCGAGCAGCGTCCGTGGAAGCAACTGACACGGCCTTACGCGCCGATCGAGATCCTGTCGGCCGACCAGGTCCAGACCATCCACGAGATGGGCCTTACCATCCTTGAGGAAATCGGCATGCGGGTGCTGCAGCCGCAGGCGCGCCAGCTCTATCGCGCGGCCGGCTGCGATGTCGACGAAGGCGAGATGCGGGTGCGCTTCGACCGCGCCATGGTCATGGAGCGCGTCGCCAGGGCGCCGTCATCCTTCGAACTGCGCGCCCGCAATCCGGCGAAGAATGTCAAGGTGGGCGGACGCCACTGCATCCTGTCGTCGGTCGGCGGGCCGGCCTATGTCATGGACAATGATCGCGGCCGCCGCCCCGGCACCTATGCCGAGATGTGCGACTACCTCAAGCTGATCCAGTCGTTCAACGTGCTGCACCAGGAAGGCGGCGGACCATTCGAGCCGCTCGACCTGCACCAGAACACGCGCCACCTCGATCTCTACTATGCCGAGATCACGCTGCTCGACAAGAATTGGCAGCCGCAAACCCTTGGTCGGGGTCGCGCAATCGACGCGCTGGAAATGGTGGCGATTTCGCTCGGCACGACGCGCGAGAACCTTACGCAGGAGATGCCTGTCTTCACCGGCATCATCAACACCAATTCGCCGCTGCAGCTCGACGAGCCGATGGCCGAAGGGCTGATCGCGCTGGCCGAGCACGGCCAGGTCAATGTCATCACGCCGTTCACGCTGGCCGGCGCGATGAGCCCGGTGACGCTGGCCGGGGCGCTGTCGCAGCAGCATGCCGAGGCGCTGGCCGGCATTGTGCTAACCCAGATCGTGCGGCCCGGCGTGCCGGTGATGTATGGCGGCTTCACCTCCAATGTCGACATGAAGACCGGCGCGCCGGCCTTCGGCACGCCCGAATATACGCAGGCCGCGCAGATCACCGGGCAGCTCTGCCGGCTGATCGGCGTGCCGTTCCGCTCAAGCAACGTCACGGCTGCCAATTCCGTCGACGCGCAGGCGGCTTATGAAAGCTCGATGTCGCTGTGGGGCTGCCTGATGGGCGGCGCCAATCTGGTGCTGCACGCGGCAGGCTGGCTCGGCGGTGGCCTGACGGCGTCGTTTGAGAAACTGGTCATCGATGCCGAGATGCTGCAGATGATGTCGGCGTATTTCGATCCGCCGGTGGTCGACATCGACACGCTGGCGCTGGAAGCGGTGCGCGAGGTCGGCCCGGCCGGCCATTTCTTCGGCGCGGCGCACACGATGCAGCGCTATGAGCGGGCGTTCTATTCGCCGCTGGTGTCGAACTGGGACAATTACGACACTTGGGTCGAGCGCGGTCAGGTCACGGCACGTGAAAGGGCCAATGTCGTCTGGAAGCGTATGGTCGCCGAATACGAACAGCCGCCGATCGATCCTGGTATCGACGAGGCGCTGCGCGACTATATGGAGCGCCGCAAGCGCGAAGGCGGCTCGCCGCTGAATTGAACCTTACACGCCCCGCAAAGGCCCGACCTGTGCCTCGATCATCTCGAAGCCGGCGGCTTCGGCGGCTTGCGGCGTCACCACGCTTTCGTCGAGACACCATTCGAGCCAGAGCCCGTCGACCAGGGCGATGAAATTGCGCGCCAACGCCGGCGCATCGACATCCCTGCCACGCGGCACGGCGACCGCAGCGATGTCCTCGGCGAGTTCGGCGCGGTAGACGTCATAGAGTTCGCGATGCGCCGCCTTGAGACGCGGGTTGACGGCGATCTCTCCCCATAGGGACAGCCAGATCAAAAGGTTATTCCGGCTGAAATAGTCGGGTGAGAAATTGGACTGCACCAGGGCGGCGAGCGACGCCTCGGGCGGCCAGTCGGATTTCTCGGCGCGCCGCCGTTTGGCCTCGGCGATCTGGTTGTTGACGCTGGCGTAGAGCGAGGATTTGTAGACCTCGACCAGGAGCCCGTCGCGGCCTTCGAAATGGTGGTTGATCAGGCCGCGCGAGACGCCAGCCTCCTTGCAGATGCGATCGACGGTGAAGGCGCCGATGCCGCCAACCGACAGGCATCTTGTCGCCGCCTCGATCAGCATGGCGCGGCGCACATCCGGCTGCTCGCGGCTGAAGCGCGGCGGCGTTTTCTTCGCGCCGCCGTGCTTGCGTTTGGCAGTTGCTGCTTCTGCTTCCCTCATGGACCTCAGCTAATCGATTGCCGTCAACCTGTCCACGTCCTGCCGTCAAAGCGCTGCCTGCCGCCACGGACCGTTCAGTCCTCTGGCAGATAGTCGTTAGAGATGTAGCTGGCGAAATCCGGCTTGGCGGCCAGCGCAGCACCATTGCCGTCTTTCAGGATTCCGTTGGCGAAGAGATATTCGCCGATGCTGGCGTTCTTGGCGGGGTCGATCGTGCCGATCGCACCATCCTCGCCGCGAAGATAGTGTCCGTCGACAAGCGCCTCCAGCGAGGCATGGACAAGATCCTTGTCGGTCAGCGCATCCGGGTTGGCGGCAATCAGCAGATCGGCGGCCTCGTCGGGATGATCCACGGCGTAGGCATAGCCTTTCTGCGTCGCGACGAGGAACGCCCTGGCGGCATCAGGCGATTGCTTGAGATAGGCGTCGCTGGAAACCAGAAGCGTCGTGTGCTGGTCGGGCACGCCATAGTCGGCGTATTTGAACGCCTTCTGCTTCTCGCCGATCAGCTGAGCCTTGACGCCTTCCCATGTCACGACCTCGAGCGTGAAGTCCACCGAGCCGTTGGCCAGCGCCTCATAGGCGGAGGTGCCCAGCGTGACGGTCTTGATGTCGCCCTTGCCGCCATCATGCCTGATGATGCTGCCGATCAGCGCGGTCTCCCAGGCGCTGCCGAACCCGCCATAGGTCTTGCCGTCGAGATCCCTCGGCGATTTGATGTCGGCACGGTCGGCGTTGAAGACGACACGCCCGGTCTCATGCTGGACGACCGCGTAAACCGCCCTGAGGTCGGCGCCGGCCGCGTGCTGGGTGTAGAAGCCGACGCCGGCGACACCGAAATCGGCGAGGCGATTGCTGACCAGCGTGCCGGCGGCGGTGTCGGAATAAGGCAGGATCTCGACGTCGAGGCCGGCCTCCTTGTAGAAGCCTTTCTCGCGCGCGACGTAGAGGCCGATATGATTGGTGTTCGGTGTCCAGTCGAGCGCGACGGTCACCTTCCTTGCCTCCCGCGCATGGACGGGGGCTGCAAGGACCATAGCCCCGGCCAGTGCGGTGGCGACGAGTTTGATTGCGTTGCGGCGATCGATCAATTCAGTCTCCTTGTTTGGAATTCAGGTGAGTTCGGGCGAAGCGCTGCCAAGCAACGCGTCGAGAAGCTCGGCTTCGATCCGCGTCGCTTCGGGAGCGGAAAGGTCTCGCACGGTGCGCGGACGGCCGAGCGGCACGGCGATCTCGTGGATCACGCGGGCCGGACGTGCAGAAAGCACATAGATCCTGTCGGACAGAAAGACCGCCTCCCGCACGTCATGGGTGATGAGCAACGCGGTCCAGCGATGGCGTTCCCACATCCGTTCGAGCCATTGCTGCATGGAGGTGCGCGTCAGCGCGTCGAGCGCGCCGAACGGCTCGTCGAGCAACAGCATCTGCCGGTCCTGGATGACGGTCCGCAACAGCGCGACGCGCTGGCGCATGCCGCCCGACAATTGGCTGGGGTAGTGCTGCTCGAAGCCGGCAAGCCCGAACTGCTCCAACAGCGGGGCGACACGCCGGTGCGCCTCACGGCGCGGCACGCCCTGCACTTCGAGGCCGAGCACGGCATTGTCGATGACGCGCCGCCACGGCATCAGCGCGTCGCGCTGCGGCATGAAGGCGAATTTGCCGGCAGGGTCGGTCAGGTCAGCCCCGTCGAAAGCTATGGTTCCCGCGCCGGGCGTGGTGGCGCCGGTCAGGATCTGGAACAGGGTCGACTTGCCGGCTCCCGACGGGCCGAGAATGGAGACGAATTCGCCGGGCGCGACATCGAGGTTGATGCCGCCCAGCACGTCGAGCGTATCGAAGCGTTTGGCGACATGGCGCAACGAAAGCCTGGGCGCGCTCATTTGCGGTCGTCCTTGCGCACTTGCTCCCAGGGCATGGAGAGGCGCTCGATCAGCACCGTGCAGCCAAAGAGAACAAGCGTGATGAGGGCGCTGCAAAAGACGGCGGCGAGCACAAGGTCGGGGCGAAAATTGTTCTTGGCCGCAAGCATGTAGATGCCGAGGCCCTTCGCCGCGCCCGAATATTCGGCGAAGATCGCACCGACCACCGCGTAAGTGATCGAAATGCGCAGTCCGGTGAAAAAGAAGGGAATGGCCGATGGCAGTCGCGCCTTGAGGAACACCTGCGCGCGGGTGGCGCCCATGGAACGCAGCAGCCACTCCATGTCCTTGTCGGTCGAGTCATAGCCCTGGACCAGCGCCACCATCATGGGAAAGAAGGTGACCAGCGCGACCAGCAATATCTTGGGCAGCAGGCCGAAGCCGAACCAGAGAACGACGAGCGGCGCGATCGCCACCAGCGGCAGCGTCTGGCTGATGATGAACACCGGGAACAGCGCACGGCGCAGCGGCCGCACGAAATCGACCAGAACCGAAGAGATGAACGCAGACGCCACCGAAAGCGCAAAGCCGCTCAACGTCGCGGCGACCGTGGGAAGCGCGTTGTCGATCAGCGCCTGACGGTTTTCGACAATCTGCTGGAGGACGCGCGAGGGCGCCGGCAGCGTCGTCGGCTTGATGCCGGAATAGCGGGTATAGAACTCCCAAACGAGTATTATCGTCACAACGAGGACCGTCGCTGGCCAGGCCGCGCCGATTGCGGCGCCAAGGCGTTTTCCGGCGCCGGTCAGTTGCCCCACGATCCTCGAAACAGGCGAATAGTAGACAAGCATGACGATCTCACATGCATCATGCCCCCCGGCAGATCGCTCTAGCCTTAGTTCCGCTATTTCGCCAGATCGCCTCGCCAACTTTGCCGTGGTCAGTTGAAGGCGTCCTCGGAGACATCGGCCTTGCCTGTTCGGCGGCAACCCTTGCACGCACGCGGCTGCCAAGCAGCCCGACTGCAATGTCCACTTTTTATAGACATTGCGATTGAGAGAAAGGAATGGATGCTCGCCACGACGGAAAACCGCGGATAATTTTTCTGTTTGCGGCGGCGTCGAAAAAACAGAGCCGCCGCCTGCCCACGCGGATGACCGATGTCCAGGAGCGGGCCGGCGCCACAAAACTTCCCCGTGAGCATTTTTCGAATGTTTGGTCTGTATAGGCGGCCTGCTCAGTCGATTTTGATGAACACGCCCTTGGTGCTGAGATACTCGTCGAGGTGCTCGGCGCCGCCCTCGCGACCGTAGCCGCTCATCTTGTAGCCGCCGAACGGTACGGCCGGATCGATGGCGTGATAGGTGTTGACCCAGACCGAGCCGGCGCGGATCTTCCGTGAAAGCTGATGCGCCTTGGCGACGTTCTGGGTAAAGACGCCGGCGGCAAGGCCATAGGGCGTATTGTTGGCGCGCTCGACCGCCTCGTCCAGCGTATCGAAGGGCAGCGCCGAAATAACCGGCCCGAAGATTTCCTCGCGGGCGATCTTCATGTCATCCGAGACGCCGGCGAAGACGGTCGGCGCGACGAAATTGCCGGCCGCGAGCGTGCCTTCCGTCAGCCGTGCGCCGCCGGTCACGAGCGTCGCGCCCTCGGCCGTGCCGGCTTCGAGAAAACCAGTGACCCGTTCGAGCTGCCGCAGTGAAACCAACGGGCCGATCTCGGTTGCCGGGTCGATGCCGTCGCCGACCCTAAGACCCTTGGCATAGGCAGCCAGCCGCTCGACGAACTCGTCATGAACAGGGCGCTCGACGAACAGGCGCGAGCCGGCGATGCAGATCTGGCCGGAATTGGCAAATACCGACATCGCCGCCACCGGCACCGCCCTGTCGAGATCGGCATCGGCGCAGACGATAACCGGCGACTTGCCGCCGAGCTCCAGCGAAACGCGCTTGAGATTGCCGGCCGAGGCGCGCACGATCGACTGCCCGGTCGCCGTCGAGCCGGTGAAGACGATCTTGTCAACGCCCATATGTTCGGCAAGCGTAGCGCCTGCCTCGGCGCCGGTGCCGGTGACGACGTTGACAACACCCGCTGGCACGCCTGCCTCGTTCATGATGTCAGCGATCAAGAGCGGCGTCAGCGGGGCTTCTTCAGACGGTTTCAGCACGATGGTGCAGCCTGTCGCCAGCGCCGGTCCGATCTTCCAGATCGACGCAGCCGTCGGCGCGTTCCAGGGGATGATGGCGCCGACGACGCCGACCGGCTCCTTGCGGGTGAAAGAGACGACCTCACCCGGCAGCGAGTTTTCGATGGTCTCGCCATGCAGCGCCGTGGCCATGCCGGCATAATAGCGCAACATACCGATGACGCGGTTGCGGTTGGCGCGGGTGCGCATGATCGGCATGCCCATGTCGGTCGTGTCCGACCGGCTGATCTCTTCCCAATGCTTTTCGAAAAGGTCAGCGATCCTGAGGAGCAGCACCTGCCGTTCATAGGGTTTGAACCGGCTCCACGGTCCGTCGAAGGCCTGGCGCGCCGCAGCTACCGCCAAGTCGATGTCCTGGCGATCGCCGCGCGGTACCGTGGCGATGACAGCGCCGGTCGCCGGATTGCGGATCTCCATGGTGCGGCCCGAGCGGGCGTCGAGCCAGGCGCCATCGATGAACATCTGGCGATGGCGTCCGTCGATCGGCAGGCGTAGGTCTATCGAGGTCTGAGCCAGGGTCAATATCTTCCTCCTTGTGAGGCGGGCATATAGCCGCCCTGTAATGGAGGACCGCCACAACGCCGCACGTCAGACGTACGGCGTTCTAGCATTTTTTGGCCGGCGCATCCTATGCGCCAGCAAGGATTACTCGGCCGCCAGGGGCAGTTGCATTTGCGGCCTTTCGCTTTCTTCCGCCTCCCCTGTCCCGGGCGCCGGCTCGACAGCCTTCTTGGGCTCCCTGCCGAAGAACAGGGCATAGCCTGCCGGAAGGACGAGGATGGTGAGCACGGTGGCCACCAGGATGCCGCCCATCATGGCATAGGCCAGCGGACCCCAGAAGACGGCGCGCGAGATCGGGATCAGCGCCAGCACGGCCGTCATCGCCGTCAGCACGATCGGCCGGAAACGGCGGACGGCCGAGCCGATGATGGCCTCCGAGCGCTCCATGCCTCTCGCGATGTCCTGGTCGATCTGGTCGACAAGGATGATCGAGTTGCGCATGATGATGCCGAGCAGTGCAATGACGCCAAGGATGGCGACGAAGCCGAATGGCGCGCCACTGATCAGCAGTGCGGCGGCGGCACCGATGATGCCGAGCGGGCCGGTCGCCAGCACCAGCATCGCCTTGCCGAAATGCTGCAGCTGGATCATCAACAGCACGACGATGATGGCCAGCATGATTGGCGCCTTCGCGGCAATCGAAGCCTGGCTTTCGGCCGAATCCTCGGCACCACCCTGGATCTCGATCTTGTAGCCGGGCGCCAGACCGTCGCGCAGGCCCTTGATGTCGTTGTACATCTTGGTGACGACGTCGTTCGACTGCACGCCGTCCGGCAGCGTGGCGCGCACGCTGATGGTCGGCAGGCGATCGCGCCGCCATTCGATGCCCTGCTCGAGCACCGGCACGACCTTGGCCACCTGCGACAGCGGCACGAAGCCGCCGAAATCGGTCGGGATGTAGACCGAATCCACCGACGACAGCAGCTTGCGGCTCGCCTCCGGCTCGCGGGCGACGATGGAAACCGTCTCCTCGCCGTCGCGGAAATCGTCGAGCGGCGCGCCGGACATCGTCGCCTGCAACATCTGGCGGATGCGCTGCGAGGTGACGCCGAGCGCACGGGCGCGATCCTGGTCGATGACCAGCTTCATCGCCGGCACCGGCTCCAGCCAGTCGTCGTGCACGGCGCCGAGCAGCGGATTTGCCTGGAATTTCGCCTTCACCTCATCGGCGATGCGGCGCACCTCCTGGCGGTCCGGACCCATGACGCGCATTTGCACCGGCCAGCCGGTCGGCGGACCGAGGAACAGGCGGTCGACCTTGGCGCGGATCGACGGGAAATCCTCAGCCAGGATGGTGCGCATCTTGACGATCAGCCGTTCGCGGGCCGGCTCGTCCTTGGCCATCACCAGAAGTTGGGCAAAGTTCGGATTCCTGAGCTGCTGGTCGAGCGGCAGGAAGAAGCGCGGCGCGCCTTCGCCGATATAGGTGGCGATGAAGCGCTTGTCCGGGTCGTCCATCATCCTTGATTCGAGCGCCTTGGCCTGCGTCTCGACCTCCTTGATGCTGGTGCCTTCCGGCAACCAGAGATCGACAAGGATTTCCGGACGCGACGATTGCGGAAAGAAGTTCTGCGGGATGAACTGGAATGCCCAGAGACTGGTGGCGAAGGTCATCAGCGTCATGGCCAGCACGATGATGCGATGGCGTACGGCCCAGCCGACCGTGGCGCGAAGCCGGCGGTAGAAGCCTGTGTCGAAGGCATCGTGATGACTGCCGGCGTGCTTGCGCTGCTTGAGGATCATGTGACCGAGCCATGGCGTGAAATAAACCGCCACGAACCAGGACACGACCAGCGCGATGCCGACGACGTAGAACAGGGTGCGCACATATTCGCCGGCGGTCGAGGCGGCGAAGCCGACCGGGATGAAGCCGGCGGTGGTGATCAGCGTGCCGGTCAGCATCGGGAAGGCGGTGGAGGAATAGGCGAAGCTCGCCGCCTCGATTTTGACCAGTCCTTCCTCGAGCTTTCGCTCCATCATCTCGACGACGATCATGGCGTCGTCGACCAGGAGGCCGAGCGCGATGATCAGGGCGCCGAGCGAGATGCGCTGCAGATCGATGCCGATTTCGTACATGATGGCGAAGGTGGCTGCCAGCACCAGCGGAATGGCGATCGCGATCACCAGGCCGGAACGCCAGCCGATCGACAGGAACGAGACGACAAGCACGATCAGCAGCGCTTCGCCGAGCGCTTCCATGAATTCGTTGACGGCGTCCTTGACGACCTCAGGCTGGTCCGAAATCTGGTCGACCGCAACGCCATAGGGCAGTCCTTCCTCGAAGCGTTGGTAGGTCGCCTCGACATCCTTGCCGACGTCCCTGACGTTGAAGCCCTTGGCCATGACAACGCCGAGTTGGACGCTGTCGTGGCCGTTGTAGCGGTATTTGCGCTGATAGGGGTCTTCGAGACCGGAGGTGACGGTGGCGATGTCGCCCAGCCGCGTCACCTGGTTGCCGGCGCGCAGGCGAAGCTCGCGGATGTCGGCAGCCTTGGTCACGTCGCCTTCGACCGAAATGCGCACCGAGTTCGTGCCGGTATCGACCGAGCCCGCCGGATCGACATTGTTCTGCCCCTTGATCGCATTCTGCAGATCGGTGAGCGTCAGGCCGCGCTCTGCAAGCGTCTTCGACGAAACGTCGATATAGAGCTTCTCGGGCTGGTCGCCGATGATGACGGCCTTTTCGACACCGGGCGTCGTCAACAGCATGTCGCGCGCCTGGATGGCGAATTTCTTCAGCTCGGGATAGCTGTAGCCGTCGCCGCTGATCGAATGCAGCGTGATGAAAGTGTCGCCGAATTCGTCGTTGAAGTACGGACCGAGCAAGCCTTGCGGCAGATCTCCCGATATATCGCCGACCTTCTTGCGGACCTGGTAGAAGGCATCCGCCACCTGCGCCGGATTGGTGTCGCCCTTGATCTGAACGGTGATGATGGCGCTGCCGGCGCGGGTGTAGGAGCGGACGAAATCGAGATGCGGCGTTTCCTGCAGCTTGCGCTCGATCTTGTTGACGACCTGATCCTCCATCTCCTTGATCGAGGAGCCTGGCCAGACGGCCTGGACGACCATGACGCGGAAGGTGAAATCCGGATCTTCCTTCTGGCCCATGCGCATCAAGCCGAGTGCGCCGGCAATGATGATCAGGCCGAACAGAAACCGCGCAATGCTCGGGTGGCCGATTGCCCAGCGCGAAAGATTGAAAGGCCGCTTTTCAGTGCTGTCGGTGGTCATGACGCCAGTCCTGTCCAATTGATCGGCAGCGCTCGCGCTTGCTGCTCATGAATTTCGATCTGGCTTCCGGGCGGCGAGGCTTTCCGAGCGGAGAGACACTCGTCGTGGTGGGGCACGAGGATCGATGTGGGGGGTACATCAACCTCGCGTCTCGACAATCGGGCGCTCACCGCCCGGAAACCATGACCCACCCGACCCGTGGCTTGCGCCTCGGCGAAGACAGTGGGGGCTTTCATTTCGCCAGCGCTTCAGCGCAGGCTGCTGGTGGTGTCGCCATCATTCTCGGCCGATGCGGACTGCTGGGCTGCATCGCCGGAAAGCTTTACTTTCAGATTCTCGGTCATGAACTGCGTTCCGGCGGCGACGACCACGTCGCCGGGCTTCAACCCGTCGGTGACCCGCACGCCGTCAGGAGCGAATTCGGCGACCTTTACCGGCCGTGCGTGGACTGTGTCGCCGTTGCGGTCCACGGTCCAGACGATCTGCTGGCCATCCTTCTGCGCCAGCGCGCTCAACGGGATCGCAACACTTTGCCGGCTGTTGGACACCGAGGCTTCAATGGTCGCGGTCATGCCGAGAAGCACGCGCGGATCGTTTGGCAGGCTGACACGAACGGCAAAGGTGCGCGATTGCTGATCGGCGCTGCCGGCGACCTCGCGGACCTTGCCGTCGAGCGTCAGCGCGTCGTCGGACCAGAAGCCTGCCTTGACGTCCTTGCCCGGCTTGAACTGGGCGATATCCATTTCCGGAACGGCGATCAGCACTTCCTTTTCGCCATCGACGGCAACGGTCACGACCGGACTGCCGGAGCCAACCACCTGGCCGACATCGGCGGCAACCGATGTGACGATGCCGTTCCTGTCCGCCTTGAGGTCGGTGTAGAGGACCTGGTTTTTCGCCTGGTCCAGCGATGACCGGGCGGAATCCCGGGTGGCGACCGCCTGATCGTAGCTAAGGGTTGCCTGCTCGAGCTGCGATTTCGACGAGACGTTCCTGGTAAACAATTGTTCGGCGCGACGGCGCGCGAGACCTGCTGTCTCGACCCCCCTTTCGGCGGCATCAAGTGCTGCCTTGGTGCTGCTGACGGAGAGCTCGTAATCGGCGGGATCGATGCGGGCAAGAACATCGCCCGGCTTCACCCTGTCGCCGATGTCGACCAGGCGCTCGGTGATCTTGCCGTTGATGCGGAAGCCAAGATTCATCTCGGTGCGGGCATGCACCGAGCCGGAATAGGAGAGCTCACGGGTGTCGTTCGCCTTGGCGATCTCGACCACCTTGACCGGGCGGATGATCTCCTTGACCTCAGCTTTCTCCTGCGAGCAGGCGGCGAGCCCAAGCGTGGCGACGATCAGGCCAGCGACTGGCAGCCTGCGGATGATGGAACTGGACAAGGACACTTTCGCACTCCTGCTGGAGATGAATGGTCGACACCGGCGCGGTGGGCGGCGGCTATTTCTTCAAGGCTTTGATCGCATAGTCGATGAGGTCGTCGGGCATTGCCCGATTGGTCTTGGCAAGACACTGCGCCACCATCTGCGGGTGGCACAAAATGACTGTGGCGGCGCCGAAGCAGCGCGACGCGATCACCGGATCCTGGTCGGCAAACTCGCCGGCTTCAATGCCGTCGCGGATTACCTCGGCGAACAGGTCGTGGATGCTGTCGACATGCTTGTCGATGACGCCCCAGTCACGTTCGAGGGCGACGATGACCATCTCATGGACCTTCTGGTCGTCGAGCATGACCTCCATCGTCATCTTGTATTGCGCGTGCACGTAACGCCGCAGCCGCTCCTCGGCGCTGATCGGCAGGCGGGAAATCTCGTAGGCCATTTTGTAGCTTGCGCCGAGCATCCGGCCACAGACGGCCTGGTGGATTTCGACCTTGGAGGCAAAGAAACGATAGATGTTGGCCGGCGACATGCCGAGTTCGCGCGCGATGTCGGCGACATTGGTCTTGCCGTAGCCATAGTGGCGAAACAGGCGTTCGGCGCAGTCGAGAATGCGCGTAACATTCTCCTGTCGGGTGGGGTCGGCCACGATGTGGGCTGCGGCTTCAGACATGGCTCTCTGTCTTTTACGAGTGACGAATTTCAACTTTCGTCACTCGTAAATCGAAATTCGTCACTTGTCAACGCGGATTCGACGTACGCGTACAATTGGTGACAGATGGTGACAGAATCGGCTGATGCTGCGGACGTCCGGGGCTCCTAGCCGCCTACTAGGCGCCCTTCGCCATTTCCCGCAGCCGGAACTTCTGGATCTTGCCGGTCGAGGTCTTCGGGATCTCGGCGAAGATCACCGCCTTCGGCACCTTGAAGCGAGCAAGAAGCGAGCGGCAATGCTCGATGATCTCGGCCTCGGTCGCCGTCCTGCCCGGCTTCAGCTCGACATAGGCGACCGGCACCTCGCCCCATTTGTCGTCGGATCTGGCGACGACGCCGCAGGAGGCGATGGCCGGATGCTTGTAGAGCGCGTCCTCGACCTCGATCGAGGAGATGTTCTCGCCGCCGGAAATGATGATGTCCTTGGAGCGGTCCTTGAGCTGGATATAGCCATCGGGATGCATGACGCCGAGGTCGCCGGAGTGGAACCAGCCGCCGGCAAAGGCCTCGTCGCTGGCTTTGCGGTTCTTCAGATAGCCCTTCATGACGATGTTGCCGCGGAACATGACCTCGCCGATCGTCTCGCCATCGGCCGCGGTTTTTTCCATCGTCGCGGGATCCATCACGGTCAGGCCTTCGAGTGCGGCGTAGCGCACGCCTTGCCTGGCCTTCTTCGCCGCCTTCGGACCCTTGTCCAGCCCATCCCACTCGCCATGCCATTCGTTGACGACGGCCGGGCCGTAAGTCTCGGTCAGGCCGTAAAGATGGGTGACGGCGAAACCGGCATCGGCCATGCCCGACAAAACGGCTTCCGGCGGGGGCGCCGCGGCCGTGTTGAAGGTGACGGTCTGCGGGAATTCCCGCTTGTCCTCATCCCTGGCATTGATCAGCACCGACATGACGATCGGCGCGCCGCACAGATGGGTCACGCGATGGTCGGCGATCGCGTCGTAGATCGGCTTTGGCCGCACCCAGCGCAGGCAGACATGGGTGCCGGCCTGGATGGCCAGCGTCCAGGGAAAACACCAGCCGTTGCAATGGAACATCGGCAGCGTCCAGAGATAGACAGCATGCTTGGCCATGCCAGCATGGATGGTGTTGGTGTAGGCCATCAGCGCCGCGCCGCGATGATGGTAGACGACGCCCTTGGGATTGCCTGTGGTGCCGGAAGTGTAGTTGAGCGATATCGCATCCCATTCGTCGTCAGGCATCAACCAGGCGAAATCCTCGTCGCCGCCGGCGACAAACTCCTCGTAGTCCAGCGTGCCGATGCGCTCGCCCTTGGGATATGGCGCGTCGGCGGCGTACTCCGGATCGTCATAGTCGATGACCAGCGGCTTGACCTTGGCCATGGCCAGCGCTTGCCTGACGACGCCGGCGAATTCGCGGTCGACGATCAGCACTTTGGTCTCGGCGTGGTCGAACTGGAAGGCGATGACCGCGGCGTCGAGGCGGGTGTTGAGCGAATGCAGCACTGCCTTGGTCATCGGCACGCCGAAATGCGCTTCCAGCATCGGCGGCGTGTTGGAGAGCATGACGGTGACGGTATCGCCCTTGCCGATGCCATGTTTCGAAAGCGCCGAGGCGAGCTTCAACGACCGCCGCCAGAAATCGCGATAGGTGGTTTGCTGGCGGCCATGAATGATGGCGACATGATCGGGGTAGGTGCTTGCCGCCCGCTCCAGATAGGTCAGTGGCGTCAACGGCTGGTAGTTGGCCGCGTTCCTGTCGAGATCCTGTTCATACCGATTGCCCATCCCCGTCCCTCCCCATTTTATCGAACCCACGAGACTCAGCTATTCCTGACGCCGCTCCCCGCCCTCACCTTCCGACCACAAACCATCGATGTCCCGATGCCCTTCGACGATGTTCGCCACCTCGAACCAATCGCCGTCATAGCGGAAGAAAATCACGTATCCTCTGAAAGCGAAACTTCGGACATCCGGCCGTAGATCGGGACGAGCTCGGCCAATCGTCGCCGGCAAACTCGACAGATCACGGCATTTCTGGCGCAGAGCATCCACAAAACGTCGGCCAATCACCAGACTGCCGCTTTCGCGAGTTATGTATTCAAAGATATCGACCAGGTCTGTCTGTACCGACGGCAACATGCGCAGCCGTGGCACTCCTAGAAGCCTTCCTTTGCGAGTTGCTCAGCCTTGGCTTCCATGGCCGCATCAATATCGTGTTCGGTCGCTTCACCCTCGTCGGCAAACGATTTGTCCAGCATGGCGCGCAGCGCCTTCAGCTTTTCCTCGCGTTCCTCGACCAGACGCAGGCCCTCGCGCACGACTTCGCTGGCAGAGCCATAGCGACCATGCTTCACAATGTTGGACACAAAGGTTTCCCAGCGGTCTCCCAATGATACGTTCATTCTCGTACCTCCTGTTTGTCCCAAAGGTACGGCAATAACAATAAGTGCGCAATTGCTGACATAACGGAGGCCAACCACACCTTAGCTTCGTTGACTTTTGTCGAGAGCCGTGAATAATGTCAGAGAGGGAGATGGCATGGCGATCCGACCGGCAGAACAGCTTATCCACAAGGCCGCCTGGCTCTATTATGCTCATGGCCTGCGCCAGGACCAGGTGGCCAGCCAGCTCAAGATCTCCCGCGCCTCGGTCGCCATGTATCTGCGCAAGGCGCGCGAGACCGGCATCGTCAACATCTCGACCTCAACGCAGCTCTTCACCGACGACGTGCTGGCGCGCAAGCTGGAAGACGCGCTGAAGCTCGACGCGGTCTGGATCGCGCCGGAAAACGGCCATGTCGCCGATCCCTCGACCGACATCGCGGTGCTGGCGGCCAGCGTCTTCCTCGAACTGGTCAAGAAGGGCGACCGCATCGGCGTCGCCTGGGGACGCACCGTCTATACGATCGCCGATATCATGTCCTATGCCGACCTGCAGGACGTCACGGTGGTGCAGCTCTGCGGCAATCTGGGAGCTCCCTATTCGTACCGGCCCGACCAATGCACCATGGAGATCGCGCGCCGGCTCAACGCCAAGGGGCTTAATTTCTATGCGCCGCTGGTGCTGACGACGGAAGAACTGGCGCGCGGCCTGCGCGCCGAGCCGGTGATCCGCGAGCAATTGTCGGGCATTGGCGATTGCGACCTGGCGCTTTATTCGGTCGGCACCGTCGATGCCGACAGCCACGTCGTCAAATGCGGCGCGCTGACGGCCGCGGAGATGGGGGCATTGCGAAAGGCGGGGGCGGCCGGCGTCATCGCCGGGCAGATCATCGACGCCAAAGGCAAGGCGCTCGACTGCAGCTACAACCGCCGGGTCATTTCGGCGGAGCTGTCATCGCTGCGCAAGATCGAAAAACGGCTGATGGTCGTGCAGGAGGACAGCAAGTTCGAACCGCTGATCGCGGCAATCACCGGCGGGCTTTGCACACATCTCGTGGTCGGTGCGCGAATGGCTCGGCGGCTGCTGGACCATGCCGGGCCGGCGGCAGAGAAGGCTTCATAGCGACCACATTTCTTGCCGCAAACGCGTTGTCATCAAAGCGTCGCGGCATTCCTGTTCACAACGACAAACACAACAATCGGGCCAAGCCAAAAATGAAGAACCTGTGGAATGACGGTGATGCGGAAAAACTCGCTGCCGACTACGCGAAGAAGGGCGTCAGCCGGGATCTCGCGCTGCGCGTCTATACGACACGGCTTCTGGGCGGCGAGCCGCGGCTTGTCCTGCATGGCGGTGGCAACACCTCCTGCAAAACGAAGGCGACCGACCTCGTTGGCGACGAATGGGACGTGCTCTGCGTCAAGGGCAGCGGCTGGGACATGGGCGTCATCGAGCCCCAGGGCCTGCCTGCGGTCAAGCTCGGTGCGCTGCTGAAGGCGCGGTCGCTCAAAAGGCTCTCCGACGAGGACATGGTCGCCCTGCAGCGGGCGAACCTCATCGATCCAACCTCGCCGAACCCTTCGGTCGAAACGCTGCTGCATGCCTTCCTGCCGCATAAATTCGTCGACCACACGCATTCGACCGCCATCCTGGCCATCGTCGACCAGGACGACAGCGAGGCGCTGAGCGAGAAGGTCTTCGGCAGCAAGATGGGTTACGTGCCCTACATCATGCCGGGCTTCGACCTGGCGAAAGCGGCTGCCGATGTCTTCGAAGCCGACCCGGCGGTCGAAGGCCTGATCCTCGACAAGCATGGCATCTTCACTTTCGGCGACGATGCCAGGCAGGCCTATGACCGCATGATCCATTACGTGAACGTCGCCGAGGATTTCATCGCCAGGCATGGCAAGCCGCGCACCGAAAAAGCCGTCCTGCCGGCGAGACTGGCGACGGCGGCGGATCTTGCGCCGATGCTGCGCGGCGCTGTGGCCGTGGCGCGCGGCGAAGGCCGCTTCGAGCGCATGATCAGCGATTTCCGCACCTCGGACGCGATCGTCGACTTCATCAATTCGGCGAGGATTGCCGACTATGCCGGGCGCGGCGTGTCGACGCCTGATCTCTCGATCCGCATCAAGACCGGACCGATGGCGCTGCCGGCGCCCGACGCGGCAAAAATCGGCGACTACAAATCCGTCATCCGCAGCCACGTCGAGGCATTCGCCAAGGATTATCGCGCCTATTTCGAAAGCAATGACGGGCTCGACGATGTGAAGCGTACCATGCTCGACTCGATGCCGCGCCTGACGCTGGTGCCGGGCCTCGGCATGTTCGGCCATGGCCGCACGCTGAAGGATGCCAGGATCGCATCCGACGTCGGCGAGATGTGGATCGAGGCGGTGCGCGGAGCAGAGGCTGTCGGCGACTTCCGGCCGCTGTCGAAAGCCGACCTGTTTCCGCTCGAATACTGGTCGCTGGAACAGGCCAAGCTCGCCTCCAACAAGCCGAAGCCGCTGACCGGCCAGGTGGTGCTGGTTACCGGCGGCGCCGGCGCGATCGGCGCCGCCACCGCAAAGCTGTTCGCCGACAATGGGGCGCACGCCGTCATTGTCGATCTCGACGCGACGAAGGCTGCCGAGGCGGCAAGGAAGGCCGGCAACAACTCGATCGGCATCGGCACCGACATCACCGATCCGGCTGAGATGCGCGCTGCGTTCGACAAGGCCGTCGCCGTCTTCGGCGGTGTCGACATCCTGGTTTCCAATGCGGGCGCTGCCTGGGAAGGCCGGATCGGCGAACTCGACAACGCCACTTTGCGCAAGAGCTTCGAGCTCAATTTCTTCGCCCACCAATCGGCGGCACAGAACGCCGTGCGCATCATGCTCGAACAGGGCACCGGCGGCGTGCTTCTGTTCAACACCTCCAAGCAGGCGATAAATCCGGGTCCGAAGTTCGGCGCCTACGGCATACCGAAGGCGGCGACGCTGTTCCTGTCGAGGCAATATGCCCTCGACTATGGCGCCCATGGCATCCGCTCGAATGCCGTCAACGCCGACCGCATCCGGTCCGGACTGTTGACCGACGCCATGATCGCCAGCCGTTCAGGCGCGCGCGGCGTGTCGGAGAAGGAATACATGTCCGGCAATCTGCTCGGGCAGGAAGTGACGGCCGAGGACGTGGCCTTGGCCTTCCTGCATCAAGCGCTGGCCGAGCGGACCACCGCCGATGTGACGACGGTGGATGGCGGTAACATTGCCGCGGCGCTGAGATAGCAATCGGGCAGCCAAGAGCTGCCTGTGTTTCCAACGACCTTGGTCCAGCGCTTGCATTGCAGGCTGCGACGGCCTATCCCGGATGCATGATGTTCATGTCCACATTCTTCCCCCTCGCCTGACCGAAGCAACGTTTCGGGGCGCTTGATGCGCCGAGCAGGTTTGAAGGCGCCGCAGCATCGGTCGCCGAGTGGAGATAATGGATAATGACCAAACCCCGTCAATTCGGCCTGAGCGAGGCTCAGGTCGGTCAATTCATCGATCATGGCTGTGTCGCTCTGGAGGATGCATTCAGCGGCGCCCTTGCCCAAGTGTGCCGCGACATGTTGTGGACGGAGATGGGCCTTGCCCCGGATCGCCCGGAGGAATGGAAACAGCCTGTCGTTCGCCTCGGCTTCATGACGCAACGCCCCTTCGTTGAAGCCGCCAACACGCCGCGGCTTCACAATGCCTATGACGCTCTCGCTGGAACGGGGCGGTGGATAGCTCCGACAGGACTCGGAACGTTTCCCCTTCGCTTCCCTTCGAAGCAGGATCCCGGCGATGCCGGCTGGCATGTCGACATGAGCTTTGGAACCGACCATGCGGACTTCATGCAGTGGCGAACCAATGTCACAAGCAGGGGACGAGCGCTGCTGATGCTGTTCTTGTTTTCAGACGTGGGACCTGACGATGCGCCAACGAAGATTCGTGTTGGCTCGCACCAGGTGATCGCGCGTCGGCTGCTGCCTCATGGGCCGGAAGGCATGACACTGCAGGAATTGGCGACGGACGGTTTTGCCGAAACGGAGGCCTGCGACGAAGTCCTGGCAACCGGCCATGCCGGAACGGTTTTCCTGTGCCACCCCTTCATCGTGCACACCGCACAGCCGCATCGCGGAACACAACCGCGTTTCCTCGCGCAGCCACCATTGCTGCCGAAGGCCGAGTTCGATCCGGCCCTGCCACCATCCCCGGTGCAGATCGCGATCCGCCGCGCCTGCGGCCTTGGTTTCTGATCATCCCAGAGGAAACAGAAAGGGCCGCCACTGGGCCCTTTCTGTTCGTTCGAGGTCGAACGTTACTTGGCGTTCGGGTTCGGCATCCAGGCCGGCATGGCGACATCGGCATGGGCGAACTGCGGCAGCTTGGCCGACAGGTCCTCCATGTTCTTGATGTCCTTGTCGATCAGGTCCTTCTGGGTGATCAGCGTCGGCGGCACGATGACGTTGTGGCCGGGATCTTCTCCGGCAAGCATCTGCGCCAGAGCGCGCACGGAGACCTGGCCGACGACGGCCGGGTTGGTGGCGGCGGTCGCCGCCCAGGCGCTGTCCGGCTCGCGCATGGCGGCAATGTCGGACGTCGAGATGTCGGCCGAATAGATCTTGATGTCCTTGTTCATCCCGGCTTCGTCGACGGCGATCTTCACACCCTTGGCGAATTCGTCATAGGGGGCGAACATCACCTTGATGTCTGGATGGGCCGACAGCACCGAGCGCGCCTGGTTGGCGACGGAATTGGCGATCGGATTATCAAGCGTGCCGAACATGGCGACTTCGTCGATGCCGGCATGCTTCTTCTTAACGTCGACCCAGGTCTCGTTGCGGCGGTCGAGCGGAGCGATGCCGGCGACATAGACGTAACCGGCTTTCCAGCTCTCGCCATTGTCCTTGACCGCCTGTTCGAGTGCCAGCCGCGCGAGATCGCGGTCGGACTGCTCGATCTGCGGAATCTTCGGGTTTTCGACATTCACGTCGAAGGCGACGACCTTGATGCCGGCATCCACCGCGCGCTGGGCGGCCTCCTTCATCGATTCCGTCAGCCCGTGCTGGATGATGATGCCTTGCACGCCGAGCGCGATGGCCTGGTCGACCATGTCGGCCTGGAGCGCCGCGTCCTGGCGGCTGTCGAGCACGCGCAGATCGACGCCGAGCGCCTTCGACTGCGCCTCGACGCCGGAGAGATAGGCCTGGAAGAAGTCGCCGGTCGAGAGATAGCGGACGAGCGCGATCTTGACGCCCGGCTTGTCGAACGGCGCCGGCTTGTCCGCGGCAAAAGCCGGAAACTGCATCAGCATTGTTGCGCCGGCCAGCCCGAAAGCTGCCTTGCCCAAAAGTCTTCTTGTGATCTTCACGTTGTTTCCTCCACTTGTTGAACTCAAGAACTGATCCGGCCGAAAGCTATCTCCTGCCCCTGCCGGAAAGGGCGAAGGTGAAGACAAGGGCGACGACCAGAACCACGCCCTTGACGAAATCCTGCGTGTAGTAAGGCGCGTTCATCATGGTCAGGCCTTGCAGCAAGATGCCGACGAACAGCGCGCCGACGGCGGTGCCGAAGGCGTTCGGCTTGGCGGCCCCGAGCACCGCATAGCCGATGAGCGCGGCAGCGACAGCGTCGAGCAAGAGATTATTACCCGAGGCGATGTCGCCGCGTCCAAGCCGGGCGGCGAGCAGAATGCCGCCGATCGAGGCAAAAACGCCTGAAATAATGTAGGCCCAGATTTTGTATGCCTTGACAGGCGCGCCGGCGAGTTCGGCGGCCCGTTCATTGCTGCCGACCGCATACATCATGCGCCCGAAACGCGTGTATTCGAGAAAGAACCAGATCAGCGCCGCCAGAACGAGCAGCACGACGACCGACACCGGAATGAGGTTCGGGATGAAGAAATCGAAGCGGTGGCGCCCGAGCGCCAGGAAGGCGTCGGAGAATTTGCCGTTGGCGACCGAACCGTCGGGCATCGTCATGCCGGTGGCGATCGAGCGGCCCTCGGTCGGAATGCGCTGGAGGCCGACAAGCAGAAACATCATGCCGAGCGTCGCCAGGAGATCGGGCACGCGCATATAGACGATCAGCCAGCCATTGATGAGGCCGACGACGGCTCCGATCAGCAGGCAGGCGACGACCGCGACGACGGCATTCTGCTCCAGCACGACCATCACATAGGCCGCCGCCATCATGGCGCTGGTAGCGACGGAGCCGATCGACAGGTCGAAGCCGCCGACAACCAAAGTGGCGGTGACGCCGAGCGCCAGCACGCCGGTGATGGCGACCGACTGGAAGATGAAGACGGCACTTTGCGGCGAGACGAAGCCGTCGGCGGCGATGGCGAAATAGGCGATCAGCCCAAACAGCAAAAGGATGAAGCCGTAACGAATGGCGTAGTCGCGCAGCGTCATTCAGCGCTCCCGCGCGGTGCCGCCATTTCTAGCCAAACTGAACTCATGCCTTCATCCGTTCCACGTCTCATCATCGTCTTGCGATCTCATGCCGCGCTGTGCAGCGGCCCGCCCGCGACTTCCGCGAGCAGGCGATCCATGTCGACGTCGCCGTTGCGGTGTTCGCCGACGATCGTCTGCTCCGACATCACCAGGATGCGGTCGGCCGTTTCCAGCGCCTCGTCGAGTTCGGTGACGAACAGCAGCGTCGCCCGGCCGTTGGCGCTTGCCCTGAGCTTGGCCGCGATGTCGCGCCTGGCGGAGATGTCGACGCCCTGAAACGGCTCGTCGAGGATGAACAGTCTGGCGGCCTGCGACATCCAGCGCGCCACCATCACCTTCTGCTGATTGCCGCCGGAAAGGGCGGACATCTCATCCTTCTCCGAGCGGCAGACGATGCCCAGTTCCTGGATCTGCCGCCGGGCCGTGGCGCGTTCGATACGGCGCCTGAGAACACCGAGGCGCGACGTCCGCTTGAGGAACGGCAGGCTGACATTCCGCTCGATGTTGAAGTCACCGACGATGCCGCTTGTCGCGCGGTCCTTGGCGACCAGGAACACGCCGGCCGCAATCGCCTCACCGGCCGTTTCAGGCGCATAAGGCCTGCCGTTCATCGTCATGGTGCCGGCGAGCGGCTTGCGCACGCCAAACAGCGTCTCGGCGAGCGCGGTCTTGCCGACGCCGACGAGGCCGGTGATGGCAACGACCTCGCCGTCGCCGAGCGTCAGCGAGATCGGCCGGGCGCCCGGTGCGATACGCAGCCCATCGATGGTCAGGACAGGCTTGACCGAATTCCTGGCGACGATGCGGTCGAGATGGATCTTGCGGCCGAGCATGGCGTTGACCGCGCCTTCATAGTCGAGCGGCTTCCTGTCGAAGACGCCCGAGATGACGCCGTCGCGCATCGAGACGATGCGGTCGGCAAGCCGCCTGATGTCCGACATGCGGTGCGAGATATAGAGGATCGCCACGCCTTGCTCGCGCAGCCGGTCGAGCAGCGCGAACAGCCGGTCGGCCTCGGCGCTGGACAGGGAAGAGGTCGGCTCGTCGAGGATCAGCACTTTCGGCTGATGCGCCATGGCGCGCGCAATCGTCACCATCTGACGATCGGCCAGGGAGAGATCGCTGATGCGGGCCTTGAGGTCGATGATCAGCCCCATGCGGTCGGCAACGGCCTTCGCCTCGCGGCGCACCCGGCCCGGATTGAACAGGAACGGCGCACTGCTGCCGCTCAGCCGGTCCAGCGTCAGATTGGTGGCGACGTCGAGATCGGCGACGACGCCGTCATTGATGTTCTGGTGAACGGTGACGACGCCGGCGCGGATCGCTTCCGCCGGCGTATTCGGGGCAAACTCGTGACCTGCCAGGCTCATGCCGCCGCCGCCGCGCTCATAGACGCCGCTGATGATCTTGACGAGGGTGGATTTGCCGGCGCCGTTGGCGCCCATCAGCACGGTGACTTCGCCGGCATGCAATTCGAGCGAGACGCCGCCAAGCACCTCGATATGGCCGAAGGATTTCCTCAGGCCGTCCACGCGGAACACGGCATCATTGCCCATTCGTTCCTCCCTGACCGTGACGCTATGGGCTCCATCGTCAATTGTCAACACGATTGACAATTGCCAGAGGGCTTCCTAGCTTGGCCCCGTCGCCATGCCTCCGTTATATCAGGAGCGCATATGCGGGAGGATGACGATGACTGGGAAATTGCCGTTCGAAGCACTATCGGTCGAGACGCTTTCGACGCGCCTTGGCACAAACGATGCGCTGTGTGCGCGGATCGGCAAGGACACGGCGAGCTGGAAGGTCCGTGAAGTCGGTGACGGCAATCTGAACCTAGTGTTCATTGTCGAGGGCACGACGGGCGCGGCCATCGTCAAGCAGGCCCTGCCCTACGTCCGTCTGGTCGGCGACAGCTGGCCGCTGCCTTTGAAGCGCTCCTTCTTCGAATATCACGCGCTGACACGGCAAGAGGCGCGCGCGCCGGGCTCGGTGCCGGCCATCCATCACTTCGACGAAGGCCAGGCGCTGATCATCATGGAGTATCTGTCGCCGCACATCATCCTGCGGCGGGCGCTGATCGAAGGCCGGCAGCTTCCGAACATCGCGCGAGACATCGGCTTGTTCATGGCCCGCACGCTGTTTCGCGGCTCCGACCTCTCGATGGTGACCAAGGATCGCAAGGCGGATCTGGCGCTGTTCGCCGACAATGTCGAGCTCTGCGACATCACGGAGAACCTGGTGTTCTCCGACCCCTATTTCGACGCCAAGATGAACCGGCATACGTCACCTCAGCTCGACAGTCTGGTCGCCGAATTGCGCGCCGACCGCGACCTCAAGGTCGAAGCGCAGCGGCTAAAGCATCTCTTTGCCGCCAACGCCGAAACGCTGCTGCATGGCGATTTGCATTCCGGTTCGATCATGGTCACCGACACCGAAACCAGGATGATCGATCCGGAATTCGCCTTTTACGGACCGATGGCCCTCGACGTCGGCATGCTGCTCGCCAATTTCTGGATGGCCTTCTTCTCGCAGCGTGGCCACGAGCAGGCGGGAGAGCGCGACGCCATGCGCGCCTATCTGCTCGATGTCATCGTCGAGACTTGGGTGGTGTTCCGCACCGAGTTCTCGCATCTGTGGCGAACCGAGCGCACCGGCATGCTCTACCAGAAGAGCCTGTTCGAGGATCAGGGCGACCAGCTTGGCGCCGAACAGGCGCTCGACCATGTGCTGCATCAGATCTGGGATGATTTGCTGGGTTTTGCCGGTATCGAGATCCACCGGCGCATTCTCGGTTTGGCGCACAACGCCGATTTCGAGACCATTGCCGACGAGGATTTGCGCGCCAGATGTGAGGCCAAGGCGCTGAAATTCGGCCGTCACCTCGCCGTCAACCGGCGCCAGATCCACAGCATCGACGAGGTCAACAATCTGGCCGCGCTGATCGAGCAGGAGAGCAGAGTTTGAACGTCGGCGACCGCCACTACCGCACCATCTGGCTGAGTGACGACAAGCGCTCGGTCGAGATCATCGACCAGCGCTGGCTGCCGCATGATTTCCGCATCGAAAAGATCGGCACCGTCGCCGGCATCGCCACGGCGATCCGTGATATGTGGGTGCGTGGCGCGCCGCTGATCGGCGTCACTGCGGCTTACGGCGTCGCCATGCGGATGGCCGACGACCCCTCGGACGCGGCGCTCGACGCGGTCTGGGAGACATTGCACGAAACGCGGCCGACCGCGATCAATCTGCGCTGGGCGCTGGATGAGATGCGGCGCTTTCTCAGGCCGCTGCCGCCTGAACAGCGCGCCGAGGCCGCCTACCGGCGCGCCGGCGAAATCGCCGATGAGGATGTCGGCCTCAACCGCGCCATCGGCGCCAACGGCCTCGTCATCATCAAGGAGATCGCGGCACGCAAAAAGCCGGGCGAGACCGTCAACATCCTGACCCATTGCAATGCCGGCTGGCTGGCCACCGTCGACTATGGTACCGCCACCGCGCCGATTTATCTCGCCACCGAAGCCGGCATTCCGGTCCACGTCTATGTCGACGAGACGCGGCCGCGCAACCAGGGCGCCCAGCTGACCGCATGGGAGATGGCCGGGCACGGCGTGCCGCATACGCTGATCGTCGACAATGCCGGCGGCCATCTGATGCAGCGTGGCGAGATCGACATGGTCATCGTCGGCACCGACCGCACCACCGCCGACGGCGACGTCTGCAACAAGATCGGCACCTATCTGAAGGCGCTGGCCGCCGCCGACAATGACGTGCCGTTCTATGTCGCGCTCCCCTCGCCGACCATCGACTGGACGGTGGGCGACGGGCTCACCGAAATCCCGATCGAACAACGCTCGCCCGACGAGGTCTCGCTGGTCTGGGGCAAGACCGCGTCCGGCGAGATCGCCCAGGTCAGGGTGTCACCGGAGGCGACGCCGGCGGCCAACCCGGCCTTTGACGTGACGCCGGCGCGCCTGGTCACAGGCCTGATCACAGAGCGCGGCGTCGCCAAGGCATCGCGCGAGGGCCTGAAGGCGATGTTTCCCGAACGGGGGTGACCCCCTCGAGGGGGCGCTCGATGGGAGATTGACACCGGAGCCCTGCCCTTCCATACAAACGCCGTCAAAGTTCTCAGGGCGGGGTGAAACTCCCCACCGGCGGTAAGGGTTCTTGGTTGCGCATGCTTCCTTTGCGAAAACCGTTCCGGTTTTCGGGGTCATGTGCCGGATCCAAGCCCGCGAGCGCTTCCCTGATACGGGAAGGTCAGCAGATCCGGTGCGATTCCGGAGCCGACGGTCACAGTCCGGATGGAAGAGAACGAACGGAAAAAGGCCCACTTTCGCGGGTCCGACTTCGTATCGTGCGTCCTGATTCTGGTTCGAAACGGAAGGATGGACCCATGAATCAGCATTTTCCAAAAGACCACGAAACTGTTCGCGTTGGCGTCATTCGCGCGCGCTGGCATGCCGACATCGTCGACCAGTGCGTGCAAGCCTTCGAAGCGGAGCTCGCCGTGCTCGGGGATAACCGCTTTGCCGTCGATGTCTTCGACGTGCCGGGCGCCTACGAGATCCCGCTGCATGCCAAGACCTTGGCCGGAACCGGGCGCTATGCCGCGATCCTCGGCACGGCCTTCGTCGTCAATGGCGGCATCTACCGGCACGAATTCGTGGCGAGCGCCGTCATCGACGGCATGATGAATGTGCAGCTTGCGACCGGCGTCCCGGTGCTTTCGGCCGTGCTGACACCGCACAATTATCATGACAGCGCCGAGCACCACCGCTTCTTTTTCGAGCATTTCCAAGTGAAGGGAAAAGAGGCGGCCAAGGCCTGCGTCGAGATTCTGGCCGCGCGTGAAAAACTTGCGGCGTGAAATGTTCGCAGCCAGGTGGAAATCGCGATAACACCCGGTAGTATTTGCGAAAATGCCGAGTTGGGGAGGATGCCGGTGCAGACCAAGAAGATCATCAATGACGGTAACCGCTCCGTCGACGAGATGCTGGAAGGTATACTCGCCGCGCATCCGCGCCACCTCAAAAGCGCCGCCGGCAGCCCGCGCTCGATCATCGCCCGCGACGGGCCGCGCCCCGGCAAGGTTGGCCTCGTCATCGGCGGCGGCTCGGGCCATGAGCCGACCTTTCTCGGCTTTGTCGGCAAGGGGCTGGCGGATGCGGCGGCAATAGGCAACGTCTTTGCCTCGCCGCCGCCGGACCCGATCCTCGGATGCGCCAAGGCGGTCAGTGGCGGCGCCGGCGTGCTGTTCATGTATGGCAACTATGCCGGCGACGTGATGAACTTCGACATGGCGGCCGAGATGGCGGCGATGGACGACATCGAGGTGCGCACGGTGCTGAGCACAGACGATGTCGCTTCCGCACCGCGCGACCAGCGGCGGAAGCGGCGCGGCGTCGCCGGCAATTTCTTCATCTTCAAGGCGGCGGGCGCGGCCTGCGACCGGATGCTGTCCTTCGATGAATGCGAGCGCATCGCCCGCAAGGCCAACGACCACACTTTCACCATGGGCGTGGCGCTGTCGCCTTGCTCGCTGCCGCAGACCCGGCGGCCGAATTTCGAGATCGGGCCGGATGAGATGGAGATCGGCATGGGTATCCATGGCGAACCCGGCATCGCGCGCGGCAAGTTGAAAACGGCCGACGAGATCACCGACGAGATGCTGGACAAGATCCTTGACGAGATGGCGCCGGCACGCGGCGACAAGGTCGCGGTGCTCGTCAATTCGCTCGGTTCAACACCACTGATGGAACTCTACATCATGAACCGCAGGGTCAAGCAGAGGCTCGACGACATCGGTGTCTCGGTGCACGCGACCTGGGTCGGCAATTACTGCACCTCGCTGGAGATGGCCGGCGCCTCGGTGACGCTGATGCATCTCGACGGCGAATTGCAGACCATGCTCGACCACCCCTGCGATTGCGCCATGTTCCGCGCCGGCTGAGAGAGTATCTCCGTGACATCCATCGATTCATCAGGCCTGAAGACAATGTTCGATGAAATCGCGGCGGCGATTGAGGCCGACAAGGACCGGCTCTGCCAGCTCGACGGCGTCATCGGCGACGCCGACCATGGCATCGCGATGGCGCTCGGCTTCGGCGCGGTGCGCGATGCGCTGGCCGCGCTCGACCTCTCGACGATCGAGCCTACGGCATTGCTCAACACGGCGGCGAAATCCTTCCTCAATGCCGTTGGCGCATCGTCCGGCCCCCTCTATGCCACGGCGTTCATGCGCGGTGCTGCCGCCGTCAAGAGCAAGGCCGTGCTGGCGGATGCGGATTTGGTCGCCATGGTCCAGGCGATGGCGCAAGGCATCAGGGATCGCGGCAAGGCCGAGATCGGCGAAAAGACGATGGTCGACGCCTGGCAGCCTGCGGCCGAAGCGGCAGCCGCCGCCCATGCCGCCGGCAAGACGCTGGCCGAAAGTCTCGGGGGCCCCCCCCCCCCGGGCGCGCCCGCGGCCCCGGCGGCGCCCCCGCAGTTGGGGGGGGGGGGGGCCGGCGCGCGGGGGCGGGGGCGGGGGGGGGGGGGGGGGGGGGGAGG
>NZ_JBVVPU010000005.1:374442-418988 GCF_055811295.1 Mesorhizobium sp. WSM4871 | reverse complement strand
CCACCGAGCCGACTGCCCCCACCGCTCCCACTACGCCCCCTACCTCTCCTGCCAATGGTATTTTGGATGGCACCAGCGGCGCCGATGTGTTCCACGGGGATGGTGGTCACACGATGACCGGCCATGACGGTAACGACGAATATTACGTCGAACACGTCGCCGACAAGGTGGTCGAGGCCGCTGGCGAGGGTCAAGACAGGGTGTGGACCTCTGTGAACTATGCGCTGGATGCTGGCTCGTCGACTGAAGTCCTTGGCACTACGAATGACGCCGGCACCACCGCAATCAACCTGACCGGGAACGAATTGGCTCAAACCATCCAGGGCAATGCCGGTAACAATATCATCAACGGCGGCGGCGGTGCCGACAAGATGAGCGGCCTCGGCGGCAATGACGATTACTATGTCGACCATGCCGGTGACAGGGTGATCGAGTCCGCTGGCCAGGGTCAAGACAGGATATGGACCTCTGTGAGCTATGCCCTCGATGCCGGCTTGTCGATCGAAGTCCTTGGCACCACGAAGGACGCCGGCACCACGGCAATCAACCTGACCGGCAACGAGTTGGCCCAGACCATCCAGGGCAATGCCGGCGCCAACGTCATCAACGGCGGCGGCGGTGCCGACAAGTTGAGCGGCTTTGGTGGCAACGACACCTTCGTTTTCAATAGTGCCCTTGGTAACGGCAATGTCGACAGGATCACCGACTTCAACGCGTCCCAGAACAAGATCCACCTCGACCACGCCATCTTTACCGGGCTGAATCTGGGCGCGCTCACATCCGCCAATTTCTTTGAGGGCGCTGCCGCACACGACAGCTCCGACCACATCATCTACAATAGTTCAACCGGGGCGCTCTCCTTCGACAGCGACGGCAGCGGCGATGCATCTCAAATACGGTTCGCTACCCTTTCTCCACATCTCTCGCTTACGGCAAGCTCATTCCTTGTGACTTGAAAAAGCGGAACGCCTGTCTCTTCCCTGTTGGCACCCGCGGGTGCCAACAGAAAATTGGCTCAGTTTGAGTTTTGATTGAGATAGCTATAGACACCCGCACCGATGGCGACGGCTCCTATCGTGATCAAAATGGATGGAGCTCCCATCAAGGTGGCGCCAATTCCCCAAACGAGGGCGACGGCTATGGCACCGGCCGTCCCCAAAACCATTCTTGGCCATTTCGACATTATCTGGCGTCTATCGCCTCAGCGCGTATAAGCGATCGGTGGTTCCGCCTTCAATCGGCACCGCCACGTCATCTTCCAGCAGACGGGTGATCCGGGCAAAGCCGGTAAAAGCCTTCCTTGCTTCCTCAGCCGACATTTTGCCCGCCAGAGCTGCCGCGCAGCAGTTCAACGCGCATTGATAGACAGGGCCGCGTCGCCCCGTTGGCCATTTCCGCAAGAAGGCCATCGCCTCGCTAACGCTGTCGATTTCTTCCACAGGCTGCCCCTGCCCGCGCGAAATTCGCACTGGCGAGAAGAATTGCAAGCGATCCATCGTTCCTCCCCGTCGATCGCGATGCGTTCGATCGAACCCTACTAAATTCACGGCCAGTCATTTGGTTCCAAACAAAAATGTCCAGCTGATAAAAGAATTCGTGATGGAGGCATGCAGCGAGGCAGTGCTCCGAGCCACACCGCCGCAGCTTTTTGCCGTAGTGGGGAACGTTCGGGCGGTTGATGCATTTCGACCTCAGCGATGATCTTGAGGGAAATGCCAAGAATGAGAATAGCCCATGTGGCGCCGTTGCATGAATCCGTGCCGCCCCGGCTCTATGGAGGGACCGAGCGCATCGTCTCCTATCTGACAGACGGATTGGTCGAGCTTGGCCACGACGTCACCTTATTCGCCAGCGGCGATACAAACACGTCGGCTAGACTGGTGCCGTGCCGCGAACGTGCGCTTCGCCTCGATCCCCGTCCGCTGAAATCCGAAACGGCCGCGCATCTCTCAATGCTTGCAGAAGTGAGAAAGCGCGCTCGGGAATTCGATGTCATTCATTTCCATCTCAGCCATTTCCTGCATTTTCCCTTCTTCGAGCACATGCCCGAGCGGACGGTGACGACACCGCATGGCAGGCTCGACTATGTCGATCTGGCGCCGGCCTATGAGCGCTTCCCACGCTTTCCAATGATCTCGATTTCCCGCAACCAAAGGGCGGGGCTTGCCAACGCCAACTGGTTGGCGACCATCCATCACGGGCTGCCGACCGGCATTTACGAACCGGCTTTCGAGGCAAACCGAACCGAACCCTATCTTGCCTTCCTTGGCCGCATGTCGCGCGACAAGCGCCCGGACCGCGCCATCGAGATCGCGCTGCGCTCGGGACTGAAACTGAAGCTTGCCGCCAAGATCGGCGATGACGACCGCGCCTATTTCCACGAGGTGGTCGAGCCGTTGATAGACGGCAACCGCATCGACTATGTCGGCGAGATCATGGAAGACGATAAGGCGGAGTTCCTCGGCAAGGCGGCCGGCCTCGTATTTCCAATCGATTGGCCCGAGCCCTTCGGCCTTGCCGTGATCGAGGCGATGGCCTGCGGCACGCCGGTGATCGTCTGGAATTGCGGCGCCATGCCGGAGATCGTCGATCAGGGCGTGACCGGCTTCATCGTGGATTCGATAGAGGACGCAGTCGCATCGGTGCCGGCCTTGCTGCGGCTCGACAGGCGAAAGGTGAGAGCCGTCTTCGAAAAACGGTTTTCCGCCAGTAGAATGGCCCGCGACTATGTAGCTGCCTATGCGCGTCTGATCGGATCTCCGACGGAAGCAAGAGCTTCGTGATCGACGTCTCGCGGACCAGGAACGAAACAAAGAGTTTTGCAACAAATGACCCAACTCGACGAGCGTAAGCTCGATCCAGCCGTGGCGCTTGCCTCTCTGGACGCTACTGCGCCGCGGGAGCCGCACCGGTTGTTTGCACTCAAACAAGGCGACTGTTTCGCCGTCGCCGATGCCTATGGCGATATACGCGGCGCTGGCGACGGTTTCTTCCGTGACGACACACGCGTACTTTCTGAATTCCGGCTGACTGTCGGCGGCCGGCAGACCTCTTTGCTTGGCACGTCGCTCAGCCAGGACAATGTGCTGTTTACCGCCAACCTCACCAATTTGCCGATCCAGACCGCGGGTGGCCGGGATATTCCGCAGGGCGCGATCCACATCGAGCGTGCCAGGCTGCTTTGGCAGGATCGATTGTTCGAACGCATCACTCTTTCCAACTACAGCCGGGAACATTCAACCATCGGCGTTTCGTTGCATTTCGCTGCTGATTTTCGCGACATGTTTGAAGTGCGCGGCTCGACTAGGCCGAAGCGCGGCATGGCCCATGCGGCCGAGATGGATGCGGCTTCCGTACTGTTGCGATACGACGGATTGGATGGGCTGGCGCGCATGTCGGCGATATCGTTCTCGCAAGCGCCCGACCATCTGACGGCCGACCGTGCGGATTTTCTGGTTGCCGTGACCAAGCGCAGTAGCAAGGTGCTGTATGTCGAGGTCGGTCCCGAGGTGGTCAGGGCGCCAGACCGCGACCGTTTCCGCACCGCCGCGGCCCGCGCCCGCTTCGGCATGCGGGCCAAACGCCGCCATGGCGCAACGGTGCACAGTTCAGGTCGCGTCTTCAACGACTGGGTCGAGCGCGCGCGCGCCGACGTGGCGCTTTTGACCACCGAGCTTGCCACCGGGCCCTATCCCTATGCGGGCATCCCCTGGTTCTCGACGGCGTTCGGCCGCGATGGCGTGATCTCCGCACTGCAGATGCTTTGGCTCAACCCTGGCCTTGCGCGAGGTGTGCTGGCCTTCCTTGCCCAGCACCAGGCGACCGAGACGTTGCCATTCAGCGATTCGCAGCCGGGCAAGATCATGCACGAGACCCGTAAGGGTGAAATGGCAGCGCTGAGCGAGCTTCCTTTCGGCCGCTATTATGGCGGCGTCGATACGACGCCGCTCTATATTCACCTTGCCTGCACCTATGCGGACCGAACCGGCGACATGGCGTTCATCGACAGCCTTTGGCCGTCGCTCTGCGCCGCAGCCGAGTGGACGGAAGAGGCAAGCCGGGCGACCGGGTTCGTCACCTACCAGCGTGCTGCCGAGTCCGGCCTCGCCAACCAGGGATGGAAGGACAGTTTCGATTCCGTCTTCCATGCCGACGGCCGCATCCCCAAGGGTCCTATCGCCTTGGTGGAGGTGCAAGGCTATGTCTTCGCAGCATTCCGGGGGCTGGCGGCACTCGCCCGTCGCCGTGGCGAGGATGACAAGGCAGACCATTGGGATAGCCGTGCCGAGGCCATGCGCATTGCCGTGGAACGCCGCTTCTGGCAGGACGATCTCGATTTCTATGCCTTGGCGATAGACGGCAATGGCGAGCCCTGCAAGGTGCGGACGTCTAATGTAGGGCATCTTCTCTATGTCGGGCTTCCCGAGCCCGCACGGGCGCAGCTGGTCGCCGATCAGCTCTTGTCGGCGTCCTTCCATTCGGGCTGGGGGGTAAGGACGCTTGCCGACGATGCCGTGCTGTTCAATCCGATGTCCTACCACAACGGTTCGATCTGGCCGCATGACACCGCCATGTGCGGCGCCGGCCTGGCGCGCTATGGCGAGCGCGAAAGCGTGGTCCGGCTGATGAGCGGCACGTTCGAATCCGCGGTGCATTTCAACATGCGACTGCCGGAACTGTTCTGCGGTTTCACCCGCGCACCGGGCGAAGCACCGATCGCTTATCCCGTCGCTTGCCTGCCGCAGGCGTGGTCGGCCGGATCCGCCTTCATGCTGATGCAGGCCTGCCTTGGCCTCGAAATCGACGGTTGGGACGGTGAGATCCGTGTCACCCGTCCCAGGCTGCCGATTGGTATCGACATGCTCACGCTTAGGCATCTGGGCGTTGGTGCGACAGCGGTCGACCTGACATTCCAGCGCGTCGGCGACCGGGTGGTTGCCTTCCTCGCCGATCGGCACGAAGGCCTGGTTCCGCTCATTGTCCGAACCTAGCTCAAGTCTTTTTCCAAATTGCACAGGCAGTGTTCAAATCGTCGGAACCGATGGCCCGTTTGTGCGTTGCAAAATCATGCCGGCATGGCGGCCTGCCGCCACCAGCCGGATGTGAATTCGAAAAACCAAGAAGAAAAAGCGGTCATCAAACGACCGGAGGACAGCGACTTTCCAATGACAGACTACGGCATAGAGGTACTCTGGGTTCTCATCCTTGCAAGCTTAGGCCTTTCCGCGATTGCGGTTTTATTCTCGATATCCCGTCGCCGCCACCAGCCACCGGCCATTGCATATAGTCCCGGAGAGGACGTGGCGTCGGAAGCGGCGCGCAAGGTTCTGCGCGAGTTCGAGAAAAATGGCCAATCCGTCGATGCGGCATTGGTCACCTGGTCGCCCGATACATTGCGCAAGATCCTGGCTGACGATTTGCCGGACGCACAGGTCATCGTCGTGTCCAACCGCGAACCCTACATCCATAACATCAAGGGAAATGGCGTCGAACTGCTGGTGCCTGCCAGCGGGCTGGTTTCAGCGCTCGAGCCGATCACGCGCGCGTGCTCCGGCACCTGGATCGCCTATGGCGGCGGCACGGCCGACCGTCTCATGGTCGACGAGAACGACCGTGTGCAGGTGCCGCCGGGCAATCCCTCCTACACACTGCGCAGGGTCTGGCTGACGGAGGAGGAGCATCAGGGCTATTATCTGGGTTTCGCCAATGAGGGTCTGTGGCCGCTTTGCCATATCGCCTTCACCCGGCCGGTTTTTCGCGCCTCTGACTGGGAGGCCTATGAGACCGTCAACAGGAAATTCGCCGACACCGTGGTCGCCGAGGCGCGCAATGAGCGACCGATCGTGCTGGTCCAGGATTACCATTTCGCGCTCTTGCCGCGCATGATCCGTGAGCGCTTGCCCGAGGCGATCGTCATCACCTTCTGGCATATTCCATGGCCCAACTCCGAGGTTTACAGCATCTGTCCGTGGCGGGAGCGGATCCTGGAGGGGCTGCTTGGCAGCTCGATCATTGGCTTCCATACCCAGTTCCATGCCAACAATTTCACCGAAAGCGTTGATCGGTTCCTGGAAAGCCGCATAGAGCGGGCCGATGCGGCGATCTCCTACGGCGGGCAGACAACGCTGGTCCATGCCTACCCCATCTCCATCGAATGGCCGGCCGAGCTTCTGTCGAGACTTCCCGATGTCGACCAATGCCGTGCCCGGATCCGCGACAAATTCGGGCTGCCGGCGGATGTCAAACTCTGCGTCGGTGTCGAGCGTCTCGACTACACCAAGGGCATTCTTGACCGCTTCCATGCCCTGGACGAATTGTTCACGAGGCATCCCGAATGGATCGGAAAACTGGTCTTCCTGCAGGTGGCAGCACCCAGTCGCGGCACGCTCCCGGCGTACAAGCAACTGCACGATGAATGCCATCGCTATGCGGAAGACCTCAACCGGCGCTTCGGCAACGACGGCTACAAGCCGGTCATCATGGTTGCCGAGCATCATTCGCAGGAGCAGATCTACGAGATCTATCGCGCTGCCGATATCGGCATGGTCACCAGCCTGCATGACGGCATGAATCTGGTTGCCAAGGAATTCGTTGCCGCGCGCGATGACGAACAGGGCGTGCTTCTGCTCAGCACCTTCGCCGGCGCTTCGCGCGAACTGCTGGAGGCGCTGATCGTCAATCCCTACGATGCGGCCATGATGAGCGAAGCGCTGCAGCAGGCGCTGACCATGACACCGGAAGAGCAGCGCGAGCGTATGCGGCCCATGCGCGAGATGGTCCGCAACAACAATGTCTATCGCTGGGCCGGCAGCATGCTTCTGGACGCGGCGCGTCTGCGCAAGCGCGGCGACCTCGACCGGGTGACGGGTACCGGCGACCGGTCGCCGTCAGATGCCAACAATGTCATCTCGATGTTCGAGCGGATGCGGAAGGCTGCATCATGAGGGGCGTTCAAAAGCCGCCAGTGCTCGATCTGCCGGCAGAGCAATGGGCGCTCTTCCTCGATATCGACGGCACCTTGCTCGAACACGCGTCTCATCCCGACGCAGTTTTCGTCAGTGCAGAGCTGCGCGGGCTTCTCGGCAATATCGAGCAGAGGCTGGGCGGCGCCCTCGCCTTCATCACAGGACGGTCGGTCGCCGCCGTGGACAGGCTGTTTCACCCCCTGAAACTGCGCGCCGCCGGACTTTATGGATTGGAGCACCGGCTGACGCCCGACGGGCCGGTCGGCGTTGCGGACACGCCGGCCGACATCGCCGCCCTCGCCGACGCGATCGAAGCCGAACTGGATGACCGCCAGGTCTATATCGAGCGCAAGGGTCCGATCCTTGCCATCCATACCCGGGCGGCACCGCATCTGCTTGCCCGGGCAACCGAACTTGTCGAACGGGCATTGGCCCAGCTTCCGCAGGGCTACCGGGTGATCCCGGGAAATGCCGGCGTTGAGCTCATGCCGCTGGAGGCGGTCAAAGGTGGCGCCATCCGGCGTTTCATGGAAATTCCACCCTTTGCCGGTCGGCGGCCGGTATTTCTCGGAGATGACACGTCTGACGAAAACGGCTTCGAGGCGATAAACGAAGCCAGGGGCATCTCCATCCGCGTCAAGCCGAACGGACCGACGGCCGCAACCTATGCGCTTGAGAATGTGATTGAGACAATAGCCTGGCTTGATGTCAATTTCGAAGTGTCGCGCGTGTCTTGATCGCAATCTTCGGATTGTCGGTGCATCCAGGAATGTCGATTGGATTCAACCGATCTTACCATCGACGATGTGAAGACGGCGGTCCATTCGCGCCGCCATGTCGAGGTCATGCGTAACCGCCACGACCGTCTTGCCATGTTCGCGCACCAGGTTCTGCAGGATCGTGAAGACCTGCTCGGAGCTCGTGCTGTCGAGGCTTCCGGTCGGCTCGTCAGCCAGGATGAGCGGCGGGTCGTTTGCGAGCGAGCGCGCCACCGCAACACGCTGGCGCTGGCCGCCAGAGAGTTGGTCGGGCCGCTTGTCGAGATGGTCGCCTAGCCCCAGGGATGAAAGCAGCTCACCGGCGCGCTCACGCATCTCGGAGCGCGCCAGTCGGCCTAGCTTGCGCATTGGTATTTCGACATTTTCGCGCGCCGTGAATTCCGGCAGCAGGAAATGAAACTGGAACACGAAGCCGAGCATCGAAAGCCTTGTTCGAGCCCGTTCCCTTTCATCCATTGGCTCGGTGTCGCGGCCGCCTATTCTCAACGTTCCGCCGGTTGGCCGGTCGAGCAGCCCGAGCAAATAGAGCAGCGAGGACTTGCCGGAACCGGACGGACCGGTGACGGCGACGAATTCGTTCGCGTCGATCGTCAGCGTGATGTCCCTGATCAGCGTGACTGGAACTGTCTCCGGCAATATGCGCGTCAGCCCCTCGGTCTCGATGAGTGCGCTCATGTCGCGCCTCTGATGATGTCGACGGGATTGAGGCGCGCTGCACGACGCGCCGGCAGGTAGCCCGCGACTGCCGCCGAGCCCAACGCAAAGGCCGAGGCTATGATATAATGGTTCAGGCTCCATGCAATCGGCAGCCGGGTCATCTCCTGACCGGTCGCGGCGATCTCGAAACGCACCAGCGACAGCGCATAAATCATGGAGAAGCCGAGCAGCCAGCCGAGCGCCGAACCGGCCGCGCCGATCGCCACACCTTCCAGCAGGAATAGTCGGCGCATATCGGACTCGGGGAAGCCAAGCGACTTCATGATGGCGATGTCGCGCGCCTTCTCGTGCGTGATGGTCGAGATGATGTTGTAGATGCCGAAGCCGGCAACAAGCATGATCGCGCCGACGACTGTGTACATGATGACATTGCGCACGACGAGCGCCTGGAGAATCGATTCGTTTGCCTCCTGCCAGGCCACGGCCTTGTAGCCGAGCTCGGCCTCAGCGCGTTGCGCCACCGCCGGAGCGCGGTTCGGGTCGTCAAGCTTGATGCGAATCTCGTTGATAGCGTTTGGCCGCGCCGAGAGTATCTGCGCGTTCTTCAGCAGCACATAGGCCTCGCCCTCGTCGCGCGCGGTGGTGCCGGTGTGGAAAAGGCCGACGATCTTGAAATTGCGCGTCAGCCCTTCGGAGGAGACTGCCGTTATCGTGTCGCCGAAGCCGGCGCCAAGCCGGCTTGCCATGGTGTCTCCGACAACCACGTTGTTGCCGCCGGCGGCGAGCGCCGAAAAACTGCCTTCGACGAAGTCTCCGACGATCGGCGAAACGCCTGGCTCACGCTGGGGATCGATGCCGATGATCGAAGCGCCGACCTCGCGGCTGGAGTAGCGGATCACCCCTTGCGTCTTGAGGCTTGCCGCGAACCTGCCGGGAATCCAGTTCTCCAGCCACGATGTCGCGGCCGTCGGATTGATGATGCCGCGGCGGTCATCGCGCGGTCGCAGCCCCGAGATGGCCACAGTCGTGAAGACATTTTCGGCCGGCTGACGGCGGGCGGTGCGCTGTTCATCCGTGATGTCGACATGTGGCATCGTATCGACGAGCTGCTTGACGAAATCGTCCTGTCCGCCCTGCATCAGCGCCGCCATGGCGATGGAGAAGCCGACACCGACGGCTACACCTATCACGGCAACGAGCGTCTGCCTGCCGCGGCCGGCGATATGTGTGACGGCGATGTCGAGGATAAGCGGCATCGTCATTGCTCCTGCGCGACGGCGACACTCTTCCCGTCGGCAAGATCGGCCGGATAAGGCGATATTACGAGCGCCTTCGCGTCGACGCCCGACAGAACCTCGAAGCCGTTGGTGCCGCGGATACCCGTGCGGATCTCGCGTCGCACGGCCTTGCCATCTTCGACTACGAACACATTGTTTCTTTCGACGGCGGCGGACGGGATAAGTAGCGCATTTTTCGCGACGCGGATGACAATGTTCACATCGGTCGACATGCCGATCCTAAGCGGGGTATCGTCAGGCAGGCGAAAGCGAACGCGATAGGTCTTTGTTACCGGATCGCCTTTGGGCGTGATGCTGTCGACCACCGCCTCCAGATTCTGACGGGGGAATGCATCGGATTTGAGCAGCGCGCGCTGGCCGACCTCGACCCTTGGAATATCCTCCTCGTTAACCTCGGCGACGACGAGCAGCGGCTTTGGCTCACCGACCCAGAACAGTACCGTGCCGAGTTCGGCGACCTCGCCCACCTCGCCATCCTGCCTCAGCACGACACCGGCGCTCGGCGCACGCATGATGTAGGTCTCGAGCCGCGCTTTCTGTCCGGCAACCAGCGCTTCGATCTGGCCAAGCGCGCTCTGCGCCTGATCGAGCGCCTGCTGGCTCGCCGCGCGCTTCTCGGCAAGCACGGTCAACCGCCGGAACTCTTCCTGGGCCAGCGCCTGACGCGCTTCCAGCTCACCAAGTGCGGCGCGGCCCTCGCTGTCGTCGAGCTTGGCGAGCACGTCGCCTTGGGTGACCCTCGCGCCCTCGCAATTGCATTGCTCGACGATCCTTTCGCGTACCACGGGAGCCACCTTGGCCCAGGTTCGCGGCTCGACCGAGCCACTGGCGTAGACGATCTCAGCAGCGTCACCACGTGTCGGCGTCGCGACCATGACGCTGGCCGGCCGCCAAAAATACCAGGCGACGAGCGCGGCCATAGCCGCGACAACGACGATGGCCGCAGTCCAGCGTATCAGGCGCATTCGTATCGGCCGCATTGTCCCTCCATATCGAATCCGAATTGTCGGGCTGGCAGACATAACACCGGACCGACCGTCGGTCTATAAAAGTTGCATAAAGAAATGGTTCGTGCTCCTCTTGCCAGTCTGTAGCAGCGAGGACCGACTTTTGCCCCGAGTGATCAAGCTTCCGAAGATACGATCAGCCGAGCTCCTGGACTGCGCCCAGCGGCTGTTCTTCGAACATGGCTACGATAAAACGACGGTGAACGACATCATTCGCGAAGCAGGTCTGTCAAAGGGTGCATTCTACCACTACTTCGCCTCGAAGGAGGCCCTGCTGGAGGCGCTCGCCATACGTCTGGCGCGTGATAGCCTCACCGAGTTGGAGCCCACGCTCAACGATCCGTCACTCGATGGAATTGGCCGGCTCAATGCGCTCTTCGCAGGCTCGCGTCGGCTGAATGTCGAGCTTGCCCCGCAACTGCGCAGGACGTTCTTCGTCGTTTTCCGACCGGAGAATCTTGCACTCTTCCATCGGGTTGACCAGGCGGCCAAGGAACTGGCCAAGCCGATGATCGCCGATCTCCTCAGGAAGGGAAGCGAGGAAGGTAAGTTCGATGTGCCCGACCCTGAAGCTTTTGCCGAAATGCTTCTGCAACTTCGATTGATCTTTCGGAACGTGATGCACCAAGCGCTGCTCCAGGCCGAACGAGGCGATGTCGACGAAGCAGCACGGCTGCTCGACGACCGGCTGCGGCTCTACGGCGTCGCAATCGACCGGCTCTTGAAGTTACCCGATGGAACGATAGAAGCGGCACAGCCCGGGTTTGCCCGGGCGTTCCTCGAAGAAGACCCTTCGTACCGCTGACAGGCGATGAATATCACCGTTCGAATCGTCAACACGGCAAGATTCAGCGAGGAACCGCTTCGCCTCGCTGATAAGCGCGATTCTCATTGAATATCTTTAAGGCCAAAGCCGGCAAATCAATCGGTTGCCGGTTCCCTTGCGGCAGGCTTAACCTGCGCAGCCAACGCGTGAGGGCGCGTGCGGCAAACAAGGGGACATCGCAATGACAATACAAGGCGCATCACCTGATCTATACAATGAGGATCTTGCTCCGGCGAAGGTCCGAAACTGGGGGCCATTCTCGATCTTCAACGTCTGGACGTCGGACGTTCACAGCCTCTGGGGCTACTATCTGGCGGCCAGCCTGTTCCTGTTTTGCGGTGGCTTCGTCAATTTCATCATCGCCATCGGCATCGGCTCGCTGATCATCTACGCATTGATGAACATGGTCGGCTATGCCGGCGTGAAAACCGGCGTGCCCTACCCCGTGCTTGCCCGCGCTTCCTTCGGCATCTGGGGCGCCAACATACCGGCGCTGGTACGCGCCATCGTCGCCTGCTTCTGGTACGGCGCGCAAACGGCGGCTGCCTCCGGCGCGATCGTGGCGCTGCTGATCCGCTCGCAATGGTTCGCCGACTTCAACGCCAACACGCATTTCCTCGGTCATACCGGGCTGGAGGTGATCTGCTTCGTGGTCATCTGGGCGCTGCAACTGCTGATCATCCAGAATGGCATGGACACCGTGCGTCGCTTCCAGGATTGGGCCGGACCGGCGGTATGGGTGATGATGCTGATCCTGGCCATCTATCTCTGCGTCAAATCGGGAAGATTTGCCTTCACCAGCGACATCCCGATGGATGTGCTGCTCGACAAGACCAAGGATGCGGGCGTGCCCGGCACGCCGGGTTCGTGGACCTCGCTGTTTGCGGTGGCGGCGATCTGGGTGACCTATTTCTCGGCGCTCTATCTCAATTTCTGCGATTTCGCCCGCTATGCACCGGACAAGGCATCGCTGCGCAAGGGCAACATCTGGGGCCTGCCGGTCAACCTCATCCTGTTCTCGCTGGTCGCCGGCGTCACCACCATTGCCGCTTTCGACGTCTATGGCGAGGTGCTGCTGCATCCCGACCAGATCTCGGCCAAGTTCGACAGCTGGTTCCTGGCCGCACTTGCAGCCCTGACCTTTGCCGTGGCGACGCTCGGCATCAACGTCGTGGCGAACTTCGTCTCGCCGGCCTTCGACTTCTCCAACGTCTTTCCCCGGCAGATCGACTTCAAGAAGGGCGGCTATATCGCGGCCGTGATCGCCCTGGTGCTCTATCCGTTCGCGCCATGGGAAGGCAGTGCCGCCTCATTCGTCAATATCATTGGCGCGACGATGGGGCCGATCTTCGGCGTGATGATGGTCGACTATTACCTGATCCGGAAGGGCGAGGTCGACGTCGAGGCGCTCTATAGGGAAGACGGCGAGTTCCGCTTCCAGAACGGCTGGCATGTCAACGCCTTCATCGCCGCCGGCATCGGCGCGATCTTCTCCTCGATCCTGCCGAACTTTACCAACTGGCTGCCGTCCTGGTGGGGCGTCTATGGCTGGTTCTTCGGCGTCGCCATCGCCGGCGCCATCTACTACGTGCTGCGCACGATGGCGCTGGGCGCCGGAGCACGGATGGCGAAGGCTTGACGGAAACAAATGGGGCGGAGCAAATGCCGCCCCAACCTATTTGGCGACCATCTCGGCCAATCTGCGCACCGTGTTCCAGTTGCGCGAGGTGCCGATGCCGAGTCGTTTGTGGCTCACCGCCGCGAGCAGCCGCGAACTCGGCGCTTCGCGCGAAAAGACGATCCAGAGATCGCCGCCAACCGCCTGCAGCTTTTCGTCCTTGCCAACATGGGCTCTCAGCGCAGGGACCGCGTCAGGGAAAACAGGCGCCCGCATCACGCGCACCGCCACCTGGTCGGCAGCCGCGGCCGATTCGACTGGAAACGGATTGCCGGCAGCAAGCCTCAGCCAGTCGTCCGCGCTCCTTACGATGATATCGACATGGCGGCCGAAGGTTTTTGCGAACGCCGTCTCCAGCCGGCTTTCCAGCGCGGCAATTTCCGTCTCCTTCGTTTCGAAGACCAGATTGCCGGTCGCCACCAGCGTGCGCGGGTTCTTCAGCCCAAGGCCTTCCGCCATCACCTTGAGGTCGGCCATGACGACCCGTCGCCCCTCGCCCAGGATGATGCTGTAGAGCAGCGCGACATAGGTCCGCATGAGTGATCTCCCGGACGCTAGAGCATGATCCCGAAAAGTGGGAACCGGTTTTCGGGAAAGATCATGCTCAAACAAAAGGATAGAACCCCTCCCGGTTCCATCGGGATGAAACAGGCTCTAGACGAGCCGGCTCTGCTCCACCGCCGCGCCGATAAAGCTGGCGAACAGTGGATGCGGATCGAGCGGCCGGCTTTTCAGCTCCGGGTGATACTGCACGCCGATGAACCAGGGATGGTCGGGATACTCGACCGTTTCCGGCAGCACGCCGTCCGGCGACATGCCTGCAAACACCAGGCCGCAATCCTCGAGCCGCTCCTTGTAGTCGACATTGACCTCGTAGCGATGGCGGTGGCGCTCGGAAATCTGCGTGTCGCCATAGATGTCGGCGATTTTCGAACCCTTGGAGAGTTCGGCCTGATAGGCGCCGAGCCGCATGGTGCCGCCGAGATCGCCGGTCTCCTTGCGCTTCTCCAGCATGTTGCCTTTCAGCCATTCGGTCATCAGGCCGACGACCGGCTCGTCGGTGGGGCCGAATTCCGTCGACGAAGCGTTCTCGACGCCGGCCAGGGAACGTGCCGCCTCGATGCAGGCCATCTGCATGCCGAAGCAGATGCCGAAATACGGCACCTTTCGCTCGCGGGCGAATTTTGCCGCCAGGATCTTGCCTTCAGAGCCGCGTTCGCCGAAGCCGCCGGGGACCAGGATGCCATGCACCTTTTCCAGCCATGGCGTTGGATCTTCCTTCTCGAAGATTTCGCTTTCGATCCAGTCGAGCCTGACCTTGACGCGGTTGGCGAGGCCGCCATGCGACAGCGCCTCGATCAGCGATTTATAGGCGTCCTTCAGGCCGGTATATTTGCCGACGACGGCGATCGTCACTTCGCCTTCCGGGTTGTGGATGCGGCTGGACACCGCCTGCCAGGGCTCCATGCGCGGCTTCGGCGCCGGATCGATGCCGAAGGCAGCCAGCACTTCCGAATCCAGACCCTCATTGTGATAGGCGATCGGCACGTCGTAGATATGCGGCACGTCGAGCGCCTGGATGACGGCGCTCTCGCGCACATTGCAGAACAGCGACAGTTTGCGGCGCTCTTCTTTCGGGATGGGACGGTCGGCGCGGACCAAAAGGATGTCGGGCGCGATGCCAATGCCGCGCAATTCCTTGACCGAATGCTGGGTCGGCTTGGTCTTCAATTCGCCCGCCGTCGGAATATAGGGCATCAGCGTCAGATGGACGTAGACGGCGTTGTTGCGCGGCAGATCGTTGCCGAGCTGGCGGATTGCCTCGAGGAACGGCATCGCCTCGATGTCGCCGACGGTGCCGCCGATCTCGCAGAGCACGAAATCATAGTCGTCATTGCCGTCGAGGACGAAATGCTTGATCTCGTCGGTGACGTGCGGAATGACCTGCACGGTGGCGCCAAGATAGTCGCCGCGTCGCTCGCGCTCGATGATGTTCTTGTAGATGCGGCCGGTGGTGATGTTGTCCTGCTGGTTGGCCGAACGCCCGGTGAAGCGCTCATAGTGACCAAGGTCGAGGTCGGTTTCGGCGCCGTCGTCGGTCACGAAGACCTCGCCATGCTGGTACGGCGACATCGTGCCGGGGTCGACATTGAGATAGGGGTCGAGCTTCTTGATGCGCGCGCGATAGCCTCGCGCCTGCAAGAGAGCCCCAAGGGCCGCCGCAGCGATGCCTTTTCCGAGTGAGGAAACCACGCCGCCTGTGATGAATACATATCGCGCCATGGGAGTCATCGCTTAACGCGGCCGAATTGATTCCGCCAGAGAAAAAACCGCCGCGAAGGCTTTTTCCCAAGAAGGCGCTTGGATAGTGGACGGGCAAAACAAAAGGGCCGGCGAGGCCGGCCCTTTCGGCAGTATCGTTCAAAACGTCAGATGATGACGACCTTGGTACCGACTTTCACCCGGCGGTAAAGGTCCATGACGTGCTCGTTGATCATGCGGAAGCAGCCATTGGAGGCGCTGGTTCCGATCGACTGCGGCGCGATGGTGCCGTGAATGCGCAGATGGGTGTCCTTCTTGCCCTCGTAGAGATAGATGGCGCGCGCACCGAGCGGATTTTCGCCGCCGCCGGGCATGCCGTCCTTGTACTGACCATAGTGCTTGGGCTCGCGCTTCTGCATGTCGAGCGTCGGGATCCAGCGGGGCCATTCCTGCTTGTCGCCGACGGCAACCGTGCCCTTGAACTGCAGGCCTTCACGGCCGACCGCGATCGCGTAGCGGCGGGCAGTCGACGAGGATTCAACGAGATAGAGGCGGCGCGCGCTGGTGTCGATTACGATGGTGCCCGGATTGTAGCCGGAGAATTCGACCTCCTGAGGCACGAATTCCGGCTTCACCTTGAACTGCCGCTTGGCTTCCTTCCTTTCGAGTGCGGCGTCGAGGGCGCGCGTCTCGGGGAGCAGCGACATGGAGGAAGACGAGGACGTGCCGCCGAACAGGCCGGCGAAAAGCCCGACGCTCCTCGGTTTCTGCCCGACCGCCTCGCTGCGCAATTCGCCGTTGTTGCCGGTCAGCGCGATGTTCATCGCCTCGGCCGGAAGTGGTTCCGCCGATTGGATCGGCTCGATCGGCTGAACCGGTTCAATGAGCTTCCTCTTCTTGGCCGGTTTGGCGTCCGCCACCTTGGTATCGGCGGCTGGCTGCCCCTTCTTGCCAAGCGCTTTCTTGGCAAGGAACGCCTGCCGGTCCGCATCCGCCTTGGCTTTTGCCGCCGCGCGCATCGCCAGCTTTCTGGCCTCAAGCGCCTTGGCCTTGGCGGCTTCCTTGTCGGCCGCGATCTTGGTTTCGATCTTGCTGATCTGGGCAAGATCTTCCGAAGTCGGATTTTTCTTCTTCTTGAGAAGCCTCAGTTGCGCCGCGTCGCTTTTTGCCGCGACGTTGATGACATCGGTTGTTACTGCGGCTTTGGGAGCCGAACTGCCCGCCGGCATGGCCGCGTAAGCGGGCGCACTCAGGCCGAGCACGGCACAAAGGCCGGCTAAAATGAAGCTGCGAAGCTGCATGGCGAAGATCCGATCGTTCAATGCTTGTTGCCCACGGCGTCGCCCGGCGCCCCCCAAGGACGCCGAAAGTGCCGCGCGCAATCTATAATCGATTAGCCGGAGTCGCCTCAAGCGGGCCGTGGTGCCGCGCCCGGTCGATTCTTCGTGATCTTGCGGCATTTGCCGCGACTGTGTTCAAACAACAACAGATCGCGGAAACCAAACATTAACGATTACTGGTTTGGAACCTGCGGCGTGACCGGCAAGGTGACGCCGTTCGTGGCCGGCTGCGTGGTCGAACCCCCCGCAGGGGGCGGAGCCGGAGCGTTTGCCGGCGGCGTCGCCGCGGCATCATTGCCGGAAGGCGGTGCCACGTTGTTGGAGGACGGCGCCGTGGTGCCGGAGGGCGGCGCTGGAGCCGTGGTGCCGGGCAACTGGTCGAGCACGCCCTTGCCTGCGCCATCCGTTGCCGGCACGCGGTCGAGAATGTCGATCGGCTTCTCGCCGTAACGGGCGACGATCGACAATGTCAGCGAGGTGACGAAGAAGGCCGCTGCCAGGATCGCCGTGGCCCGCGTCAGCGCGTTGGCGGCGCCGCGCGCGGTCATGAAGCCGGATCCGCCGCCGATGCCGAGGCCGCCGCCTTCGGAGCGCTGCAAGAGCACCACGCCGACAAGAGCGAGCACGACCATGAGGTGGACGACGATCAGTACGGTTTCCATAGTTTATCCTGGCAAAGCCTTGCGCGGCCGCGGATACGACCGGTGATTTGGAGGCGGCTCAATACAATGCTTTGACGGCATTTCCAAGCCCGTGGCCGGAATATGGGAAGCAACGCGCCCTTTGCAACGATTTCGCGCAGTTGCGCCGCCCGCTCGAGGTCAGCAAGAGCTCCAGATATTACGAGATATTCCGGTAGGCTTCGGCGATGCCGAGAAAGTCCGCCGCCTTGAGGCTGGCGCCGCCGACCAGCGCGCCATCGACATTCCTGACACCGAGCAGTTCGACCGCGTTGGAAGGCTTGACCGAGCCGCCATAGAGTATGCGCATCTTGGCCGCGGCAGCGCCAAGTTTTTCCGACAGTTTTTCACGGATATGCGAATGCGCGTCGGCGACATCGGCGGCGGTCGGCGTCAGTCCCGTGCCGATTGCCCATACCGGCTCGTAGGCGATGATTGTGTTCGATGCCGTGGCGTCCGGCGGCACCGAGCCGGCGACCTGGCGCGACAGCACGTCGAGCGTGGCACCGGCTTCGCGTTCGGCCTTGGTCTCGCCGACACAGACGATAGCCACGAGCCCGGCGCGCCATGCGGCCGACGCCTTGGCCTGAACCGTTGCGTCGTCCTCGCCGCTTTGCTCACGGCGTTCGGAATGGCCGACGATGACGTGGCTGGCGCCGGCATCCTTCAGCATCTCGGCCGAGATGCAGCCGGTATAGGCGCCGCTTTCCTTGGTGTGGCAATCCTCGCCCCCTGCCCGCACCGGCGTGCGCGACAGAATCTCCGCGGCATGCGCAAGCAGCGTCGCCGGAACGCAGACCAGCGCCTCGGTCTCCGCATCGAGCCCGCCCATGAAGCCGTTGCCGATCATCCTGAGTTCGTTGAGCGAGGCGCTGGTGCCGTTCATTTTCCAGTTGCCTGCGACCAGCGGGCGGATTCCTGGCGTCATTGGTTTGCTTCTCCGGGCGATATTTGGCTCATGCCCTCACTACCAAAATCAGGCCACAAAGCAATCGACAGTGGGCCGGAAGGGCGCTATTGCGCTTGTTTCAAGAACGGCGCATGCGAAAATGCGCAAAAATCGGAAGTAAACATGCTTGGTACGTTGAGAAGCGCGGCGGGAACCTGGGTCGCGAAACTGTTGCTGTCTCTGCTGGTGTTGAGTTTCCTCGTCTGGGGCGTCTCCGGAGAACTGGCGGGCGGTATCGCTGGCCACGACTCCGTCGTCACGGTTGGAGGCACCAAAGTGTCGATCAACGAATATCGCCTCGCCTATGATCGTCAGGTCAGCCTGATGTCGCAGCAGTTCGGCCAGCGCATCACCCACGAACAGGCGAAGGCGCTCGGCATCGACAACCAGGTGCTGGCGCAGCTCGTTTCGGGCGCCGTGCTCGACGAGCAGGCCCGCAAGCTCGGCCTCGGCCTCTCCAAGGACCGGCTGGCAGAACTCACGCGCGATGACCCGGCGTTCAAGGGGCCTGGCGGCCAGTTCGACAGGCGGACCTTCGACTACATGCTGCAGCAGGCCGGCATGCGGCCTGAGGACTATCTCAGGAATCGCGCCCAGGTGGCGGTGCGCCAGCAGATCGTCGAGGCGGTGTCCGATGGTCTCAAGGCCCCGGATGCCTTCTTCAAGGCGGTCGCGCTCTATCGCGGCGAAGACCGCACCATCGACTATGTGACCTTGCCGAAATCGCTGGTCGAGCCGATCGAAGCGCCGTCCGACACAGCACTCTCGGCCTATTTCGAGGAAAACAAGAAGACCTACGCGGCGCCGGAATACCGCAAATTCTCCTATGTCCGGCTCGAACCGCAAGACATCATGGATTTGAGCGCCGTGAGCGACAGCCAAGTCAGCGACGACTACAACAAGAACAAGGCGCGTTACACCACGCCGGAATTGCGCACCATCGAACAGCTCGTCTTCAAGACGCCCGAAGCCGCCAAGGCCGCGCTCGATTCGCTGCAGACGGGTGCTACATTCGACAAGATCGTCGCCGCCGAGGGCAAGACGCCTGCCGATACGCTGCTGGGCACGCTGGCCCGGGACAAGATCGCCGACAAGGCGGTGGCGGATGCGGCGTTCGCACTCAACGTCAATGAAGTCAGCCCGGTCGTGCAAGGCGCCTTCGGCCCGGTGCTGCTGCGCGTCACTGACATCAAGCCCGAAGTGGTGAAGCCGCTGGCCGAAGTGTCCGCCGAGATCCGCAAGGACCTGGCGCTTGGCGAGGCAAATCGCATCCTTTTGGACGTGCACGACAATTATGAGGATATCCGCGCGTCGGGAAGTTCGCTAGCGCAAGCCGCCGACAAGCTGAAGTTGAAGCTCGTCACCATCGACGCGATCGATCGTACCGGACAGAGGCCGGACGGAAGCATCGTCAAGGATCTGCCGGAATCACCGGCGCTCATCAAGGCGGTGTTCGACGCCGAAGCCGGCACGGAGAATGCCGATCTCACCACGGCCGACAACGGCTTCGTCTTTTACGAGGTGAATGCGATCACGCCCGCCCGTGACCGCACGCTGGATGAAGTCCGCCAGAAGGTGGTGGCCGACTGGACGGCAACCGAAACGACCAAGCGGCTCACCGCAAAGGCGGACGAGCTTGAAAAGCGTCTCAAGGCCGGCACCACGCTCGATGCGATCGCCGGCGAGCTCAAGCTCGAGAAACAGACTAAGCGCGGCGTCAAGCGCGAGGCTGACGACGTCGATTTCGGCAAGGAAGGAGCGGCTGCCATGTTCGGCGTCGGCGAAGGCGGGACCGGCCTGATCCCCTCGCCCACCGGTGACGGACAGATCCTGTACAAGGTCGCCGAGGTCTTCGAGCCTGCCGGAGCCGACGCCAGTTCCTTGCCGGACGATGTGCGGAAATCCTTCACGTCAGGCATGTCCGACGATTTGCTCGACCAGCTGGTGGCGCAGTTGCAGACGCAATACGATGTTCGCATCGACCAGACCGCCGTTGCCCAAGCCCTGACCAGATGAGCGCGCTGAAGACCCACATCGCCAAGATCGCCACGGGAACCGCGCTTTCGTTCGAGGAAGCGCGCGAGGCTTTCGACATCATCATGTCGGGCGACGCCACGCCCGGCCAGATCGGCGGCTTCCTGATGGCGCTGCGCGTGCGCGGCGAGACGGTGAGCGAGATTTCCGGCGCCGTCGCCACGATGCGCGCCAAGATGCTGCGCGTCGACGCGCCCGAAGGCGCCATCGACATCGTCGGCACCGGCGGTGACAATTCGCACTCGGTCAACATCTCGACCGCATCCGCCTTTGTCATCGCCGCCTGCGGCGTGCCGGTGGCCAAGCACGGCAATCGCGGACTGTCCTCGCAGACCGGGGCCGCCGACGTGCTGATCGCGCTGGGCGTCAAGATCGACATTCCGCCGGAAACGATCGGCCGCTGCATCCATGAGGCCGGCGTCGGCTTCATGTTCGCGCCGGCGCATCATCCGGCGATGAAGCATGTCGGCCCGACCCGTGTCGAGCTCGGCACGCGCACCATCTTCAACCTGCTTGGCCCGCTGTCCAACCCGGCCGGCGTCAGCAGGCAGATGGTCGGCGTGTTCCTGCCGGAATGGATCATGCCGGTGGCCGAGACATTGAAAGCCCTGGGCGCCGACCATGCCTGGGTCGCCCATGGCGACGGCTATGACGAGATCACCACCACCGGCGAGACCCAAGTGGCCGAACTGGTCGGCGGCGAGATTCGCAGCTTTACGCTGACCCCGGAAGCCGTCGGGCTGAAGCGCCACACCAAGGACGAACTGCGCGGCGGCGACGCCTCCTACAACGCCAAGGCCATGCGCGACATGCTGGGCGGCGCTGCCGGCGCCTATCGCGACACGGTGCTGATGAATGCCGGCGCCGGGCTGGTGGTGGCGGGCAAGGCAACCACGCTTGCCGACGGCATGGCGAGTGCCGCGCAAGCCATCGACAGCGGCCGGGCGCTAAAGGTGCTCGACAGGCTGGTCGCGATTTCGAACGGATAGGGAATGGCTGATATCCTGCGCAAGATCGAGGCCTACAAGCGCGAGGAGATCGTCGCGGCAAAGGCGCTTGTGCCGCTGGCCGAGATCAAGGCGCGGGCGAAGGACGCCGATGCGCCGCGCGGCTTTCTCGCGGCGCTTGATGCCAGGCGCAAAGCCGGGGCTTTCGCGCTGATCGCCGAGATCAAGAAGGCGAGCCCCTCAAAGGGCCTGATCCGCGCCGATTTCGACCCGCCTGCATTGGCCAAGGCATATGCGGCGGGTGGCGCTGCCTGTCTTTCGGTGCTGACCGACGCGCCGTCGTTCCAGGGTGCGCCCGAATTTCTCACCAAGGCGCGCGCAGCCGTTGATTTGCCGGCACTCCGCAAGGATTTTCTCTTCGATCCCTATCAGGTTTACGAGGCGCGTGCCTGGGGCGCTGACGCCATCTTGATCATCATGGCCAGCGTCGATGACGGCGTGGCGAGCGAACTCGAATCCACGGCTTTCGAACTCGGCATGGATGCGCTGGTCGAAGTGCATGACGAAGCTGAGATGGAACGCGCCTTGAAACTGTCGTCGCGGCTGATCGGCATCAACAACCGCAATCTCAGGACGTTCGAAACCAGCATCGAGACGTCAGAGCGGCTGGCCGCGATGGTGCCGGCCGATCGGCTGCTGGTCAGCGAGAGCGGTATCTTTTCACATGACGACTGCCGCAGGCTGGAGAGGAGCGGCATCGGCACGTTCCTCGTCGGCGAGAGCCTGATGCGGCAACAGGACGTGGCTGCAGCAACGCGCTCGCTGTTGACCGGCAAGGCCCCAGCAGAGGTTATCTGACGATGTCAGCCGCCCTCACCCATCTTGGCGCGCAAGGCGAAGCCAATATGGTCGATGTCGGTGACAAGGCGGAGACGACGCGCACGGCGATCGCCGAAGGTTTTGTCTCGATGCGGCCGCAAACACTGGAAATGATCCTGGCGGGCGATGCCAAGAAGGGCGACGTGCTCGGCACCGCACGCATCGCCGGCATCATGGCGGCAAAGAAGGCGCATGAACTGATCCCGCTCTGCCACCCGCTGCTGCTGACAAAAGTCTCCATCGATATCGAACCGGACCAGTCGCTGCCCGGCCTCAAGGTCACGGCGCTGGTCCGCGTCACCGGCAAGACCGGCGTCGAGATGGAAGCCCTGACCGCGGCCTCGGTCGCTTGCCTGACGATCTACGACATGGCCAAGGCGGTCGACCGCGCCATGGTGATCTCCGGCGTCCGGCTGGTGGAAAAGACCGGCGGCAAGTCCGGCGACTACAAGGCAGGTTCTTAAATGGCGCTGGTCCCGGTGGCGGAGGCGCTCGAACGCCTCCTTGACGGTGCGACGGCGCTACCAGCCGAAAGCGTTGCGCTGATGGACGCGGCTGACCGGGTATTGGCCGAGCCCGTGATGGCGCTGCGCACCCAGCCGCCCTTCAATGCCTCGGCCATGGACGGCTATGCGGCGCGGGCCGCCGATGTCACATCCGCACCCGCCAGGCTTTCGGTGATCGGCATGGCGCCGGCCGGTCGTGGCTTCGAAGGCACTGTCGGTCCGGCGCAAGCCGTGCGCATTTTTACCGGAGCGCCGCTTCCCGCCGGCGCCGACACCATCGTTATCCAGGAGAACGCCAGGGATCTCGGCGGCGGCAGCATCGAAGTGACCGAGCCGACGCCGGAATGGCGAAACATACGCCGTCTGGGGCTCGACTTCTCGAAAGGCGATGTCCTGCTGGAGAAGGGCCGCCTGCTCGATCCGGCCGCATTGTCGCTGGCAGCCTCGGCCAATCATCCGCGTGTCAGCGTGGTGAAACGGCCCCTGGTCGCCATCATCGCCACCGGCGACGAATTGCTGCCGCCGGGCAGCGACCTCGGGCCCGACCAGATCATCTCGTCCAATGCCTATGGCGTTGCCGCCGCAGCCCGGTCGGTCGGTGCAAATGCCCTCGATCTCGGCATCGCCGCGGATCGCAAGGAAGCGATCGCCACTCTGGTGAAAAAGGCGGTCGCCGCCGGCGCCGATGTCCTCGTCACCCTCGGCGGCGCTTCGGTCGGCGACCACGACCTCGTCCATGACGTGCTGACCGGCGAAGGCATGACGCTCGATTTCTGGAAGATCGCCATGCGCCCCGGCAAGCCGCTGATGTCCGGGCGGCTGGGCACTGTCAGATGCATCGGCCTGCCCGGCAACCCGGTGGCGAGCCTGGTCTGCACGCAGCTTTTTCTGAAGCCGCTGCTGGCGCGGCTCGGCGGCCGGGCGTATCGGCAGGACATGCGCGAGGCGCGGCTCGGCGCCGCAATGCCGGCGAACGATCTCAGGCAGGATTATGTGCGCGCCGTGGTGACCGAAGAGGCCGGATCGTTCAAGGCGACGCCGTTCGGCATCCAGGATTCCTCGATGCTAAGAATGCTGGCCGACGCCAATGGGCTGATCGTGCGTGAGCCTTTCGCTCCCGTCGCCGCGGCCGGCGCTGCCTGCAGCGTGCTGATGCTACGCTGAACAAAACGTCAACACATTCATTAAACTTTAAATGGTTGCGGAACACAACTGGAACAGATAGTGTTTGTTCTGGGTTTGTTTTTCTGATTCTGTTTTGGGGGCCGCGATGCTGACACGCAAGCAACATGAACTGCTTATGTTCATCCACGAACGGATGAAGGAAAGCGGCATTCCGCCCTCGTTCGACGAGATGAAGGAAGCGCTCGATCTCGCCTCCAAATCCGGGATCCATCGGCTGATCACGGCGCTGGAGGAACGCGGCTTCATTCGCCGGCTACCGAATCGCGCTCGTGCGCTGGAGGTGCTGCGTCTTCCCGACTCGATTGCCCCTGGCCTCAATGCGGCGCGCAAATTCTCGCCGAGCGTCATTCAGGGCAGCCTTGGCCAAAACAATTCCGGGCAGGGTAACCTCGGACGGCAGATCAAGCCGGCGCTATCGCGAATGCCTTCCGCCGGCAACAATGACGACGCCGTTGCCGCGGTGTCCATTCCGGTGATGGGCCGCATCGCCGCGGGTGTGCCGATCGACGCCATCCAGCACCAGACGCACTCCATCTCGGTACCGCCGGACATGATTACAGGCGGCGCGCACTACGCGCTCGAGGTCAAGGGCGACTCGATGATCGAAGCCGGCATCTTCGACGGCGACACGGTCATCATCCGCAATGCCGACACCGCCCAGCCTGGCGAGATCGTCGTGGCGCTGGTCGACGAGGAGGAAGCGACGCTGAAACGGTTCCGCCGCAAGGGCGCTTCGATCGCACTCGAAGCCGCCAACCCGGCCTACGAGACGCGCATCTTCGGGCCGGACCGCGTCAAGGTGCAAGGCAAGCTCGTCGGTTTGATCCGGCGTTACTGAACCACAGACGGCTTGGATTTCTCGGGCTTGCGGTATGGCGGCAGCCCCCTCGCCTCGCGCGAAAACTTTCGCTGGGTATGCCATGGCCGATATGGCGCTTCGACGGCGAAGCGGATTTCTGCACGCATGGTCGCCGATTGCGGGTTGAAGAAGACGGCGGCACTGCCGGCGCGGGCAAGCTGCCGTTTGGTGACGACAAGGATCAGCGGATTGCGGCAGGGATCGTAGGCGGTGGCATCGTCGATGACGATCAGGTCGGCAAAGGCGCAGGCTGGCCGGGCGGTCTTGCGGTCGTCGGCGAGCGCGACGATAGCGCCCGACGGATGCCTGGCTATGCACAGGCCTTCTGTGCAGTAGAACGGCGCGCCCGGCGGCAATTCGGCCGGATCGGTTATGTCAAACTGAGCGTCGCCCTTGGCGAACGTCTCCGGTTCGACGATGGTTTCGGATACCAGCGCATGCTTCCAGTTGTCGGTGGTAAACACGTTCGAACGTACCCGGTTGATGGCAAGTTCGCCGTTCCCGATCGACAGCGCCACCAGATGCCCGTCCTCCGAGATCAGGACGTCGGGCGTGCGGGTGTGGGAAATCGTCAGCAGTCCGGCGAGCGCGAAAGGAAGGGCCGCGAGCCGTAGCCGGGTCGTCGCCATGGTCGCGATGACAAGGGCGATCGTCACCAGCAGGACGGACTGACGCGAAATCAGCCCGACCGCATCGATCGGCGAGCGCTGCGATATCCAGCCGGACAGGGCAATCATCGCCGTGAGCCCTTTGCCCATCACATAGAGGAAAGGGCCGTCGGCGCCGAACGGCATCGCCAACGCGCTGAGAACCGCGAAAGGCATGACCACCAGCGAAACAACAGGCATGACGGCCAGGTTGGCGAACAGGCTGAGCGGCGAGACGCGCTGGAAGTGCCAGATGGCGAAAAGCGCCGTTGCGCCGCCGGCGATGATGGAGGTCATGGCGAGGCCGCCCATCGCAGCCAGGAATTTTCGCGTGACGAAACCAGGCAGCGATCGTCGTGGCGGTGGCGTGGTGACCTTGCCTGCACGGTAATCGGACCAGCCGGCATAGGCGCCGACAAGTGCGGCGGTCGCGGCAAACGACATCTGGAAGCTCGGGCCGACCACCTCGTGCGGCGACACCAGGATGACGGCAATCGCCGAAATCGCCAGATTGCGCATGGTCAGTGCTGCCCGGTCGAAGAGCACCGCGATCAGCATCACCGCCAGCATGATGAAGCTGCGCTCGGCCGCGACCACCACGCCAGAAATGACGAGATAGGCCGCGATCGAAAAGAGTGCGGCCGCGGCCGCGTATTTCTTGATCGGCCGGCGCGAGGAAAAATCGGGAAACAGCGCGAAGGCGCCGCGCAGCAGCGCCATGACCGTACCGGCGACCAGCGCCATATGCAGGCCGGAGATGGAAATGATGTGGTAGATGCCGGTGCGCCGCATCGCCTCGTTGATCTTTTCCGGGATACCGGCGCGCACGCCGACGATCAGGGCCGCGGCGATTTCGCCCTCGGCGCCGCCAACTTGACCGCGAATACGGTTCGCGATGCTCTCGCGGGCGTTCTCGACCGCCGAAGAAAGGCGCGCGGCAAGCAGTGTGCCATCTGGCGGCGTGGCATCCGCGCCGACAAGTTTCGGCGTGCCGAGGAAAAAGCCGCTGGCGCCGATGCCGGTGAAATAGCTGTCGAAGGAGAAATCATAGCTGTCCGGCCGCACCGGGCCGGTCGGCGGCAGCAGCCTGGCGTAGCCGGTCACCACGGATCCGGCGGTCATGCCAGGCGGTATTTTTGACGCGGAAACGCGAACCCGTTCCGGGGGATAGCGCAGCGTCGGCCGGGCGGTTGAGATCACATCGATGGCCAGCCGGACGCGGCCATTCGCCATCTGGTCGAGGCTGACGACACGGCCGGTCAGCCGCGTCGGGATTTCCGAACCGAGCATCGGCGTTGCGACGCGCCAGGTCTCGACCTTGGCGGCGAGCACGCCGAGCGCGCACAACAGCGCCGCCATGAAGCACAGATGCGTCTTGCGCCATGACCGCGAGCCGGCCGCGCACAACGCCATCAGGACCACGACGGCGATGGGTTGCGCAAAACCCGGTTCCACGGCAAGCGAGAAATAGAAGATCGCCCCGGATGCGAGGAAAACCGGCACCAGCAGGAAGGCGATGCCCCGGTCGATTTCCAGGCTGGCCGCCGAGACCACGGCGGCGCGGATGCTGGATGACGAAAGGCGGCGAAACTGCCCGCCAAGGCGGGTCGTGGTGCCGACAGTCGGGACCGGCACCGTCGGCGTGCGATCCGGCGGCAAGGGCGGCGGGATATCGAGGCGCGGCAGCGAAGCTGGCGCCGGCGGGACGGGAACGGAGGCGGCGAACAGCAACCGTTCGCTGACGCCGCTGATCGCGTCCTCGCCCTCGTCCGTATCCCGGCCTCGTCCAGCCATCGGGTCTGCCCCTTGCGCCCTTGACCTCCTATGCTACATGAACGCGCGACGCGCGAAAGTCCGCGCAACCACATCCGCTTCCAGTGCCTGCCCTGGGTCCTTCCTTCAGCGATGGCTTTCGGCGACAAGACAACCCGCCGTATAACCCGCCGTAATTTCGGCGTCGATTTGCGATCCTCGGCCGGCTTCAATCCAACGACACCAGAGCCGTGCCGCATAAGATCCGGCGCGGACAAAGCGAAACTCTCGCTGTTACATCGCGGTGACAAAAGCACCACCACGGAGGCGTCACCCGGTTACCAAGGGCAGCAAATATCTCCGACCTTCTGGGAGTGGTGTGTCAGCGTCCCCAGAGGCTGCGTGGGCGTGTCGCCGGTTGGCTGTTAGCGCGGCGACCGGATCGCTTCACGCCTAGCAAGCGGGATAGCGAAATCTCGTGAAGGCAAGGTCAAGCTGCGTTCTCCGTGTGAATCGGCGACTGGCGGTGGCTGGGAGAAATGGATGCCATGCACGTTGGGCGTCTGGAAGTCGGCGGTACATGGGCGAGAGGGCCGCGCGGTGCAATGACCGCGCAGCGCCGCCTCGCAGCGATTCTGGCTTGCGACGTGGTCGGTTATTCGCGCCTGATGGAGCGCGACGAGCGCGGCACGATCGAGCGGCTCAAGACATACCGCAAGGACCTCCTCGAACCGCTGGTCTCCGAGCATCAGGGCCGGATCGTCAAGCTCACCGGCGACGGCATGCTGTGCGAGTTCGCGAGCGTCGTCAACGCGGTGACCTCGGCGATGTCGATCCAGCAGGCTTTGGCAGAACACGAGGCGGAGACGCCCGAGGAAGAGCGGATTCGCTTCCGCATCGGCGTCAATCTCGGCGACGTGGTCTACGAGGAGGACGGCGACCTCTACGGCGACGGTGTCAACATCGCCGTCCGCCTCGAAAGCATAGCCGATCCCGGCGCCGTGGTTGTCTCGGGCACCGCCTACGACCACCTTCAGGGCAAGCTCGACGGCGGCTTCACGTCCCTCGGCGACCTGCGCCTCAAGAACATCGAGCGGCCTGTGCGCGCCTATCGCGTCGAGACCGACGCCAGCGCCTCGGTGGCTGCACCGCCTCCCCTGCCCGCGAAACCCTCGATCGCGGTTCTGCCTTTCACCAACATGAGCGGCGACCCCGACCAGGAGTACTTCGCCGACGGACTGGTGGAGGACATCATCACGGGATTGAGCCGGGTGAACTCCTTCTTCGTGATCGCCCGCAACTCGTCCTTCACCTACAAGGGCCGAGCGGTGGACCTGCGCCAGGTCGGGCGCGAGTTGGGCGTCCGCTACGTGCTCGAAGGCAGCATCCGCAGAGCAGGATCGCGGGTTCGTATCAGCGGGCAGCTGGTGGACGCGATCAGTGGGCACCATGTCTGGACCGACCGCTTCGAGGGCGACGTGAGCGACATCTTCGACCTGCAGGACAAGGTGACCGAGAGCGTCGTCGGTGCGGTCGAGCCGAGCATCAGGCTCGAGGAGATCAAGCAAGCGCGCATGAAGCCGACCGACTACATCGGTGCCTACGACCTCTACCTTCGTGCGCTACCGGGCTTCTACAGTATAACGCGCGACGGCTTCGCCGACGTGCGCCGGCTGACCAACGAGGCGCTCAGCATCGACCCGGGCTTCACCCTGGCGAAGGCACTCGGCGCCTATATTCGCAGCCTGTCCGTGAGTCAGTGCTGGCACGAGCCCGACGATACCCGCGTCGCCGTGCGCATGGCCCGCGAGGTCCTGGCGGACGCGCGAGACGACCCGACAAGCTTGCGTTTCGCCGCGCAGGTGATCGCCTACAGCGCCAAGGATTACGAGACGGCGCTGGACACGATCGAACGGTCCCTGCTCATCAATCCCAATTCGGCGCAGGGCTATACGGGCAGCGGCTGGGTGAACGCCCATTCCGGCCGCCCCCTCGTCGCGATCGAGCACTTCCACAGGGCAATGCGGCTGAGCCCGGTCGATCCCGAGAAGGGCATTGCGCTCTCCGGCATCGGGATGAGCTACCTGATGCTCGAACGCTACGAGGAAGCGCTGGCTTGGGGAGAACGAGCGCTGCGCGAGATGCCGAATTACGGCTCCTCGCACAGGGTGGTGATCATGGCACTCGCCAAACTCAATCGGCTGGATGAGGCGCAGGCGGCGGCGCTGCGGCTGATGGAGGCGTTCCCGACCTACACCCTCGGCCTGCAGAGGCAGATCAACCCGTGGCGGGACAAGGTGTTCGCCGAGCGCTACGTCGAGGCGCTGGGTATTGCCGGCGTGCCGGAGTGATTGTCGCGTTTGCAAAGACGCCTCTCCTGCGCGTCACGTCCGGTCAGGCGACGTCCCCTTGACCTTGCGTCACTTCTGGAAGGATAGTTCGCTGGCCGGCTTGTCCGAGGACTGAGCGCGTAGCGAGCTCCATTGTATTGGCTGATGCCGCTGACTGCGTCTTCGCCCTCGCCGTACCCCGACCTCGTCCAGCCGTCGGGTCTGCCCCTTGCGCCCTTGACCTCCTATGCTACATGAACGCGCAACGCGCGAAAGTCCGCGTAACCACATCCGCTCCTGCGCCTTCGCCCCGAGAGTTTCATGCCCGACAAAGTCGTCACCCGTTTTGCGCCCTCGCCCACCGGCTACCTGCACATTGGCGGGGCGCGGACGGCGCTGTTCAACTGGCTGTATTCGAAGCATACCGGCGGTGTGATGCTGCTGCGCATCGAGGACACCGACCGCGAGCGGTCGACGGATGCGGCGACGGCGGCCATTCTCGACGGCCTTTCATGGCTCGGCCTCACCTGGGACGGCGAGCCGGTCTCGCAGTTCGAGCGCGCGCCGCGCCATCGCGAGGTGGCCGAGGAGCTGGTGCGCATGGGCAAGGCCTACTATTGCTACGCGACGCCGGCGGAGCTCGAGGCGATGCGCGAGGCAGCACGGGCCAAGGGGCTCCCTCCCCGCTATGACGGCCGCTGGCGCGACCGCGACCCGTCGGAGGCGCCGGCCGGCGCCAAGGGCGCCATCCGCATCAAGGCGCCGACCGAGGGCGAGACGGTGGTGCACGACCGCGTGCAGGGCGAGGTGCGCTTTCCCAACAAGGATCTCGACGATTTCATCATCCTGCGCTCGGACGGCAATCCGACCTATATGCATGCCGTCGTCGTCGACGACCATGACATGGGCGTCACCCACATCATCCGCGGCGACGATCATCTGACCAACGCCGCCCGCCAGACGGTGATCTACCGCGCCATGGGCTGGGACGTGCCGTCGATGTCGCATATCCCGCTGATCCACGGCGCTGACGGCGCCAAGCTGTCGAAGCGGCACGGTGCGCTTGGCGTCGAGGCCTATCGCGCCATGGGCTATCTGCCCGAGGCGCTGCTCAACTATCTGGCGCGGCTGGGCTGGAGCCATGGCGACGACGAGGTGATGTCGATCAAGGACATGATCGCCTGGTTCGATATCGGTGACGTCAACAAAGGGGCGGCGCGTTTCGACTTCGCCAAGCTCGAGGCTCTGAACGGCGTGCACATGCGCCGCATGAGCGACGCCGATCTGTTCGACATCTTCATCGCCACGCTGCCCTATCTCGAAGCTGGTCCGGCGATCGCCGAGCGTCTCGACGACCGGCGCAAGGCGCAGTTGCTTGCCGCCTTGCCGGGCCTGAAGGAGCGTGCCAAGACCCTGGTGGAACTTGTCGACGGTGCCGGCTTCCTGTTCACCGAGCGGCCGCTGCCGATCGACGAGAAGGCCGCGGCATTGCTCGCTGGCAAGGCGCGCGAGGTCTTGCGCGGCGCCCGCGACGCGCTGAAGGCGGTTTCAGTCGACTGGACCGCCGCAGCGGCCGAAGCGGCGATCCGCGACTATGCGCAGGCCGGCGGCTATAAGCTGGGCACTGTGGCTCAGCCCTTGCGAGCAGCGCTTACCGGCAAAAGCACCTCGCCCGGCGTGTTCGACGTACTTGCCGTTCTCGGCCGCGAGGAGAGCCTGGCGCGTATAGCGGATCAAATCGATTAGGAGCAAACTGGCCCAAGAAGATTGGCATTGAAAGGCGCGTTTCGCAGTGCAACATTGGACTTGGCCCAATCTGGCACGCACCCCTCCACAATGCGGTGGCGAATACGCGCATTTCCGGTGATTTCGACGTGTCGCTTTGCAGAATTTTGCCTTTGCCGGCATGAGGAAACAAAAAGGAGTTTGCAATGACCGAAGCTGCGACAAAACTGGAATTTGGTGGCAGAGACCACCCGTCGACGGCGAAGCTGGAGCTCGGCGGCAAGACTCATGAGTTCAAGGTGCGAAGCGGTTCGGTCGGACCTGATGTCATCGACATCGGCGCGCTTTACAGCACCACCGGCGCCTTCACTTACGATCCCGGCTTCACCTCGACGGCAAGCTGCGAGTCGGAAATCACCTTCATCGACGGCGATGCCGGCATCCTGTTGCATCGCGGTTACCCGATCGACCAGCTGGCCGAACATGGCGACTTCCTCGAAGTCTGCTACCTCCTGCTCTACGGCGAATTGCCGACCAAGGCGCAGAAGGACGATTTCGACTACCGGGTGACGCGTCACACCATGGTGCATGAGCAGATGTCGCGCTTCTTCACCGGCTTTCGCCGCGACGCGCACCCGATGGCGGTGATGTGCGGCGTGGTCGGTGCCCTGTCGGCCTTCTATCACGACTCCACCGACATCTCGGACCCGTACCAGCGCATGGTTGCTTCGATGCGGCTGATCGCCAAGATGCCGACGATCGCGGCGATGGCCTACAAGTACCACATCGGCCAGCCCTTCATTTACCCGAAGAACGAGCTGAATTTCGCGGCCAACTTCCTGCATATGTGCTTTGCGGTGCCCTGCGAGGAATACAAGATCAATCCGGTGCTGGCGCGCGCCATGGAGCGCATCTTCATCCTGCATGCCGATCACGAGCAGAATGCCTCGACCTCGACCGTGCGCCTTGCCGGCTCGTCGGGCGCCAACCCGTTTGCCTGTATCGCTGCCGGCATCGCTTGCCTGTGGGGCCCGGCGCATGGCGGCGCCAACGAGGCCGCCCTGAACATGCTGGGCGAAATCGGCCATGTCGACCACATCCCGGAATTCATCGCCCGCGCCAAGGACAAGAACGATCCCTTCCGGCTGATGGGCTTCGGTCACCGCGTCTACAAGAACTACGATCCGCGCGCCAAGATCATGCAGAAGACGGCGCATGAGGTGCTGGGCGAACTCGGCATCAAGGACGATCCGCTGCTCGACATCGCCATGGAACTGGAAAAGATCGCGCTGACCGATGCCTATTTCATCGAGAAGAAGCTTTATCCGAACGTCGACTTCTATTCCGGCATCACGCTGAAGGCGCTGGGCTTCCCCACCACCATGTTCACCGTGCTATTCGCGGTCGCCCGCACCGTGGGCTGGATCGCACAGTGGAAGGAAATGATCGAGGACCCGCACCAGAAGATCGGCCGTCCGCGCCAGCTCTATACCGGTGCGCCGGAACGCGACTACGTGCCGATTGCGAAGAGATGAGTGAGTAGTGAGTAGAAGGCAGTTAACGCCGATCAGCGCTCCCTTGCTACTCACTAATCCCTACTCCCTACTCGTTTCTTGATGTATCCCATCACCACCTCAGCCGCGATATCGCCGGACGGCCTGTCAGAGGCCATGCGTCTGGTCACCTCGGCAAAGCCGTCCTTCTGCCAGGCGCGATAGGCCGTGTCGGAAAACAGCGCTTCCAGCTGCCGCGCCAGATAGGCCGGCCGCACATATTCGTTGTAGTGCTCGGTCACCACCGGCTGGTCCACGATGAGATTGGGCAAGGCAGCACTCCATACGGTGATCAGGCGCTGGGCCAGCCGCATGACCGGATCAAGCCGGTAGCAGGAGATCATCGGTACGCCTGACAACGCCAGTTCCAGCGACACCGTTCCCGAGGCGATCAGCGCCGCGTCGGCCTTGCCGAAGGCCTGCCATTTGCGTTCGGAATCAAGAATGATCTCCGGCTTTTCGTCCCAGCTTGCGACCGCAGCCCTGACCAGGTCGGCAACGTGCGGCACCGTCGGCAAAAGCACTCGCAAGCGGTGTCCGCGCGCGCGCAGGATCGAGATTGTCTTGCCGAACGGACCCGCCAGCCGCCGCACCTCGCCGCTGCGCGAACCTGGCAGCACAAGCAGCGTTTTCACCCGGTCTGCGGACAGGTCGCGCGGCAGGCCTTGCGCCCTGGCGGCGGCGAGCACGCCCGGATCATGCGTGAGACGATGACCGACATAGGTGCCCGGCGGACCGCCCAGGCGCGCGAGCTCCTTCGCCTCGAAAGGCAGGATGCAAAGAATGTGGTCGATATACGGCCTCATCGCCACCGCCCTGCCCGGCCGCCAAGCCCACACGCTCGGGCAGACATAGTGGACGATCGGGATCGTCGGATCGGCGGCACGCACCTTCCTTGCCACGCGCAGCGAGAAATCCGGGCTGTCGATGGTGATCAGGCAGTCGGGGTTGTCGCCCGCAATCGCATTGGCGGTCTGGCCGATCCGCCGCATCAGGCGCGGCAGGTCGCGCAGGACGGCGCTCAGGCCCGTCAGTGCGATCTCGCTGCCCTCGAACAGCGGCGTAAGACCGAGCGCCTGCAGATGGCGTCCACCAATGCCGACAAGCCTGATCTCGCGGCCGGTCGCGCGCTTGAGCGCCTGGACGAGATCGGCGCCGAGCAGGTCGCCGGATTCCTCGCCGGCGACGATGGCAATCTTCAGCGGCCCGTCATTGACCATGGGCCAGTTCCGCAGGAGGCAGGCCAATCACGAACAGGCCGAGCGCATCGGCGCGCGCGACAACGACCGGGCCTTCCAGGACCAGCGACCGGCCGGCCTCGACGGCAATGCCGGCAAGGCCGGCGGCATGCGCCGCCTCGATCGTCTGCGGGCCGATGGAGGGCAGATCGGCGCGCAACTCCTGGCCGGGCTTGGCGCATTTGACCAGCACACCGCGTGCCTTGCCGGCCAGCCTGCCATGGCCGCGCAACTCCCTTGTCCGTTCAAGCAGCCCGTTGGTGCCTTCGATGCCTTCAAGCGCAATGGCGCGGCCACCGACCGCGACGGCCGCCTGGCCGATATCAAGCGCGCCGATTGCCTTTGCCGCCGCGCGGGCCGCCTCGATGTCGCGCCAGTCGGATTTCCGCGGCACCGCCCTGGTCAGCGGGCCTTCGGCCGCAACCAGATCTGGCACGACCTCGTGAGCGCCAACAACCTTGACGCCGCGCGTTTCCAGAGCCCGCGTCAGGATCTTCAGCAGCCCGTCGTCGCCGCGGGCCAGCGCCATGACCACCGAAGGCACCACGGCCAGCAAACCGAGGCTCGGGCGCATGTCAGTCAGCCTCGGCCGTCGCCTGATCTCGCCGGCGAGGACAAGATGGCTGATCCGTCGCCGCTTCAGCAGCGAAGCCAGCGAACCGATATCTTCCAGTGCGAGGCTCTCATGCTCGTAGCCGTCGAGGTCGGGCTTGCGGTCGACTTCACCCTCGATCTGGATGATGACCGGCGGATAGCCCTGCCCGGTCAGGCCGAGAGCCACTTCGACCGGGAGACTGCCGCCACCGGCGATGATGCCGAACCTGGCGCCAGGCGCGAGATCAAGGCCCGACCGCGAGGCCTCAGTCTTCGTCATCGGCTCTTAGTCTTCGTCATCGCCGCCGTCGTCGTCGCCGGCCTTGAGCGAGGGGACGGCGTAATGCCGCTTGCCGCGGCTGGTGATGAAATCGACGATCTTCATGGCTGTGGGCGAGGAAGCGAATTCCGCCCTGGCGAACTCGATATTCTCGCCGACGGTTCGGGAGCGATCGAAGATCGTCCTGTAGACCTTGCGCAGAGTGTGGATTTCGGAGCGTGGCAGGCCGGCGCGTTTCAGGCCAATAATGTTGAGGCCGCGAAGGCTGGCCCGGTTGCCGGCGGCCATGGCGTAAGGAATGATGTCGCCGACGATTGCCGAGCAACCGCCGAGAAAGGCATTGTCGCCGATGCGCACGAATTGATGAACGGCGGTGAGGCCGCCGATATAGACGTTGTCGCCGACCTCGCAATGGCCGCCCAATGTCGCCTGATTGGCGAAGGTGGCATTCTTGCCGACGACGCAGTCGTGGGCGATGTGGGCGTAAGCCAGGAAATTGCCGTTGTCGCCGACGACGGTCTCGCCGCGGCTGGAATCGGTGCCGAGATGCATGGTCACGCCTTCGCGGATCGTACAGTTCTCGCCGATGACCAGCGTGGTGCGGCCGCCCTTGTGCTTGGTGTTCTGCGGCGGCCCGCCCAGTATCGCCATCGGATAGACCTTGGTCGAGGCGCCGATCGTGGTGGCGCCCAGCACCGAGACGTGGCTGACCAGTTCGACACGGTCGCCGATCACCGCGTCGGCGCTGACATGACAGAAGGGGCCGATGCGGACGCCTTCGCCGATGTTGGCGCCCGCCTCGATGACCGAAGATGGATGGATGACTGTCTGGATTTTCATAAGCATTCGATCGTCAATCGCTGGTGACCATCATCGCCGAGATCTCAGCCTCGGCGGCCTTGACGCCGTCGACCAGGGCCTCGCAGGCGAATTTGAGCAGGTTGCCGCGTTTCTTGATTTTCTTGACATGGATCTTGAGCTGGTCGCCGGGAACGACCGGCTTGCGGAATTTGGCATTGTCGATGGTCAGGAAATAGACCAGGGACGGTTTTTCGGCGGCAAGGCTGCGGATGCAGATGGCGCCGGCTGTCTGCGCCATTGCCTCGACTATCAGCACGCCGGGCATGACCGGCTGGTCCGGGAAATGACCCTGGAAATGCGGCTCGTTTATGGTCACGTTCTTGATGCCGATGGCGGACTCGTCGCCATCGATGTCGATGATGCGGTCGATCATCAGGAATGGATAGCGATGCGGCAGGAGCTTCATCAGCCCTAATATGTCGACAGCTTCGAGCGTCGTTGCCGCGTCCATCTCAGCTATTTCCCCCGTCGCCCGATTTGCGCGCCCTTGCCAGTCTTCGCAGGGCCGCGATCTCCCGCATGGCTTCCGCCATCGGTTGTGCCGGGTACCCTCCCCAGATCTCGCCCGCCGGGACGTTGCTCATGAACCCACTTCTTGCTGCAAGCTTGGCTCCTGTCCCGATGGTCAGGTGATCCGCAAGGCCGACGCCGCCACCCATGGTGACGTTGTCACCCACCGTTACGGAACCGGAAATACCGGAAAGTCCGGCTATTATGCAATTGCGGCCGATGCGGACGTTATGAGCGATCTGCACCAGATTGTCGATCTTCGTGCCTTGGCCGATGATCGTGTCGGACATCGCGCCACGGTCGACCGTAGTGTTCGAGCCGATCTCGACGTCGTCCTGGATGACGACGCGGCCGATTTGCGGAACGCGCTCCGGCCCCTTGGCGCCCGCCACAAAGCCGAAACCGTCCTGGCCGATACGGGCGCCGCCATGAATGATGACGCGGTTGCCGATCAACGCATACTGGACGCTGGCGCCGGGACCGACATAGCCGTCGCGGCCGATCTGGCAGGAGTAGCCGATGACGGCATGGGGAGCGATGACCGTTCCGCTGCCGATCGAGACCCGCGGCCCGATCACCGCGCCAGCCTCGATCACTGCGCCAGCCTCGATATGAGCGGTCGCATCGACATGGGCTTGCGGCGAGATGCCGGTTTCGCCCGTCATCGGCCCCGGTGTCGCGGCTGTCGGGAAAAGCAGGCGACCGACCATCGCGAAAGCCTGCTGCGGGCGCGGATGAACCAGAACCGCGACGCCCGCCGGCGCCTTGCTGGCGAATTCGGTGGGGCAGAGAACGGCGGCGGCCTTCAGCGACTGCATCAGCGCGAAGTTGCGCCTGCCGTCGACGAAAACGAGCGCGTGCTCGCCGCCCTCGTTTGCCGGCGCCAAGGCCGCGATCGGTATGTGGGACTGACTGGAATCGGCAAGCACCGCGCCGGTCAGATTCGCGACTTCGCCGGCCGTATACCGGCGTGAGGGCGCGAAGAACACCGGATCGGTCATTCCAGAAGCAATATCCAGCTAGTGCATGACCCCGAAAGTCGGAATCGATCTTCGGAAAGGATCATGCGCAAAATCAAAGTGCTACAGCGTCCCTTGCGCGCGCGGCGCTGTAGTGTCGGATCACTCTCTTCCGGGCCCCAACGGCCCGGAAGCACCGTCCCCGCGGATCAGAAGCGGGTCGATATGCCGAAATTGAATTCCTGCACGTCGTCGGTATCTTCTTTCTTGACCGGGATCGCATAGTCGATACGGATCGGGCCGAAGGGCGAAGCCCACATCAGGCCGACGCCGACCGAGGCGCGCCACTCCATGCCGGTTGTCGATTGGTCGACAAGGTCGGAAGCGAGCTTGCTGCCATAGAGCGTCGCCGCATCGGCGAAGACCGCGCCGCGCAGGCCGAAGCTTTCCGGAATGACCGGCAGCGGGAACTGGGCTTCCGCCGAAGCATTGAAATAGGTGGTGCCGCCGAGATGATCGCCAGCGTCTTCGCTGTCAACCGGGCCGATGCCACCATAAGCGAAGCCACGGATCATGCGGTCGCTGCTCTGGAAGTGATCAAAGACGCGCAGGTCGCCGCTGCCATAGCCCTGGACATGGCCGGCGCCACCCGAAATCAAGCCGACCAGATCGAGTTGCTCCGACAGTGTCTGATAATAGCTGCCGCGCGCCGTGACCTTGACGTATTTGGCGTCGCCGCCGAGACCCGCAAATTCCGTGCTGACATTGGCATAGATGCCGTCATGCGGGTTCTTCATGTCGTCGATGGTGTTGTAGAGCAGGCCGAGGCTGACCGACGACTTGAGCCAGGGGCTCTGATCGATGCCATCTAGGATTGCGGTGGAGACATCGCATCCGCTTGCAGGATCATATTCTCCGTCGGCGCCCTTACAACCATCGTCGAGTTCATACTTCTCCTGCGAGATATTATACGCAAGCTGGGTCGAAATGTTGTCGGTGATCGGCAGGCCGAAGCGAACCGTCGCGCCGAGCGTCTCGCTGTTATAATCGTCATATTCCCTGGTCCGCTGGTAGATGTCGAAACCGGCGGCAATGCGCCGTCCAAGGAAATATGGCTCGGTGAATGAGAGGCTGTAGTCGCGCGAATTCTTGCCGCCGCCGGCCGACAGCTTGATGAACTGGCCGCGGCCGAGGAAGTTGCGCTCGGTGATCGATCCCTCGACGGACGGGCCTGCCGTGTCGCCGCCTGTCGAATAGCCGGCGCCGACCGAGAACTCGCCGGTCGATTTCTCGACCACGTCGACCACGAGCACGACCTGGTCGGGCTGTGAGCCCGGCACGGTGGAAACTTCGACTTTCTGAAAATAATCGAGCGCTTCAAGCCGCTTCTTCGCGCGCTGGATCAGGACCTGGTTGAAGGCATCGCCCTCGCTTACGTCGAACTCGCGGCGAATGACATAGTCGCGTGTACGATCGTTGCCGCGGATCTCGATGCGCTCGACATAGGCCTTGGTGCCCTGATCGATCGTATAGACGACCGAAATCGTATGGTTCTCGAAATTGCGGTCGCCGCGCGGCGTTACCTGGGCGAAGGCATAGCCCGAGCCGGCGACCTTCTCGGTCAGCGCGATGATGGTGTCTTCGACATTCTTGGCGTTGTAGACGTCGCCCTTGTGGGTTTCGACCACCGACTCGAGAGACTTACCGTCAACCTCGGGAATAGTGCTCTCGACGCTGACGTCGCCGAATGTGTAGCGGTCGCCTTCCTGCACGGTGATGGTCACCGTGTATTTATTGGTGGCGTTGTCGAGTTCGCCAACCGCCGAGACGACCTGGAAATCGGCGTAACCGTGATTGTAATAGAAGCGGCGCAGCAGCTCCTGGTCGGCGTTCAGCTTGTCTTCGTCGTAAACGTCGTCGCGCAGCACGAAGGACAACCAGGTCGAGCGCTTGGTGTTGATCACGTCCGACAGGCGGCGGCTCGAATAGGCGCTGTTGCCGACGAAATTGATCGCCGCGATCTGGGTGCGGTCGCCTTCGTTGATGTTGAAGACAACGTTCACACGGTTGTCGCCGAGATCCATGATCTGGGTGGTCACGGCGGCGTCGTCGCGGCCAATGCGCCTATAGGCAGCCTTGACCGCCTCGACGTCGGCGTCGAGCGTCGCCTGCGAGAAGGTTCCGCGCGGCTTCAACTGGACCGCCATCGCCAGCGCGTTGTCCTTGAGCTTCTTGTTGCCCTGGAAAAGCACCTGGTTGACGACCTGATATTCGGAAACCTTGATGACCAGCGCCGAACCGACCTGGTTGATCTGGACGTCGGAAAACAGGCCGGTGCCGAACAGCGCCTTCACAGCATCGTCGATGTCGGAACTGGAAAACGCCTTGCCGGGCTTGATCGAGACGTAGTTGCGGATGGTGTCGGCATCGACACGCTGATTGCCGCTGACTTCAACTCTCGAGACGACAGCGGCCTCGGCGGCCGATGTGGCAACGAACTGCACTGCGAGCGCACCTGGCACGACCAGGGCGGCGGACAAGGCCACCGCGGACGCGGCGCTCAGAAACTTGGATGCTGCCTTCATCGGGCTTTTGTACCTTTTCTCGTAGTCCCCACGGCGAGAAAACCGGACGTGCGGTAATTTCCCCTACCGTATTAACCGGATTTTCCCTACACGCAAGGCTTCTGGTTAATTTGTAATTACTTAACCTTGGGGCGTGGCTTTCGCGTCACGCCAACCCCCGCGCATGGTAAACGGCGTCTCAACATTGGTGGTGCCGAAGCCGGATTTCTTCATGATTTCAGCATCCAAACAGATCGTTCCAGAAAACGAAGCCCATGAAGCCCAAGACCAGAAGCAGGCCGCTCCTGTAGGCCATTTCCATCATCCGTTCCGACACCGGCCGCCGGATGACGGCCTCCACGCCGTAGAACAACAGATGGCCGCCGTCGAGGGGGGGAATCGGCAAAAGATTGAGGATCCCGATACCGACCGACAACAGCGCAGCGAGTTGCACGAGCCAATCGAAGCCCAGTTTCGCCGCCTGCCCCGACATCTTGGCGATCTTGATCGGGCCGCCCAGCTGGCACTTGTCCTCGCGACCGACGACGAAACGCTGCAGGAATTGGCCGGTGCGCTGAATGATGTGGCCGGTCTCCTCGACCGCCGCCCCTACCGCTCCGACCGGGCTGTAGGTGATCAGCCTGGGCTGGCCTGCTTCCTTGTTGTTGACGACGCCGATCACGGCCAACTTGACCTTGTTGCCGAGCGCATCCTGCTGCTCCATCAGCTCCGGCGTCGCGGTGACGGTCACGTCCTTGCCGTCACGCAGCATGACGAAGGTAATGGTATCGCCGGCGCGGCCGGAGACCAGGCGCTGGACATCGGAGAAGGTCTCGATCTTGCTGCCGTCAACGCTGACGAATCGGTCGCCGGGCAAGATGCCAGCCTTTTCAGCCGGACTGCCGGCGGTAACTTGAGCCACCGTCGGCTCCATCACCGGGCGGCCGTAGAGGGAAAACATCACGGTGAAGACGGCAATCGTCAGCAGGAAATTGAACAGCGGACCAGCCACCACCGTCGCCGCGCGCTTCCAGATCGGCTGCGTGTGGAACGCGACCTTGCGTTCGGCATCGGTCAGCGATTCGAGCTCTTCCGAGCTGGGCTGGCTTGAGGTGGCGTTCATGTCGCCGACGAATTTGACATAGCCGCCGAGCGGTATGGCGCAGAGTTTCCAGCGCGTGCCGTGGCTGTCCTTGAAGCCGAAGAGTTCCGGGCCGAAGCCGATCGAAAAGGCCTGCACGCCGATACCGCACCAGCGGCCGACGAGGTAGTGGCCCATTTCGTGGACGAACACCACCACGGTCAGCACAAACAGGAAAGGCACCAGCGTGCCGAGGACAAAGCCCTCCGTGCTGAAAACCGCGTGAAGAATCTCGTTCAATTCATGCCCTCAAATTCGTCCGCAGCAAGATTTTTCCGCGATCCAGGTTCTTCCGCCACACAGGGTGCGCCGGGACTGTGACATCAATCCAGGCGAATCCATGGCGCATTCCGCGCCACGCCAAGAAACAATATCGTTCAAGCGGGAAACAGCCCCTGTGCCGGATGGTCGGCGCTCGCCGAAATCCAGCCGATGACGTATAGGGCAAAAGCGGCCGCGACAAGCCCGTCGACCCGGTCCATGACGCCGCCATGGCCAGGTATCAGCGCGCCCGAATCCTTGCGGCCGTGACGGCGCTTCACCCAGGATTCGAAGAGATCGCCAGCCTGGGAGACGATCGAGAGCACCAGCGCAACGACGCCGAGCATGGCAAGATTGCCGGCCCCGGCCACGGCGGCCAGCAGCAGCCCGGCAATGACGCCGCCAACGGCGCCGCCGACTGCGCCGCTCTGGGTCTTGCCCGGCGAGATCGATGGCGCCAGTTTCGGGCCGCCGACGCTGCGGCCGACGAAATAGGCAAAGATATCGGTCGCCCAAACCACCGCGAACAGGAACAGAATGGCGATGAGGCCGGGATGGTCGCCGTCGCGCAAAAGAGCAAGCGACAGACCCGAAACGGCCGCATAGGCAAGGCCGGATGCATCCCATTGTCCTGTCCTGCGCGCCCAGGCCGCGGCCACGACGACCGCGACCAGCACGGCGACCAGAGGCAGCAGCCAGAAGGCCGGCAGGCCGGCGATCAAGGCGCCGACGAAGACCACAAGCAGCGCTTCCGGCAGAAAGCCAAGACCTGGGCCGGCGGCCGGGCGGCACATCCGCGTCCATTCGTGGAAGATCACGGCCGCCATGGCGGCGCACAGCAGGCGGAACGGCAGTCCGCCAAGCCAGGTCAGGCCAAGCGTGGCGGCGGCGAGCACGAGAGAGGAGATGATACGAAGCTGAAGGTTGCTCATCCCTTGGCCGTCACGGCGACGTCCTGGGCGCCAAGCCCGCCGAAACGGCGCTCGCGGCCGGCGAAATCACGCAACGCGTCGGCCAAATGCTCGCGGCTGAAATCGGGCCAATAGCAAGGCAGGAAGACGAGCTCGCTATAGGCCGCCTGCCACAGCAGGAAATTCGACAGCCTGAGTTCGCCGCTGGTGCGTATGACCAGTTCCGGGTCCGGAATGCCCTCAGTGTCGAGGGCGCCGGCAAAGGACTCGGCCGTGATCGCCTCGCTGTCGAGTTCGCCGCGCGCCACGGCGGAGGCCAGCTTGCGTGCCGTGCGCACGATCTCGTCGCGTCCGCCATAATTGAAGGCGATGATCAGGGTCAGCGCCTCGTTGCGCGCGGTCAGCGTTTCGGCCTCTTCAAGCAGGGTCCTGATATCGGACTGCAGCCCTGCCCTGTCGCCGATGATCCTGACCCGCACGCCGCTCTGATGCAGTTCGGCGAGATCGCGACGGATGAAGAGTTTCAAGAGGCCCATCAGGTCGCTGACTTCGGACTTCGGCCGCGACCAGTTTTCCGATGAGAAGGCGTAGACCGTCAGGAAGGAAATGCCGAGGCCGGGAGCAGCACGCACCGTTTTGCGCAGCGCCTCGACGCCGGCCCGATGCCCGGCAAGCCGCGGCATGCCACGCGCCTTGGCCCAGCGTCCATTTCCGTCCATGATTATCGCGACATGCGCGGGGCTTGTCATAGTTTCGCTTTCGGGTCGGGTACCTGCCCTTAAACCTGCATGATTTCAGCTTCCTTATCGGAAAGCAGGTGGTCGATCGTGCTGATCATCTCGTCGGTGAGCTTCTGGACCTGATCGGAGCGCTTGCGCTGATCGTCCTCGCTGATATCGCCGTCTTTTTCCGCCTTCTTGAGAAAGTCCATGCCGTCGCGGCGCACATGGCGCACGGCGACGCGGGCATTCTCGGCATAACCATGCGAGATCTTGACCAGTTCCTTGCGGCGCTGTTCGTTGAGCTCGGGCAGCGGAATTCTGAGATTGGTGCCATCGACGATCGGATTGAAGCCGAGATTGGATTCACGGATGGCGCGATCGACCGCGCCGACCATCGACTTGTCCCAGACCGAAACCGAAATCATGCGTGGCTCGGGCACCGACACATTCGCCACCTGGTTGATCGGCATGGTGGTGCCGTAGGCCTGCACCTGGATGGCGTCGAGCAAATTGCTCGACGCGCGGCCGGTCCGCAGCGAAGCCAGATCGTGTTTGAACGCCGCGATCGCCCCGTCCATGCGCCGCTTGAGATCATCGTATTCGCCACTCATCATCGTCTCCTCGACCCGTTGGTCCGGGTTCACTGTTCAGGGGAAACCCCGCATTTGAGTCTCAACTCGAAAATCCGCTTTGTTCACGCGGACCTTCGTTCGGGATCTTGCTCCCGATCAGCTGTCCGCGACGACCGTGCAGCGGCCGCCGCCCCTCAGAATATCCCCAAAGCCGCCCTTCTCGTGTATCGAATAGACGATTATCGGAATGTTGTTTTCGCGCGCAAGTGCAATCGCAGCCGTATCCATGATCGAAAGCCCGCGTTTGATCACTTCGGCATGGCTGATGCGCTCGAAGCGCGTCGCATTCGGGTCCTTCTTGGGATCGGCCGAGTAGACGCCGTCGACCTGGGTGCCCTTGAACAGCGCATCGGCGCCGATCTCGGCGGCGCGAAGCGCTGCGGCCGAATCGGTGGTGAAGAAGGGATTGCCGGTGCCGCCGGCGAAAATGACCACCTTGCCCTGGTTCATGTAAGCGGTCGCCTGGCGCTGGGAAAAGCTCTCGCAAAGCTCGGGCATGGCGATCGCCGAGAGCACCACGGCGTCGACGCCGATCTTGTTCAGCGAGGTGCGCAGCGCCAGCGAGTTGATGACCGTGGCAAGCATGCCCATGTGGTCGCCGGTGACGCGGTCGCCACCCTTGGAAGCAACCGCCACGCCACGAAAGATATTGCCGCCGCCGATGACGACGCCAACCTCGATGCCGAGCGCGCGAGCCTCGGCGATGTCGGCGGCGATGCGATCGACGACCGATACGTCGATGCCGAAATGCTGTTCGCCCATCAACGCTTCGCCTGATGCTTTCAGCAAGACACGTCGGTAGAGGGGCTTCACCGTCATTTGGTCCTCGTCATTGTGCATGTGACGCCTTCGGGCGCCGCGCCCGGAAACACTGGCTCCGATACACGAAGGGGGGCCCCCGCGGAACCGCGCCCCCCCCCCGCAAACACCAAAAAAAATTAATAAAAAACCCCCCAAAACAACAAAAAAAAAAAAAAAAAAAAAAAACAACAAAAAAAAAAAAAAAAAAAAAAAA
>NZ_JBVVPU010000005.1:0-374432 GCF_055811295.1 Mesorhizobium sp. WSM4871 | reverse complement strand
CCCCCCCCCCCCCCCCCCCCCCCCCCCCCCCCCCCCCCCCCCCCCCCCCCGCCCGGCGCCGCCCCGGCGGCCCCCGCCCCCCCCCCCCCCCCCCCGGACCGGAAACGGCAAGAGAATTGTCAACTCACGCCGGCAAACGAACCTTGCATGAACAGATCCGGCAAATAGCCTGCCGGCTTATCGCCAACCGCCTCGCCACCCGTCAGGCCGCCCTGTATTCCAGGGCCGAAGAACGAATACGGAAAGGACGTGACCGGCCGGTTCGCCGCATCGAGCCGCGCCCGAAGCTCCTCGGGAATGTCGAAATCGATCGCGCCGAGATTGTCCTTGAGCTGGTCAAACCTGGTCGCGCCGACGATCACGTTCGCAATGCCTGCCCTGTTTGCCGTCCAGTTCAGGGCGACCTGCGCTATGCTGCGGCCGAGCTGGGCGGCAACGGTCTACAGTACGGCGACGATTTGCCAATTGCGGTCGGTGAATTTCTGGAACCCGGGATTGGTGGAACCGCGCATGGTCTCCGACCGGCCACCGTCCTTGATGATTGTATCGGAACGGTATTTTCCGCTGAGCAGGCCGCTGTATCGACCAGGGCGCGGACGGTTTTGTTCTCGGCGCCCCAGCCCTATTCCGTTCCGAAGGTCATCGTGCCGAGCGCAAGCCGCGTGACACGCAAGCCGCTGTTGCCGAGCGTGTAAGACATGGTCATGATTATGATTGACGCGGCTTATCGGCCGGGAGTGGCCTTGACCCAGGGATTGCCGCGCTCATGCGTCATGCGGAACGTGAAGCCGTCGACCTTCCAGTCGTCTCCTGAGCGCTTCAGGCGGTGCTCGTAGGTGCCCCACACTTCCCACAGCGGGTCGCCATTGCCTTCCATCCGGTTCCAGGCATAGCCGTTGGAGGAGACCGTCGCGGCGTCAGGCTCGATAACGACCTGGTGGTTGGTGCGCAGATGCAGACTGCTCTTGCTGCCCTTGAGGTTGGCCGACCAGGTGCCGATAAGGTCGTCCGCGGCAATCGTGGCCGGAGGCTGTCCGGAGAGGCTGCTGAAGTCGACGGTGACGCGATCGGCGAAATAGCTGCGAGCCCGCTTCCAGTCCTGTGCATCGACGGCGCGATCGATGGCATCGGCGATGCGGATGACGGCGCGCTCGTCGGCGAGCGCTCGCCAGTCCGATGGTTCTGCTCCGCCGGCATTGACGGGCGCCAATGCAAGGCCCGCCGCGAATACCACGTGCTTCAACGCGTTCATGTCTCCATCTCCTTTTGCGCGCACCAGCCCGCGCCGATGTGTCAACGACAATGTGGGGCAGCGCACCGACATCGATAACATTGCATTGTCTGCACAGACTATGCGATATTGTTCATGAATGGACCGCGACCTGCTCAGCCATCTCCCAGTCGTTGTCGCCGTGGCGCGGCGCGGCGGCTTTGCGCTGGCGGCCGCCGAGCTCGGCATGAGCCCATCAGCGGTCAGCCATGCCGTGCGGCTGGTGGAGGAGCGGATCGGCCAGCCGCTGTTTGCCCGCACCACACGCAGCGTCTCGCTGACCGAGGCCGGTCTGGCGCTGGTCGCGACGGCGGAACCTGCGCTGCAGGATATCGCCGAGCGGATGGAGCGTATTCGCGGCATTAAGGGCCGACCGGCCGGGCTGCTCAGACTGAATGTTTCGCATGTCGCCGTCCCGATGGCCGTAACACCGGTCGTGGCGGTCATGGCGGAGCGTTACCCCGATGTAACGGTGGAAATCTTTGCCAATGAAGGACTGGTCGATATCGTTGGCGAAGGCTTTGACGCCGGCGTCAGGCTTGGCGAGATGATCGCGCAGGACATGGTCGCGATCCGGCTGACGCCGCCGTTCCAGGTCATAATCGTCGCTTCGCCCGCCTATATCGGCCGGCGAGGCCGCCCGGGCAGCCTGGCCGATCTCGCCGACCACAATTGCATAGGCTACCGTCTCGTGCGCTCAGGCGCGGTCTATCGCTGGGATCTAACGGAAGACGGCAAGGATTTGGCGGTGGAGACGCGCGGCACGGCTGTCGTCACCGATTCCCTTGTCGCGATCGATCTGGCGCTATCGGGAACGGGACTGGCCTATGTGTTCGAGCCGCTGGTGCGCGCCGACATGAAGGCCGGCCGGCTTGTCCAGGTTTTGCCGCAGTCGGCGATCGAGGAGCCAGGCCTGTTTCTCTATTTTCCCAGGCGCTCGGCAATGGCGCCGAAGCTCAGAGCCTTCATCGACACCGCACAAGAGATCGGCCGGACATCCTCGCGGACGCCCGGCCGAGTTGCCTGAGCTGAGAAACCCGTCTCCGGGTTATTTGTTTTGGGCTACTTCTTGACCGCTGCCGCGACTTCCGCCGCGAAATCGGTCTCTTCCTTCTCGATGCCCTCGCCGAGCGCGAAGCGCAGATAGGCCGTGATCTTGGCCGGAGCGCCGATTTCCTTCTCGGCATCCTTCAGCGCCTTCTCGACGGTGATGTCGGGATTGAGCACGAAGGCCTGCTTCAGGAGCACGACCTCTTCGTAGAACTTGCGCAGGCGGCCCTCGACCATCTTCTCAATGATCGCTTCCGGCTTGCCGGACTGGCGTGCCTGGTCGGAGAAGATCGCCTTCTCGCGTTCGATGGCAGCCGGGTCGAGCTCTTCGGTAGTCAGCGCCATCGGGCTGGTGGCGGCGACATGCATGGCGACCTGGCGGGCGAAGGCGTTGGCCGCATGCTCGTTGCCCGTGGTCTCGATGGCGACCAGCACGCCGAGCTTGCCCAAGCCATCGGCCACCGCGTTATGCACATAGGTCGCGACGGCGCCGTGCGGAACCGTGAGCTTGGCCGAGCGGCGGAAGCCCAGATTCTCGCCGATGGTGCCGACGGCGTCCTTGATGACGTCGGTGACCGACTTGTCCGAACCCGGATACTTGGCAGCCGCAACCGCCTCGGTCTTGCCGTAGGCGAGCGCGACCTTGGCGACTTTGGCGACGATCTCCTGGAAGGCAGCGTTGCGGGCAACGAAGTCGGTCTCGGAATTGACCTCGACCACTGCTGCTTCGCGGACGCCGGAATCAACGCCGATCAGGCCCTCGGCGGCAGTGCGGCCGGCCTTCTTGTCGGCCTTGGAGATGCCCTTCTTGCGCAGCCAGTCGACGGCTTCTTCCATGTTGCCGTTGGTCTCGTTCAACGCCATCTTGCAGTCCATCATGCCCGCGCCGGTCAAGTCGCGGAGTTCTTTGACCTGTGCAGCCGAAATGCTCATTGTCGCCTCTTTGTTTCAAATGCGCCAACGCACCACCGGTCCTCGATGATGCGCCAGGCGCCAGCGCTTAACACGCCAAAATATGAGAAAGATGAAGGCCGAAACCGGCCTTCGCTGTTACGCTTTTGGGCTCTCGGCGGCCGGCGTCTCGGCCGGTGCCTCAGCGGCCGGCGTCGGATCCAGCGCCGGCTCGACCGGAGCCTCGACCGCAGCACCCACGTCGACGCCGAGCGCGCCCTGCTGGCGAGCGATACCGTCGATGGCCGCTTTGGCGATCAGGTCGCAATAAAGCTGGATGGCGCGAGCCGCGTCGTCATTGCCGGGGATCGGAAAGTCGATCTTGTCCGGATCGCAGTTGGAATCGATGATGGCCACGACCGGAATGCCGAGGCGCTTGGCCTCGAGGATGGCGATCGCTTCCTTGTTGGTGTCGATGACGAACATCAGGTCCGGCGTCGAGCCCATGTCCTTGATGCCGCCGAGCGCCTTGTCGAGCTTCTCGCGCTCGCGGTCGAGGTTGAGGCGCTCCTTCTTGGTGAGGCCCTGGGCCTCGCCGGCCAGCATCTCGTCGAGCTTGCGCAGGCGCTGGATCGAATTCGAGATCGTCTTCCAATTGGTCAGCATGCCGCCGAGCCAGCGGGAATTGACATAATACTGGGCCGAACGCTGGGCTGCATCGGCAACGATGTCGGACGCCTGGCGCTTGGTGCCGACGAACAGAACGCGGCCGCCCTTGGCGACGGTGTCGGACACCTGCTTCAGCGCCTGGTGCAGCAAAGGCACCGTCTGCGACAGGTCGATGATGTGGATGTTGTTGCGAGCGCCGTAGATGTAGGGCGCCATCTTCGGGTTCCAGCGGTGAGTCTGGTGGCCGAAGTGAATGCCAGCTTCCAAAAGCTGGCGCATGCTGAAATCAGGCAGAGCCATTCTCGAGTTCCTTTCCGGTTAGCCTCCACGGACACAGGCATTCTTGGACTTATGTCCTCGAATGCCACCGGAGGTTTCAGCCGGATTTCTCCCGGGCAGACACCAAAGTCCGTGTGTGGAATGAGCGCGCATATAGAGGGGAAGCGCTGTAAACGCAAGCGCTGCCTCTCAGGGTGCGGCGATCGGCACCGGGGTGATCAGCGTATCTTGCCCTTCGGCACCCGGACACGCCGGAAAATCGCGACGATTTCCTCACGGCTGCACTCGATGGCGCCAAGCCGCACCGCGCGGTCGCGTTCGAAGCCGGTTATGTCATAATGCGGCGCAGATGTCTTCGGCGGTCCCTGATAGGATGATCGCTTGATGCCGAGCTGGGCGGCAAAGCGGTGCAACTCGTCGGTATCGTCGGCAAGCAGATGGCACCAGCGGTGGCCGACCCACTTCCAGATTGCCGCATCGACATAGACCGCCATCAGGGCTTACCGCACTCCCTCACCCGGTCCGCATACCCGGTCGTTAGAACGATGTACGTCCAATTGGACGCACAAAGTACGCTCTAACATTTTGAATCTACGCATCGTGCTTTCCGAAAATCGATTCCGATTTTCAGGCCCGATGCGTCATGCCAAGGTTGCGGCATCAGCGATGATAGAAGGGATTCGGGTAGAAAATGAAACCACCGTTGGCCTCGACCTGGCCGACGATTGTTGTGATGGCGTCCTGCATGCGGCGGTGCAATTCGGCAAGCGCCTCGTCGATCGAGCCCTGCCAGGCATGCAATCCCAGCGGCTCCGGCGCGCGGATGTGGGCGCGACGCGGTCCGGCCGGCTGCGGTACGAAGCGGTTGATCGTGTCGCGCAGCGTGCCTTTGCAATAATCGTTGCGGATGCGCTTCAGATGCTCGGCGATCTCCTCCTGCGTGATACGCGGACTGGACCATGCCCACGGCCCGACACGCTGGATACGCTGGATGGTGTCGGCAAGCGCCCGCACCTGCCTATGCTCTTCAGGGTCGCCTGCCCCTTCCCGAAGCCAGCGGCGCGACCGGCGCAAAAGCTCGGCGATCTCATTGGTGTCGGATTGGATTGGGGCACCGGAATCGACCGGAGCGCCGGACTCGACTGGAATGAGTTTCCCAAGCCGCCGGCTTAATTCGATCAGCAATCGCTGCTGGCGCGCGGCATAGGAGCCCTGCGCGTCAGGCGTCACGTCGCAGGCGCTCTCATCGCGCGACAACAGCGTTGCATAGATATGGTGGACGCGTTCCGCCAGCGTATCGGCGGCATGGCGTTCGATCTTCAGGCTTTTCTCGACATAGCCGCATTCCCGCGCCAGCGCCGGCTCGACATCCCCGGTGAAAGCCAGCTTCCAGACGACCGGCGCGATCCACGCCTTGAAATCCCCATCCGTTGCGCGACCGCGCTTGAGCGCTTCGAACCCCATCTCGATGGCTCCCGGCAGCAAGGGGGCGGCGACATTGGCATGCCAGCCGACGCCGCCCTCGGGATGCAGGAGCACGCCATGCCCTTTCAGCGCCCAGGCGACCGAATGCTCCTTGGCCGCCCCGCTGTTGCCGGGAATCTGGGCGATCAGATTGTTCGCCAGCCAGAATTTCTGCATGATCCGGCCGAGGCCGTTGACGACGCCGTGCGTGGCCCAGTACGCCGCGAGCGGGCTGACCTGCGAGACGATCTCCTTGTCGATCATCCAGTCGGTGAAGAACTCCGGATGGTTGGGCGTGATGAATGCCGCCTTGCCCGTGCCGCAGCAGGCCTCCAACCGCCGCCGGTCGTCATCGGGAAAATCGATGTGGCGGACATTGGCAACGCCGCGCAACCCGGCCAGGCGGTTGAACGGCAGCAGGTCGCGCAAGCCGGGAATGCCGTGCAGCATGATGACCCGGTTGACGAACGTCATCATACTGATCAGCGCCGGATTGGGCCGCGGCACCACGAACACATCGATTCTGCTCAACCTGATCCCCCAAGGTAGACGCTGGGGAAAGGGTGAAACGCAATTGCGGCACGTTCAAGTCATTGGCTGCGACAGCGCCGCGTCGTGGTTAAGCGAGGGCTTATTTCGTCGGGCAAGGCTTCGACTGATCGAACAGCGACAGGTTGACCAGCTTGCCGGTCATCGAGAACTCGCCATAGTCCATGAGCATGTCACGCGTGATGCCGTTCTCGAGCAGCTTGAAGCTGATCCGATATTCCGGCACCTCCTCGCCCGACTTGTCGGTGTCGTCGAAATAGGCGATGTCGACCGGCCAATATTTGTCGGTCGCGAGCCTGGCCAGCGCCGGCGCTTCCGGATCGGCCTTGTCGGCATCGGTTTTCTTGCCAACGACGACGGTGGTGGCCATCACCTTGTCGGCGTCTTCCGAGCCGTCGAACAGATTGGTTTCGTAGAAGTTCTCGCCCTTTTCGGCCTTGCCAATCAGTTCGACCAGGTGCTGGGTCGGGAATTGGGTGGCAGCCAGTTCGATGCTGTTCTTCTCCGGCTTGTCCATATCGACCTTGAGGCCCTTCGTCTCCTTCGTCGCGGTGCCCTTGACCTCCTTGTCGAGGTTCTGGTCGACGAAGGATTTCGTCACGAACGAAAATGTCTTGCCTTCGGCGTCCTCGAAGGTCGTCGTCTGCTGATCTGTCAGCCGCGTGTTGTCGCCGGTGACGATCTGGGTGACCATGCGGAACTTCACCGTGTAGCCTTCGCAGGGCGAGCCATTGAACTCGTAGACCATGCGGCCGGAAATGCCGGTGATGCCGGAACGATCCGACGCCTTGTCCAGGGTGATGTCGTAAACGGCGCGGTGCGCCTGCAGCGCCGGGACGGCCAAAGCAGGAGCCGCCGCGAAAAGCGCCGGCAGCAGAACAGCATGGAATGCAAGGCGCGTTGCGCGCATGAGGGGCTCCGATCATCGCGGCCAATGGCAGGCCGCAGGGAAAGATGGTCCAGCTTAAAAAAAGTCATGGCGGAAGCGAGGCAAAAATAGCAATTTCGGCCCGGCCAGCGCGTCGACATCAAGCAATAGGGAAATACCATGAGTGAAACAATCGAAAAGCGGCTAAGCGATCTCGGCGTGACGCTTCCGGTCGCCGCGGCGCCCGCCGCCAACTATGTGCCCTATTGCAGGTCAGGCAATCTGCTCTTCACCGCCGGGCAGTTGCCCCTCAGGGAAGGCAAGCTGCAGGCAAGCGGTCTGCTCGGCCGCGAGATCGACACCGCGACCGGCAAGGAGGCGGCAAAATACTGCGCGATCAACGTATTGGCTCAGGCCAAGGCAGCGCTTGGCGACCTCGATAAAATCCGCCGGCTGGTGAAGATCACCGTCTTCGTTGCTTCAGCGCCGGATTTTGTCGAACAGCATTTGGTGGCCAACGGTGCTTCGGATTTTCTGGTCGCCGTCCTCGGCGATCGCGGCAGACATGCCCGCTCCGCCGTCGGCAGCGCTTCCCTGCCGCTCAATGCCGCAGTGGAAATCGAAGCGATCTTTGAAGTCGAGTGAATAAGATGACCGACCTTTCCTGGCTGACTGCCCGGCCCGTTGCCCATCGTGGCTTTCACGACATGAACAAAAAGCGCTGGGAGAACACGCTTTCCGCTTTCGCCGCCGCGGCCGAGCGCGGCTATGCGATCGAATGCGATGTGCATTTGTCGTCGGATCGCGTTCCCGTCATCATCCATGACGACGACCTGAAGCGGCTGACCGGCCAGGACGGCTTCGTCTGGCAGCGCACGGCGGCTGAACTGACGGCGCTCAGGATCGGCGGCACTTCGGACCGTCTGCCGACGTTGCAGCAGGCGCTCGATCTGGTCGACGGCCGGGTGCCCATGGTCGTCGAGCTCAAAGGCGTTCCCGGCCATGATGATGGCCTGGTCGAAAGCGTCGGCAAGTTGCTCAAGCGTTACGAGGGCAAGGTGGCGATCATGTCGTTCGACCACTGGTTGATCCGCGATTTTTCGAAACATGCGCCCGGCATCCCAGGCGGGCTGACCGCTTATGGCAAGGACGTCAGTTTGATCGAGGCGCATTTCGCCATGCTGGCGCACGGTCTCGCTTTCACCTCCTATGCCGCCGGCGACCTGCCAAACCGGTTCGTCTCCTTCGTGCGCGAGAAGCTCAAAATGCCTGTCATCACCTGGACCGTGCTCGACCAGCCCGCGGTGGAGCTTACCTTCAGATATGCCGACCAGATGACGTTCGAAGGCTTCGAGCCCGATCACGTGAAGGTGGCCTGAAGCGGGCTTGCATGGGCCACTTTGGCGCTTAAATTAGCCTCATGGATCAGGGTGATGAATGCGACGGGCAAACGGCGAATGAACAGTATTCGATCCGCGTCGCCGCCGGTATCGGCGCCTTCACCCGCGCCGAATGGGATGACCTCGGCGGCACTGCGCGAGGCGATAAAGAAAATGGCTACAACCCCCTTGTTTCGTTCGCTTTTCTGAGCGCGCTCGAAGACTCCGGTTGTGCCGTCCGGCGCACCGGCTGGCAAGGTCATCACCTCAGGCTGGAGACGGCGCAAGGCAGGCTGCTCGGCGCCGTGCCCTGCTATCTGAAATCGCACAGCCAGGGCGAATATGTGTTCGACCATGGCTGGTCGGACGCGTTCGAGCGCGCCGGCGGGCGCTATTATCCCAAGCTGCAATGCGCGGTGCCGTTTACGCCCGTCACCGGCCCTCGCCTGCTGGTCCGCAAGGGTGAGGACAGCGGCACCGTGAAGGCCGGGCTGGCTGCTGGCCTGAAGGCCGTGACGGAAAAGCTCGGCGTGTCTTCGGCCCATGTCACCTTCGCCCAGGAGAAAGACGTCGAGACGCTGGAGGCAGCGGGTTTCCTGCACCGCACCGACCAGCAGTTTCACTTCTTCAATGAAGGCTTTTCGACCTATGACGATTTTCTCGCCACGCTGGCTTCGCGCAAGCGCAAGGCGATGAAGAAGGAACGGCGCGAGGCGCTCGCTCACGGCATCTCGATCGACTGGCTGACCGGCAAGGATTTGACTGAAAAAGTCTGGGACGACTTTTTTGCGTTCTACATGGACACCGGCAGCAGGAAGTGGGGCCGGCCCTATCTCAGCCGCGAGTTCTTCTCGATGATCGGCGAGCGCATGGCCGACGACATCCTGCTGGTGATGGCCAGGCGCAACGGACGCTACATTGCCGGCGCCATCAATTTCATCGGCTCGGACGCGCTTTACGGCCGCAACTGGGGCTGTGTCGAGGACCATCCCTTCCTGCATTTCGAGGTCTGCTATCATCAGGCGATCGACTTCGCCATCTCGCGCAAGCTGAAAGTGGTCGAGGCGGGCGCGCAAGGCGAACATAAGCTGGCGCGCGGCTATAGGCCGGTGACCATGCATTCGGCGCACTACATCGCCCATCCTGGCCTGCGCAACGCGGTGGCGGACTATCTCAGGCGCGAGCGGCGCGAGGTGGAGCGGATGGGCGACTATCTCGAAGAGCACACCCCGTTCCGCAAGGATCTCGAGGAGTAGCAGCCGCCCAGCGTCCTCGACCAAGATGCGGCGCTCGTCGAGGCGGGCATGTTGATCTTGCCCGATTGTCTTGCCGGTCCGGAATGGCTTCGCTACACGAGACAGCGAGGCACAATCCGGAGCACAGGCCATGGCGGACGCCACCTATGACAGCAACAATATCTTCGCAAAAATCCTGCGCGGCGAAATCCCGTCGCACCGTGTCTACGAAGATGATGCGGTCGTGGCTTTCATGGATGTGATGCCGCAAGGCCCAGGCCATACGCTCGTCGTGCCGAAGGCGCCCTCGCGCAACCTGCTTGACGCCGATCCGACAACACTCGGCCCGCTTTTTGCGATCGTCCAGAAAGTGGCGCGTGCTGTCAAAAAAGCCTTCGGCGCCGATGGCGTCACCGTCATGCAGTTCAACGAGCCGGCATCGGGCCAGACCGTCTACCACTTGCATGTCCATATCATTCCGCGCTTCGAGGGTGTCCCGTTGAAGCCGCACAGCGGACAGATGGAAAAGCCGGGAATCCTGGCTGAAAACGCCGGTAAGATACGGGCAGCGCTAAGCGACTGATCGCGTCGCAGGCGGGCTTTAGCCGACTTGCGATTGCGCCAGCCTTCGAAAAGCGGTCGGCCGCGGGCCGTGGTCAAGCCGCCGGCTGATCGCCTCGGCGCACTGCTGCGGGCTTAGCAGCGACGTATCGACCTCCAGGTCGTAGATGCCCGGCCGGTGCACCTCATCCTGCCACAGGCGCACGGGCCGCGGCACCGGATCGTCGCTGGAGCCGGTCACATAGCCCTCGTCCGCCGCGCTTCGCGCGCGACGTTCAAGAATCGCCTCGATCGGACAGCGAAGGCCTACGAAAAGGACTGGCAGACCGGCGAGCCGACCGGCGCAATCGGCCAGGATATTGAGCGGCTTCGAATAAGCATCGTGATGACCGAGATCGGCGACGACATTCAGCCCCGACCGGCTGTGGGCGGCAATCGATTCATAAAGCGCGGCATAGAATCGAGGCACCTGCATTTCGAGATCGGGGCGCTCGCCGCCGGGGCGCAGGCCAATGCCCGGACGAAACCCGGGCGGCGTGATCTGCGCGAAGGTATCGACGCCAAGGTTCATCCAGACGCCATCGAACGTCTCCTGGATTGCCTGGACAATGCTCGACTTTCCCGATCGCGGCGCACCGTTCAGAATGATGATTTGCCCGATCTGCACGCGGCCTCCCTCCCAACAAAAAAGCCCCGTTGCCGGGGCTTTTCTGACTCCAGAGCTTGTCAGCCCTTGCGGGGCAGTTGCGGCACCAGGCTGCGCTTGCCGCCATCCTTGCCCTTGGCCTCCGGCTTCTGCGCCACGGCCTTTTTCGCGGCGGGCTTCTTCGCTACGGCTTTCTTGGCCTTGGGCGCATCGTCCAGATCTTCCTTCTTCGGCTTGACCGGCGCCTCGTCGGCCAGCGATTCGAGCTTCAGGCCGGTCTCGCCGGTCTCCTTCTTCTCGACGGTGACGCGCACCGTGCCGCCCTTCTTGAGCTTGCCGAACAGCACCTCGTCGGCCAGCGGCTTCTTGATGTGCTCCTGGATGACGCGGCCGAGCGGCCTTGCGCCCATGCGCTCGTCATAGCCCTTGTCGGCCAGCCAGGCGATCGCGTCCGGCGACAGGTCGAAGGTGACGCCACGCTCGGAAAGCTGGGCCTCGAGCTGCATGACGAACTTCTGCACCACCTGATGGATGACCGGCACCGGCAGCGAGCCGAACGGGATGATCGCATCGAGACGGTTGCGGAATTCCGGCGTGAACAGCCGGTTGATCGCCTCGACATCGTCGCCTTCGCGCTTGGTCGAGCCAAAGCCGATCGCCGCGCGCTGTGCATCCGACGCACCGGCGTTGGTGGTCATGATCAGGATGACATTGCGGAAGTCGATCTGCTTGCCGTTGTGATCGGTCAGCTTGCCGTGATCCATGACCTGCAACAGGATGTTGAACAGGTCGGGATGCGCCTTCTCGACCTCGTCCAGCAACAGCACGCAATGCGGATGCTGGTCGACGCCGTCGGTCAGCAGGCCGCCCTGGTCGAAGCCGACATAGCCGGGAGGCGCGCCGATCAGCCGCGAGACGGTGTGGCGCTCCATATATTCCGACATGTCGAAACGGATCAGTTCGACGCCGAGCGAGGCAGCGAGTTGCTTTGCCACTTCGGTCTTGCCGACGCCGGTCGGGCCCGAGAACAGGTAGGAGCCGATCGGCTTTTCCGGTTCGCGCAGGCCGGCGCGCGCCAGCTTGATCGCCGAGGTCAGCGCGGTGATCGCGGTGTCCTGACCGTAAACGACACGCTTCAACTCGACGTCGAGGCCCTGCAGCACCTTCTCGTCGTCGGCCGAAACCGTCTTGGGCGGAATGCGGGCCATGGTGGCGATCGTTGCCTCGATCTCCTTGATGCCGATGGTCTTCTTGCGCTTGGCCTCCGGCACCAGCATCTGCGAGGCGCCGGTCTCGTCGATCACGTCGATCGCCTTGTCTGGCAGCTTGCGGTCATTAATGTAGCGCGCCGACAATTCGACCGAGGCCTTGATCGCCTCGCTCGTGTAGCGGACCTTGTGGAACTCCTCGAAATAGGGCTTCAGGCCCTTCATGATCTCGATGGCATCCTCGATGGTCGGCTCGTTGACGTCGATCTTCTGGAAGCGCCGCACCAGAGCGCGGTCCTTCTCGAAGAACTGGCGGAACTCCTTGTAGGTGGTCGAGCCGATGCACCGGATCGCGCCGGACGACAGCGCCGGCTTCAACAGGTTCGACGCATCCATGGCGCCACCCGATGTGGCCCCTGCCCCGATCACGGTGTGGATTTCGTCGATGAACAGCACCGCGCCGGGATAGTCCTCGAGCTCCTTGACGACCTGCTTCAGCCGCTCCTCGAAATCGCCGCGATAGCGGGTGCCGGCCAGCAACGTGCCCATGTCGAGCGCAAAGATGGTGGCGTTGAGCAGCACTTCCGGCACATCGCCCTCGACGATGCGCTTGGCAAGGCCCTCGGCGATCGCCGTCTTGCCGACGCCGGGGTCACCGACATAGAGCGGGTTGTTCTTGGAACGGCGGCACAGCACCTGGATGGTGCGGTTGATCTCGCTCTCGCGGCCGATCAGCGGATCGATCTTGCCGGCCTTGGCCTTGTTGTTGAGGTTGACGCAATAGGCGGTCAGCGCGTCCTGCTGCTGCTTCTTCTTGCCGTTTTCTTCCTGCGGCTCGGCGCCATTCTGGCCACCCTGCTCATCGTCGGCGCCGCGTGGCGTCCTCGCTTCCGAAGCGCCGGGGCGCTTGGCGATGCCGTGCGAGATGTAGTTGACCGCGTCGTAGCGGGTCATCTGTTGTTCCTGCAGGAAATAGGCGGCATGGCTCTCGCGCTCGGCGAAGATGGCAACGAGCACATTGGCGCCCGACACTTCCTCGCGGCCGGACGACTGCACATGGATCACCGCACGCTGGATGACGCGCTGGAAACCGGCGGTCGGCTTGGAGTCCTCGTCGTAACCGGTAACGAGATTGTCGAGCTCGGTGTCGATGTAGGTCAGCACCGTATGCTTCAGATCGTCGAGATCGACATTGCAGGCACGCATGACAGCGGCCGCCTCGGTGTCGTCGATGAGCGCGAGCAGCAAATGTTCAAGGGTTGCGTATTCATGGTGCCGCTCATTGGCGAGCGTCAGCGCTTGGTGAAGCGCCTTTTCCAGGCCTTGGGAGAAAGCCGGCATGTTACCTCACTTCTTCTCCATCACGCATTGCAGCGGATGCTGATTCTGTCGGGCGAAATCCATGACCTGAGACACTTTGGTCTCGGCCACCTCGAATGTATAGACCCCGCACTCGCCCACTCCATGATTGTGAACATGAAGCATGATGCGTGTGGCGGCTTCACGGTCCTTCTGGAAAAAACGCTCCAGCACGTGGACCACGAATTCCATGGGTGTGTAGTCGTCGTTGAGGATGAGGACCCGGTAAAGGCTGGGCTTCTTGGTCTTGGTTTTGGTGCGCGTAATGACGGCCGTGCCGCGACCGGCCTCATTGCCGCCGCTGCCGTTTTGCATACGCGCCACGTCTCTCGTGGCAGTCAAACCGATCGTCACGTAGTCCTGCCTTTTTCGAATCCCCATGCGAGTTCGACATGTAGGTGTTCGATGGACGATTTTAAGCCCTTCTGTTTAGCTGACAATATGGCTAGGTGGCCAAACTTGACGGATTTTCGCAATCGTGAAGCCGGCAGAGCCCCTGATTTGAAATTGCCATGAAAAAACCCGGCCGCGCTTCCGCGACCGGGTCTGTCTTACAGGCTCGGGGCCGTCTTCACATCATACGGACAAACTACTTCGCCTTTGCGACGATCGATTCGAACGGCTTGTAGGCTTCCTTGGCGAGTTCGGCGTAGAGATCGCCGATCTTTGTCGCCTCGGTGACGAAGGATTCGTAGGACTGCTTGGCGTAGTCGGACTGGATTTCGATCGCCTTGTCCAGCGACTTGGCCGAGAAAAGTTTCTCGACCGCGGCGCTGCCGGCTTCGAAGCTCTTCTTGGTGTATTCGCCCGCTTCGGTGGCAATGGCCTGCGCGCCCTTGGAAAGGGACGCAAAGCTCTTCAAGCCGGTGTCGGCAAACTCTTTGCCGTATTTGCTGAAATCTTCATAGGTCTGGGCCATTTCACGCATTCCCTTTGATGACGGCCTTTGATGGCCGTCCCGAACTGGGCGCCTATCCGGCCACGTTGTGCAATGCACGTGAATATATTGTGCGCTGCACAAAAGTCAAGGTTTAGCCAAAATCAGTAACCCCCGCCACGCCGGCAGCGGCTAAGATTCGAATAAAGAGAAGCTCAATCCCGAAGAAAATGGTGAACGCGGCGGTTACCATAAACGGATTGGTAACGCTGACCGCGGTAGCGTGGCTGGAAGTGAGGCAGGGACCCTTTGCCGCCTCCAGGGCAACAAAAAACTCAAAGGAATTATCGGTGCGTCAGGCGTTGTCGGGCATTCTTTCCAAATCCGCGTCCTCTTTGAAAACGATCGTGATCCTCGCTTTGGCGATGACATTTGTCGTTGCCGAGGCCGCTTCGTCGCAGGCGGCCAGGTCGGCCGCTATCGTTATCGACGCCAAGACCGGCAAGGTGCTTTATTCCTCGGATGCCGACGGCCGGCGCTACCCCGCCTCGCTCACCAAGATGATGACGCTTTACCTGACCTTCGAGGCCATGGCGAAGGGCAAGATCGCCAAGAATTCGCGAGTCGTTTTCTCGGCACGTGCCGCAGCCGAACCGCCGACGAAACTCGGCGTCCGGCCCGGCGGGGTGGTCACGGTCGAGACCGCGATCCTGTCGATGGTGACCAAGTCGGCAAACGACTCGGCAACGGCGCTTGGCGAACTCCTCGGCGGCAATGAAGCCAATTTCGCCCGTATGATGACCGCCAAGGCCCGGGCGCTGGGCATGAAGTCGACCGTTTTCCGCAATGCCAACGGCTTACCGGACCCCGGTCAGTTCACGACCGCGCGCGACATGGCGATGCTCGGCATCGCGCTAAGGGAGCATTTTCCCCAGTATTACGGCTATTTCTCGCAGCGCTCTTTCCTGTACGGCCGCAAGCGCATTAACGGCCACAACCGGCTGCTCGGCCGCATCAAGGGCGTCGACGGCATCAAGACGGGCTACACGCGGGCCTCCGGTTTCAATCTTGTCTCCTCGGTTTCCGATGGCGATCGCCGCATCGTAGCGGTGGTCATGGGCGGGAAATCGGGCGGCAGCCGTGACAACCAGATGGCCGGTTTGATCAACGCCTACATGCCGAAGGCGTCGTCGCGCGGCAGCGGCGCGCTGATCGCCAAGGCTGGTGGCGGCAATCCGATCACGGCACTGGCCAAGGTGTTTTTGCCCAAGCACGACGCCCCGACGCCGGACGAAAAGCCGGACAATGATGCCGTTGCCGCTCTCGTTGAGGAAAACGCGCCCGTCGTCGATGAGACCACTCCCGTCGTCCAGACCAGAAAGGTCAAGACCGTGGCCGTGGCCACAGCGGACGATGTGGCGACGGCCCGGGTTGCGGCGGCCTATGGCGACACGGAGGCGGTCGATCCCGTCAATACCGCATCGGTGCCCTCGGGCTGGGCAATACAGGTCGCTTCTTCGCCAAAACGGTCCGAAGCCCAGGCTTTCCTCGACAAGACGACGAAGCAGGCCCCCTCGGTCCTCGCCGACGCGTCCGGTTTCACCGTCGCTTTCGACAAGGATGGCGTCACCTACTACCGCGCCAGGTTTGGCGGCTTCGGTTCGAAGAACGCCGCCTGGAAAGCCTGCAGCGCCCTGAAGAAAAAGAAGATCGAGTGCTACGCCGTCCAGCAATAGGCGGTGTGGAAGAACGCCTCCCGGGAAATTCTGCGTCGAAGGAGACTAGTTGTGATTGGAGAGCAAGACATCCTTGGCTTCGTTGATCCGCGCCGCAAGGAAAGACGTGCCACCGATATCGGGGTGCAGGCGCTGCATCAGGCGGCGGTGCGCCTTGCGGACATCCGCCGCGGCGGCCCCCGCTTCAAGACCAAGGATCTTGTAGGCCTCCTCCTTAGTCATGGCGCCCGCACCTGGCGCAACACCCAGCCCGTCGCCACCATTCGCCTCAGCGTCTTTGCGCCAGACGGGAAATCTGCTGTCAAGATACGTCTCTAGCAATTGGCGGCTCTCCGGGTCGCCGGGAAGTTCGAGGTAAAGCTGCTGCAACTCGGCAAGCGCCATGGCGCCGAGCATCTTGCCTTCATGGCGGCCGGCCAGCACGAGGCCTTCCAGGCTGCCGGTATCGTGATCGAGTTCCATTTCGAGTGCGGCGGTGCGCACTGTCGAGTGTTTGCCCGGCGACAACTTCGTTGGCGGCCGTTTCATTCGCATGGAGCCGTACCAGGCGAGCGCCGCCGACAGGATCAAACCGCCAATGCCTTGACGTCCGACCAGAAGCACGGCAACCCCGACCAGCGCCAGCAGGACAGGCCCAACCGTCCTCATCCCGCTTGCGAGTTTCGCCGGGTCGGCGCGCAGGAAGATCATAGCCGCGCCGAGAAGCACCAAAAGCAATGCTACCAATGCGATAATCGCACCCATTATTTCCTGCCGCCCCGCAGATGCTCGATCATCAGCCGGTCTTCCGGCCTGCCCCTGGCTTCCAGTGCCGTCAGCCCTCCGGTCGCAAACACGGCGACCGCCGAAAGCAGGCTGGCCAAGGTCGCGGCGGCCCGCCGATCAAATCGGAACCATGCCCCTTTGGACAGCCGCGTGATCTCCTTGAAGGCATTTTCTGCGCCGGAATCATGACCCTCCTGAAAGACGAAGACGGGAACGCCATGCAGGCCGAGGCTGCCGGCTTTGGCGGCAAGATCGTCGACATTTTCTTCCATGGCGTCGCCGATATAGACCAGCGCATTGACCTTTGAGGCCGCCGTCTGTTTCAGCGCATGGGCAAGCACCTTGCCGATCTGGGTATGGCCGCTACGGCATTCTATCCGCGTCATCAGTTGCTTCAGCGCGTCCGTATTGGTCACGAACGCGGATGAACGACACTCGCCCAGACCGCGAAAATAGACCAATTGAACCTTGAGCGCCCCGGCCCTGCCGACGGCGTCGAACATCTCGCCCTGGAGCGCACAGGCGAGATCCCAGGTGGGCTGGCGGCTCATTGTGGCGTCTAGGGAAAGGATCAACCTGCCCGAACCAGTCGCGGACGCGGCAAGCGTCCTCGCTTGGCGGACAAAGGCGTCGATTTCGCCGGTGCTCGATTGAGGCTTGACCGGTGCAGGATCGGCCCTTGCGGGCACGGGTTGCTTCTTGTCGCTCATGCGATTCAAGATGTGGCGTTGCCGCACCGCTTGCAAGTCCAACATGATGAGACTTGGAGGGCCAGCAATCAAGACCATCGGCCCCGGACCTGGCGCATTCGCCTCAGAGCAGGCCGAGGTCGGCAAGCTCGCGCCTGAGTTTCGGCGGTATCTCGAAGAGCCCGGCCATGCCCTTGCCAAGATCGGCCGGCGCATCGGAAGGCTTCAGGTAGCGCCAGCCCTGAAAGGCACGACGCGGCTGCCAGTCGGTGCGCACGACGACAGGATCGAGGACGAGATGGCAGCGACCAATCCCCTCGCCATCGGTGAAGGGCCGGATTTCGGTGATCAGCTGGCGGCACTGGACATTGCCTTTGACCACCCAATAAAGAGACCCACCATCGGTGACTTCGGCGCCACGCGTCGGCACCATCCGGGTGGTGTGGTAGTGCTCAGCAGGTTCGCCGGCGCGCCTTTTTTCCTCGAGACGGAAGGCGATCCACTCTTCGAGATCCTCTACGCTGTCGCAGCCGACACAGAGCTTTATGAGATTGAGAGACATGGATTAAGGTTTAGTCCGGCACGCGAAGCCGTCAACGGCCTGGTCGACTTTCTCCACAGTGCCAGGTTTTTGGCTCAGCACTCCACGACGTTGACGGCAAGACCGCCAAGACTGGTCTCCTTGTATTTCTCGTTCATGTCGAGGCCGGTCTGGCGCATGGTCTCGATTGCCGCGTCGAGAGGCACGAAATGAACGCCGTCGCCCTTGATCGCCAGGGACGCGGCGGTCACTGCCTTGACGGCGCCCAGCGCATTGCGCTCGATGCACGGCACCTGCACCAGCCCGCCGACCGGATCGCAGGTCATGCCGAGATGATGTTCCAACGCGATCTCGGCCGCGTTCTCGACCTGCTCGGGCGTGCCGCCCATGACGGCGCACAGACCCGCCGCCGCCATTGCCGAGGCTGAACCGACCTCGCCCTGGCAGCCTACTTCAGCGCCCGAGATCGAGGCGTTGGTCTTGATGATGCCGCCGACCGCCGCAGCTGTCAGCAGGAAATCGCGGATGCTCGGCTGATCGGCCTCGGGGTGGAAATGCAGCCAGTAGCGCAGCACCGCGGGCAGCGTTCCGGCAGCGCCATTGGTCGGCGCGGTGACGACGCGCCCGCCGGCGGCGTTCTCCTCGTTGACTGCCATGGCGTAGATCGACAGCCAGTCATTGGCGAGCAAGGGATTGGGCCGGTTCTGCTGCCACTGCTCCTGCAGCTTGTCATGCAATTGCCGCGCTCGACGGCGCACCTTGAGCCCGCCCGGCATGATACCGTCCTGCGACAGGCCACGATCGATACAACCCTTCATGGCGCTCCAGATGCCGTCCAGACCAGCGTCGAGCTCTTCGCGCGACATCTGCGTTTCCTCGTTGACACGCTTCATGTCGGCGATGGAAAGGCCGTTTTTCGCCGCCATGGACAGCATCTCGACCGCGTTCTTGAATGGGTAGGGAACCTTCTTGCCTTCCGTCGTCACCGAGCCCTTGGCCTTCATCCGCTGCAGCTCTTCCTCGGAAACCACGAAGCCGCCGCCGATCGAATAATAAATGCGCCTGAGCAGCAGCCGGCCGTCGGGATCATAGGCCGAGAAGGCCATGCCGTTGGCGTGGCCGGTGAGCGGCGTCTTGCGGTCCAGCACTAGATCCGTGTCCGGGTCAAAGCGATAGGATGGATGACCGGGCGGCGAAATCCGCTTCTCGGCGGCGATGCCAGCGACAATGCCGTCGGCCTGGTCGGGATCGACGGTCTGCGGTGTCTCACCGGCAAGGCCAAGCACCACCGCGCGGTCGGATCCATGGCCGATACCGGTGTAGGCGAGCGAGCCATGCAGGCTTGCGGCGATGCGATCGACCCTGGCGCCGGCCGGCCGCGGCCAGTCGTCTCCCGCGACTTCATCGAGAAACCGCCGCGCCGCGGTCATCGGCCCCATCGTGTGCGAGCTCGATGGTCCGATGCCGATCTTGAACAGGTCGAAAACCGAAAGGAACACGCGGCGCTGTCTCCGTGATCAATCCACATATAGGAATTCTCATGATGTTTCCGCTCTTTTGAAAATCGCGGCGCAGCGCCTGCCGACCTTGTTTGCTCCGCCAGCGACATGACTGAAATCGATCATCGAAGCGACGGCTCTGCTTGTGATAAAAGAAAGCGCATGGGCGATTCCTTCCATCTGTCGACGGCCGATCTCGCAGCACTGGCCTTCTTCCTCATCGCATGGGTGCTGCACACGCTCGCCGCCGACGGAAGGCTGGTCAGCCGCGTGTCGCTGACGATGGCGATGAACGCCCAGCGCGAAGCCTGGATGCGGACCATGGCCGAGCGCGAGATCCGCATCGTCGACACCGCCATCATGAGCGGGCTACAGCAAGGGACCGCCTTTTTCGCTTCAAGCTCGCTGATTGCGCTGGGCGGCTGTTTTGCCTTGCTTGGCGCTTCCGACCAGGTCGTTTCGGTGCTGAGCGACTTGCCGCTGGGCGATGCACCGTCGCGCGCGGCCTTCCAGATAAAGGTATTCGGGCTGGTGCTGATCCTGGCCTTTGCCTTCTTCAAATTCGGTTGGGCCTACCGGCTGTTCAACTATTGCTCGATCCTGATTGGCGCCGTGCCGATCCCGCATGGCGAGGCTTCGCGCAACCCGGTGACCGAAACGGCGGTCTGGCGGGCGGCGCGCATGAACATGCTGGCTGGAAAGCATTTCAATTCCGGCCTGCGCGGCGTGTTCTTCTCGATCGGTTATCTCGGCTGGTTCGTCGACCCGATGGTGTTCGTGCTGTCGACGCTGCTGCTTCTGGCTGTGCTGGTCCGCCGCCAGTTCTTTTCCGCCGCGCGGCAGGCGGTGATCGGTCAGCCGCCTGGCCCGTCAGCCGGTCCGGGGAAAAGCCGATCGATGCGGCCCGACAGCCAATAAGCCATCAGCCCGATCCATTCACGGACCGCGGTGGTGGTGACCTCCAGCCCGTTGTAGGGGGGGAATGTGCCGATGCTTTCCGTGCCGGAGGTCATGTAGTCGACCGGCCACGGAACGGTCGGAAAGCCTGCCTTGTCGAACAGCGCCGTGGCGCGCGGCATATGGAAGGCCGAAGTCACCAGCAGCCAGGTCTCGCCGGGTTTCGGTGCGACCAGTTGCCTGGTAAAGACCGCATTCTCATAGGTGTTGCGGGATTTGTTCTCGAGGATCAGCCGATCGGCTGTCACGCCAAGCGCCGTGAGCAGGCGCGGCCCGGAGTCTGCATCGCCCTCACCTTTGATTACCATTTCAACGGTACCACCGGAGATGGCGATCTTCGCTGTCGGAAAACGCCGCGCCAGCACGGCCGCCTGAACGATCCGGTCGCCGGCGCCGTTAATTTCATAGCCGCCACGCACGGCATTGATGGCACTCTCCAAACCGCCGCCCAGCACGATGATACCGTCGACCCTTTCTGGCAGCGGTGGCCTGGGGAAGCGGTCCTCCAGCGGACTGATCATTATCGCGCCGAGTTCCGTCCATGTCGAAAGCGCAAGAATGAGAACGGCAAGGACGCTGCCGGCGGTCGCCAATCCTCGCCGGCCGAACATCGCCGCCACCAGCCCCGCCAGCAGCAGGAAGATCGCAAAATTCAACGGCTGGACAAAGAACCAGAGAAATTTGGAAAGATAGAAGAACATCCTTCACCCCCACCGCATCGGCCCGAAAATCGGTATCGATTTTCGGAAAGCCCGGTGCTTAGACCAAACGTGTCAGAGCGTATTTTGTGCGTCCAGATGGTCGCTCCAATGCATGCCGCCCAAAAGCGCGTAGCGGTTCTGGGGGCAACGACCTGCATAGACCGGGGCTAAAGCGCACCGCATCATTCAAACGCGATGCCTAAAGGACTACCACCACTTTTCCGGCTGAAACGTGCCGGCCGCCTGTTCGATGACATGGGCGGTCTGGAACAAGGTTTCCTCGTCGAAAGGACGGCCGATCAGCTGCAGGCCGAGCGGCAGGCCCTTGGCGTCGAGGCCGGCCGGCACGGTGATGCCCGGCAGCCCGGCCATGTTCACCGTCACGGTGAAGATGTCGTTGAGGTACATCTTGACCGGGTCGGCGGCCATGTCCTCGTCGGCGATGCCAAAAGCCGCCGACGGCGTCGCCGGTGTCAAGATGACGTCAATTCCTGCGGCGAACACATTCTCGAAATCCCGCTTGATGAGGTTTCTCACCTTCTGCGCCTGCAGATAATAGGCATCGTAATAGCCGGCCGACAGAACATAGGTGCCGATCATAATGCGGCGCTTGACCTCGCGGCCGAAGCCGGCGGCCCGGGTCTTCTCATACATGTCGACAATGTCCTTGCCGGGCACGCGCAGGCCGTAGCGGACGCCGTCATAGCGGGCGAGGTTCGACGAGGCTTCGGCAGGCGCCACGATATAATAGGCCGGCAAGGCATATTTCGTGTGCGGCAAGGAAATGTCGACGATCTCGGCGCCGGCATCCCTGAGCCAGGCAATACCCTTCTGCCACAGCGCCTCGATCTCTTCGGGCATGCCGTCGACACGATATTCCCGGGGGATGCCGACCTTCATGCCTTTGACCGGACGGCCGATCGCCGCCTCGTAGTCTGGCACCGGCCTGTCGACCGAGGTGGTGTCCTTCGGATCGACCGAGGCCATGGATTTTAGCAGGATCGCGGCGTCGCGCACGTCGCGGGCGATCGGCCCGGCCTGGTCGAGCGACGACGCGAACGCGACGATGCCCCAGCGCGAGCAGCGGCCATAGGTCGGTTTGATGCCGACCGTGCCGGTGAAGGCGGCGGGCTGGCGGATCGAGCCGCCGGTGTCGGTGGCGGTGGCGCCCGCGCACAGGAACGCCGAGACGGCCGAGGCCGAACCGCCGGACGAACCGCCCGGCACGAGCTGGGCATTGTCCAGCGTGCGCGCGGTCCTGGTGCCGCCGGCCGAGACGAAACCGCCGTCGCCCTGATGCGTGGTCGGCATCACCACCGTGTCGAGGCGCGAACGCCGCCACGGATTGACGACCGGACCATAGTAGGACGTCTCATTGGATGAGCCCATGGCGAACTCGTCCATGTTGAGCTTGCCCAGCATGACGGCGCCGTCGGCCCACAGATTGGCGGTGACGGTCGATTCGTAGCGCGGCTTGAACCCGTCCAGCACGTGGCTGCAGGCCTGGGTATGAATGCCCTCGGTGCCGAACAGGTCCTTGATCCCGAGCGGTATGCCTTCGAGCGAACCGCCCTCGCCCTTGGCCAGTTTCGCGTCCGATACCTTGGCCATGCCGCGCGCCTTGTCGTCGGTGACGGCGACATAGGCGTTGAGCGCCGGATTGGCCCGCTCGATCGCCGAGAGATAGGCGTCGGTGATCTCGGTTGCGGTGATTTCCTTGGCGCGCAGCTTGGCGCGGGCCTGCGAAATCGTGAGTTGCGTCAGGTCGCTCATCGGGCAAGGCTCTTTTCGTAAAACACCGACCACTCGGTATCAGGGTAATCCAGAACCGGGCCGCAGCGCGAGAAACCGGCGCGTTCGTAGACAGTCCAGGCGGCCGGATGGCGGTCGCCGGTCTCCAGCACCAGACGCTCCAGCCCTTCGCTGCGCGCCAGCGCCTCGACCCGCTCGACGATTTTCGCGCCGATCTTCCGGCCGCGATGCGAGGGACGCGTATACATGCGCTTGACTTCGCCAATGACGCCATCGTGGCGTTTGAGCGCGCCACAGCCTATTGCCAAGCCGTTGTCGCGGGCGATGAAGACAGTCGTATTCTCGTCGGCCATCTGCTCGACGGTCATGTGGTAGCAATGCTCCGGCGGCGTCAGCTCGAGAAGCGTGGTGTTGAGCTCGTCGATCAGCCCCCGCACATCGTCCTGCAATGGCGTCTCGATGGCGATCTCGATTGCCATCGGCCGCTACTCCACGACCTTCGGAACGAGGAAGAAATTCTCTTCGGTCGCCGGCGCATTGGCAACGATGTCGGCCGCCTTGTTGCCGTCGGTGACGACATCCTTACGCTTCTTCATCTCCATCGGGATGACCGACGTCATCGGCTCGACGCCGGAAACGTCGACCTCGTTCAATTGCTCGACAAAACCGAGGATGGCGTTCAACTCTCCGGTCATGCGCTCGGCATCCTCCTCGCTCACCGCAATGCGGGCGAGACGCGCGACGCGCTTCACAGTCTTGACATCAACGGACATATTTGTCGCCTCGGGAAAACCAGGTCGCGCTATAGCGGCGTGGCGCGTGCCGCGCAACATGCATCATGCCGGCAACGCGGCCGGAAGCGTCTATGGCAGCGCCACGCCGTCGCAGAGGAAATAGCTGCCGCTGTTGCCGCTTGCCTCGCTCTCATCGTCGACGGGCCGGACGGAAACCAGGTCGATCTGCTTCGGATTCATTTGCGTGACCGACAAAACGTCCGGAAAGAGATAGCCCGGCTCCTGGCAGATGGCGGTCACCGCCCAGCTCGGTGAACGAGTCGCCTTGGTGATCTCAAGGAATTCGCAATTGTATTCGATGCTTTCCAGGCCGCGGGACGACAGCACGATGTTGCCGGCCTCGATCACCGTCTGCAGCGTATCCTTCCTGGCTTGGGCACAAAGCTCCTCGGATTGGAGATAGACACCTTCGATGAAGTCCTCCGCGGCGGGCGCAGGCGATGCCGCGACCAGCATCGAAATGCAAAGAGAGCTCCTCAAAGCCATGTTTTCATTCCGTTTTGGTACCTTCTACCCGATATCTTCTACAAGGTAATCGTCTCGCCGATCTTCGGCAATGCCACTTTCACATCCGATCCGTCCATTCCCGCCACGAATTTTTCTGCGGTCTGGTCGATGATCGGAAACGTGCCGAAGTGACTGGGGATGACCGTATCGAAATCGAAGAAGCGCCGGCAGGCAAGGGCCGCCACCGCGCCGCCCATGGTGAAGCGGTCGCCGATCGGCACGATGCCGATCTTCGGCTCGTGCAATTCGTTGATCAGCGCCATGTCGGAGAAAATGTCGGTGTCGCCCATATGGTAGAGCGTCTTGTCCTCCGGAAAATGCAGCACAAGCCCGCCCGGATTGCCGAGATAGGTGTTCTGGCCATTGTCGCCCGGGAACGACGAGGAATGCAGTGCCTGGACGAAGGTGGTGGTGAAGCCGCCGCAATCGACAGTGCCGCCGATATTGCCGGGGTTGATGTTCTTGTCGCTGGCGCCCTTGCCGACCAGGTACATGCAGATTTCGAAATTGGCGACCAGCATGGCGCCACTTTTCCCGAGCACTTCCAGCGCCCCGCTGACGTGATCGCTGTGGCCGTGCGTCAACAACACATGCGTGACCCCTTCCGCGGGCCTTTCCCAACCACCGGTCCAGGACGGATTGCCGATCAGATAGGGGTCGATGAGAATTTTCGCGTCCGCGGTCTCGATGCGGAATGCGGAATGTCCGTACCAGGTGAGTTTCATCAATGCTTTCCTCGATTTTTGCTTCGGTAAAGGATAGAACGCCGACGGCAAAGTTAAAGTGCCGCTGCGTCCTCTGCGCGTACAGGACGCACCGCGCCATGGTCAAAAGGAAAGCGGTTGAGCGTCATCACGATCGAGGAGTTGCCGGCTCAGCTCGGCGGTGGCAAGACGCTGGCCGGGCTCGATCTCGGCGACAAGACGATCGGCGTGGCGGTTTCCGACCGGGGTTTTTCCTTCGCCCATCCGCGCCCCGTGATCATGCGCCGCAAGTTCTCGCTCGATGCCGCCACGCTGCTGGCCTTGCTGCAAAAGGAGAATGCCGGGGCCGTGGTGCTTGGACTGCCGGTCAATATGGACGGATCGGAAGGGCCGCGGGCTCAGAAATCCCGTGCCTTCGTCCGCAATATGGCTGGCCTGACAGACCTGCCTTTCGTTTTCTGGGACGAGCGGCTGTCGACGGTGGCGGCCGAGCGGACATTGATCGAGATGGATTTTTCGCGCCGCAAACGCGCCGGCAAGATCGATTCGGCCGCTGCGGCCTTTATTTTGCAGGGCGTTCTCGACCGGCTTCAGACGCTCGGCGTCGATGCCTGGTCGAAATAGCGCTCGCGCATTGTTCGGATCCAGCTGCCGATCGCCCGGCGCCGGCGAAACGCCCAAAACGCCATCAAGAGCAGCCCGTCGAAGACGCAGGCCTTCGCCACCATGCCGGGAATGATGGCCGGATCGACGCCCAGCATCTGCCCGTAGAGCCCGAAGACGAAATCATGCAATTGCCGGCTGAGCATCACATAGCCGAAATTGATGTCGTTGAGCGAAAGGAAGAACCAGCCCCAGAACAGGACCAGCGGAGCAGCCCAGAGTGCGAACAAATAGCGCATCAGCGGCCATCCCTCGGTTTGGTTTCCGATCGTCCGGAAATGCGCGACAGCAAGGAACTGTGCGCCGCGTCCTTGGCCATCAGATGCGCGGCGGCCCGGATATCGGCTCTGGCCGGAACCGCCACGGCGATGGCCGAGCGCCGCTCCGCAAGCATGGCGACATAAGAAGCCAGAAGTGCGGCCAATTGCACGGCGACGGCCATGAACAGCCCGTCGATGCCTTGCGCGGCACCGCCGACCAATATCAACGACAACACGGCGGAAGCCGAGATGAAGGCGGTGCGCACGACGCTGTCGACGGCTTGCGGATCTGGCGGGCCGCTGATCAGGGTCTCGACGAAGGCCCAGCAAAACAGCACCGCAACGACAAGCAATGCAACGGCAAGCGGCGCCACGACGACGGCGTTTTCGAGATCGCCGAAATGGGCATTCTGAATGGCGACGCCCAACACGCCGAGCGCCGCCGCAACGCCGCGATTTCCGTCAATGCAGATGAACGCCAGCAGGGCGAAAGCTACTGCCCAGTGCAAGGCCAGAAAGGAGGTCAATATGTACCGCATGGCGTTCCCGCTTTGGTAAACAGGACAGTGGGCTTTGCGGCCCGCCGCCGCAATGGAAACCATTTGTTAAGGTTAACGGCTATCCACAGGGCGTGACAGGGGCGAAATTCCCCGTCAAAACCCTCTCAGTTGACCGGCGGATAGAGCGTGTCGATGATCATGCGGGCATCGTGGCGCGAATCGAGCATGCCGTAGGTGTTGCGCCACTGGCCGGCTAGTCGCGTCTCGACGAAAGCATCGGCTATCCGCCCTGCTCCCAGCCGCCGCAGTTCCGCCGCCGCCGCCGACAGCGCCAGTTGCTCGGTCAGCAGCCGCGCCGAGCCCTCATCCGTGGCCGCCACCTGCATCGCTGCCTTGAGCACGCCAATGGTGCCACGCCCGCCGGCTCCGAGATCGCGGTCGATGCCGCTCAGCACTTCGTCGAACAGGCCGGGCGCCCGGCCGAGCACGCGCAGCACGTCGAGCGCCATCACGTTGCCGGAACCCTCCCAGATCGCGTTGACCGGCGCCTCGCGGTAATAACGGGCAAGCGGCGCCTCCTCGACATAGCCATTGCCGCCCAGGCATTCCATCGCCTCGTAAAGCAGCGGCGGCGCGATCTTGCAGACCCAGTATTTGACGACCGGGGTCATGGCGCGGGCGAAAGCCGCCTCGCCACGGTCGCTGGCCGCCTCGTCGAAGGAACGCGCCAGCCGAAACGACAGCGCGGTGGCGGCGGCGACGTCGAGCGCCATGTCGGCCAGAACGCGCTGCATCAGCTGCTGCTCGATCAAATTGGCGCCGAACACCTGGCGGTGACGTGTGTGGTGGACGGCCTCGGCCAGCCCTGCCCGCATGATCGCCGAGGAGGCGAGGGCGCAGTCGAGCCTGGTCAGCGTCACCATGTCCATGATCGTCTTTACGCCAGCGCCGGGCTCGCCGACCATTTCACCGATGGCGTTGACGAATTCCACTTCGGACGACGCATTGGAGCGGTTGCCGAGCTTGTCCTTCAGCCGCTGGAAGCGGAACCCGTTGCCTGATCCATCACCGAGAATGCGCGGCACGAGGAAACACGAAAGCCCCTCCGGCGCCTGGCCGAGCACCAGGAAAGCATCCGACATCGGCGCCGACATGAACCATTTGTGGCCGGTGAGCCGATAGAACCCGCTGCCGGCGCGCTCGGCCCTGGTGGTGTTGGCGCGCACATCCGTGCCGCCCTGCTTCTCGGTCATGCCCATGCCGAGCGTCAGCCCGGTCTTTTCGACCGGCGGCTTCTGGCTCTGGTCGTATTTGCGCGTCGTCACCCTGGGCGCCCATTCGCGAAACAGCTTCGGGCTGGCCATCAGCGCCGCCAGCGATGCGCTGGTCATGGTGATGGGACAGAGATGCCCGGTTTCGAGCTCGGCCGTCAGGTAAAATCGGGCGGCGCGCACCTGATGGCGGCGCCCGACTTCGGCATCGCCATTTTCCCAGACCGAGGAGTGCAGGCCGTTGGCCACCGACCGGCGCATCAGCGCATGGTAGGCCGGGTGGAACTCGACCTGATCGATACGCCGGCCCTGCCGGTCATGGGTCCTGAGCTTCGGCGTCTCGACATTGGCAAGACGGGCCAATTCCTGCGCCTCCTGCGTCAGCACGAAACGGCCAAGCCCGTCGAGATCCTTGCGCACCGGATCGGAAAAGCGCTCGGCAAGCTGGATCAGCAACGGATCGCCTCGCCACGCATTGCCGCCCGTCAGCGGCGGCGGCTGGTTGATCACGTCGTCGGTCACGAACTGTCCCTGTTGTCTGAAGGCTAAGAAGTTGTCCGAACGCTACGAATCCGAAGCCGTTGGCGGTTATAGCCCAAGCGTTGCTGCGCGCGCGACGAAAAACCGGGGAGAAAGGCCGCAATCCAAAGCTGGTACTTGCGGCTGCAAAATCTGAGCCCTATAGCAGCGCCTTGAGATGACCGACGCTTCGTCCCCCTACCCTCACCGCCATCTTCTGGGCATCCGCGATCTTTCCCCCGCCGACATCGAGCTTCTGCTCGACCGGGCCGATCGAGCGGTGGCGATCTCCCGGCAGCCGGAGAAGAAGACTTCGACGCTGCGCGGCCGCACCCAGATCAACCTTTTCTACGAAGCCTCGACCCGCACGCAATCCTCGTTCGAACTGGCCGGAAAGCGGCTCGGCGCCGATGTTATGAACATGTCGGTGGCGAGCTCCTCGGTGAAAAAGGGCGAGACGCTGATCGATACGGCGATGACGCTGAACGCCATGCGCCCCGACATACTGATCATCCGCCACCAGTCGGCGGGAGCCGCCGCACTTCTGGCGCAGAAGGTTGGCTGTTCGGTGGTCAATGCCGGCGACGGCTCCCATGAGCACCCGACGCAGGCGCTGCTCGACGCGCTGACCATCCGCCGCGCCAAGGGGCCGCTGTCGAAGCTGATCGTGGCGATCTGCGGCGATATCCTGCATTCGCGCGTGGCGCGCTCCAACATCATGCTGCTCAACGCGCTCGGCGCCCAGGTCCGCGTCGTCGCCCCTTCGACGCTTCTGCCCGCCGGCATCGAGAAAATGGGCGTGATCGTCACAAGCTCGATGGCCGAGGGGCTTAAAGGTGCCGACGTGGTGATGATGCTGCGCCTGCAGCGCGAGCGCATGGAGGGTGCTTTCGTGCCTTCGGTGCGCGAATATTTCCGCTATTTCGGCCTTGATGCCGAGAAGCTGAAGGCCGCCAAGGACGACGCGCTGGTGATGCATCCAGGCCCGATGAACCGCGGCGTCGAGATCGCTTCGGAAATCGCCGACGGTCCGCAGAGCGTCATCCAGGAACAGGTCGAGATGGGCGTCGCCGTGCGCATGGCGGTCATGGAAGCGCTGCTTGATCCCCGTCGTAACCAAGAGGGGAGAAACCAAGAGGGCCGCGGCGCATGAGCACCACGGTCTTCAACAAGGTTCGCATCATCGATCCGTCGCGCGGCATCGACGAGGTCGGCGCGGTTATCGTCGAAGGCCGTAAGATCGCCGCCGCCGGCAAAGCAGCGCTCAACCAGGGTGCTCCTGAAGGCGCCACGATCATCGATGGCGCCGGCAAGGCGGTTGTCCCCGGCCTGGTCGACGCACGCGTCTTCATCGGCGAACCTGGTGGCGAACACCGCGAGACCATTGCCTCGGCCAGCGTGGCGGCGGCAGCCGGCGGCGTAACCTCGCTCGTCATGATGCCCGATACCGACCCGGTGATCGACAATGTCGCGCTGGTCGAGTTCGTGCTACGCACCGCCAAGGATACGGCCAGCGTCAACATCTTTCCGGCGGCGGCAATCACCAAGGGCCTCGAAGGCCGCGAGATGACCGAGTTCGGCCTGCTCCTCGAGGCCGGCGCGGTCGCCTTCACCGACGGTCGCCACACCATACCAAGCGCGCTGGTGATGCGCCGCGCGCTGACCTATGCGCGCGATTTCGGTGGCATCATCGCCCATGAAACCCAGGATGCCGACCTCGCCTCGTCAGGCGTGATGAATGAAGGCCTCTATGCAAGCTGGCTCGGCCTTGCCGGGATTCCGCGCGAGGCCGAAGCCATCCCGCTGGAGCGCGACCTTGCGCTGGCGCGACTGACCGGCGGCGCCTATCACGCGGCCAAGATCTCGACTGCGATGGCGGCGGCAGCGGTCACGCGGGCCAAGGCCGATGGCGCCAATGTCACGGCAGGCGTGTCGATCCACAATCTGTCGCTCAACGAGAACGATGTCGGGGAGTACCGCACCTTTTTCCGGCTGACGCCACCGCTACGTGCCGAGGAAGACCGGCTGGCGATGATCGAGGCGGTCAAGGACGGCACCATCGACATCATCGTCTCCTCGCACGACCCGCAGGACGTCGACACCAAGCGCCTGCCCTTCGCCGATGCGGCGGCCGGCGCCATCGGGCTGGAAACGCTGCTGGGGGCGGCACTACGGCTCTATCACAATGGCGACGTGCCGCTGCTCAGGCTGGTCGAGCTGCTATCCACCGCCCCGGCAAGGCTCTTTGGCCTGCCCGGCGGAACGCTGAAGCCGGGCGCGTTGGCCGATCTCGCGCTGGTCGATCTGGACGAGCCATGGATCGTCAGCGAAGACGGCATTCGCTCGCGCTCGAAGAACACCTGTTTCGAAGGCGCGCGGCTGCAAGGCAAGGTCTTGCAAACGCTGGTAGCGGGACGCACAGTGTTTTCGGCCTAGCCGGCTGCGACGCATCGCTCCGCAATCCACTCGGCTTGGGAAACACGTGGGGAACAATGGCTTACGGTCCGGTCTTGGCAATTGTCTTCGGCTATCTGCTCGGCTCGATTCCGTTCGGGCTGCTGATCACCCGTGCCGCCGGCCTTGGCGATGTGCGCAAGATCGGCTCCGGCAATATCGGCGCCACCAACGTGCTTAGGACCGGCAACAAGGGGCTCGCCGCCGTGACGCTGCTGCTCGACGCGCTGAAGGGTACTGCAGCGGTGCTGATCGCCGGCCGTTTTGCTCCGGAGCTTGGGCTTTGGGCCGGACTTGGCGCTTTCCTAGGCCATCTCTTTCCGGCTTGGCTAGGCTTCAAGGGCGGCAAGGGCGTGGCTACCTATCTCGGCGTGCTGATTGCCCTTGCCTGGCAGGTGGCGCTGATCTTCGCCGTCGTCTGGCTGGCGGTTGCGTTCCTGGCCCGCTACTCCTCGCTGGCGGCGCTCACGGCTGCGATCATCGTACCGATCGCGCTCTATTTCCTCAGCACACCGCAGATTGCCGGGCTGTTCGCGTTGATGAGCCTGGTCGTCATCATAAAACACCGGGCGAACATCGAGCGGCTGCTGGCCGGCACCGAGGGCAAGATCGGGGCCAAGGGATGAGCCAGCGTTCCGCCGGGCCGCGCCTCAGCGACCGGCAGCGGCTGAGCTGGCTTCGCTTGATACGAACGCCGAATGTCGGCCCAGCGACCTTTCGCGATCTGATCAACCGCTTCGGCTCAGCCGAAGCGGCATTGGAGATCCTGCCCGAACTGATGATTTCGGGCGGCGCCAGCCGCATCGCCCGCATCCCGTCCGTCGCCGAGGCCGAAGCCGAACTGGACGCCGCCCGTCGGGCCGGCGCCCGCTTCGTCGGCATCGGCGAGGCCGACTACCCGCCGCTGCTAAAGAGCATGGATCATCCGCCGCCGCTGCTCGCCGTGAAGGGCGAAGGGGCGGTGTTCCGCTTGCCGGCAGTGGCCATCGTCGGCGCTCGTAACGCCTCGCTGGCCGGTATCAAGATGGCGCGGACGCTCGCCGCGGAACTCGGCCGCGACGGCTATGGCATCGTCTCCGGCCTGGCGCGCGGCATCGACACCGCGGCACACCAGGGCAGCCTTGCGACCGGCACGATCGGTGTGCTGGCCGGCGGCCTCGATATGCCCTACCCGCCCGAGAATACCGGCCTGTGCGACGAGATTGCCGAGCGCGGCGCCATCATATCGGAAATGCCGTTTGGCTGGCAGCCACGCGCCCAGGATTTTCCGCGCCGCAACCGCCTTGTCGCCGGCGCCGCCCTGGGACTGGTCGTGGTCGAGGCCGCGCAACGTTCGGGCTCGCTGATCAGCGCCAGGCTTGCCGGCGAGATGGGCCGGCTGGTCTTCGCCGTCCCCGGCTCACCGCTCGATCCGCGCGCCGCCGGCACCAACGGCCTGCTCAAGGACGGCGCCACCCTCGTCACCGAGGCCTCGGACATTTCCAGCGCGATCGCACCGCTGGTCGGCACGCAGATGCCCGGGGCGCCGCTTGAGGAGCCGCCCGATTTCTCGGTGACACCGCCGCCCGGCGAGGACGACCGCGCCCGCGTCATCGAGGCGCTCGGCCCGACGCCGGTGGCGGTGGACGAGATCATTCGTCACACCGGCCTGCATCCAGCCCAGGTTTTCATGGTGCTGCTGGAACTCGACCTCGCCGGCCGGCTGGAACGGCATGCAGGCGGGAACGTGTCGCTGATCTGATCGAGATCTCCCCGGCACACCAGTCTTGTGAAAACGCTCGCCGATGCATCTCGATTGGCTCTTGCCGCAAACCACTCCGCTCGGGCCCGCGTCAAACCGATAAGGCAAATACCAGCGTAATCTGCCGGCACATCCACGGTCGTGTCAAAGACGGCCCATGTGCTGGTCGGCTCTTGAACGGGCAAAAATCTCATAAAAGCACCTGCTAATATATGCCCTTGAACTTAGGGCACCGGGCTTTGTTCCTGCATCGCTCAAACGAAGGAGAATTTCCCCCAGGCGCGGCCCGATGCGTTGACCTGGGCCGAGCGCCTGTCGGCGCCATCGGCCTGGCCCCCGCTGGCGGGAGCTCGGTGCAATTGCTGTTGCTCTTGTCGGGAAAGGAATGGCCGGCGCCACTTGGGGGGCGTTGGGGTAGGTTGCCTGATGGGCGCCGGCCGAGCGGAACCAGGTCCGCCGCCTGCGTATAGAAGCCAAGTTCGCGAGACTTGTTATGGTGTGATCGCGGAAGACCCAATTCCGAGCATGTGTCCGGAACCGACCCTGTTTTTGTTGGTGAGCGCGATGGGGCTCGAACCCATGACCTACTGATTAAAAGTCAGTTGCTCTACCGGCTGAGCTACGCGCTCCCGCGGGCCCAGATATGCCGCCCTCGAAATTGCGCGGAACATAGGGAGAGTGCCGCAACGGGTCAACCGGAAAAAGACAAAGCGAAAGCCGGGATTTCTCGCGGTGCCGCAGCGCCTCATGCCACCGAGCCGGCAGGCGCTTAACAGTATTCAACAGGCGGGCGAAAGGCTGGCCATAAGCGCAGCGGCCAGGCGAGAGAAACATTATAAATCAGCGCATTGCTATATTTCGAGGAACAATTGTACGCCTTGTCCGTTTTCTCGCCACAAGGGACGTCAACCACCCTTCAAGGAGAAAGATCATGAACAGGATCATGTCGGGTCTGCTGGCGACCACTCTCTCGCTTTCGTTTGCTGCCGCGGAGATCGTGCCGGTCAACGCGCAACCGACCTATGTGCCGCTGAACCAGGGGCTTTCGTCAAACGTCCAGACCGTCCAGTATGAGCCGTGGCGGAAGCGGAGTTTCAACCGCAATTTCTCCCGCCGTGACTTCTCGCGCCGCAGCTTTGCCCGTAACGACGGCAGGTACTGGCGCGGCCATCGCGGTTCGCGCGAATGGCGTCGCGGCTATCGCCGTCACGGCGACTACTGGTTCCCGCTGGCTGCCTTCGCGACCGGCGCGCTGATCACCGGCGCGATCGTCAACAATCAGAACCGCGTCTATCGGGGCGACGCCCACGTGCAGTGGTGCTATGACCGCTACCGGTCCTATCGTGCATCGGACAATACTTTCCAGCCTTATAACGGTCCGCGCCAGCAGTGCTATTCGCCCTACTGAGGACGGTCAATCAGTTACAGGTAGTAGAGAGCCCGTGCCTCCATTGGCACGGGCTCTGTTCTGGTATCTCGGCAAGGGCGCATTGCTAAAGGAAGTCCGGATCAGCTAGCCCAGTTAATGCTCTTGATAGTCAGGTAAAGGCCTCCGCCTTCACCACGCGGAGAACGATAGGCGCCAAGGGCGTCGCAAATTCGAACCACCGCCCCGGTCAAATCCCAACCGAGCGCTTCCAGGTCATTGTCCGTATCGATCACATAAGACTGGGCCAGCTCATCGATTTTGTTCGCTTCTCCGAAGGAACGAACCAGCTTTGCATCGCTGAGAAGATCGCCAGGCAGGTTTGAATTTGCCCAAGCCCAAAGCCAGTTCCTGGCCTTCGCGCTGGTGGAGCCCGCAATCTGGATTTCGGCAATGACCTTGACGACCCCTTCCTCGGAGAAAAGGAGCCTTCCGGTCGTCAGGTCGTAGTCATAGCGCGGCCAACCGCCAAGGCCGAAATCTTTCTGCAAGCGGTCGTTCTTGGCATTCAGTTGTTCAAAAGCTTCTTCCCGCCAAGCGGCATACGAGCCCGGATCGATTGCGCCTCGTTCCAGCACGATGTGCCCCCAACCGCCCGACCTATTGTTCGCTAAGAGTCCTGCGCACAGCGTCGCGCCAACCCGCCAGCTTGGCGGAACGTATTGAAGCATCCATATCCGGCTTGAAGCGCCGGTCAAGCGCCCAGCTCCTGGCGAACTCCTTTGCCTTCGGCCACACACCTGCCTTCGAGCCGGCCAGCCATGCCGCGCCAAGCGCCGTCGTCTCGAGAATGGTCGGACGGTCGACCGGCGCGTCGAGAATGTCGGCCAGCCGCTGCATGGTCCAGTCGGAGGCCACCATGCCGCCGTCGACGCGAAGCACGGTCCTGGCCGAGGCGCCCTTCCAGTCCTTGCGCATGGCGTCGAGCAGATCGCGGGTCTGGAAAGCGACTGATTCGAGCGCGGCGCGGGCAAATTCCGCCGGCCCTGAATTGCGCGTCAGCCCGAAGATGGCGCCGCGCGCATCGGCGTCCCAATGCGGCGCGCCGAGCCCGACAAAGGCCGGCACCAGATAGACATCTTGCGTCGGATCGGCTGACGCCGCCAGGACACCGCTCTGCGCGGCCTTGCCGATCACCTTGATGCCGTCGCGCAGCCACTGCACGGCAGCACCCGCGATGAAGATCGAGCCTTCCAGCGCATAGGTGGTCTTGCCGTTCAGCCGATAGGCGATGGTCGTCAAAAGCCGGTTCTTCGAGCGCACCAGATCGCCGCCGGTGTTGAGCAGCGCAAAACAGCCGGTGCCATAGGTGGATTTCATCATGCCCGGCTCGAAACAGGCCTGGCCAATGGTCGCCGCATGCTGGTCGCCCGCCACGCCGAGAATTCTAATCTCCGCACCAAACAGACTTTTCTCTGTGATTCCATAATCATCGGCGCAATCCCTGACGTCAGGCAGCATCGCGGCCGGGATACGCAGGATGGAAAGCAGTTCGTCGTCCCAGGCATTCTTCTCGATGTTGTAGACCAGCGTGCGCGAGGCGTTGGTGGCGTCGGTGGCGTGAACCTTGCCGCCGGTCAGCCGCCAGATCAGGAAACTGTCGATGGTGCCGGCCAGCAACTCGCCCCTCTCGGCGCGTCTTCTGGCGCCCTTCACCTTGTCCAGCATCCAGGCAATCTTGGTGCCCGAGAAATAAGGATCGAGCAGCAGCCCGGTCTTTCCCGTGAATGTCTTCTCCAGCCCCTGCTTCTTGAGCTTCCGGCACAGCGGCGCGGTGCGCCGGTCCTGCCAGACGATCGCGTTGTGGATCGGCTTGCCGGTCGCCCTCTCCCATATGACGACGGTCTCGCGCTGGTTGGTGATGCCGATGGCGGCGACATCGGAAGCCTCGCGGCCAGCATTCTTGAGCGCGGCCTTAACCGTCGCGACGACGCTTCCCCAGATTTCCTCCGGGTCGTGCTCGACCCAGCCGGAGGCCGGATAATGCTGGGTGAATTCCTGCTGCCCGCTACCTGCAATTTTCATCTTGTCGTCGAACAGGATCGCCCGGCTCGATGTCGTGCCCTGATCGATCGCCAGGATGTATCCGCTCATAATCTCTCCCTCGGCGTATGCCCAACAGGGCGCACGGCATAGCAATTGTCCATACAAACAGGGGAGACGGCAACATGCCGCCTCCCCCGATTATAGCGATGCGGGCGCGAAGACCCGCATCAACAGTCTTACTTCTGCCAGCTCTTCACCAGCTCGTCGTAGTTGATGGTGATCGGCTTGTCCTTCTCCGGCTCGATCTTGAGCTGCGGCGCGAGATTGCCGTTCTTGACCGCGTCGGCATTCCAGTAAGCGAGGTCATGCTCTTCGGCCATCTTCGGGCCGATGTCGCCCTGGATGCCGGCGCGCTCGAGACGCTCAAGCACCTTTTCCTGCTCGGCGCAGAGCGAATCCATCGCCTCCTGCGCCGTCTTGGCGCCCGACGAGGCATCGCCGATGGCCTGCCACCAAAGCTGTGCCAGCTTCGGATAGTCAGGAACATTGGTACCCGTCGGCGACCATTGGACGCGGGCTGGCGAGCGGTAGAACTCGATCAGGCCACCGAGCTTCGGAGCGCGGTCCGTGAAGCTCTTGTGCTGGATCGTGCTCTCGCGGATCAGCGTCAGGCCGACATGGCTTTTCTTCACGTCGACGGTCTTCGAGGTGACGAACTGCGCGTAGAGCCAAGCTGCCTTGGCGCGGTCGTCAGGCGTCGACTTGAGAAGCGTCCAGGAGCCGACGTCCTGGTAGCCGAGCTTCATGCCGTCCTTCCAGTAGACGCCATGCGGCGACGGAGCAAAGCGCCATTTCGGCGTGCCGTCCGCGTTCACGACGGGAAGGCCGTCCTTCACCATGTCGGCGGTGAAGGCCGTGTACATGAACATCTGCTGGGCAATTTCGCCCTGAGCCGGGACCGGGCCGGATTCAGAGAAGGTCATGCCCTGGGCCGCGGCCGGAGCGTAAGCCTTCAGCCAGTCGAGATATTTCTGGATCGAGTAGACGGCGGCCGGGCCGTTGGTGTCGCCGCCGCGCGCGACGCACGAGCCGACCGGCTGCGACTTCTCGTTGACCTTGATGCCCCACTCGTCGACCGGAAGGCCATTCGGCAGCCCCTTGTCGCCATTGCCGGCCATCGACAGCCAGGCGTCGGTGAACCGCCAGCCAAGCGACGGATCCTTCTTGCCATAGTCCATATGGCCATAGACCTTCTTGCCGTCGATCTCGCGGCCGGTGAAGAATTCGGCGATGTCCTCATAGGCCGACCAGTTGACCGGCACGCCGAGGTCGTAGCCGTATTTCGCCTTGAAGTCGGCCTTGTTCTTCTCGTCGTTGAACCAGTCGTAGCGGAACCAGTAGAGGTTCGCGAACTGCTGGTCGGGCAACTGGTAAAGATCGCCGTCCGGAGCCGTCGTGAACTTGGTGCCGATAAAATCGGCGAGGTCGAGGTTCGGATTGGTGACGTCCTTGCCCTCGTTCGCCATCCAGTCGGTCAGGCTGCGCGCCTGCTGGTAGCGCCAATGGGTGCCGATCAGATCGGAGTCGTTGACATAGGCGTCATAGACGTTTTCGCCCGACTGCATCTGCGTCTGCAGCTTTTCGACGACATCGCCTTCGCCGATCAGGTCATGGGTGATCTTGATGCCCGTTATGTCGGCGAACGCCTTGGCCAGCGTCTTCGATTCATACTCGTGCGTCGTGATCGTTTCCGAAACGACCTTGATGTCCATGCCCGCAAACGGTTTTGCGGCATCGATGAACCACTGCATCTCGGCCTCCTGGGCGGCGCGATCGAGGGTCGACATGTCGCCGATCTCAGCGTCGAGGAATGCCTTGGCTTCGTCCATTCCGGCATAAGCGTTGCCTGCCCCGAACAACAGGACAAGCGCAGTCGTTGATGTCAAAAATTGCCGTCTCATTTCGTTTCCTCCACTGTTTCAGTTTCAAGTGCGATCGGAGCAGCCGCCGGCACGCGGCCGCCCCAACTATTTCCCCCTCTATACGTAGCGGAACACGCCGATGGCGTAGACCACGGAGAGAGCGAGAGCCCACCACAGATTGGGTCCGACAAGACCCAGCCAAGCGAGATGGATAAAGGCGCTGCCCAGCAGCGACAGGAAAAGACGGTCGCCGCGCGTCGTCTCGAAGCGGAGCACGCCGACCCGAGGATTGCCGCCCGGCGAGGCGTATTCCCAGATCGCCATGCCGCAGAGCAGCAGCAGGATCGTGATGAAAAAGATCGCTGTCGGCAGCGTCCATGCCATCCAGGAAAGGTTCATCGTCACACCCTCCCCAGGGCAAAGCCCTTGGCGATATAGTTGCGTACGAACCAGATCACGAGCGCGCCCGGAAGGATGGTGAGCACGCCGGCCGCGGCCAGCACGCCCCAGTCAAGGCCGGAGGCCGAGACCGTTCGCGTCATGATCGCGGCGATCGGCTTGGCGGCGGTCGTGGTCAAGGTTCGCGCGATCAAAAGCTCGACCCATGAGAACATGAAGCAGAAGAAGCAGGCGACGCCGATGCCGCTGGCGATCAGCGGCATGAATATCCTGAGGAAGAAGCGCGGGAAGGAATAGCCATCGATATAGGCCGTCTCGTCTATCTCCTTCGGCACGCCCGACATGAAGCCTTCGAGGATCCAGACCGCCAGCGGCACGTTGAACAGGCAGTGCGCCAGCGCCACCGCGATATGCGTGTCGATCAGGCCGAAGGCCGAGTAGAGCTGGAAGAACGGCAGCGCAAACACAGCCGGCGGCGCCATGCGGTTGGTCAGGAGCCAGAAGAACAAATGCTTGTCGCCGAGGAAGCGATAGCGCGAAAACGCATAAGCGGCGGGCAAAGCGACAGCGATCGAAATCACTGTGTTCATAACGACATAAATGATCGAGTTGATGTAGCCCTTGTACCAGGACGGATCGGTGAAGATGGTGACGTAGTTGCCGATCGTCGGCGCGTGTGGATAGAGCGTCAGCGACGACACGATCTCGCTGTTGGTCTTGAAACTCATGTTGATGAGCCAGTAGATCGGCAGCAGGAGAACGATGATGTAGACCGTCGGCACGATCCACCACCAGCGCGATTCCTCGCCGCGACGCCGCATCAGCCGGGCGATCTCATCCTGCGACATTGCGCTGGCTAGTCCTTCCGAGGCCGTCGTTTCGCTCACTCTGTCCTGCCTCGTCGTTCTTTCGTTGGCGCCGCTCATCTCAGCGCTCCGCGTCGTAGTTGGTCATCACGGTGTAGAACACCCATGACAGCAGAAGGATGATGAGGAAGTAGACCAGCGACATGGCTGCCGCCGGCCCGAGGTCGAACTGGCCGAGCGCCGTCTTGACGAGGTCGATCGACAGGAACGTCGTCGAGTTGCCGGGACCGCCGCCGGTGACGACGAAAGGCTCGGTGTAGATCATGAAACTATCCATGAAGCGCAGCAGCACGGCGATCAGAAGCACGCGCTTCATCTTCGGCAGCTGGATGTAGCGGAACACCGCCCAGCGCGACGCGCCGTCGATCTTGGCCGCCTGATAAAAGGCATCGGGAATCGAGACCAGTCCGGCGTAGCAGAGCAGCACGACGAGGCTTGTCCAGTGCCAGACATCCATGATGATGATGGTGATCCAGGCGTCGATCGGATCCTGGACATAGTTGTAGTCGATGCCGAGCGCATTGACGTAATAGCCGAAGAGGCCGATGTCGTTGCGGCCGAAAACCTGCCAGATCGTGCCGACGACATTCCACGGGATGAGCAGCGGCAGCGCCATCAGCACCAGGCAGACCGGCACCGCCCAACCCTTCTTCGGCATGTTGAGGGCGATGAAGATGCCGAGCGGCACCTCGATGGCCAGGATGATGAAGGAAAAGACCAGATTGCGGACCATCGCTTCCCAGAAGCGGTCGGAATGCAGCAGTTCCTCGAACCATTCCGTACCGGCCCAGAAGAAGACATTGTTGCCGAACGTGTCCTGCACCGAATAGTTGACGACGGTCATCAGCGGGATGACAGCCGAGAACGCCACCAGCACCAGCACCGGCAGCACCAGGAACCAGGCCTTGTTGTTCCAGGTCTTTTCCATCTACGCCCCCATCTCGACACGCCAGGAATCGGCATAGATGTTGATGCGGGCCGGATCGAAGCGCACCTTCGGCTCGGCCGGCACGGTCTCGTCCTCGCCGATGACGGCGGCGATCTCGCGGCCTTCGAGACTGGCGCGAACCACCTTGTGGCGGCCGACATCCTCGACCTTGCTGACCTTTACCGCCATGCCGTCGCGGCCAAGCCTGACATATTCGGGGCGGATGCCGAGCTCGATCGGGCCGGTTGCCGTCTGGGGCGCGCCGGGCAGTTCGATGCGCTGGCTGCCAAGCGTCGCCGTCTTGCCCTCGATCGCCACCGGCATGACGTTCATGCCGGGCGAGCCGATGAAATAGCCGACGAAGGTGTGGCGCGGCCGCTCGAACAGTTCGGCCGGCGTACCGATCTGCACGATCTCGCCCTCATACATGACGACGACCCTGTCGGCGAAAGTCAGCGCCTCGGTCTGGTCGTGCGTGACATAGACCATCGTGTAGCCGAAGCGGCGATGAAGCTGCTTCAATTGCGAGCGCAGCACCCACTTCATATGCGGGTCGATGACGGTCAGCGGCTCGTCGAACAGGATGGCGTTGACGTCCGAGCGCACCAGCCCGCGGCCGAGCGAGATCTTCTGTTTCTGGTCTGCGGTCAGTCCGCGCGCCTTCTTCCTGGCCCATGACGCCAGGTCGATCATGTCCAGCGTCTCGCGCACCTTGCGGTCGACATCGGCTTCCGGCACGCCGCGATTGCGCAGCGGGAAAGCCAGATTGTCGTAGACGGTCATGGTGTCGTAGATGACCGGGAACTGGAACACCTGGGCGATGTTGCGTTCCTGCGTCGACAAATTGGTCACGTCCTTGCCGTTGAACAGCAACTGGCCGTGCGAGGGATGCAGCAATCCCGAAATGATGTTGAGCAGCGTGGTCTTGCCGCAACCGGACGGCCCAAGCAGCGCGTAGGCGCTGCCATCCTCGAAGACCTGATGCACTTCCTTCAGCGCATAGTCCTTGTCCGACTTCGGATTGGGACCGTAGGCGTGGCGGATGTGGTTGCAGTCGATGCGCGCCATGTGCCCTCCTCCCTCAAGCCGCCAGCATCTGCGGTGCTGCCGCCGAGCGGCCGTTGGCGTCGAACACCATGATGTGGCGGGGGTCGATGAACACCTCGATGACCTGGTCCGGCTCGAACGCCAGGATGCCGTGCTCCAGCATCACCCAGCGCACATCGGCGAAGTCGAGATGCACGAAGCTTTCCGAACCGGTGATTTCGGTGATCGAGACCTTGGCTTTCACCGAAACCGCTGAAGGGCTTGGCCGCGCAAAAGAGAGATGGTGGGGCTGGAAGCCGATCGTGTAGCTCGTATCGGCAATGCCGGCGAGCTCAGCCGGCACCGGGAGGTTAACCCCACCATCAAGGAGGAAGCTCGAACCGCTTTTCTTCAGCACGATCGTGTTGAGCGGCGGATCGGCGAAGGTCTTGGCCGTGACCAGGTCGTTCGGCCTGCGGAAGACGTCGATCGTCGGCCCGAACTGGGTGATGCGGCCTTCGGAAAGCGTTGCCGTGTTGCCGCCGAGCAGCAACGCCTCGTGCGGTTCGGTCGTGGCATAGACGAAGATGGTCCCGGCCGCCGCGAAGATCTTTGGCAGTTCCGCGCGCAGTTCCTCGCGCAGCTTGTAGTCGAGATTGGCGAGCGGCTCGTCGAGCAGCACCAGGCTGGCGTTTTTGACGATGGCGCGCGCCAGCGCCGTGCGCTGCTGCTGGCCACCGGAGAGGCTGAGCGGCGTGCGCTCGAGATAGGGCGTCAGCTTGAGGAGCGCGGCGGCTTTGCGCACCTCGCTGTCGATCTTCGCCCGGTCAGCGCCAGCCACGCGCAGTGGCGAGGCGATGTTCTCGTAGACGGTCATCGCCGGATAGTTGATGAATTGCTGGTAGACCATGGCGACGTTGCGCTTCTGCACCGGCATGCCGGTGACATCCTTGCCGTCGAACCAGATCGACCCGGAGGCCGGCACGTCGAGGCCGGCCATCAGCCGCATCAGGCTGGTCTTGCCGGACAGCGTCGGCCCGAGCAGAACGTTGAGCGAGCCGTGCTGAAGCGTCAGCGACACGTCGCGTATATGCTCCGCCGCGCCCACCGTCTTGGTGACGTTTCTCAGTTCCAGCATGATGCCTCCTCCCAGGCTTTCTGCATCACTTGGCCATCCCTACTCGGCCGCCGCCACATGGCGTCGGCTTATTCCACGCATGAACTCCTCCAGCGCCGCCGCCTGTTCGCGGCTGAGATGCAGGCCACGCTTGGTCCTCCGCCACAAGACGTCGTCAGCGGTGACGGCCCACTCGTTCTGGGCGAGATAGCGCACCTCCGCCTCGTAGAGATCCGCGCCGAAGTGCCGGCCAAGATCGGCAGTCGACCTGGCCAACCCCAGCAGCATGCGCGCGCGGGTGCCGTAGAGCCGGGTCAGCCGGCGGGCCAGGCGCGCGTCGAGGAACGGATAGGCCGTTTTCAGTTTCGCCACTTCGGCGTCGAAGCCGGTAGCCGGGAAATCACCGCCCGGCAGCGGCGCGTTCGCCGTCCATGGCTTGCCACGTTTGCCGAGAAAATCCTCGATCTTGCCGAGCATCGATTCCGCCAGCCGGCGATAGGTGGTGATCTTGCCGCCGAACGCGTTCACGATCGGCGCAACGCCTTCGCCGCCATCCGCTTTCAGCACATAGTCGCGGGTGGCTTCCTGCGCCTTCGAGGCGCCGTCATCATAGAGCGGACGCACGGCTGAATAGGTCCAGACGATGTCGGAGCGCTTGACGGCCTGCGCGAAATATTCGCTAGCCGCGGCACAGAGATAGTCGATCTCGGTGTCGCTGATCTTCGCGTCATGGGGATCGCCGGGATAATCCTGGTCCGTAGTGCCGATCAGGGTGAATTCTTCCTCATAGGGAATGGCGAAGATGATCCGTCCATCCTTGTTCTGGAAGAAATAGGCGCGCGGGTCGTCGAACTTCTTGCCGATGACGATGTGGCTGCCCTGCACAAGGCGGACATTGTGCACGTCGTTCAAGCCGACCGTGCCGGACAGCACATGGTCGACCCACGGACCAGCGGCGTTGACCAGAAGCCGTGCCTTGACCTCCTCATGTTCGCCGGTGCGGATATCTTCCAGACGGATCGTCCAGAGGTCTCCGTCGCGGCGTGCACCGACAACCTTGGTGCGGGTCCGGATCGTGGCGCCCCGGTCGGCGGCGTCGCGAGCGTTCAACGCCACCAGCCGCGCATCGTTGACCCAGCCGTCCGAATATTCGAAGGCCTTTCGAAACAGCGGCTTCAATGGTTTGCCGGCCGGATCTCTTGCCATATCCAGCGTTCTCGTCGCCGGCAGCAATTTGCGCCCGCCAATGTGGTCGTAAAGAAAAAGGCCAAGCCTGATCAGCCAGGCCGGACGCAGGCCTTTTGCGTAAGGCAGCACGAAACGCATCGGCCAGATGATGTGCGGCGCATTCTTCCACAGCACCTCGCGCTCCATCAGGGCTTCGCGCACGAGACGGAACTCATAAAATTCGAGATAGCGCAAACCGCCATGAATCAGTTTGGTCGAGCCGGAGGAGGTTCCGCTCGCCAGATCGTTCATCTCGGCAAGGAAGACCGAAAAGCCGCGCCCAACGGCGTCACGGGCAATGCCGCAGCCATTGATGCCGCCACCGATGACGAAAATGTCATGGATCGGGGATGCCTCCACAAAGTCCTCCAACAATTTCGCATTGCAGCATTTTTGATCTTTTGCGAAACCGTAGCGGGATTATTTCGAAATGAGAACGAATGTCAAACGAAATATAAACGGCAACAAATTGCCGCAACGACATCCTCTAGGACAGCGACGTTTCGATCAGCTGAACCTCTGCCTCCTGGCAGATTTTGCGCACCGACGGAATGTCGCAGCGGTCGGTGATGAAGGTGTTGACCTGCGACAGATGGCCAATGCGAACCGGCGCCGTGCGCTCGAACTTGGTCTGGTCGGACACCAGGATGACGTGCCTTGCATTGGCTATGATCGCTTGCGCCACCTTCACCTCGCGAAAGTCGAAATCAAGCAGCGCCCCGTCATGATCGATCGCCGAGGCGCCGATCACCGCATAGTCGACCTTGAACTGCCGGATGAAATCGACTGCCGCCTCGCCGACCACGCCGCCGTCGGAACCTCGCACGACGCCGCCGGCGATCACCACCTCGATCGAAGGATATATGCGCATCCTGTTGGCAACATTAATATTATTGGTGATGACCATGAGGCCCGTATGATCGAGAAGCGCCTTGCTGACCGACTCTGTCGTGGTGCCGATGTTGATGAACAGCGAGGCGTTGTCAGGAATCAGTTTCGCCGCCGCAAGGCCGATCGCCTCCTTCTCATCGGCAGCGATCTTGCGCCGCGCCTCATATTCCATGTTCTCGATTCCGGACGGAAACAGCGCCCCGCCATGGATGCGGGAAAGCAGCCTTTGGTCGCACAGATCGTTGAGATCCTTGCGGATTGTCTGTGGCGTCACGTTGAAATGCGTTGCCAGATCGTCGACCAGCACACGGCCATGGTCCTTGGCCATCTGGATGATTTCGGCATGCCGTGGCGACAGATACATCGGTGAGCCTCTCTTTCGTTTTTCTTGTCAATAGACCAAAACGAAAGTGATGAAAAGGCACAAGCCGGCTAATGAAAATCTCAAGATTGCGAAAGCAACCTCGGCGCAACTCTCCGAGGCCAATCAAGCCAAGCCGCGGGCGATCTCCGTGATGGTTTCGAAGGCAGTGTCGATGTCCGCCGCCGTCGTCTCGAACTGGCCGACCTGAAAACGGATCGCGACATGCCCGTCCACGCGCGTCTGCGTCAGGTAGATGCGGCCATCGTCGTTGATCGCGTTGACCAGGCGAAGATTGTGTTCGTCGGCATCGCCGCCTTTAGCCGCTACGTGCCGGAACGAAAACAGCGACAGCATCGGCTCGGTGACGATCTCAAAATCCGGCTCTCCGGCCAACCGCGCGGCGAGACGTTCGCTCCAGGCAACATGGTTGCGGATCATGGTCCGCAGATTTTCCAGCCCATGGGCCCGTAGCAGGAACCACAATTTCAGTGCGCGAAAACGCCTGCCAAGCGGCACCGACCATTCGGAATAATTGATGATGCCATCACGCCCGTGCGTCTTCAGGAATTCGGGCTTGATCGCCAGCGTGCGAACGAGATCCTCCGGCTGGCGGATGAACTGAACCGAGCAGTCGAACTGCGCCCCCAGCCATTTATGCGGATTGAAGACGATGGAATCCGCTTGCTCGGCGCCAGCCCAGAAATGCCGGTATTCCGGGCAGATCATCGCCGACCCGGCCCAGGCCGCATCGACATGCAGGTAGAGCCCGTGGCGCCTGGCTACCGCGGCAACGCCGGCAACGTCATCCGTGCCGCCGGTGCTGGTGCCGCCGACGCTGGCGATGATGCCGGCCGGCAGCATGCCCGCCTCCCGGTCGGCGACGATTGCCGCTTCGAGGGCTGTGACATCCATGGCGCGAAAACGGCCGGCAACTGGGATGCGCACGAGGTTCTCCTCGCCGATGCCCGATACCCAGATCGCCCGGTCGATGGAGGTATGCACCTGGTCGGATGAATAGACGCGCAATGCCGGCTGGCCATGCAGGCCCTTCTTGTTGCCTTGCCAGTCGAGTGCGCGCTCGCGCATGGTGAGCACGGCCGCGAGCGTCGCCGACGACGCCGAATCTTGCATGACGCCGGAAAACCCTTCCGGCAGCCCAAGCGCCTGCCGCATCCAGTCGACGACCCGCGTCTCGAGTTCGGTCGCCGCCGGCGAGGTCTGCCAGAGCATGCATTGCGCCGCCATCGCCGAGACCAGGTACTCAGCCACCACCGAGACAGGAGCGGCATTGGCCGGGAAATAGGCAAAGAAGCGCGGATGCTGCCAGTGCGTCATGCCCGGCAGGATCTTGTGTTCGAAATCGGCGAATATTGCATCCATCGGTTCCGCCGCCTCGGGCGGCGAGGCTTCGATACTCCTGAAAATGTCGCCCGGCTCGACCAGCGGCCGCACCGGTCTTTCTCGCAACGTATCGCGATAGTCGGCGCCCCAATCGGCGGCGCGCCTCGACCATTGCCGGAAATCATCCTTGTTCATCGCACCTCCGGGAAATTATCCGAGCGCAGCCTGTATCGCCGCACGCCTGCGAAGAAGGTTGGCGCTATTCCCGAAAATCGGGCAGGCTCGCAAAGGCAGCCTTCAGCGCGTTCGACCAGCCGTCGGAGATCGTGCGGTAATATTGATCGTCCTGGGCTATCCGCTTCTTCAGGCTGATCTTGAAGGCGTCCTTTTCATAGAACAGCAGGTCGAGCGGCAGGCCGACCGACAGGTTCGATTTCAGCGTCGAGTCGAACGACACCAACAGCAGCTTCACCGTTTCGGCGAAACTCATCGTCCTTTCATAGGCACGGATGATGATCGGCTTGCCGTATTTGGTCTCGCCGATCTGGAAGAAGGGTGTGTCGTCGGTCGATTCGATGAAATTGCCCTCGGGATAGATCATGAACAGCCGCGGCTCACTGCCCTTGATCTGGCCGCCGAGGATGAAGGAAGCATTGAAATAGGAATCGGCCTTGTCGCCGGTAGGCGACGAATGGGCGATGACTTCCTTGACGGTGTCGCCGACCATGCGCACCGTCTGGTACATGGAAGGCGTTTCCAGCAGCGTCGCATGGCGATCGGCAATCGCCTTGGTGCGCTCGTCGAGCAGGCTGACCACGGCCTGCGTCGTCGCCAGGTTGCCGGCCGACATCAGGACGATGACGCGCTCGCCCGGTTCCTCCCAGACATGCATCTTCTTGAAGGTCGAGATCGAATCCATGCCGGCATTGGTGCGCGTGTCCGACATGAACACGAGCCCGCGATCGATCTTCAAGCCGACGCAATAGGTCATCGAATCTCTTTGGCAGCAATCTTGCCGGGAATTACTGCTCCACCGTGACGGTGACCGCAAGCTGTTCTTCCGCCTGTCCCAGCCGAATTCCCGATACGGGCGTGGCATCGCGGTAATCGCGGCCGGTCGCCACCTTTACATAGCGTTCGTCTGGAGAAATGCCGTTGGCCGCATCGAAGGCAACCCAGCCGAGCCCGAAAACATGCGCCTCGGCCCAGGCGTGGCTTGCCGCCTGTTCCACCGCCGCACCCAGCATCAGATAGCCGCTGACATAGCGGGCCGGGAACCCCATGGCGCGCGCGGCGGCGGCAAAAATGTGGGTGTGATCCTGGCAGACACCGGTCTTGAGCCCAAGCGCCTCCTCGGCCGGCGTCGCTGCGTTGGTCGTGCCAGGCGTATAGGCGACGCGCTCGCCAATCACGGCCATCAATCGGTGTAGTCTCTCGATATCGGTGCCCTCTCCGACCGATGCGGCGAGTTCGCGAATGCCGCTGCCAATCGCCGTCAACGGCGTTTCATGGCTGAACAGCCAGAGCGGCGCAAAACCCTGATGCGGCCCGGAAACGCCCGCGGTGTCGCGTGTCACCACCTCGCCTGATGCCTCGACGGTGATGAAATCGCGCTCGCCTTCGACGCTCAGCAGCCGTGTGTCATTGCCAAAATGGTCGGTGAAGCGCACTTCCTCGCGCGCGCCTTCGATCTGCAGGGCCCAGGACAAGACTGTCTGTGTGGATCCGCTGGCCGGAAAAAGCCGCAGCCGCTGCAGCAGATAGTGCACCGGCGCATCGTAGCGGTATTCGGTGCGATGGGTGATTTTGAGCCGCATGGGCGTCATTTTCCATTTGTAAGCATGATCCTGTCGGCAAACCGTCTCCACTTTGCCGGATCATGCTCAGTAAAACTTGTAATCCTGCGCGATCTCGTCGCCGAGCCTGGTGTTGTCGCGAATGAAATTGGCCAGGAATTCATGCAGGCCGGCGTCGAATATGTCCTTGATCGAGCCGGCCGTCAGCATGGCCTGGGTCTTGCCGGCCGTCGCATGACAGGCATGACGCTCGCCATAGTCGTCGCCAAGGAATTTCAGATGCTCGGTCAGGAAGCGATAACAGAAGGTCAGCGAGCGCGGCATGCGGACATTGAGGATCAGATAGTCGGCGATATTGGTCGGCTTGTAGTCGGCCTCGTAGACCCAGCGATAGGAGCGGTGCGCCGACACCGAGCGCAGGATCGACTCCCACTGGTAATTGTCCAGCGTCGAACCGACCCAGGAGATCGACGGCAACAGCACATAGTATTTCACGTCGAGGATGCGCGCCGTGTTGTCTGCGCGTTCGACATAGGTGCCGAGCTGCGAGAAATCGAAGATCTCGTTGCGCAGCATGGTGCCGTAGAACGAGCCGCGGATCAGCGCCGTCTCACGCTTAATGGCGTCGAGCACGCTGGGCAGGTCGCGCTCGTCGATCGGCCTGGCCAGCATCCGCTTCAGCGCCATCCAGGCTTCGTTGATGCTTTCCCAGGTCTCGCGCGTCAGCGCGGTGCGCACCATGCGGGCATTGCTGCGGGCCGTCTCGATCGACGACATCGTGCTCGATGGGTTCGACGTGTCCCTTAGCAGGAAGTCGGCGACGTTGGCAGCGGTGTACTCCTGGTGTTTCTGGGTGAAGGCAGCGTCCGAACCGGCGCTGAGCAGCACCGAATTCCACTCCTCCGAGGCGTTCTGGGTACGGGTCAGCGCCATGCGCAGCCCGGCATCGACCAGCCGCGCCATGTTTTCCGCCCGCTCGATATAGCGGTTCATCCAGTAGAGCCCGTTGGCGGTGCGGCCTAGAAGCATGTGGAGTTGCCCTTTGGGCTAGTGAGTAGCGAATAGTGAGCAGCGAACAGTAAGTGTTTGAATCTCAATGGAATATGGCATTCGCTGTCCCCTCTACTTCCACGACTGACTACTGACTATTCCCTACTCACTTACTCTAATCATCCAGCACCCAGGTGTCCTTGGTGCCGCCGCCCTGAGAGGAATTCACGACCAGCGAGCCTTCCTTGAGCGCCACACGCGTCAGCCCGCCGGGCACGATCTGGATGCGGTCGGAAACCAGCACGTAGGGCCTGAGATCGACATGGCGCGGCGACAGGCCCTTCTCCGTCAGGATCGGACAGGTCGACAGCGCCAGCGTCGGCTGGGCGATGTAATTCGACGGCTTCGCCTGGAGTTTCCTGGAAAAATCCTGACATTCCTTCTTGGTCGCCGCCGGCCCGACTAGCATGCCGTAGCCGCCGGAACCATGCACCTCCTTGATGACCAGTTCGTCGATGTGCTCGAGCACATATTTCAGGCTGTCCGGTTCCGAGCAGCGCCAGGTCGGGATGTTGCCGAGGATCGCCTTGCGGCCGGTGTAGAATTCGACGATCTCGGGCATGTAGGAGTAGATCGCCTTGTCATCGGCGATGCCGGTCCCTGGCGCGTTGGCGATGGTGATGTTGCCGGCGCGATAGACATCCATGATGCCGGGCACGCCAAGCGCGGAGTCCGGCCGGAAGGTCAGCGGATCGAGGAACGAATCGTCCACCCTTCGGTAAAGCACGTCGATCTGTTTGTAGCCCTCGGTGGTGCGCATCGCGACATGGCCGTCGACGACGCGCAGATCCTGTCCTTCGACCAGTTGCACGCCCATCTGGTCGGCGAGGAAGGCGTGTTCGAAATAGGCAGAGTTGTAGCTGCCTGGCGTCAGCACGGCGATGGTCGGCGTGCCTTTCGCGCTTTGCGGCCGCACCGCCGCCAGCGACTGGCGCAGGAGTTGCGGGTAGTTTTCGACAGGCCGCACCTTGATCTGCTGAAACAGCTCGGGAAAGAGCTGCATCATCGTCTCACGGTTCTCCAGCATGTAGGAGACGCCCGACGGCGTGCGCGCATTGTCCTCGAGCACATAGAATTCGTTTTCGCTGATGCGCACGATGTCGACGCCGATGATATGGGTGTAGACGCCGGCCGGTGGCCTGACCCCGATCATCTCCGGCAGGAACGCTTCGTTCCTGGCGATCAGTTCCTTGGGAACGCGGCCTGCGCGCAAGATCTCCTGGCGATGATAGATGTCGTCGAGGAAGGCGTTCAGCGCCTGCACGCGTTGCTCGATGCCTTGCGTCAGCCGCCGCCATTCGTTGCCGGAAATGATGCGTGGAACGATATCGAAGGGGATAAGGCGTTCGGATGCTTCCTGCTCGCCATAGACTGCGAAGGTGATGCCGGTCTTGCGAAAAACGCGTTCGGCGTCCTGCATCTTCTCGGTAAGTCTGGCCGGGTCCTGCTCCTTCAGCCAGCGATCGTAAGCCGAATATGGTTTTCTCAACCCGGAAACTTCCGGAAGCATTTCATCAAACGCTGCCAATCGCATACTCCCCTGTGACGCCATTTCACTGGCCCCGCCGGAGAAAATCAAGCGCAATCGGCGATTTCAGGGGTGTCGGCGATCAGTATGTCATCGCTGCCTAAAATTAGGGCAGCAACAATGTGGCTGTATCAGGGGTTTGCCTTCTTAGAAGGCGCGGAAGGTGACGACCGTGAACGTGTCCTTGATGCCGGGTAGAATCTGCACCTTCTCGTTGACGAAGTGGCCGATGTCCTCCTCGTCGTCGACATAGAATTTGGCGAGCAGATCGTAATTGCCGGCGGTCGAATAGATTTCCGAGGCGATCTCGGCATCGGCGAGCGCACTGGCGACCTCATAGGCCTTGCCCAGATCGCACTTTATCTGCACGAAAAATGCCTTCATTGCCCAGTCCTGCTCAGCCCCACCTCCAGCGCCGCGCGTCCATTTGGACGCGCAAAGGACGCTGTAGCACTTTGATTGCGCATGATCCTTTCCGAAAATCGATTTCGATTTTCGGGGTCATGTGCACAAGCGGCCCTTGTGGCAGACTGCCGCCCGGCTTTCAAGCATGAGGGCGCGCTAAGGCCGCCCTCGCCTGAGTTCCGCATATGAGACGCTGAATGTTAGCCGTCGCTGAAACCATGAACCGCCGTCAAGCGTATGGTATGCTGAGCGTCTTCGGACGGCTCCTCAGGGGACAATGGAGACAGGCCATGCGCCGCGCGGTTTTCGCATTCGCAATCGTTCCATTCATTTTCGCGCTCCCAGCCTTAGCCGGCGATGCCGAGATCAAGGCAGGTCAAGCAATCATCGACGGGCAATTGAAGGCTTTCATGGCCGATGACGGCGCTGCCGCCTACAGCTTCGCCGCGCCGAATGTGAAACGCATCTTTCCGACCGTCGACACCTTCATGAACATGGTGACCAATGGCTATGCGCCGGTGCGCAAGCCACGGACCTATTCTTTCGGCAAGGTGCAGGAAATGAGCCCGACATCGATTATCCAGCAGGTGCTGATCATCGGACCGGACGGCAAGGACTACGAGGCCGTCTATACGCTCGAGCAGCAGCCCGACGGCACCTACCGGATAACCGGCTGCAGCCTGCGCGCATCCAATGCGCTGAGCACCTGAACGCTCGGTCACATCGCTGGAATATCGCCCCTCATCCAGCCTTCGGAAATTTCAGCGGCTCGCGCGTCGAACGCGCCGGCCTCGATAGCGGCGCGAATGTCCTGCATCAGCTTCTGATAGTAGGAAAGATTGTTCCAGGTCAGCAGCATCGCCCCCAGCGCTTCTTGCGAACGCACCAGATGGTGCAGATAGGCACGCGAATAATCCAGCGCCGCCGGGCAGTCGCTGTCCTCGTCCAGCGGGCGTGGATCGTCGGCATGGCGGGCGTTGCGCAGATTGACCTTGCCACGCCGTGTATAGGCGAGGCCGTGGCGGCCGGCGCGCGTCGGCATGACGCAATCGAACATGTCGATGCCACGCGCCACCGATTTCAATATGTCGTCCGGCGTGCCGACGCCCATGAGATAGCGCGGCCTGTCCGCCGGCAGTTCCGGACAGGTGATGTCGAGCATGTCGAGCATTACCGCTTGCGGTTCGCCGACGGCCAGCCCGCCGACGGCGTAACCCTTCAGATCCATCGCCTTCAGCGCTTGCGCCGAACGCAACCGCAAATCAGGCACATCGCCGCCTTGCACGATGCCGAACATCGCCTTGCCCGGTTGGTCGCCGAACGCCGACTTGCAACGCTCGGCCCAGCGCAGCGACAATTCCATGGCGCGCTCGATTTCCTTCTTCTCGGCCGGCAGTGCAGTGCATTCGTCGAGCTGCATCTGGATGTCGGAATCGAGCAGCCCCTGGATCTCGATCGAGCGTTCGGGCGACATCTCAAAGGCGGCGCCATCGATATGAGAGCGGAAGGTGACGCCTTTTTCCGTGAGTTTCCTCAGCTTCGACAGCGACATCACCTGGAAGCCGCCGCTGTCGGTCAGGATCGGATGCGGCCAGCGGGCGAATTCATGCAGGCCGCCGAGCTTCGCCACGCGCTCTGCGCCGGGCCTCAGCATCAGATGATAGGTGTTGCCAAGGATGATGTCCGAGCCGACGCCACGCACCTGATCCATATACATCGCCTTCACCGTGCCGCCGGTGCCGACCGGCATGAAGGCCGGCGTGCGGATTTCACCGCGCGGCATGGTGATCGCACCGCGCCGCGCTCTGCCGTCGGTCGCCGATACCTTGAAGGTGAACTCTCTAGTCATTAGTCATTGAATTCCTTGTCATGCACCGGCGCATTCGGGGCCTGCCTGTCCAGCGATTGCCGGTAGCGGATGCAGCCGCGCATGAATTTCGGCCAGGGCGGCACGGCCACAGCCGGCTCGGCCCTTTCCGGCAACAGGTCCCAGAGATCGGGATGATGCCAGCACAGATCATGGCCGGTGGCATCGCGGTGGGTGCGAATGCCGGCACGCAATTTCCTGACCTCGGCGATCAAGGCGTCGCGATCGAAGGTTTCCAGATCATCGTCCATCGTTCTCCTCCCTGAACAGAAGACTTGCGTCTCCATAGGAATAGAACCTGTAACGGGTCTCGATGGCATGCGCATACGCCGCGCGCATCGTTTCGAGCCCCGAGAAGGCCGAAACCAGCATGAACAGCGTCGAACGCGGCAGATGGAAATTGGTCATCAGCATGTCGGCTGTCTTGAAGCGGTAGCCGGGCGTGATGAAAATGTCGGTCGGCCCCGACCAGGCGGCGAGCCGGCCATTCGGGCTTGCCGCACTTTCCAGCAGGCGCAGCGAGGTCGTGCCTACGGCGATGATGCGCCCGCCCCTCGCCTTCGCGGCGTTCAGCGCCTCGGCTGTTTCCGGGCTGACGGAGCCGGTCTCGGCATGCATCTTGTGGTCGGCGGTGTCGTCGGCTTTCACTGGCAGGAAGGTGCCGGCGCCGACATGCAAGGTGACGAAACGGCGCTCGATGCCCTTCGCGTCGAGCGCGACGAACAGCTCCGGCGTGAAATGCAGGCCGGCCGTCGGGGCGGCTACCGCCCCCTCCTCCCTTGCATAGATGGTCTGGTAGTCGCCGCGGTCGCGCTCATCGTCGTCACGCTTCGACGCAATATAGGGTGGCAGCGGGATATGGCCGACAGCGTGCAGTGCCTCGTCGAGGAACGGACCGGAAAGGTCGAAGCCGAGCAGCACCTCACCGCCGTCGCCTTTCTCGATCACCGTGGCGTCGAGCTGGCCGAGAAAGCAGGAATTGCCGTCATGACCGAAATGAATGCGGTCGCCAGCGGCGACGCGCTTGCCCGGCCGCATGAAAGCCAGCCACCGGTCCGGCGCGGTGCGCATATGCAGCGTCGCTTCCACTTGCGCCACCGCCTCGCCGCGCCGCCTGATGCCTTTCAGTTGCGCGGGAATGACTTTGGTGTCGTTGAAGACCAGGACATCGCCGCGCTTCAGCAAGGATGGCAGATCGCGCACCGACCGGTCCTCAAGCCCTTCGCGTGGCCTGACCACCAGCATCCTGGCGCTGTCGCGCGGTTCGGCCGGGCGAAGCGCGATGCGCTCCTCCGGCAGTTCGAAATCGAAAAGATCGACGCGCAAGAATTCCCCGCCTCAAGGTTCAGGGCAGGTCACCGCCCAGGCGCCAACACCTTCTACGCTCAGCGTACCGCCCATAGCCGTGCTGGATTGTTCGCTGGCCTTGACCAGCCGCAATCTGGCGACGATCGAACTGATGGCTTCATCGGTGAGGTCGATCAGCATGCGCTGATCGTCCTCGAATGCCTGTCCAACGACGATTTTCGTCGAGCCCGGCTGCCCGTCCGTGGTCCATGTCTTGCCGCCGGCATCCAGCCATACACGCGCGACGGCGATGACGGCGGTGTGTCCCAGCAGGACGTCGATCGACGCAGCGCCGCCCTCGGCACTGCAAACGATCGATTCTGTAGCGAGCGCCGGCGTGGCTGCAGCAGCAAACATCAGCGTGACTGCTGCGACAGCCCGGCAACTCATTTTACGTCGGCCGCAACCTTCAGCGACACGATCTTGTCGGGATCCTGCACCGGCTCGCCGCGCTTGATCTTGTCGACATTGTCCATGCCCTCGATCACCTGGCCCCAGACTGTGTACTGGCGGTTGAGGAAGGCGGCGTCGTCGAAGCAGATGAAGAACTGCGAATTGGCCGAGTTCGGGTTCTGCGAACGCGCCATAGAGCAGGTGCCGCGAGCGTGGTTGGCGTTGGAGAATTCCGCCTTCAGGTCGGGTTTTTCCGAGCCACCCATGCCCGCGCGGGCCGGCGCAAAAGTCGGTTTGCTGGAATTGCCGAACTTGACGTCGCCGGTTTGCGCCATGAAACCGTCGATGACGCGGTGGAACACCACGCCGTCATAGGCGCCTTCGCGCGCCAGTTCCTTGATGCGGCCGACATGGCCGGGCGCCAAATCGGGGAAAAGTTCGATGACGACCTTGCCCTTGGTCGTTTCCATGATGAGCGCGTTCTCGCGGTCCTTGATCTCGGCCATGTCAGATATCCTTTTGAAAAACAGACTTATTTGACAATTTTACTTGTCCGCGGCGATGCGCACCTTGATCATCCGGTCGGGGTCGCTGACCGTGCCATTGTTCGCCTCGTCGCCCTTCTTGATATTGTCCACCAGTTCCATGCCGCTGACGACATTGCCGACGATGGTGTACTGGCCATCGAGCGGCGGCGCCGGCGCGAACATGATGAAGAACTGCGAATTCGCGGAATTCGGGTGCTGTGAACGGGCCATGCCGACCACGCCGCGCTCATAGTGCTCGGTCTTGGAGAATTCGGCCGGCAGATCGGGAAGATCGGAACCACCGGTACCGACAGCATCGGCATTGAAGCCGCTCTTCATGTTGCCGAACTTGACGTCGCCGGTCTGCGCCATGAAGCCGTCGATGACGCGGTGGAAGGTGACATTGTCGTAGGCGCCCTGGCGCACCAGCTTCTTGATCTGCGCGACATGCTTGGGCGCGAGATCAGGCCTCAGCGCTACGGTCACGTCGCCGTCCTTCAGCGTGATGATCATGGTGTTTTCCGGATCGGCAGCGAAGGCCGAAACCGACGCGGTCACAAGACCGGCAAGCACGATGAGGAACGAGGCGAGCTTTTTCAGCTGCATTGGATGATCTCCGAAAATCTATTTCGCGAATTTGGCGGTGAGCGCACCGGCCACGGCCGCCGGCACGAAGGGGCGGATGTCGCCCCCCATCGAGGCTATCTGGCGGACAAGTGTGGCGGTAATGGTTCGCACCGAAGGGCTGGCCGGCAGAAAAACCGTCTGCAGTTCCGGCGCCATGGTCTCGTTCATGCCGGCCATCTGCATCTCATAGTCGAGATCGGTGCCGTCGCGCAGGCCGCGGATCATGATCGAAGCTCCATGCTTCCTGGCAGCGTCGATGACCAGCCCGTCGAAGGCGACGACTTTGATGCGGGCGCCGTCGCGGCCGAATTCCGCCTTTGCACTCTCGATCAGCGTCACCCGTTCCTCGAAGGAAAACAGTGGCTTCTTGCCGGGATGGATGCCGATCGCCGCATAGACAATGTCGGCCACGGCCAGCGACGCTTTCAGCACGTCGAGATGGCCGTTGGTGAGCGGATCGAAGGAGCCGGCATAAAGGGCGATGCGTTCGGTCATGGCAGGCTTCTAGCGGGCACACGGGCGGAAGGCAAATCCGATTGATTGATGCAACGTACGTGAACCTTTTCGCGGACATGAACGACAGATGAATGCGTTGATCACGAACGCTTCACGCAGCGTTCACTAGGTTGCAGCTTCAGAAGATGAAACCAAATCCCCATTTAACCGTTGTTAGGCGCAGGAGAACACGCACATGCTGATCTACATGCTAGCCACCGCAATGACCGTCGCCATGCTGATCGCCACCGTATTTGGGCTGCATCAGGAGGCGGACCGCGTTCGCGCAAAGGCCAACACCAAGCGTTTTGAAGGCTTCGGTGTGCGAAAACCCTACAGACACTTCTAAGTCACGTACCCACAGATTGCATTCGCGCCGGCCGTGGGTCGGCGCCGCCGTTTCAAGGCCTATTCGGTGGTGTCCGTACCAGCGTCCTCGACGCTGCCATTCGACCCGACCTCGACGTTCTCTTCGACTTCCTCGTCCGATTGCGGTTCCGAAATCCGCTCCACCGACACGACTTTCTCGCCTTCGGCGGTATTGAAGATGGTCACACCCTTGGTGGCGCGGCTGGCGAAACGGATATCGTGGACCGGCACGCGAATGACGGTGCCGCCATCCGAAACCAGCATGATCTGGTCGTCATTGCCGACCGGGAAGGTCGCCACCAGGCGGCCGATCTCTGCCGTCTTCGACACATCGGTGGCGCGGATGCCCTTGCCGCCGCGTCCCGTCAGCCGGAAATCATAGGACGACGAGCGCTTGCCATACCCATATTCCGTCACCGTCAGCACGAACTGCTCATGCGCCTTCAGGAACTCGTAGCGTTCGTCGGAAAGCTCCGTCTCCTCGCCGACCTCCTCATTGGTGAGCTGGATGTCTTCCTCCTCGCCGGCCGCGATATCGGCGGCGAGCCGCCGTTCGGCCACCACCCGCTTGAGATAGGCAGCGCGCTCGGCCGGCGGCGCGTCGACATGTTCGATCACCGCCATCGAGATCACCCTGTCGCTGTCGGCCATGGCGATGCCGCGCACGCCGACCGAATTGCGGCTCTGGAACACACGCACGTCGCTGACCGAAAAGCGGATGCACTGGCCGGAACTTGCGGTCAAAAGCACGTCGTCATTGTCTGTACAGGTCTCGACGCCGAGGATTTCGTCGCCTTCCTCCTCCAGCTTCATGGCGATCTTGCCATTGCGGTTGACCTGGACAAAGTCCGACAGCTTGTTGCGGCGCACGGTGCCGCGCGTGGTAGCGAACATCACATCGAGCTCGCCCCAGCTCGTTTCGTCCTCGGGCAGCGGCATGATCGTGGTGATGCGCTCTCCCTGTTCCAGGGGCAGCATGTTGATCAGCGCCTTGCCGCGTGACTGCGGGTTGCCGATCGGCAAGCGCCACACCTTTTCCTTGTAGACGATGCCGCGCGAGGAGAAGAACAGCACCGGCGTATGCGTGTTGGCGACGAACAGCCTTGTGACGAAATCCTCTTCCTTGGTCGACATGCCGGAGCGGCCCTTGCCGCCACGGCGCTGCGCCCGGTAGAGCGACAGCGGCACGCGCTTGATGTAGCCGGAATGGCTAACCGTCACGACCATGTCCTCGCGCTGGATCAGGTCCTCGTCTTCCATATCCGCCCCACCGTCGGTGAGCTCGGTGCGGCGCGGCGTGCCGAACTCGTCGCGCACGGCGATGAGCTCATCCTTGACGATCTGCTGGATGCGGGCGCGGGACGACAAAATGTCAAGATAATCGACAATTTCGGCGCCGATCGTGTTCAATTCGTCGGCGATCTCGTCGCGGCCGAGCGCGGTCAGGCGCTGCAGGCGCAGTTCGAGGATGGCGCGGGCCTGCTCCTCCGACAGATTATAGGTGCCGTCCTCGTTGATGCGATGGCGCGGATCGTCGATCAGGAGGATCAGCGATTCGACGTCGCCCGAGGGCCAGCGCCGTTCCATCAACTGCTCGCGCGCCGTCTGCGGATCCGGCGCGGTGCGGATGAGCTTGATCACCTCGTCGATATTGGCGACGGCGATGGCCAAACCGACCAGCACATGGGCGCGGTCGCGCGCCTTGCGCAGCAGGAATTTCGTACGCCGGCTGATCACCTCCTCGCGGAAGGAGACAAACGCCTTCAGCATATCGATCAGCGTCAGCACTTCCGGCTTGCCGCCGTTGAGCGCCACCATGTTGGCGCCGAAGGACGTCTGCAGCGGCGTGAAGCGATAGAGCTGATTGAGGATGACGTCGGCGACCGCGTCGCGCTTCAGTTCGATGACGACGCGGTAGCCCTGGCGATCGCTCTCGTCGCGGATGTCGGAAATGCCTTCGATGCGCTTGTCGCGCACCAGTTCGGCCATTTTCTCGATCATCGAGGCCTTGTTCACCTGGTAGGGAACCTCGGTGATGACGATCGATTCACGGTCGTTGCCGCGCTGCTCGACATTGACGCGGCCGCGCATGACGATAGAGCCGCGACCGGTCGAATAAGCACTGTAGATGCCGGAACGGCCAAGCACGATGCCGCCGGTCGGGAAATCCGGTCCCGGGATGATCTCCATCAGCGCCGGCAGATCGATCGCCGGATTGTCGATGATGGCGATGGCGCCGTTGCAGACTTCGGCGAGGTTGTGCGGCGGGATGTTGGTGGCCATGCCGACGGCAATGCCGCCGGAACCGTTGACCAGAAGGTTGGGGAAGCGAGCCGGCAGCACCTTCGGCTCGGTATCAGAGGCGTCGTAAGTATCCTGGAAATCGACGGTTTCCTTGTCGATATCCTCCAGCAATTCATGCGCGACCTTGGTCAGCCGCGACTCGGTGTAACGCATCGCCGCCGGCGGATCGCCGTCGATCGAACCGAAATTGCCCTGCCCGTCGATCAGCGGCACGCGCAGCGACCAGTCCTGCGCCATGCGGACCAAGGCGTCGTAGATGGAGGCGTCGCCATGCGGATGGTATTTACCCATCACGTCGGCGACCGGGCGGGCCGACTTCACATATTTGCGGTTCCAGTGGTAGCCGCTCTCATGGGCGGCGTAGAGAATACGCCGATGCACCGGCTTCAGGCCATCGCGCACGTCGGGCAGCGCACGGCTGACGATCACGCTCATGGCGTAATCGAGGTAGGAGCGCTGCATCTCCTCAATGATGGATATCGGCTCTATGCCGGTCGGGCCGCCATCGGCGCCGCGCGGTGGTTTCTGGTCGGTCAAATCAGGTCACAATCCAGTCGGGAATCACTGGCTGCTTATATAGGAAGCGCCGCCGAAACTCCAATATCGGCGACGGCTTTTCCAGAGACAATTTCGTTGGTAATTTCAAAAGGATACCGCCGATTGCGACGATATGGCCAAGGCGCTTTTCGCCATAACCGAAGCAAAGCCCGCCATGGGTCGTGGTCCTTGGCCAACAGCCTCGATCGCGACAACCTAGCCGTCATATGGCTTTACAGACATGGAACGGGTCGACGCTAAGAAACGCGCCGGCGGGCGCGATAGGCGCCGGGCGCTTCCCCCATGACCCGCCGGAAGCGGCGGTTGAAGGTCGACAGATCGTTGAAACCCGCCTCGAAGGCAATCGCCGAGATCGCATCGTTCGACATCCGCAGCCGCACCGCTGCCCGGTGCAGCCGCGTTTTCAGCAGGAACTGGTAAGGCGTCATGCCCGCCACTTGCCGGAATGTCCGCAGGAAATGATAGGGACTGGTCGCCGTCTCGTCGGCAAGCTCAGTGAGCGAAAGCGGCCGGTCGGCCTCCAGCTCGATCAGCCTGACTGCTTCGGCGACCCGTTTCTGGTCGCGGCGGCTTGGCGGCCTGCGGGCCCGCAGGGAACCGGTGGCTGCGGCGACCACCGCGCCGGCGATGCGCAGGCCGAGGTCCTCGAACGCATCGCTGTCAGCCGTTTCGCGCGCGGCCTCCGCCTCCGCCAGCAGCGGCGCCAGCACCGGCAGGGGCGGCAAGCGGGGCGCCGCAAAGCCCAATCGCCTCGCGCCAGGCACCTCGGCAACGATGGCTTCCATATAGGCCGGAGCAAAATGGAAGGAGAGGCAGCGGTCACCGGCTCCATGTTCGTGGCCGCATTCGTAGCAGGCGCCGGGATTGCCGAGCAGGATGGCGCCGGGAGCCAGCATCGCCATACCCTGCCGCGTGCGGTAGCGGAAGGTGCCGCTGGTCACCGCGGCGACACAGTAAGTCCGGTGCTCTTCCTCGAACGGCCTGTCGCCGGCGCCGGCCGTGCACACCACGTCGGACACGTGCCAGCCCGGCCCCGATGCCAGGTTTTGCTCGTTCGTCGTCATGGTCTGAAAGATAGCAATTTTTCCCAAGCGCAGAACCCGGCCATGGCCCTATTGGTCGCGCTCTCCTGACAAACGAGGCAGCAACCATGACCGATCCCTTGACCCAAGCGCTGCACAGCGACGGACCCAACCCCGACCTGGCTGAAAAGCTGGATCTCTATGGACGCTTCGTCGGCGCATGGACATTCGATGCAACACGCCATCTCGAAGACGGCACGGTTCTGACCGGGCGCGGCGAGGTGCATTTCGGCTGGGTTCTGGAAGGCAAGGCAATCCAGGATGTGTGGATCCTGCCCGCGCGGAACACCGGCGCACAGGCTTCGCTCGGCACATGGACGTTCCATGGCACGACATTGCGCGTCTATGATCCCGGCGCCGACGCCTGGCACATTTTCTGGAGCGATCCGCGCAACCAGTATTTTAGCCGCCAGCTCGGCCGCGCCGAAGGCGACACGATCGTCCAGCAAGGTGTCGACGCGCGTGGCTCCTCCGTGCGCTGGAGCTTCTTCCGGATCACCGAAAACTCGTTCCGCTGGCTGGGTGAGTGCGCGCATGACGGCAGCGTGGACTGGCGCCTCGAGGTCGAGTTCCTGGCGCGTCGCCTGACTCCAGCCTGATCAACCAACACTTTGCAAACATGGAGAAAAATATGCTTGACCATGTCTCGATCGGCGTCCGAGACGCCGACGCCTCGAAACGCTTCTACGATGCCGCGTTGAAACCGCTCGGCTACGCCTGCCTCAGCCAGTCACCCGGCTCGCTCGGCTATGGCCGGGAAACGGTGGCGCTGTGGGTGAACGAGGCCCCGCGGCCGGTGAAGACGGACGCGGAGTCCGGCCTGCATTTCTGCTTCGCCGCGCCGACGCGCGCCAGCGTCGATGCATTCCACGCGGCAGCACTGCGTGAAGGCGGCAGCGACAATGGCCCGCCCGGCCTGCGAGCATCCTACGGCGACAACTACTACGCTGCCTTCGTCATCGACCCGGACGGATACCGCACCGAAGCCTATTGCAGCGCCGCCAGCTAGCCGCCTTCTCCTGCCTGTTTGCAGCGCCCCTGCTTTGCTCTACCAATTAAGCAGAGCGGGCGCTGCCCGGCGGGAGGGTTAGAGATGCCGAGCTTCGACAGCCTGTTCAACGCGTTCGTCACCATCCTGGTGACCATCGACCCGCCCGGGCTGGCGCCGCTCTTTCTTGCCGTGACGCGCGGCATGAACCGCGAGGAGCGTCAGCAGGTCTCCGTCCGCGCCTCGATCATCGGCTTCCTGGTGATGGCGCTGTTTGCGGTCGCCGGTGCGTCGATCCTCTCGGTATTCGGCATTACCTTGCCGGCGTTTCGCGTCGCCGGCGGATTTCTGTTGTTCTTCATCGCCTTCGAAATGGTGTTCGAGCGCCGGCAGGACCGCAAGGAGAAGATCGGCGACGTTGCCATCACCAAGGACATGATACACAACATCGCCGCCTTCCCGCTGGCGATCCCGCTGATTGCCGGTCCGGGCGCGATTTCGGCGACTGTCCTGCTTTCCGGCTCGTTCCAGGGCTTTGCCGCGCAGGCGGCGCTGGTCGCCATCATCTTCGTCTGCCTGGCCATCACCTATCTGGTGTTCGTGCTGGCCGAGCGCATCGACCGCATCCTCGGCCAGACCGGCCGCTCGATCCTGACCCGGCTGCTTGGCGTCATCCTGGCGGCACTTGCCGTGCAGTTCGTCGCCGACGGCATCAAGGCGCTGATGGCGGGGTAGCAAGTAAACCGGTTCAGACATGCGCCCGATTTAGTTCAATAGGCGAAGCCGAGGCCGCCCCTCGTCAATAGTGACGTCGCCACCTTGCAACGCATACCAGTTGCCACGCAAAGCCGGCGCGGCGGCCTCTGTCCAGACGAGACGCCCGTGTTCGCGAATGAGATAGCCTGCTCGTTCAAGTAGCACTGCAAAAGGTGGAACTGACGTTTCAATGAGGATCGGCAAATGGGCTCGCTTACCGTCGTATCCATCTGGCAGAGTCGACACGACTAGCTCGCGAAGCTCTGCTATCGAGTTCAATTCGCTGTCATTTTTCAAAGTCACTGCCAGCTCGACAAAGGGGCTTGTTACCTGTTCAATGATGTCGAGGTAGGTGCTCAACACATAGTCGAGCGAGGGGAACATTCGCGACGCTTCGCCTGCCGCAACGGCCGCTATGGCATCAATATCCTGCTGGAGTTGAAAGTAGGCGCGTGGCTGCCCGCGAGGCGAGTTCGGTATCACCTCCCAATGCGTATCCACCTGTTTAACCGGCTCAGCAATCTCGAGCGCCCACAGAACGAAAGAGGCTCTTTCAAAGGCGGACGTGAAGTTGTGGCAAAAGACACTTCCCTTGCGACCAATCTCAACCGCATCTACCTGATTTCTATCAATAAATCCACCATCGGAAGTCAATTGGATAGGTTCGTTTTTCGCTGCGTTTCGAGCTATCTCGGCGACCAACAAGCCGTAGAGTGACTTCTTACAGGAGATGTCATTCGACATAAGCAATCCCAACTCAACCTTGCTACAAACTTCTGGATTGAACTGGATTAAACGTTGATAAAAATAATCCGCTGAATTTACGCCGTCGTGTCGATCACTTCGAAATCGTGGGTGATGGTCGCCGTCTTGGCCAGCATTGCTGAGGCCGAGCAGTATTTTTCGATCGACAGGTTGATCGCCCGTTTCACCTTGTCCTGCGAGAGCGCCCTTCCCTTGACGATGAAACGCATGTGGATGCGGGTGAACACTCGAGGCTCGGTTTCCGCCCGTTCGGCATCGAGTTCGACCACGCAGTCCTCGACCGCCTCGCGCCCTTTTTCGAGGATATGGACCACGTCATAGGCCGAGCAACCGCCGGTGCCGATCAGCACCAGTTCCATGGGACTTGGCCCTGGCGTCCTGCCTTCCGGGCCGAAAGCGGTGCCCAAAACCACCTTGTGGCCGCTGCCGGACTCCCCGACAAAGGTGCGTTCCTCGACCCATTTGACGCGTGCTTTCACTGCATTCTTCCTTGCGAGGCTACCCTATTGACCGAACACGACCGCGTGCATGATGCGGCCGGGCAGCAGCGTGAAGATGCCGGCGCCGATCAGCGCGAAAACATAGAGCTTGATCATGGCGCCGCGATGCGCGGCGACTTTGTGGCTGTGAGCATGCCAGACCGCCAGCGGCACGGTGACCAGCACCAGGATCGACAGGAGATGGATCGGGCTGAACGGACCGATCAAGCGTATCTCCTGGATCCAGAAACCCGAGATGGCGATGACCAGCATCAGCGCCGCCCAGATATAGCCAAACAGACGGTGGCGTGGCGTGCCTTTCGGCAAGGCCAGTTGCGCTCCGCCTATCGCCAGTGCGGTAAAGGCCGCAAATGCATGCCACGGGATGGGAGGGGGCGCGGACAACAGCGGCTCGAGAGACATCTCGCCCTCTCCTCAATGCCCCAGCTCAAACGCCCAGCACGGCATTCACTCAGAACGGGATTTCGTCGTCCAGTTCGCGTGACGAACCACCGCCGCCGCCCTTTGATCCACCACCGCTGCCGCCGCCACCACGGTTGAAGCTCTCGCCCGGGCTCGACTGGCCAAAATCGGAACCGCGGCTGTTGCCGCCGCCGGCATAGTTGCCGACCTGACCGCCGCCTTCGCCGCGCGCGTCGAGCATCTGCAACTCGCCACGGAATTTCTGCAGCACGATTTCGGTCGTGTAGCGGTCATTGCCGGTCTGATCCTGCCATTTGCGGGTCTGCAACTGGCCCTCGACATAGACCTTCGCGCCCTTCTTCAGGTACTGCTCGGCCACCTTGGCGAGTTGGTCATTGAAGATGACGACATTGTGCCACTCGGTCTTTTCCTTGCGCTCGCCGGAATTCTTGTCGCGCCAGCTTTCCGACGTGGCGATGCGGATGTTGACGACCGGATCACCGGAATTCAGGCGGCGGATTTCAGGGTCCGCCCCGAGATTGCCGACCAGAATGACCTTGTTGACGCTACCCGCCATCACACTTCTCCGCGCTCATCCGAAACCAAATTTCTGTCGCACGCACCTTACAGGCTGCGGACAATCCCCGCCTGCTGTGGCTGCCTTTTCCCACAAGGTTTTTGTTCTCTTTTCGTTCTAAATCCAGCAAAGGCCCGTTGTCAAGGAATGTCAGCAATCGGCGGCATCTCCACGCCATTTCATATGGGCGGGAAAACACCGCTTGCCAAACCAATAAGTATCGACTTATGCTTTTGCCATGATCGAAGCAGAGATTTTTCGCGCCCTTGCCGACCCGACGCGCCGCGCCGTCTACGAGCGGCTCGCCGCCAGCGAGATGACGGTATCGGAATTGCGTAGCGGCATGACGGTGTCGCAGCCGGCCGTGTCCCAGCATCTCGCGGTGCTGCGCGGCGCCGGCCTGGTCACCGAGCGGCGGACCGGCCGCAATGCCTATTATCGCGCCGATCCGCAGGGGCTTGAGCCACTGCTCGGCTGGATCGAACGCTACCGTGCATTCTGGCCGGAGCGCATCGAGAGGCTGAAGACGGTTTTGAAGGACATGGATCAATGACGGACGAAAAGCAGGTGCAGACTTCGACAGACTCCCTCGCCTTCGAGTGCGAGCTTCCGGACCCGCCGGAGAAAGTCTGGCGAGCGCTGACCGAGCCGAGGCTGCTCGCGGCCTGGCTGATGCCCAACGACATCGAGCCTGAAATCGGCAGCCGCTTTGCCTTTGCGGGACCGGATGCACGGATCGACTGCGAAATCCTCGAGGCCGAACCTGGACGGCTGCTGCGCTATTCCTGGCGCGAGCGGCCAAAGAACCAGGCTGCATCCCGGCCGGAGCCGCTCGACAGCGCAATGGACAGCATCGTCACGTTCAGGCTTGACCGCACAACCACCGGCGGCACGCGTCTGCGCATTGTCCATGACGGTTTCGTACGCGCCGCGACACCCGTTGCTGCCTCACCCCAAGTCACAATGGCCAGCGCCGGCTGCAGGCTTTCGCTAGGCTTGCCCAACACGCCTAATCAGCCTGGCGCCGCAAACATGCCGCGCATGTTGCTGCGCGCGGCTTGAACGACAACCAGGAGAAAAAAGATGAGTGGGCTTGGCAATCTGGTGCCGATGGTGATCGAGCAATCGAGCCGCGGCGAACGCGCCTTCGATATTTTTTCGCGGTTGCTGCGCGAGCGCATCATCTTCATCAACGGCCAGATCGACGACGGCATGTCAGCGCTGGTCTGCGCCCAGCTTCTGTCGCTGGAATCGGACAATCCCGACAAGGAGATCTCGCTCTACATCAACTCGCCTGGCGGCGTGGTGACCAGCGGCTTCGCCATCTACGACACGATGCGATATATCTCCTGCCCGGTATCGACCGTCTGCATGGGCTTTGCCGCCTCGATGGCTTCTTTCCTGCTGATGGCGGGCACGCCGGGGCGGCGCATCGCGCTGCCCAACACCAGCATCGTGCTGCACCAGCCGTTGGGGGGCTTCCAGGGCCAGGCCTCCGATATCCAGCGTCACGCCGAAGGCATCCTGCGCACCAAGAAGCGTATGACCGAGCTCTATGCGCATCATTGCGGCCGCACCTATGAAGAGGTCGAGCGCACGCTCGACCGCGATTTCTTCATGACCGCCGAGGACGCCAAGGCATGGGGCCTCGTCGACCATGTTTTCGATACGCGCAAGAAGGCGGCTTGAGGCAAGCCGGCTGACACGCGGCAATTTGATCGCGGCCGGTCTGGCCTCGCCCGCCGCGTGACACTATAGTTCGCGACATGACCGACAGCCGTTCATCCAGATCATTGCGCCGTGCCGCCGCTCTTGCCGGCGCCTGCTTGCTGGCCGGCAGCGCGTTTGCCGATGACAGTTCGCCGCAAAAGGGCGCCCTGCCCGGCGTGACCGGGGACTATCGCATCGCCAGGCCGGCCCCGCAGCCCGAACCCGACGACGCGTTGCCGGCCGGTGGCAACGGCCAGTTCAAGATCGGCAATACCGATGTCAGGATTTCCGGCAGTATCACCATCGATGTCGGCGCCGGCGCGATCAAGCCGTCCAACCGTTAGACCGGTGAACTGGCCAAACCGTCACCGCGGCAAATGATGCCCGGTATTCCCCTTCCCTTCGTTACCTCGCTCTTGCTGATCATCCTTCTCGTGAGGCTGATCGGTCAGCGGGAACCGGCGCTGCGTCCGGAAATCGCTTTCGTTGGCGCCGGCGCAACGCTGGTGACAATCGTCGGGTTGCGTTGGAGCTTTGATGTCCAGGCGATACGATTTATCCAGCCCATCGTAGCCGCCTCGCTGCCACCAATCGCCTGGTTCTGCTTTGCCGGACTGACGGGCGTCCGAAGCTCCATGCGGATATGGCTCCATGCCATTCCAGTCGGCATCGTGGCAATCCTTTCCACGACCTGGATGAGATGGCAGCCGCCGATCGACCTGATCTTGGCCGCGTTGTTCTTCGGATATGGATTTGCCTTGCTGCGCCTAGCATCAGCGGGGCCGGATGGCCTTGGCGCCGCGCGACTCGCCGATGCGGCAAAGGCGCACAAGGCCACTCTGATAGCGGGGCTGGTTCTGGTCAGTTCCGGCGTCGTCGACCTCCTGGTCGCTGGCGACTTTGATTTTTATCAGGGCGCCCATGCGGCTTCGATCGTTGCCATTGCCAACCTGTTGACCCTGCCGCTCATCGCCTATGCCGTGGCGGCCGTCGGGAACAGCGTATCTGCCTCGGAAGCCAACGACGCCGCACAGGATCGGCTGACCGATAGGACCATGGCTTCCAACCGACCCGAGCCATCCGATTTCGCAACGGCAGACGACGCGAGGATCGTCGAAAGCTTCGATGGGTTGATGCGCGAAAGACAGATGTTCCGCGACCCGGATTTGACATTGAACCGCCTGGCCAGAAAGGCCGGCATTCCACCGCGACAGATTTCGGCCGCCGTAAATCGCGTCCGTGGGCGCAACGTATCGCAGGTGGTCAACGAATATCGAATTGAGCACGCGAAACGGCTTCTCGCCAATACCGAGCTGCCGGTGACCACCATCATGTTCGAAGCGGGATTCCAGACAAAGTCGAACTTCAATCGCGAATTCCTTCGGCTGACAGGAACCAGTCCGAGCGACTTTCGCCGCTCGAACATGCACAATCCGAGCGAGGCTGCGCCTATTTCGGCGGGATCGCCTGCGCCAGAAACGCAATGATCAGGTCCGAAACCTGCCGGTGGATGGCCTCCCGGTCTCGTGTTCCTCCGTCCTTGCAAACGATGCCATCGCCGGGCGTTTCCTCTTCGATCAAGGCGACGGCTCCCGGCTTGCAGAGCTGCATGAAGCTGAAGTGCATCGCGTCGGCGATTTCGACATAGCTGGATGTTGCCGTGGGCAGATTGGCGGCGAGATAGCCCGACTCCAGCCGGGCCGGCATGTCGCCAATATCGACGCCTGCGCCAACGATCAGTGCAGGCACATGAAAGGCAGCGAGACTTTCAGGCGTCAAACCGCGCGCGAGCCCAAGATCGAGCGAAACGACGGCACCAATCCTGGCGTCGCTCAGGTCGCCATCGAGCTCTGTGCCACCACCAGGGACAATGCCCAGTTCGGTGGAAAGTGCGCAGGCTCGCGGGCTCGAATGCGTCTTGCAGTCCTGTGTGAACAGGCCTGTGCTGAAGCGTGCCCCGGCAAGCGCGGTGACGGTCCATCCGCCAAGGGAGTGGCCGATTGCTGCGATGCGGGCCGGTTCGATGGTTCCCGCCAGCGATGGATCGTTGCTCAGCGCGTCGGTCACGCGGCTGAGGTCGTGGGGGCGCTCCCAAAGTCTTGCCGCCTCCGCCGGGCTTTTATTGAAGGTCGTGGTTCCAGGATGGTCAGGCGCCGCGACCACATATCCCCGGTGGACAAGTTGGTCTGCGAGCCAACTGAGGTTTCTCCAACTGCCACCATAGCCGTGGGACAGGACGACGAGCGGGTGCGCGTCTTTTGTCAGATGGGCGTTTTTGACAGCCGGCACGCCGTAGAAGACGCGATTTTCGCCGACAGCTGTTACCGGGCCCTCGTCGCTGGTCGGATACCAGATACTGACATGCAGCGGCCGATCGCCCACTGCATCCGGCAGCTCGGTTTCACGAAAGCCGACGGTCCCGGCCGCCTGTGCGACAGAGACAGAGATCGAGAACATCGCAGGCAGGACTATGAGAAGAGGTTTAAGCATGGAAATCTCCGACAGGACTGGACATGCGTTCATTGTCGGAGATGGCGGTCAGCAGCGACCTACAACGCGATTGAGGACTTAATTTCTTTGTCCCGATGCCGTCTGAAACAAACAGCCCCGCCGTGCTTTGCGCAAACGGACGGGGCTTTTATGGATATCAAAATCCAACTCGCCGGGAATGTTTTACCGGCTTTTGATTTCGGATGCTTCGCGGCGTTCAGCCGACGATCCGACCAGTGGTCTCTGATTTTGGGGATCGGCAAGTCACGGTTTGTCGGGCGGCGCATACGCCTACCCTGGCACTTATGCCTGCCGTGGCTCCAGCGAGATCTGGAGCCTCAAGGGACTATCCGGTGGCGTCATGCTCCGCTCCTGTGTCCGTTGCGACGTTCGTGTCGTCCGAAGCGCAAATCGCAAAGCCTGCGGCGTCTCGCAGGCCGCCTGTGGGCGGCGAGGCCATCAAAGACGGCTAGCTTCGGTTGACTGTTTGAGACTGCGCCCCTCGGTCGGCGACGTCAACCGTCAATAGCCGGGTTACAAAAAATGTGATCGCCGGGAGATTACGTGAGGGTCAGGTTAGGCGGGGGTCAATTCCCCACAGCTTTTGTCAGGAGCGTGTTCGGCCTTTGTTCTTTCCGCTTGCCCGCTCGCGCGAAAGACGGTTAAACGACTTCTGTCGGGAATAGTGGCGTCTCTCGACGTGGCGGCGAAATGACCTACATAAGGGATGGCCGGGAACCCCCCGCCACTCCAGCAAATTCCAGACCTGAGGCGGCGACCGGCAATGGCCGACCATAAATATCTTTCCATTCGCGGGGCGCGCGAACACAATCTGAAGAATGTCGATCTCGACCTGCCGCGCGACAGCCTGATCGTCATGACCGGCCTGTCCGGCTCCGGCAAGTCGTCGCTCGCCTTCGACACCATCTATGCGGAGGGCCAGCGTCGCTATGTCGAGAGCCTGTCGGCCTATGCCAGGCAATTCCTGGAAATGATGCAGAAGCCTGATGTCGACCAGATCGACGGCCTGTCGCCTGCCATCTCCATCGAGCAAAAGACGACCTCGAAGAACCCGCGCTCGACGGTCGGCACCGTCACCGAGATCTACGACTACATGCGGCTGCTGTTCGCGCGCGTCGGCATTCCCTATTCGCCGGCCACCGGCCTGCCGATCGAGAGCCAGACGGTTTCGCAGATGGTCGACCGCGTGCTGTCGGTCGAGGAAGGCACCCGTCTGTTCATCCTCGCGCCCATCGTGCGCGGCCGCAAGGGCGAGTACCGCAAGGAATTGCTGGAGCTGCAGAAGAAGGGGTTCCAGCGCGTCAAGGTCGACGGCGTCTTCTACGAAATCGCCGACGCGCCGGCGCTGGACAAGAAGTACAAGCATGACATCGACGTCGTCGTCGACCGCATCGTCGTGCGCGGCGACCTCGCCACGCGGCTGGCCGATTCCATCGAAACGTCGCTGAAGCTCGCCGAAGGGCTGGCGGTCGCCGAATTCGCCGACCGGCCGCTCGACGCCAGCCAGAGCGGAGAGGATTCGGTCAACAAGTCGAAGAACGAGACGCATGAGCGCATCCTGTTCTCGGAAAAATTCGCCTGCCCGGTCTCCGGCTTCACCATTCCCGAGATCGAGCCGCGGCTGTTCTCGTTCAACAATCCGTTCGGCGCCTGCCCGACCTGCGACGGGCTCGGCAGCCAGCGCGCCATCGACGCCAGCCTGATCGTGCCCGACGACAATATCTCGCTGCGCGCCGGCGCCGTCAGCCCGTGGGCGAAGTCGACCTCGCCCTACTACGCGCAGACGCTGGAAGCTCTGGGCAAGGCGTATAACTTCAAGCTTGGCGACAAGTTCAAGGATCTCAGCGAAGAGGCAAAAGACGCCATCCTGCGTGGCACCGGCGAGCGCGAAATCACATTCCAGTATGATGACGGCCTGCGCTCCTACAAGACGACCAAGACGTTCGAAGGCGTCATTCCCAACCTCGAGCGACGCTGGAAGGAGACCGAATCCGCCTGGATGCGCGAAGAGATCGAGCGCTTCATGTCGGCCACGCCCTGCCCGGCCTGCAATGGCTACCGGCTAAAGCCGGAGGCGCTGGCGGTGAAGATCGCGGGAAAACACATCTGCGAAGTCACCGAGCTGTCGATCCGCAAGGCCGACCAGTGGTTCACCGAATTGCCGGCCCAGCTCAACGACAAGCAGAACGAGATCGCCGTGCGCGTCCTGAAGGAGATCCGCGAGCGGCTGCGCTTCCTCAACGATGTCGGGCTCGACTATCTGACGCTGTCGCGCAATTCGGGCACGCTGTCGGGCGGCGAAAGCCAGCGCATCCGGCTGGCCTCGCAAATCGGCTCGGGGCTGACCGGCGTACTCTATGTGCTGGACGAGCCGTCGATCGGCCTGCATCAGCGCGACAATGCCCGCCTGCTCGACACGCTGAAGCATCTGCGCGACATCGGCAACACGGTGATCGTCGTCGAGCATGACGAGGACGCCATCCTGCATGCCGACTATGTCGTCGACATGGGACCGGCCGCCGGCATCCATGGCGGCGAGATCATCGCCCAGGGGACGCCGCAACAGGTCATGGCCAATCCCAATTCGATCACCGGCAAATATCTGTCGGGCGCGCTCGAAGTGGCAACGCCTGGGGTGCGGCGCGAGGCCAAGAAGAACCGGCGTCTGAAGATCGTCGGCGCGCGCGGCAACAATCTGAAGAACGTCACCGCCGAAATCCCGCTTGGCACGTTTACCGCCGTGACCGGGGTGTCGGGCGGCGGCAAGTCGACCTTCCTGATCGAGACGCTGTTCAAGGCGGCGTCGCGCCGCATCATGGGCTCGCGCGAGCATCCGGCCGAGCACGACCGTATCGAGGGCCTGGAATTCCTCGACAAGGTCATCGACATCGACCAGTCGCCCATCGGACGGACCCCACGCTCAAATCCCGCCACCTATACCGGCGCCTTCACGCCGATCCGCGACTGGTTCGCCGGCCTGCCGGAGGCCAAGGCGCGCGGCTACCAGCCCGGCCGTTTCTCGTTCAACGTCAAGGGCGGCCGCTGCGAGGCCTGCCAGGGCGACGGCGTCATCAAGATCGAGATGCACTTCCTGCCCGACGTCTACGTCACCTGCGACGTCTGCCACGGCAAGCGCTATAACAGAGAGACGCTCGACGTTGTGTTCAAGGGCAAGTCGATCGCCGACGTGCTCGACATGACGGTCGAGGAAGGCGTCGACTTCTTCGCCGCCGTGCCCGGCGTGCGCGACAAGCTGGAGACGCTGAAGCAGGTCGGGCTGGGCTACATCCACATCGGCCAGCAGGCGACGACGCTGTCGGGCGGCGAGGCCCAGCGGATAAAACTCGCCAAGGAACTGTCGCGCAAGGCGACCGGCAAGACGCTCTATATCCTCGACGAGCCGACCACCGGCCTGCATTTCCACGATGTCGCCAAGCTCCTGGAAGTGCTGCATGAGCTGGTCGACCAGGGCAACACGGTCGTCGTCATCGAGCACAATCTCGAAGTGATCAAGACCGCAGACTGGGTGCTCGATCTCGGCCCCGAAGGCGGCGACGGCGGCGGCGAGCTGGTCGCCTCCGGCACGCCGGAGGACATCGTGCGCGAGAAGCGCAGCTACACCGGCCAGTTCCTGAGGGAATTGCTGGGGCGGCGCCCCGGAGGCAAGCGCGAAGCGGCGGAGTGACTGGTTGTTCATTAGCTCACCAGATTGCTACTTAATTTTTTGTGCCGCTCAATCGGGACAACGCCATGCAAAAAAGAGTTAATTTTGGCCGTGTAAAATTCAGCTCAAAGCTTATCCGCAGAGCTATTGATCAACTAAACAAAATAGACGCAGACATAACAACAAAATTTACAACTTTAACTATAAGAAATAATCATGAACTCTGGCGCTTTGACACAGTCGAAGAATTTTTTGAGTTATATCGTCAAGATGCGATTGGCGGCTGTTTTTTAACGGTAGCATTCTTTAAAGGTCACGATCGAGAATTCGAACTCGACCTGGAATTCCTTGGAAGTGAGACTAACGTAACTGTCTCATCAAAATCACGTCAGATAATCGAATCCGTTCTATCGCTTTTTGCCGAGGCCGAGCCTTCCGAGAAGGTTGTCCTTGTGGAGGATAGTGTAGACAATGATGATGAACATCAGAAAAAAGTAAGCGTCTTTATAGGTCATGGGCGCAACTCTCAATGGGAGAAAATAAAGAGTCACCTACAAGACAAGCATGGCATTGGCGTCGTTGCATACGAGACCGGCGCGCGATCCGGACATACCATCCGAGACATCTTGGATAGTATGGCTGAAGAATCGTCGCTAGCTCTTCTGGTTCTGACAGGGGAAGACAAAACAGATAGTGGAATTCGAGCTCGCCAGAACGTCATTCACGAATGCGGCCTCTTTCAAGGACGTTTAGGATTCGATCGGGCGATAATGATTGTAGAGCAAGGGGTTGAACTTGCCTCAAATTTTGACGGAATACAGCAGATAAGATTTAAGCGCGGTCATATTTCCGAGGTTTTTGGCGACGTGCTTGCGACTATTCGGCGAGAGTTCGGAGCGATTTAGCGCTCGCTGCCCTTGAGAGGTTCTGTGTTGAAAAAGGCGGGTCATAGCAATCTAACTTCAGTCGTCTCTCTCACCACGGCGGCCTACGCGCCCTACACCGCGTTGCTCGGCGCGCCGCCAATACCGGTCACCGAGGACTACGCGCCGCGCATCGAACGCGGCGAGGTCTGGCTGCTGGAAAGCGGCGATAAGACGGCCGGGCTTCTGGTTCTCGAACGGCACCCGGACCATACGATGATCTTCAGCGTCGCGGTCGCGCCGGGCTTTCAGGGCAAGGGCTTCGGGATCAAACTTCTCAATTTCGCCGATGAGCAGACACGGCTGTGGGGCCTACCAGAGGTGCGGCTCTACACCAATGCCAGGATGGAGCGGAACATCGCGCTCTACAAAGCCTATGGCTTTCACGAAACGGGCCGCCGGCCCAATCCACACCGGCCAGGATGGATGGTCGTCGACATGGCAAAGCCCGTTAGAGATATAGCCCCGGCCTGATCGCATTTCGGAGGAGAAGACAATGAGCAGCCATGGAACAATCCGCGCCGGCATGGGCGGCTGGACCTTCGAGCCTTGGGACACCTCCTTCTATCCGGACAAGCTCCCGAAGGCCAAGCAGCTCAACTATGCCAGCCGGCAGGTGCCGAGCATCGAGGTCAACGGCACCTATTATTCCAGCTTCAAGGAGCCGACCTTCGTCAAATGGGCGAACGAGGCGCCGGACGGTTTCGTCTATTCGCTGAAGGGCAATCGCTTCGTCACCAACCGCCGGGTGCTCGGCGAGGCCGGAGAGTCCATGATGCGGTTCCTGGGCTCGGGCGTCGCGGCACTCGGCGACAAGCTCGGGCCGATCCTGTGGCAGTTCGCGCCGACGAAAAAATTCGATCCGGACGATTTCGAGGCCTTCTTGAAACTGCTGCCGGAAAAGCAGGACGGCGTGGCGCTGCGCCATGCGGTCGAAGTGCGCAACGACAGCTTTGTCGTGCCGGAATTCGCCGCTTTGGCGCGCAAGTACAAGGTCGCCATCGTCTATGCCGACCACGCCAAATATCCTGATATCGCGGACGTCACCGGCGATTTTATCTATGCTCGGCTGCAGACCGGCAGCGACGACAATCCTGACTGCTATACGCCGAAAGGGCTGGACGAGTGGGCGGCGCGTGCCAAGACCTGGGCGGAAGGCAAGGTTCCCGCCGACCTGCGGCGTGCCGATCCCGCTACCGAAGCGCCGGTCAAGCCGCGTGACGTGTTCGTCTACTTCATCACCGAAGGCAAGGTTCGCGCCCCATTCGGCGCCATGGCCTTGATGAAGCGCGTGACAGGCTGAGAGACCGAAGCGCTTGGAATCGTGGCATCTTCGCCGCCATCGTAACCTTATCGATACCTCCTTGCTGCATGACTCCAGTCGGGCCAGGTCGCGCAGTTGCGACCGTCGTGGCAAGGAACGCGGGGCATGTCGCTCGACTACAACTCACTTCTGCTGGCAATCGGTTTCTCGGCCGCCTGCCTGAGTTTGACGTTGTTCGGCATCTGGCTGACAGCCCGTACTGAAAAATTTCTGCTGACCTGGGCGATCAGCGCGTTGCTGATCGTCGGCGACGTTTTCATCTACAGGGACTATATCGACGCGCCGGGACGCCTGCTCGGCATGGCGAGTTTCGCCGTGCTCCTCGTCGGCTTCTCGACGATGCTGGGCGCCGCCTACCAGTTCACGTCAGGCCGATCGCCGATCCCGCTGACAGTCTTCGGCAGCGGCATCTCGCTGGCCGTGGCGTTGCCGCCCATGGCGCTTGGGTATGACGGGCTCGGCTTCATGCTCGAGAATTCCTGTGCCGCCCTGCTCTTGTTCGCGACGGCTCGTGAATACTGGAAAGGACGCGCCGAGGCGCCCGTCCCGATCATCAGCCTCACGGTGCTCTACTGCGCCACCGCCGTGTCCTTCGTGCTCTGTGCCATGGTTCTCGCATGGGACGGCAGACTGGTTCTCGGGCATGCGCCGAGCAACTGGGCCGAAAATCTCAGCCTCGTCATCGTCATTGCCTCGATGACCGGCGTCGGCGCCCTTTCGCTGGCGCTCAACCAGGGGCGCCTGGCCCGATATCACCGCCTGGATGCATTGACCGATCCGCTGACCGGCCTGCTCAACCGGCGCGCGCTGTTCGATCTCAACAACAGTGCGCCGATCGGCGCCTTCACGGCAGTGGTCGTATTCGATCTCGACGGCTTCAAAGCCATCAATGATGAATTCGGCCATGCCACGGGCGACCGCGTGCTGAAAGTGTTCGCCGAGGAACTGACCGGCAATCTTCGCCCGAGCGATGTCGCCGCGCGCATGGGTGGAGAGGAATTCGCGCTGGTTTTGAAACGCACCCTTCCCGAAACGGTGGAGCTTGCCGCCGAACGCATACGCACCGCCTTCGCCGCGCGCGTCATCGAGACCGAGACGCGTCCCCTGACATGCACGGTCAGCGCCGGGTTCGCTTTCGGCAGCAAAGAAGGAATGAGCTTCGACAAGGTGCTCAGCCGCGCCGACAAGGCGCTCTACGCCGCCAAGCGCGGCGGCCGCAACCGTGTTTCGACACTGCGACGCGCGAGCTAGCGGCGCAGCAACCTCAGCCAATCCTCAAGCCGCCATGACGATCTCATTGTAGGCGTCGAGGTCGACATAGAAGACCTTGGTGATCTCCGCGATCAGTTCGTCGTGGTCATACCCCTCCGATTTCAGAATGTTGATGGCGATCATGATGTCGACGCGCTCGGTTAGCCGTCGTTTCTGATAGTCCTCGACGTAACGTTCCATAGGCTGTCCCTGGTGCCCGAAAAGTTGAAACAACAATCAAACCACAGGAGGGAAGCCGCTCGCACGAAGCGTGGTGGCGCGGCTTGCACCTTCCTCTGATCTGCCGATTGAGACTGATACGGAAAGCGGCCGACTCACCAAGGCCAAGCAAAGCCTAGCATGCAATCTTCAACGCGCCAGAGTTGCAAGCAGCGGGATTGGAGAAGAATCTAGACGGTCAGGAATTTGCGGACATCCGCCCTGTCGAGATCTTCCGCCGGGCCGGTGTGGACGATCTGGCCGCGGTCCATGATATTCACCTCGTCGGCCAATTCCCGGCAGAAATCGAGATATTGTTCGACCAATAGCACGGCGATGCCAGCCTGGTCGCGCAGGTAGCGGATGGCGCGCCCGATATCCTTGATGATAGACGGCTGGATGCCTTCGGTCGGCTCGTCGAGTACCAGCAGCCTCGGCCGCATCACCAGCGCCCTGCCGATGGCAAGCTGCTGCTGCTGGCCGCCGGAGAGGTCGCCGCCGCGGCGCGCCAGCATCTGCTTGAGCACCGGAAACAGCTCGAAGACATGGCCGGGAATGTTGCGGTCGGCGCGCTTCAGCGGCGCGAATCCCGATTCGAGGTTTTCCCGCACGCTGAGCAGAGGAAAGATCTCCCTGCCCTGCGGCACGAATGCGATGCCCGACCGGGCGCGGTCATACGCCGCGCTCCGGTCGAGCGCCTTCCCCTCGAAGGCAACGCTTCCGCTCGTCAGCCGATGGTGGCCGACGATCGATCTCATCAAACTGGTTTTGCCGACGCCATTGCGGCCGAGCACGCAGGTGATCTTGCCGGCGCCGGCCTTGAGCGAGACGCCGCGCAGCGCCTGGGCGGCGCCGTAGTGCAGCGTGGCGTTGGAGACTTCGAGCATGGTCAGCGCCTTCTCCAACGCCTGACGAAGGAGAGGTCGAAACGATGGAACGAAACCCGCCAGACCATGATCATCTCCCGAGATAGACTTCGACGACGCGCTCGTCGGCCGAGACGAAATCGAGGGAGCCTTCGGACAGCACCGAGCCCTCATGCAGGCAAGTGACCTTGACACCCAGCTCGCGCACGAAATGCATGTCATGCTCGACAACGATGACCGAATGGTCGCGCGCGATATCCCTGAGCAGGCGTGCCGTCTCCTCGGTCTCGGCATCGGTCATGCCGGCGACCGGCTCGTCGACCAGCAGCAGCTTTGGGTCCTGCGCCAGGAGCATGCCGATCTCGAGCCATTGCTTCTGTCCATGGCTCAGATTGGCGGCAAGTTCGTCGCGCTTGTCGCCGAGCCGGATGATGCCGAGGATGTCGTCGATCTGCCGCGCCTCGGCCACTGAGCGGCGATGGAACAGCGCCGGGAAGATCGAGCGCGGCCCCTTCAGCGCCAGCATCAGGTTCTCCTCGATCGTGTGGCTTTCGAAGACGGTCGGCTTCTGGAATTTCCGGCCGATGCCCATCATGGCGATCTCGGCCTCGTCATGCTTGGTCAGGTCGACCTGGCCGTCGAAGAAAACCTCGCCCTGGTCGGGCCGCGTCTTGCCGGTGACGATGTCCATCATCGTCGTCTTGCCGGCGCCGTTGGGACCGATGATCGCGCGCATCTCGCCCTTGTCGAGCACCAGCGACAGATTGTTGATGGCGCGAAACCCGTCGAAGGAAACCGAGACGCCGTCGAGATAGAGGATGGTGTTCGACTTCGACATCGCTCTACTCCGCCGGCTGCGGTTCAGGGCCGGAAGCGGACCAGTCGCCCGGCGTCCTCGCTGCGCTGCGAACGATCTTCTCCGGCGGCACGTCAGGATCGGTGCCGGCCTCCTCGGCGATCGAGGCCGCCCGCATAGCCTTGGCGTTGCCACGCCAGGAATCCCACATCCCGATAATGCCCTTGGGCAGGAACAGCGTGACGGCGACGAACAGGCCACCCAGCGCAAACAGCCAGAATTCGGGCAACACGCCGGTGAACCAGGACTTTCCGGCATTGACCAGAAGCGCGCCGATGATTGGCCCGACGATGGTGCCGCGGCCACCAACGGCTGACCACACCACGACCTCGATCGAGTTGGACGGTTCGAACTCGCCCGGATTGATGATGCCGACCTGCGGCACGTAGAGCGCCCCGGCGATACCGGCCATGACAGCCGAAACGGTAAAGGCGAACAGCTTGACGTTCTCCGCCCGCCAGCCGAGGAAGCGCGTGCGGCTTTCGGCGTCGCGCACCGCCATCAACAGCTTGCCGTATTTGGAGCCGACGATCGCCCAGGTGACAAAGACGGCAAGCGCCAGCGTGACGGCGCTCGCCGCAAACAGCGCCGAGCGCGTCGTGTCGGCCTGCACGTTGAAGCCCAGAATATCCTTGAAATCGGTCAGGCCGTTATTGCCGCCAAAACCCATGTCGTTGCGGAAAAAGGCAAGCAGCAGCGCGTAGGTCATCGCCTGGGTGATGATCGACAGATAGACGCCGGTGACGCGGCTGCGAAAGGCGAACCAGCCGAAGACGAAAGCGAGCAGGCCTGGCACCGCAAGCACCATGATTGCGGCGAACCAGAAATGGTCGAAACCGTACCAGAACCATGGCAATTCCTTGTAGTTGAGGAACACCATGAAATCGGGCAGCAGCGGATTGCCGTAGACGCCGCGCGAGCCGATCTGGCGCATCAGATACATGCCCATCGCATAGCCGCCGAGCGCGAAGAAGGCGCCATGGCCGAGCGAGAGGATGCCGCAATAGCCCCAGACCAGATCGAGCGCCAGCGCGAGCAACGCATAGCAGAGGTACTTGCCGGTGAGCGCGACGATATAGGACGGCACGTAGAAGGCGCTTGCCGGCGAGACCGCAAGATTGAGCAGCGGCACGATGATGGCGGCGGCGAGCAGGATGAAGATCGTGATGGCGATGCGGCGGTCGGCGCCGGCGGCGAAGAAGCGTCCCGTGATCATGCTTCCACCGCCCTGCCCTTCAGCGCGAACAGGCCGCGCGGGCGTTTCTGGATGAACAGGATGATGAGCACCAGCACGACGATCTTGCCCAGCACGGCGCCGGCATAGGGTTCGAGGAACTTGTTGACGATGCCGAGCGAGAAGGCGCCGACCAGCGTGCCCCAGAGATTGCCGACGCCGCCGAAGACGACGACCATGAAACTGTCGATGATGTAGCCGCGACCGAGATTGGGCGAGACATTGTCGATCTGGCTGAGCGCGACGCCGGCAATGCCGGCAATGCCGGAACCAAGCGCAAAGGTCAGCGCGTCCACCCACGGCGTCCTGATGCCCATCGAAGCGGCCATGCGGCGGTTGGCGGTGACGGCGCGCATCTGCAGGCCCCAGGGCGTGCGCTTCATCACATAGAGCAACAGCGCAAACACGCAGAGCGAAAAAACCAGGATCCAGAGGCGGTTCCAGGTGATCGCTAGCTGGCCGACATCGAACGAGCCTGACATCCAGGACGGATTGCCGACCTCCTGGTTCGTCGGCCCGAAGATGGTGCGCACCGCCTGCTGCAGGATCAGCGAGACACCCCATGTCGCGAGCAGCGTTTCCAACGGCCGGCCATAGAGGAAGCGGATGACGCCGCGCTCAATGGCAAGGCCGACCAGGGCCGCTACGAGAAAGGCGAGCGGCAGCGCGATGACCAGCGACCAGTCGAACAGGCCGGGAAAGGAATTGCGGATCACCTCCTGGACGACGAAGGTGGTGTAGGCGCCGAGCATGACCATCTCGCCATGTGCCATGTTGATGACACCCATGACGCCGAACGTGATGGCCAAGCCGATAGCGGCAAGCAGCAGCACCGACCCCAGCGAAATGCCGTACCAGATGTTCTGGCCGGCATCCCAGAAGGCGAGCGTCGAATTGATGGTGCCGATTGCCGCAGTCGCCGCGTCCTTGACCGCGCCTTGCGAATTCGCTTCGACCGAGGTCAGCAGCGAGAGCGCATCGCGATCGCCGCGCGCGCCGATCAGGGCGACTGCCGCAAGCTTGTCGGCTTCGGGCTTGTCAGAAACCAGAACCGACGCGGCGCGCGCCTGTTCGAACAGTACCTTGACGTTTGCATCGGTCTCGGCGGCAATCGCTGCGTCGAGCGGCTCGATGTTGGTGGCATCGGGCGTCTTGAACATGGTTACGGCGGCGGCGATGCGCACGGCCGGCTCCTTGGCCCGTAGCGTCAGCGTCCCCAGCGCGTCGCGGATGACGCGGCGCAACGTGTTGTTGACCTTGATCTTGGTGATGTCCGACTTGGCTGCTTCACCCGATTTTTCGCCGCTCAGGGGATCGAGGAGTTCGACGCTGTCGCCGCCCTCCTTGCCGACGAAGACCAGGGAATCGGCTTTGCGAACATAGAGATCGCCTTCCGCGAGCGCTGCAAGCGGGCGTTCCACCAAGGGATCGCCGGTGGCGGCAAGCTCGCGCACCACGGCCTCGGTGGCCGAGAAATTCGCGGTTGTGGCAAATTTCGCGATGATCGCGCGCAGATCGGCTTCGGCAGCGTTTGCCGGCAACAGATTTGCCAGCAGAAACAGCAGCACCAGGCCGAGAGCGCGCAAAAAGATCATCCGTTCAGCTACTCCTGAGGAGTTCGAATTCTGCGTCCGGGCGGACTGGAGGAGGAGTTCGCCCGGACGCTTCGCGGCCTTGGTCGTGGACCTCACGGTCCAGACCGGGCCATGGACCTGACGGTCCAGACCGGCCATGGGCCTAACGGCCCAGAACCGGCCATGGGCCTAACCGGCCCAGACCGGGATCAGTTGGTTCCCTTGCCGCCGCACTTGCCGGTGGCGACGTTGAAGTTGCCGCAGGACAGAGGCGCGCGCCAATCGGAGATCAGGTCCTTGGAGTCAGGCAGATAGTCGGACCATTCATCGCCCATCACGAGACCAGAGGTCTGCGACACCGTCTCGAACTGGCCGTCGGCCTGGATCTCGCCGATCAGCACCGGCTTGGTGATGTGATGGTTCGGCATCATCGTCGAATAGCCGCCGGTCAGGTTCGGCACGGAGACGCCGATCATCGCGTCGATGACCTTGTCCGGATCGGTGGTGCCGGCCTTCTCGACCGCCTTCACCCACATGTTGAAGCCGATATAGTGGGCTTCCATCGGGTCGTTGGTGGTGCGCTTGTCATTCTTGATGAACTTGTGCCAGTCGGCGATGAACTTCTTATTCTCGGGCGTATCGACGCTCTCGAAATAGTTCCAGGCGGCGAGATGGCCGACCAGCGGCGCGGTGTCGAGACCGGCAAGCTCTTCCTCGCCGACCGAGAAGGCCATGACCGGGATGTCCTCGGCCTTGATGCCCTGGTTGCCGAGTTCCTTGTAGAACGGCACGTTCGCGTCGCCATTGACGGTCGAGACGACAGCGGTCTTCTTGCCCGCCGAACCGAATTTCTTGATTGCCGAAACTTCGGTCTGCCAGTCGGAGAAGCCGAATGGCGTGTAATTGACCATAATGTCCTCCGCGGCGACGCCCTTGGCCTTCAGATAGGCCTCGAGAATCTTGTTGGTGGTGCGCGGATAGACGTAGTCGGTGCCTTCAAGCACCCAGCGCTTTACCGAGCCGCCGTCCTCGCTCATCAGATAGTCGACGGCGGGAATGGCCTGCTGGTTCGGCGCGGCACCCGTGTAGAACACGTTGCGCTCGCTCTCCTCGCCCTCATACTGGACGGGGTAGAACAGGATGTTGTCGAGCTCGGAAAATACCGGCAGCACCGATTTGCGTGACACCGAGGTCCAGCAGCCGAACACCGCCGCCACCTTGTCCTTGGAGATCAACTCGCGCGCCTTTTCGGCGAAGAGCGGCCAGTTGGAAGCCGGGTCGACAACGACCGCCTCAAGTTTCTTGCCGAGCAGGCCGCCCTTGGCATTCTGCTCCTCGATGAGCATCAGCATGGCGTCCTTCAGCGTCGTCTCCGAAATCGCCATGGTCCCCGACAGCGAATGGAGAATACCCACCTTGATCGTGTCGTCGGCCGCTTTGGCCGGGACGGACATCAACAGACCCGCCGCGACCACGCCCGCCGAAACCGTTTTCGTTATTGTCGAGAAACTACCCCTCATATTCCACACTCCCAAGCTGGTTGACTGCACCGCACCAATGCAAAGCAACCTCCGTGCCAACTGGCGGCGGACCGTAGAAAAGGCAGGAATTTTCAAACGTTATCAGCTTCTTATAATATTAGCCGGCAATGATGGAGCGGAATCGCTAAAGTTTTGCAGGGAAAAAATTGCGCATCTCTGCCTAGATTTTGCCCAAATGCCTAAAATGCCTACATTTTAGGCTGCATTGCATTTAACTCGCCGAAGGCCAAGCAGATAGACTTCGCAATGATAGGTGCCGTCCGGCATTTTGCCGTCGCTGAAGTCGGCGCGCGCCCCGCCGGTGGCTGCAAGCATAAGCGCGATGCTGAAACATGTTCCTCAACCTCGGCGACATCACCATCAAGGGCAATCGCTATAGCGGCCCGGTCACGTTCGGGATTGCTGAGCAGGGCTATAATTATCAGATGGACGCCAATGGCGTGATCACCTGGCTTGGTCCATTGGGCGGCTATACCACCGGCGGCAACTCGATCTCGCTTACCCAGGCCACTCTGGACGGACAGACCAGCCCGTCCTTCGACATCATCATGCGGCAGCCCGACGGCGCCTTCACCGCTTCGACCTGCACGAAGGGTTGACGCCAAAAAAGCGCGGAACCTTGCCGGTTCCGCGCCAGCAGGCAGTCGGGAGGATGCTGTCGGCTAAATGCTCTTCGCCGACATCTGTCCGGCGATGTACTCGGCTTGGCGGATTGCCAGCGACACGATCGTCAGTGTCGGATTTTCGGCGCCGCCGGTGGTGAACTGGCTGCCGTCCGACACGAACAGGTTCTTGATGTCGTGCGCCTGGCCATGCTTGTTGACGACGCCGTCTTCCGCCTTCTCGCTCATCCGGTTGGTGCCGAGATTGTGGGTCGAGGGATAGGGCGGCGTCGGGAAGGTGCGGGTCGCGCCGACCGCCGCGTAGAGCGCCGAGCCCTGCTTGTAGGCATGGTTGCGCATCGCCGTGTCGTTGGCGTGGTCGTCGAAATGAACATCGGCGATCGGCATGCCGTGATCGTCCTTCATGTCGGCATGCAGCGTGATGCGGTTTTCCGCGCGCGGCATGTCCTCGCCGACGATCCACAGGCCGGCCATGTGGTCGTAGTGGTCAAGCGCCGTGGTGAAGGAGCGGCCCCAGCCGCCGGGATCAAGGAAGGCTGCCATGAAAGGCAGGCCTATCGACAGCGTCTCGAGCTCGTAGCCGCCGACGAAGCCGCGCGACGGATCATGGCGCGCCTCGTCGCGGATGATGCCGGCCATGGTGGTGCCGCGATACATGTGCACCGGCTTGTCGAAGATGGCGTAGACCGAGCCGGTGGTGTGGCGCATGTAGTTCTTACCCACCTGCCCCGACGAATTGGCGAGACCATCGGGGAACTTGCTCGATGCCGAATTGAGCAGCAGACGCGGACTCTCGATCGAATTGCCGGCGACGGCGACGATGCGGGCCTTCTGCTCCTGCAGCTTGCCGTCCTTGTCGGCATAGACGACGCCGGTGACCTTGCCTGACGCATCGTGGTTGATCTTGATAGCCATGGCATTCGGCCTGACCTCGAGATGGCCGGTCGCCTCGCCCTTGGGGATCTCGGCATAGAGCGTCGACCATTTGGCGGCCCATTTGCAGCCCTGGAAGCAGAAACCGGTCTGCTGGCAGGAGTTGCGGTCGTCGCGGTCGACCGAGTTTATCGCCATGTTGCCGGTGTGGCACTCCTTGTAGCCGAGCTTGTCGGCGCCGGCCTTCAGCACCTTGAAGTTGTTGTTCCCCGGCAGCCTCGGCCAATCATTGGTTCCGGTGACGCCCATCTTGGCTTCGGCCTTGGCATAGTAGGGCTCCATCTCGGCCAGCGTGATCGGCCAGTCGAGCAACGTCGCGCCTTCCAGCTTGCCATAGGTCGAGAGCGTCTTGAATTCATGCTCCTGGAAGCGCAGCGAAGCGCCCGCCCAATGCGTGGTCGAGCCGCCAACCGACTTGACGATCCATGCCGGCAAATTGGGAAAGTCCTTCGCCACCCGCCAGTCCCCCGACGTCGTGCGCTTGTCCGTCCAGGCGAGTTGGGCAAAGGAATCCCACTCGTCGTTGATGAAATCCTCATACTCGTGGCGGGCGCCCGCCTCCAGGATGACCACGTCGACGCCCTTCTGGGCGAGTTCGTTGCCGAGCGTGCCGCCGCCGGCGCCCGAGCCGATGATGACGACCACGCCATCGTTCTTGAGATCAAATGGTGCTGCCATGGTTTCCTCCCATGATGTGTGTCTGATGCGGTCAGGGACGAACGAGGCTCAGAGCCACTCGATGTCGTCGAAACCGCGCGCGATATAGCCGCCCTTGGAGTAGGATTCGCCCTCGTAGCCGAAGATCGGCCAGACCTCCTTCTGGTTGTAGAGGCCGACGACCAGCCCGCCGCGGACTGCCTGGAAGAACGGCGTGCCCTCGATCTGCTTGAGCACGGCGACGCGCTGCTCCTCCCAGCCGAGACCGTTGTAGCCGTCCTTGCCCGACTTCAAGTCGAGATCGGCGATACCCTTTTCGATGAGATCCTTGTGGGCGGGATCTTTCCCGGCCTGCTCGTCATGCGCTTTGACGGCGATAGCGTAATATTTGTCGGGCACCTGGTCGTGCGGGTAGATGTCGCGCGCCATCTGGATCAGCGTTGCCATGGTTTGCGGCTTGAGCGCCGATGTTTCAAGGCCCCAGGCATGTTCCGGGCTGATGACGGCGCTGCCTGAAATCACCAGCAATGCGCTTGCCCCGCCGCGTTTCAGCAGCTCGCGGCGCGATAGGCCGGGTTTCCCCTCAAAGCCCAGCTTCCTCTCGTAGATCGTGACCATTTGTTCCTCCCTTGCTTGCTATTTGCACCCGAGGGGTGCCATTGCTGGCGCCGCGCCAGCCGGCGCGGCCGTGATCTCTCCTATTTGAAGCGTCCGCTGCGCTGCAGGACCTCGATCTTATAGCCGTCGGGATCCTCGATGAAGAAAAAGCGGGCAAGCAGCACGCCGTCGCGGTTGAACTCGACGATCTTCTTCGGGGCGAGCCCGAGCGCGCCGAGCCGGTCGTGCTCGCTGTCCAGATCGGCGACCGAAACCGCAAAATGGCCATAGCCGTCGCCGAGCGCATAAGGCTCCTGCCGGCCCTTGTTGACGGTCAGTTCGAGCTCGAACGAAGTATCGGCATTGCTGAGATAAATGAGCGTGAAGCTCTCGAAATCGAGCCGATCGGCAACATCCAGTCCGAAGGCGTTCCGGTAGAAATCGACGGACCGGGCCTCGTCGAGAACCCGGATCATGGTGTGGATTGCCTTCGCCAAATCAGTCTCCGCTGCTGCTTGCCTTGAAGCGATTATGAGCGGCGTTGGGAAAAGGTGGTGGCAGCCGGTTACCACGCACCGCCGTCACCAGCCCGATACCATTCCTGCCAAGGACGAAAGTCCGATTGCCGTTTTCTGTTTTCCAGCTGAAGATGGCCGGGAGGGACCGGCTCTGTTCAAAGGCGCGAATCGCTGCTGATTGCGCCCAAAACCAACAACAATGGGAGGTAACGATGTGCAGGGTTTTTGCCGGACAGGATCCGGAGGGCTACCGCCAGATCAACCGCTCGATCCGCATCGATGGGCACTCGACCAGCATCCAGCTCGAGGCGACCTTCTGGACACTGCTCGACGAGATCGCCGACAGCCAGGGTTTGACGACGCCGAAATTCATCTCGAAGCTCTATGACGAGGCCATCGAGATCAATGGCCAGATTCCGAACTTCGCGTCGATGCTGCGCACCACATGCGCCCTCTATCTGCGCGGGCACCGGCCTGGCATGGAAGAGCAGACGGCGCCGAAACGGGAAGCGGCCTAGCTTTCGGCCGCAACCTCCAGCGCCAGCCGGGCCATATCGGTGAAAAGCGCCTGACGTTCGGAATAGTCCGTTTGCTCGCTGGTCACCACATTATCGACGACGGACAAGATCGACAGAGCCCGGGCGCCGAAATGCGATGCGATGCGGTAGAGCGCGCTGGTTTCCATGTCGACGGCGAGTGCGCCTTCAGCCTGCACCTGGGCGAAGCGGGCGCGCCCCTCGGGATGATAGAATATATCGCTGCAGGCCGTCAGCCCGGCATAATGTTTGATGCCGAGTTCGCCAGCCCTGGCCAGTGCGCGGGCAAGCAGCGCCGGATCGGGACCGGCAGCGGCATCGTAGAGCCCGTAGACCTGGCCACTCCCTGCACTTTCTGCGCGAACCGATTGCGAGATCACCAGGCTGCGCAGCCCGACCTCGGCGGTCAAGGCGCCGCAGGTGCCGGTGCGGATCAGCGTCTTGACGCGATGGAAGTCCAGCAATTCATGGGCGTAGATCAGGAAGGACGAGACACCGATCCCCGTCGTCTGGATGCTGACCGGTCTGCCCTGGAAAAGACCTGTGAACCCGAGGGCGCCCCTGCGGCGGTTGACGCAACGCGGCGCTTCGAGAAAAGTTTCAGCCATCCATTCGGCGCGCTCCGGGTCACCCGGCAACAGCACCGTTTCGGCATAATCGCCCCTAGCAGCCTCGTTGTGCGGCGTCACGGCATCTACCCCAATTCCCCGCCGCGTTGTCGTCGCAATCATGGCAGGCTGGCGTCGATGCGCAAGCGGCGATTGCGAAGCTCCAGTGGCCGGACCTCACTGGTTATGAACGGACGGCTCGTTCTCCGGCACCGCCAGCTGTAAAAGGCCGGACACGGGCGTCTGTGAACTCGATCACATTCAGGCTGCGCGCCTCTGGCAGATCACGCGCCTCGGGTTGTTTTGCCTTGGGTGACATGCCTCAGGATTCAAGCACGTCCTTGACGATCGTGGCCAGTTGCTTGAGCGAAAACGGCTTCGGCAGGAAACCGAAATGCGCGTCCGCCGGCAGGTTTCTGGCGAACGCGTCCTCGGCATAACCGGAAACGAAGACGAATTTGATGTCCGGTTGCCGCTTGCGCAATTCGCCGAGCAGCGTCGGCCCGTCCATTTCCGGCATCACCACGTCGGAAACGACGATGTCGACCTTGCCGCCAAGCGCTTCGAAGACTTCCAGCGCCTCGACGCCCGAGGATGCCTCGTGGACGGTATAGCCACGCGACGTCAGCGCTCGCATGCCGCCCATGCGCACGGCATCCTCGTCCTCGACCAGCAGCACTGTGGCCGAGCCCGACAAATCCTTGGCCGATTCGGCGATCTTGGCAGGTGTTGCCGGCGCCTCGCCGGGCTCGCCTGGCTTTTTCACCTCTGCAATGTGACGCGGCAGGAAGATGCGGAAGACGGATCCCTTGTCGACCTCGGAATCGCAGAAGATAAAGCCGCCCGTCTGCTTGATGATGCCATAGACCATCGACAGGCCAAGCCCGGTGCCCTTGCCCACCTCCTTGGTGGTGAAGAAAGGTTCGAAAATCTTCTTCAGGACATCGGGCGCGATGCCGCTGCCCGTGTCTTCCACTTCGACGACCACATAGTCGGCCGGGGCCAGTTCACGGTAGGAAAAGGTCTTGCTCTCCTCCGCTGTCACGTTCCTGGTGCGCACGGTGAGCTCGCCGCCAGTCGGCATCGCGTCGCGCGCATTGACCGCCAGATTGACCACCACCTGCTCGAATTGCCCGATGTCGACCTTAACCGGCCACAGGTCACGGCCATGATCGACCTTCAGCTTGATGTCGTTGCCGACCAGGCGGGCCAGCAGCATCCTGAGATCGGCAAGCACATCGGTCAGGTTGAGCACTTCCGGCCTGAGCGTCTGCTTGCGCGAGAAGGCCAGCAGTTGCCGCACCAGCGAGGCCGCCCGGTTGGCGTTCTGCTTGATGTTCATGATGTCCGGGAAGGACGGATCCGACGGGCGGTGGTTGGTCAACAAGAGATCCGACGCCATGATGATGGCGGTCAGCACATTGTTGAAGTCGTGCGCGATTCCGCCGGCAAGCTGGCCGACCGCCTGCATCTTCTGGCTTTGCGCCATCTGGCCTTCGAGCGCCTTCTGCTCGGTGGTCTCGACGGCGTAGACGATGGCCGATTCCTCGGCGCCCTCACCGCCTGTGCCGTCGGCAACCGCGTTGACGTAGAAGCGTATGTGCCGCTCCTCGTTGCCGGGCAGCAACGTATCGATAGGCTCGATATCGGCCTGCCGCTGCCTGGCCTTTTCGAATGCAGCAGCAAAGGCGGGCCGGTCGCGCTCATGGACCACCGTATCGAGCCGAACGCGGCGGTCGACGGCATCGCGATCGACGACGGTGGAAAACAGCGACAGGAACGGCGCGTTGGTGCGCAGGATGCGGCCGCTCTGGTCGACGCCCGCGATCGCCATCGGCGTCGAATTGAAAAACCGGGTGAAGCGGATCTCCGAGGCGCGAAGATCGGCGGACGCATCCTCACCCTGGGTCCGGTTGAGCACGATGGTGCGGGTCGGGCCGTTGAGGCCCTCGCGGCTGGCCGAAACGCGATGCATGAAACGCACGGGCAGCGCCTCGCCGGTCATTGTCGTCAGATCGAGATCGATGACTGCGTTGCGCGTGGTGCCGGGATCGGCCTTGACCGAGCGGACCAGCGCCATGCCGTCGCCAGCCACGATCTCGGGAAGCGTCACGGCGCCGGGCGTGAAACTCGTCAGGTCGATGCCCAGCCATTCCGCCAGCGTGGCGTTGATATAGGTGACCCGGCCCTCCTGATCGGCCGAAAAGAAACCGGCCGGCGCATGGTCGAGATGATCGATGGCCTTTTGCAGATCGAGGAAGAAGCGCTCTTGCTCGGCCCGCTCCTGCGAGATGTCGGCGAGTTGCCACGCGAGTAGCGGCAGCCTCTGGCCCGGCACGTTGAAGGCGCGAGCCTGTGCCCGGTACCAGCGCGCGCCGGGCTCAGTGCCGGGGCGAATGGATTGCGCGAGCCGAAACTCGCCGTCGCCGGGCTGGCCATCGCGCAGGCCGGATGCCAGCCTGTATATGGTCACCGAGGCTTCGGGAACATCGGAGAGCAATCCTTCGACTGTCTTGAGATCCGCCGCGGACGCAGCCCCCGTCATGTCGGCATAGGCCCGATTGGCATAGACGACACGGCCTTTGGTGTCGGTGACGAGAAGGCCCTGCGACATTGAATCGACGAAGGCTTTCGACAGCTCGTCGTTTGTCGAACGCGGTGTGATCTGCACAAAACCGATCGCGGTGGCGAACAGAAAGCCGACGCCGATCATTGCCAGCACGCCAAGCATTCCAAGCAGGAAGGGATCGCCAAGACGGTCGCGGAACAGGCCGAAAACGATCGCGGCCCCCGTCAGGACGACGATGAAGACGATGAGCCGGGTAACCGCACCCGGTCGCGTGTTCTGGTCGACGATAGGTACCGGATAGAAATCGCCGCGCGCTTCCTTGACCATGTGCCCCTGCTTGTGAATTCCGGTACTTGCCCCTGCCCGGTTGAATCACATTCTCAATGCCTGGAAAAGGCCTCGGCGGCAAATCCACCCTAAAAATGACGCGTTCGGCGGCTAATCTCTACGGTGCAAAAGTGCGCGGCGGTTTTGCGACAACGGCATGCATGAAAACAAGACTTGATGCGCCTTGCATGAATCCGTTCAAACGCAACGCGCTTTGATGTTTCACGCTGTTCACGATGCGACAAAGGCAACTTGCGGTAGCGTGCCGCAACGGTCTAGTGTCGCGTTTCTTCGAAAGCCGTTTTGGGGGCACCGATGCTGCAGTGGCTGGATAGCGTGGCGGGTCCTGGTTATGCCGCAGCAATCCTGTGGGCGGTTGCCGCGCTTGTCCTCCTGGTCATTGTTTTGCTGGTCATCAAGCTGGTCCGCAGCCTGACCTTCGGAACATTCGTTGCCGGTGGCAGAAACCGCAAGACCCGGCTGGCCGTCATGGACGCTACCGCTGTCGACAGTCACCGCCGGCTGGTTCTGGTGCGCCGCGACGATATAGAGCACCTGCTGCTGATTGGCGGCCCGACCGATGTCGTCGTCGAACGAGACATCAGGCTGGCTGCGCCGCGCCGTCCTGCACTGACCGGGGATAGCGGTGGCCATCAGCCGGCACCGCGGCCACGCCCGCCTCAACCTGCTCCCACGCCCGCCAAGCAGGCACCGCAGCAATCGGCAAGCGCCGCACCAGCGCCTGTCCGCCCCCGTCAGATGGAACCGGCGCCAAGGCCGGCAACACAGCCGTCCCAACCGGCGGCCATCGCTTCGTTGCCCCCACATGGATCTGGAAATGGCAGTGTCGCCCGACACGCGCCGTCGCCGGATAACCAGGCCTCCGTCGACGATACGCTGATGCGGGAGCTTGAGTTCTCACTCGACGATTCGCCCACCAGCAGGACTGCGGGCAAGCCGGCGGCAAAGGCGCCACAGTCTCTCGATGACGAGATGACGAGACTTCTCGGCGAGCTTTCCAGTCAGAAAAAATAGCCAAACAAGAATGGCCGGGGATATCCCGGCCATTGACTGTTCTTGCCCGATGGCGACGCTTCAGTCGTCGCGGTAGACCTTTTCGCGGCGCTCGTGGCGCTCCTGCGCCTCGATTGACAAGGTCGCGATCGGACGAGCATCGAGCCGTTTCAGCGCGATGGGTTCGCCGGTTTCCTCGCAATAGCCGTAAGTACCCTCATCGATGCGCTGGAGTGCGGAATCGATCTTTGAAATAAGTTTTCGCTGGCGATCGCGGGCGCGCAGTTCGATGGCGCGGTCGGTTTCCGACGAGGCGCGATCGGCCAGATCGGGATGGTTGGCGTTTTCCTGCTGCAGGATCTCGAGAGTTTCGCGCGCTTCGCGCAGTATGTCGTTCTTCCAGGTGACGAGCTTCAGGCGAAAGTAGGATTTCTGCCGTTCATTCATAAACGGCTCGTCTTCAGAGGGTACGTAATCGGCGGTAACGATGTCGTTCATTCGACTCACCCAACAACCCCAAATTTGGCGCCTATATATTCGCGGACCGAAGGCTGCACAAGCGCAATCCGCGACAGTTTCACGCAATTGTTAATGTCGGACCGAACGGCATCGGCGACATCCTTCGCATGAAGGGCAAGACCGAATTCGCTTATGATTCGTTAGGTTTGAACGATGCCAGCCATTGTGCGCGAAGCCTTTCTCATAGCTAATCCTGCTATAGTCCTGGCGCCTGCGCCGACATGAACGGGGGTTTGGTGAGCAGACTTTATCTGTTGAGGCATGCGAAAGCCGGATGGGCGCTGCCCGGCGTCCGCGACTTCGATCGCCCGCTCGATGCATCGGGCGTCGCCGACGCCGAAATGATGGGCACCCTCATGCGGATCCGCAACTACACCCCCGATCTTACCCTTTGCTCCAACGCAAAGCGGGCGCGCCAAACGCTGGAAAGCCTAGCCGGACATACCGATACCGGCCGGGTGCTGTTCCTCGACACGCTCTACAGCGAGGACGCCGCCGCCTATCTGGCCGCCGTCCGCGACAATGGGGGGCCAGGTTCGGGTGGGCCGGACTCCCTGCTCGTCATCGGCCACAACCCGATGACGGAGGATCTCGCACTGGCACTTTCGGGCGACGGCGACGAGGCGGCACGGGGGTTGCTGAACCATGGTTTCCCAACGTCCGGCCTGGCGGTGGTCCGTTTTCCAGGCAAGCTTGCCCATGCAGCTCAAGGTGCAGGCTATCTCGAAGCCTTTATGACGCCGGCCGAGCCCTGACGCCATTTCAAACCTGCGATGCAAGGCCTATATCGGAGGCCACGGGAGTCCAAGAGAGCAGATTTGGCATCATCGCTGACCACTTTCACCGACGAGGCGAGGATTGCCCTGGATACGCTGTCGGGGCGCGCCGCCGGGCTTTTTTCACCGTCGCTGCGCCTTGGCGTGACCGGACTGTCGCGCGCGGGCAAGACGGTGTTCATCTCGGCTCTCGTCCACAACCTGATCCATGGCGGGCGCCTGCCCCTGTTCGAGGCGCAGAAATCCGGACGAATAGCCCGGGCTTTCTTGGAAGAGCAGCCTGACGCCGCCGTACCACGCTTCCAGTACGAGGATCACGTCGCCGCCTTGGTCAATGACCGCCTGTGGCCGGATTCGACGCGCGCCATTTCCGAGCTCAGGCTGACCATCGAATATGAATCGGCCTCCGGCTGGAGCCGCATGTTTTCATCAGGCAGATTGTCGGTCGATATCGTCGATTATCCCGGCGAGTGGCTGCTCGACCTGCCGCTGCTCGGCAAATCCTACGCCGATTTCTCACGCGAAGCCTTCGAGATGGCCGTGTTGCCGGTGCGCGTGGAACTTTCGCAGGAATGGCGGGCACTCTCCGCCGCCGTCGACCCCGACGCGGACGCCGACGAGATGACGGCGCGCCGCCTCGCCGAAAGCTTCGCTGCCTACCTCAAGGCATGCAAGCTCGATGAACGGGCGCTTTCGACCTTGCCGCCCGGCCGCTTCCTCATGCCCGGCGACCTTGAGGGCTCGCCGGCGCTGACATTCGCGCCGTTGCCGGCCTTAAGCGACCGGCGGGCGCGTTCCGGCTCGCTGCAGGCGATGATGGAGCGGCGCTACGAGGCCTACAAGACGCATGTCGTCAAACCGTTCTTCCGCGAACACATCGCCCGCCTCGACCGTCAGATCGTCCTGATCGACGCCTTGCAGGCCCTGAACGCCGGTCCAGGCGCGATGGCCGATCTGGAGCGCGCGGTGACCGAGATCCTCGCCTGTTTCCGTCCTGGCCGGGGCAATTTCCTGACAGATTTTTTTTCAAGGCGCATCGACCGCATCCTGGTGGCGGCGACGAAGGCCGACCATCTGCATCATGAAAGCCACGACCGACTGCAGGCAATCGTGCGGCGGCTCGCCGACCGCGCCGTAGCGCGGGCGAATTTCACCGGCGCCGATGTCGATGTGGTCGCCATGGCGGCCGTGCGCGCGACGCGCGAAGGCACGGTCAAGCAAGGCCGCGAAACGCTGCCGGTCATTATCGGTACGCCGCTGAAAGGCGAGAAAATCAACGGTGAAACATTTGACGGAAAAACAGAAACAGCCATATTTCCCGGAGACTTACCGAAGAAAGCTGATGCTGTTTTCGATATCTCCGGGCCAGACCATCGGCAGAACAGTGACGACCCTGCGATTCGCTTCGTACGCTTTCGCCCGCCAAAACTCGAACGCACCGCCGAAGGCGTCACGCTGTCGCTGCCGCATATCAGGCTCGACCGCGCCGTGCAGTTCCTGATCGGAGATCATTTGGCATGACCGCGCCGCGCAAGCCGGCGGCATTCCGCATCGAGCCGGAAGCTCCGCCAATCCAGGAAGTACCGGGCCAGGAAGCACCGGGCCAGGAAGCACAGGAAGGTCGCCGCTCCGACACACAGGCTGTGCGAAAACCCCGCGCGGTAAAGGCCGATGTCGCGGTCGTCGTGCCGGCCGAGATCGACGTCTTCGACGAACCCGACATCGTCGCCGCGGAACCACCGCCGGCAATCGCGCCGCGCAAGCGTTCGTTGCTCGGCAGCATATTCTTCGGCGCCATCGGCGTTCTGGTTTCTCTGGCCGTCGGTCTGTGGACTGACCAGCTGATTCGCGACCTGTTCCAGCGTGCGCAATGGCTGGGATGGCTGGCCGCCGGCATGGCCGCCATCGCGGTTTTGGCCCTGTTGGTCATTCTCGTCCGCGAATTCCTGGCGATCTCCCGTCTCGCTGAGGTCGAAAAGCTGCAGAAACGAGCGCTCGACGCCATCGCCCGCGACGACCCCAAGGCCGCGCGCGCCGTAGTCGACGAACTCTCCGCCTTTGTCGCGGCCAAACCCGAAACCGCGGCCGGCAGGCGCGCACTGGCCGAGCTGCGCGGCGAGATCATCGATGGCGGCAATCTGGTGCGCCTGGCCGAGGCTGAAATCCTCGGGCCGCTCGATGCGCGCGCCAAGGCAATGATCCTCGATGCGGCAAAGCGGGTGTCATTGGTGACGGCCGTCAGCCCGCGTGCGCTGTTCGATGTCGCCTATGTCGTGTTCGAAGCCGGCAGATTGATTCGCCGCCTGTCCGAGCTCTACGGTGGCCGGCCGGGCACGCTCGGGTTCTTTCGATTGGCGCGCAGCGTTCTTGCCCATCTGGCGGTCACCGGCTCGATTGCCGTCGGCGATAGCTTCGTGCAGCAGATCATTGGCCATGGCCTTGCCGCGCGGCTCTCGGCGAAACTTGGCGAAGGCGTCGTCAACGGCATGATGACGGCGCGCATCGGCATCGCGGCGATGGAGACGGCAAGACCCCTCCCCTTCAGCGCCGCGGGGCGGCCGGGATTGGGCGATTTCCTGTCCGCGCTGACATCGTTTGCAACGAAGAAAGAAAGTGAAACGACCCCCGACAAGTGAAGAACCGCGTATCCTTCGGGCGTTCCAGGGGCAGTTGTAGTGCTTTGATCCTTGCGCGTGACCCCCGTTGAAATCGATTCCGGTTTTCGGGGGATATGCCGCTTGTCTACCTGCATTTGCACGATGCCAATTGGTTCGACCTGGCCCGCAATAAGGCTTAAGCGGTCACCAAGCATTAACCAATCTTGTTCATGGTCGGGTGGGTTCCAAACTGATCTCTTTGTTGCCGGGTGTCGTCGATGAAAAGCGCAATTCTGTCCAGCGTCCTGCCCATGGCCGTCGCGCTGGCCGCAACCGCCGGCCTGGCCGGGAAAGCCCTTGGAGCAGAGCCGGACAAGCAGTTCTTCCGATCGGTCGAAGGCAAATGGGTCGGCCCGGGAGAAATCGTCGCCGGCAAATACAAAGGCACCAAATTCACCTGCAGTTTCACCGGCTCGACGCCTGACGGCAAGGTCGGCATGTCGCTCGACGGCGGCTGCCGCGTCGGCGTGTTCACCCAGCAGATGTCGGCCACCGTGCAGCACAAGGGCCGCCAAGGCTACAAGGGCAGCTTCATGGGTGGCGCCGCCGGCTCCGGCCTCGACATCATCGGCGGCAACGTGGTTGACCCGCACAAAGTCGTCTTCACCATCAACCGCAACCAGTTGCGCGGCGTCATGCAGGCTCTCGTGCCCGACGACAATTCGATGACGGTGACGGTCGCGGTACGCGTCGACGAGCAACTGGTGCCGGTCATCGGCATGAAGCTGAAGCGGATCGATGCTGTCGAAGTCGGATCGATAGCGCCGAACTGAACGCCGTCGCGGGCAACAATGCCGATCCTCCAGAGCAGTACTTAGCAGGCGCAACAAGAAGGTCGCGCAACCTTGTGTGACGTGCCGGCAACATGCGTCGCTCCACGTTCCGAATTGGCACTGTTCGATCTCTCCCGAAGCCCCTATCTTGGCCGCTCGATTGCCCAACGAAGGCGATCCCTAGAGAAAGAGCGGAACAGCAGGCATGGCAGCAGAAGCATCGGGTAGCGAACTGATCCAGGTGGTGGCATTGCTCGCCGCAGGTGTCGTCGCGGTACCGATCTTCAAGCGCCTGGGGCTCGGCTCCATCCTCGGCTATCTCGCCGCCGGCGTGGTGATCGGCCCGTTCGGACTTCGTATCTTTGCCGAATCGCAAGCCATTCTTCATGTCGCCGAACTCGGCGTCGTCATGTTCCTGTTCATCATCGGGCTGGAAATGCAGCCGTCGCGGCTTTGGGGCCTCAGGCGCGAAATCTTTGGCCTAGGGGCATTGCAGGTCGGTGTGTGCGCGCTATTGCTGACCGGGGTCGGCCTGGCGGGCGGCTTTCCGGTCTCGCAGTCCTTCGTCGCCGGCGCCGGCTTCGTGCTGACCTCGACCGCGATCGTCATGCAGCTTCTGGAAGAGCGTGGCGAAATCGCCGCGCCCAAGGGTCAGCGCATCGTCTCCATCCTGCTGCTCGAGGATCTGGCGATCGTGCCGCTGCTGGCCCTGATCGCATTCCTGGCGCCGGGCGGCGCCCATATGAGCCTGACGGAGCGGCTGACGGAGGTGGGCATCGGTCTTGCCGCGATCGTCGGGCTGGTGCTGGCCGGACGCTATCTGCTCAACCCGCTCTTTCGTATCCTGGCCGATTCCCGCGCCCGCGAGGTGATGACCGCCGCCGCACTTCTGGTCGTACTGGGGTCAGCGCTTGCCATGCAGCTCTCGGGCCTGTCGATGGCAATGGGCGCTTTCCTGGCCGGTGTGTTGCTCTCGGAATCCACCTTCCGTCATCAGCTCGAGGCCGACATCGAGCCGTTCCGGGGCATCCTGCTCGGCCTGTTCTTCCTGGCCGTCGGCATGTCGCTTGACCTCAATGTGGTCGCGCAGAACTGGCGGCTCGTCGCCATCTATGTCGTTGCCTACATGATAATGAAGGCGATCGGCATCTATCTCGTCGCCCGCATGCTCAAGACCGGCCATCGGGAGGCGCTTGAGCGTGCCGTCTTCATGGCGCAGGGCGGCGAGTTCGCCTTCGTTCTCTACTCCGCCGCGGCGGCGGTCGGCATCATCGACAGCCAGGCCAATGCGACGCTGACCGCGATCGTCATCATCTCCATGGTGCTGACGCCGCTGGCCATCCTGGCGCTGCGCTATCTGACGCCGCGCGACGAGCAGTCGCTTGAAGGGGTCGACATTGCCGACGGCCTTACCGGCAGCGTGCTGATCATCGGCTTCGGTCGCTTCGGCCAGATCGCCAGCCAGCCGCTGCTCTTGCGCGGGATCGACGTGTCGATCATCGACAATGAGGTCGAGATGATCCAGGCGGCGGCCGATTTCGGCTTCAAGGTCTATTACGGCGACGGCACGCGGCTGGACATTCTGCGCGCCGCCGGTGCTGGCCGGGCGCGCGCCGTGCTGATCTGCGTCGACAAGCCAGATGCCGCCGTCCGCATCGCTGAGCTGATCAAGGCGGAGTTTCCCCTGCTGACCGTGCTGGCACGCGCTTTCGATCGCGGAACCGCGCTGCAGCTCATCCGGGCCGGCGTCGACTTCCAGCTGCGCGAAACCTTCGAATCGGCCCTTGTCTTCGGCGGTTCCACCCTTGAGGCGCTTGGCGTCGATCCCGAAGACGTCGCCGAAGTCATCGAGGATGTCCGCCGCCGCGACGCCGCCCGTTTCGAGTTGCAGCTCGCCGAAGGCGTTCGCGCCGGGGCGCGCTTCCTCAAAGGCAATATCGGCACGCCCATTCCGACACCGCTCAGCACCCCGCGCCGCGCGGGCCAGGCGCTTAATGAAGAGACCGCCGACGTGCTGCATAAATCCGAAACGGCCGACTGAGGAGCTCGCAGATGATCGAAATGGACGAGCGGGCCCTTGCCGTCGCCCAATTCTGGCGTGATGCCGGAGAGGATGCGTGGTTCGAGAAGAACGACGCCTTCGATGCCGACTTCCGCAACCGGTTTCTCGACCTGCATTATGCCGCCGCCCGGCGCGAATGCGACGACTGGTCGAACCATGCTGAAGGCTCGCTCGCCTTGATGATCCTGCTCGACCAGTTTCCGCGAAACTGCTTTCGCGGCACCGGGCACATGTATGCGACCGACCCGCTGGCGAGATACTTTGCCGGAAAAGCCATCGCCGCCGGCCAGGATCTGGCGCTCGATGAAGATTTGCGTGTTTTCCTCTATCTGCCCTATGAGCATTCGGAGCTGCTCGACGATCAAGAACGGTCGGTGGAACTGACGGCCACCAAGGCGCCCGAGTATCTGAAATATGCTGAGGAGCATCTGGAAATCATCCGGCGCTTCGGCCGCTTTCCGCACCGCAACAGGATGCTCGGCCGCGAAACGACGCCGGAGGAACAGGCGTTCCTTGATGGCGGCGGGTTCTCCGGCTGATCTCTTGCGGAGCCTGCCGGCGTCAGGCCAGCCACCAGTCGCGGCCGGACGGCAGCCGCTCTATGCCAACCGTATCGACGGAGGCAAGCCGCTCGGGCACGCTCCTGCCGCCGACGGCGAGGCCGGGCGCGATCTCGGCCAGCGGCGCCAGCACGAAGGCGCGCTCCAGCATGCGCGGATGCGGCACTTCCAGCCCCGTCTCATGGATGATGCGATCGCCGAACACCAATATGTCGATATCGATCAGGCGCGGTCCCCAACGTTCCTCGCGCACCCGCTTCAGCCGGCGCTCGGCGTCGAGACACAGATCGAGCAACGCACGCGGTGTAAGCGCAGTTGATATTTCGGCTGCCGCATTGAGGAAATCCGGCTGGTCGAGCTTGCCCCAGGGCGGCGTCCGGTAAAGCGAGGAGACCGCGACGACACGCGTCTTCTCGTCGCCATCCAACATGCGCAGCGCCGCAGCCATAGACTTTGCCGGATCGCCGAGATTGCCGCCAAGGCTGAGGTAGACCGTATTATTCTGGCCAGACAACGGTCACCTCGACATGATCGAGCACACCGGGCACCGGCGCGTTCGGCTTGCGCACGGTGATTTCGGCCCTTTTGATCTGCGGAAACCGCGCCGTCAGAGCCCGGGCCACCTCCAGTGCCAGCGCTTCGATCAGAAAACGGCGCTCGCCGGTGACGATCTTTTCGATCACCGCGAAGGCAATGCCGTAATTGACCGTGTCGTCGATGGAATCATCAACCAGCGCCCGGCCCGGTTCTACCGTGAGGGCGGCATCGACATAAAAACGCTGGCCGAGCGTTTCCTCCTCGTCCAGCACGCCATGCCGGGCGAAGAAGGCGCAGTTCTTCATTCGGATGACATACATCGCTCAGCTTCCCCGGACATCTCGCGCCAGCATAGCATCGGCAATGGCCAGTGCATCCATGTTGATTGCGACATCGTGGACGCGAAAAAGCTGTGCGCCCTTAAGCCTTAGAATCACGCTTGTCGCCGCGGTCCCCGCACCCCTCGCCGAGGCGTCGCGGCCGGTAACAGTGCCGATGAAACGCTTTCGCGATGTGCCGGCCATCAAAGGAAAGCCCAACGCATCGAGTTCGGAAAACCGCGCCATCACGTCGAGGTTTTCCTCCGCTGTTTCCTTGGCGAAGCCAAAGCCTGGATCGAGCACGATGTGGTCATCGGCGACGCCGCTTCGCCGGGCGATTTCCAGCGATTTCCCGAGGAAGAAAAGCTGGTCCTCGATAACGTCGGGCAGTTTTTGCCGGTCACGCCCGGTGTGCATGATCACCAGCCCGGCGCCGGTTTCGGCTGCCACGCGCGCGATGCCCGGCTCGCGCTGCAGGCCCCAGACATCGTTGACGATATGCGCGCCGGCCGCCACCGCCAGCCGGGCAGTGTCCTCGCGATAGGTGTCGACCGAAATCAGCGCCTCGCCAAGCCCGGCCAGCGCCTCGATGACCGGCAACACGCGGGCCTGCTCTTCGTCAGCGGTTACCGCGGAGGCGCCGGGACGCGTCGATTCTCCGCCGACATCGATGACCGAGGCCCCCTCCTCCGTCATGCGGCGTGCCTGGGCTACCGCATGTTCGGGCGCGACGAACAGCCCGCCGTCGAAAAAACTGTCCGGAGTGACGTTGAGGATGCCGACAATCACCGACTTGCCGCCAAGGTCGAGATGGCGTCCGTGCGCCAACTGCCATCGCCTTGTCGTCATTGTCCATCAACCATGTGTGATCCGCCAAAGATCAATTTCGTTGCGTCGAGGACGGCCGTAACGCAAGGTGGCTGAAGAGGCAACAAGATGAACCGACCCCTGCTCTGCGCCCTGATGCTCGCAATGATCGCTTTGCCCGCGGGCGCTGCGTCACTGGTGAAGACATACAGCTATTTCCCCGTCGGCGGCAGGACGCTAGACGACATCGAGACTCAGCTCACCAAACACGGGCCTCGCGTGAAGAGCACCGGGATGAGGCATCCCGGTGCCACGCAAATGGCCTTCACCACGCGTGTCGGCTACGCGGAGAATGCGAATTCCTGCCGCATCGTCGCCGCCACCGTGACCGTCAAGGTCAAGGTGATCCTCCCGGAGTGGCGCCGTCCGCGCAAGGCCGATGCCGGCGTAAGATTGTTCTGGGACACTCTGTCTTCCGACATCAAGCGCCACGAGGAACGCCATGTCGAGATCGCCAAGAACCATGCCAGGGAACTCGAGGACGTGCTGAAAGCGAGCTATCCGCAGAAGACCTGCCAGGAGGCCAAGGCGAAGGCTGCCGAGATCACCGCAGCCATGCTTGCCAGGCATGACCAGGATCAACTGCGGTTCGACCGCGTTGAAAGCGTCAATTTCGAAAGCCGCATCATCCGGCTGCTGCGCTACCGCATGGAGCGCATCGAGAACGGCCGGTTGCCGCCGACCTGAGATTTCGCCGGGTCAGGGAACGCGCCGGCGCGAGCCAATTTCGCCGAAGCATGGTGCCAGGCTGGAAAAACTTCGAGCCGCTGTCGAAATCGGCCTATATGGGACGACATATGTCAGGTTCGCCAAGGCGAAACCCCAGAACCACGAGATAACGATCGACGCGGCAGACGCACCGGACCGGCCTCCGGGGACGCACGCAAGCCCATGAAAGACTTAAGACGATGGACCAGGCTGTCGACAAGCAGGCGACGATGGTGCCCCCATCACCGCTGACAGAGAGCGAGAAGAACGCCATCATCGGCGGCGTGCTGTTGTCGATGCTGTTGGCGGCGCTCGACCAGACCATTGTCGCACCGGCCATGCCGACCATCGCGCATGCGCTCGGCCATGCCCAATACCTGCCCTGGATCGTGACCGGCTATCTCCTGACCGCAACCGCGATGGCGCCGCTCTATGGCAAGATCTCCGACGTCCATGGACGCCGGCCGACCGTCTATGCGGCGATCCTCATCTTTCTAGCGGGCTCGCTTGTCAGCGCCATGGCCCCCAACATGCTCGTGCTGATCATCGGCCGGGCGATCCAAGGCGCCGGCGGCGGCGGCCTTTTCGCCTTGGCGCAGACCGTCATCGGAGACCTCGTGCCGCCGCGAGAGCGAGCGCGCTACGCCGCCTGGATCGCGGGAACATGGGCCGTCGCCAGCATCGCCGGGCCGCTGCTCGGCGGTGGCTTCGCCGAACATCTGCACTGGTCATTGATCTTCTGGATCAACCTGCCGCTCGGCTTTCTGGCCATGGCGATCATCAACAAGCCGCTGAAGAAGCTGCCGATCGCAGCAAAGCATCATCGCATCGACGGGCTGGGCGCATTGCTGCTTGTGGTGGCGACGGCATTGCTGCTGCTGGCGCTGAACTGGGGCGGCAGCACCTACCCCTGGCTGTCCGGCGAAATCCTTGGGCTGCTCGCCTGTTCGGCAATGTTCTGGGGTGCCTTCGCGCTGCGGCTGCTGAAGGCGGCAGAGCCGCTCATCTCGCTCGAGGTGCTTGGCAATCCGATCGTCCTGACCGGTACATTGTCCATGTTCCTGCTGCAGGCCGCCAATATCGGCCTGGCGGTCTACCTGCCGGTCTATCTGCAATCGGTCATCGGGCTGTCGGTTGGCGAATCGGGCATTGCCATGCTGGGACTGATGCTCGGCACCGTTGCCGGCGCGACATTCAGCGGCCGCACGATACCGCGCTTTGTCCACTACAAGCGGATCGCGATGGCCGGGGTCACCTTCGCCATAGTGTGTCTGGGCGTGCTCAGCCTTGTGGCGGGACATGCCTCGCTGCTGGTTGTCGAAATCCTGACGACATGCATTGGCCTCGGCAGCGGAACGACCTTTCCGGTTGCCACCGTATCGGTTCAGAACGCCGTCGATCAGCGGCACCTCGGCGTCGCCACTGGTGTGCTGACCTTCCTTCGCTCATTGGGCAGCGCCCTCGGGGTGGCGATGCTCGGCGCGGTCGCGCTGGGCTACGGCCTGCCGCTGGCGAGCGAAGGCGCGCGTACGACCAGCGCGGCTGCCGACACCGCCGCATTCGCGATGATCTTCCTCGCCGCGGCCGTGACCCTGGTCCTGGCGCTGGTCACGCTCGGACTGATGCCGGAAAAGCCGCTTCGCGGCCATGCGGAGACCGCGCCGGGTCTCACGGAGTAAGCCCGCGACCACGTCAATCGTGGACGCCCAGCTTCTTCTGCAGGCTGGTCGACGAGGTCGTATACTGGAATACGATGCGCTCGCCTGGGCTGATAATGCGCTTTGCCGCCTGCGCCATCAGCGCGACCTCATGGAACCCCGACAGGATCAGCTTGAGCTTGCCGGGGTACCAGTTGATGTCGCCGACGGCGAAGATGCCCGGCACCGATGTCTGGAATTTCTCGGTATCGACCGGGATCAAGTTCTCATGGAGATTGAGCCCCCAGTCGGCGATCGGACCGAGCTTCATGGTCAGGCCGAAGAACGGCAGCATGCGCGTGCACGCCACCTCGACATCGCCATCAGGCCCCTTGATGGTCGCCGATGAAAGCAGGCCGTCGGCGCCGGTCAGGCCTATCACCTGGCCGAGCTGGAAAGCCAGTTCCTTCGTCTCCTGCATGGCATACATCTTGTTGACGCTGTCCGGGGCGGCGCGGAATTCGGGGCGCCTGTGGACCAGCGTCACGCTTTTCGCCACCGGTTGCAGGTTCAGCGTCCAGTCGAGCGCCGAATCGCCGCCACCGACGATGACGAGATCGTGGCCGCGAAAATCCTCCATCCGCCGAACCGAATAGAAGACGCTCTTTCCTTCATAGGCCTCGATGCCCGGGATTGGCGGACGTTTGGGCTGGAATGAGCCGCCGCCAGCGGCGATGACCACCACCTTGGCTTCAAACACCTCGTTCTCGTCGGTGATGACGCGAAAGCCGCCGTCATCCAGCTTTTCGAGGCTTGAAACCATGCGATTATAAGTGAATTCGGGCTTGAACGGCGCGATCTGCTCAAGCAGCTTGTCGACCAGCCCCTGCGCCGAGATCGAGGGCCAGCCTGGTATGTCGTAGATCGGCTTTTCCGGGTAGAGTTCCGCGCATTGCCCGCCCGGCCGGTCGAGTATGTCGATCAGGTGGCATTTCATGTCGAAGAGGCCGAGTTCGAACACGGCGAACAGGCCGACCGGGCCTGCCCCGACGATGAGAACGTCCGTCTTGATCGTGTCGGTCATGCGATGCGCCTTGTGCCAAACTGGCGCGACACTGCATGACCATTGGCCCGCTGCCAAGCTGTCGCCGGGAAAATCATCGGGCCGTGACGTCAGCCCTGGCGAGCAGGCACGCGCACGACCAGTCCATCCAGCGCATCGCGCACCTTGATCTGGCAGGACAGCCGCGAGTTCGGCTGGACGTCGTAGGCGAAGTCCAGCATGTCCTCCTCCATCGCCTCCGGTTCGCCGACTTCAGCGGTCCAGGCCTCGTCGACATAGACATGGCAGGTTGCGCAGGCGCAGGCGCCGCCGCATTCGGCCTCGATCCCTGGCACCGCGTTGCGGATCGCGTTTTCCATGACGGTCGAGCCGTTCTCGGCATCCACGTCGAACTGCGTGCCGTCATGGGCAATGAAGGTCAGCTTGGTCATTTGTCACCTGAAGGGAAGTCCCAGCCAGATAATCACTCCGGCAGACAAGTCAACTGCCGTGCGAAAACGCCGCTCTATGCCGTTTTTTTGGAAACTGGAATTAGCGGTTGATGGCTGCGATGAAATCGCGCACTTCCTCGATCAGCGCGCCAAGGCGCTTGAGCGTGCTGGAGTCTTCGGGCTGACGCTCGATGGCGGTGGCGCAATCGGCGATGGCGAAGGCGCCGACCCCCCGGGCAGAGCCCTTCAGCCCGTGTGCCAGAAACAACCTTTCCCGGACGTCGGCGTCGGCTATCCGGTCGCGCACCGACAGCGCCTGTTGTACGAACAGGGCAAGAACCTCCCGCTCGAGCTCGCGATCGCCCATCGTCTGGCGGGCCAGATGCGCCATATCCACAGGCCGTGCCGGCCCGGTTCCCGACACGTCGCCGCCGGGCATTGAGAAGGCGATGCCGTTTTCGCCACGCATGAACTCTAACTCCTTGATCGTCGGATCGCCGGAAAAGCTAGGCGAATCCCATGGACAACGGGTTAATGAGTGGCCGCGAAAAATGTTGCGAAAACGGCGCCGGGATCACGGTGTTGTTAACCTTATATTTAAAGTTTTACGTATCTCGCGGAATGCATGTTTTCTTTACCCCGGTGTGTCATTACGATACGAGGGGTCCATTTTTCAGCCTCCTGCGCGGGATGCGAAAATCACAATCATAAGTCCCGCCGCAGCTTGTACAGGGTAGCGAAGGCATGGCGAAGAAAACAACGACGACAAGAACGCTCGACAGCGACGTAGCCAAGGAACTCGAAAAAGCGCTTGAAATCGACCTGAGCGGGGATGCCGTCGGCGACCTCGACATTGCAGCGTCGATGGAAGACCTGGAGGCGCAGATATCGCAGGCTGCGGACGAGCTGGCGCGCGAAGGCCGCAACCAGGACGCGGAGCCTGCCGTCAGCCAGAGCGAAACGCCAGCGCCTGTCGCAAACCAAAGCCACGCGAACCAAAGTCAAAAAACGGCGCCCGCCGCCAACCAGAGCCAGAGCGCGAAGTCAGCGGCAAAGGCCAAGCCAGCCGAACTGCGCCCGGTGGAAACGCGCAATGGCTCGCAGCCGGCCGGTTTCGCGCCAGCCAACGACGACCGTCAAAAGGATTACAAGACGCTTCTTCACAGCCTCAACCGGCGCGCCTCGAACACGATCTATTGGGTCGTGGCGATCGTTTCGCTCGTCTGGCTTGCCGGCGCTGGAGCGTTGGCCAATCTGCTGTTCGGACCGGATATCTGGAAAATCCGCACGCTTGACCAGTTTTTGGCCCGTCCCGAACTGATCGGCCTGGCGGCCGCGGCAATCCTGCCCGTTATCCTGTTCTGGGCGTTTGCCGCCATGATCCGCCGCGCCCAGGAGATGCGCATCGCCGCCCAGTCGATGACGGAAGTGGCCTTCCGCCTGGCCGAACCTGAAAGCCTTGCCCAGGATCGCGTGATGATGATCGGCCAGGCCGTTCGCCGCGAGGTGGCAGCCATGGGCGAAGGCATCGAGCGCACGCTGGCGCGCGCCGTCGAGCTCGAAACCCTGGTCCACAGCGAGGTGAACCAGATCGAACGCTCCTATTCGGAAAACGAAACCCGCATCCGTACGCTCGTCGACGGGCTGGGCAGCGAGCGCGAAGCCGTGGTCACCCACGCCGAGCGCGTGCGCGCATCGATCGCCGGCGCGCATGAGACGCTGAAGGAAGAAATCGGGTCTGCCAGCGACCTCATCCGCGACAGCATCCTCAACGCTTCGACCCAGCTGTCCATGACCATCACCAATTCCGGCGATACATTGATCGACAGGATCAACGGAAGTTCGATGTCGATCTTCGATCAGGTGGAAGGCCGGCTGGATACGATCACCGACCGGCTGTCGACCTCGGGCGAGGCGTTTGCCAGCCTGCTCGATACACGCATCGCCAAACTGACGGACACGACCGACGGCCTGACACGGTCGCTGACCGACCTGCTCGACGACCGGACCAACGGCATGGTGTCGCTGCTCGGCGGCGCCGCGCGCACGCTGAGTTCCGAGTTCGAAGCCAGCCTTAGCGGCATCGAGCGCACGCTTGCCGAACGGGGCCAGGCGCTGATCGGCGAATTCCAGACCCGTGCCGAAGCGCTGGACACCGGCACGCAGAAGCTCAACGCCGCGCTGGAGGCCCGTGCACGCCAGATCAACGAGACGCTGGTCGAACGCGCACGCGAAATCGCCCACACCTTCCAGGAAAGCAAGGACACGCTGTCGGCCATGATCGATCAGGGCAAAACCCAGATCGGCGCCGACATGGCCGACATCGTTTCGTCGACCTCATCCATGCTTGAAGCGCGTGCCAGCGACTTCGCCGGGCGCATGGAAGCGGCGCGCCATGTCGTTTCCCGTTCCTTCGACAGCGATATCCAGCGACTTGCCGACGCCCGCGTCGGCATCGAGGAGGCCGTCGAAAACCACAGCCGCAAGCTGTCGGAAAGCCGCGAGCGCATGACGGCGGCAATGCAGGCCGATCTGGAGAAGTTCGCTGAAAGCCGCGCCGGCATCGACGCAGCCGTGACCGACCAGGTGCAGAAACTTGCCGAGGGCCGCAGCCTGATCGCGCGCGCTCTCGAAGAGGATCTGCGCAAGGTCAACGAGTCGCGCGCCGCCATCGACGCTTCGCTCGGCAGCCATCTCGAAAGGCTCGAAGAAGGCCGCAACAGGCTTGCGCTTGCCCTCGACGAAGACTCTGGGAAACTTGTGCAAGCCCGCACAATCATTGATGAAATGGTTGCTGGTCACGTCGGAAAGCTTGCTGAGGGTCGCGGCATTCTTTCGCGGGCGCTGGAGGCCGACCTCGCCAAGCTGGCCGACAACCGCGCCGGCATTGACGGGCTGGTCGCCGCCCAGGTTGAGAAGATCGCCGAAGGCCGCGCCGTCCTCGCCAAGGCACTGGAAACCGACATTGTCGGCATCAAGGACCTGATCGAGAGCCATTCCGCGAAACTGGCGGAAGACCGCGCCGGGCTGTCGCGTTCGCTCGACGATGACCTGTCCGGCATCAGGGGCCTGATCGACAGCCATTCGGGCCGGCTTGCCGAGGATCGCAGCCTGTTGTCGCAAACGCTCGAGGCCGACCTCGCCAAGCTGGCGGAAAGCCGCACTAGCATCGACGGACTGGTCGCCGGCCAGGTCGAGAAACTGGCCGAAGGCCGCGATATCCTCAAGCGCGCGCTGGAAACCGACCTGAACACGATCAAGGGCGTTATCGCTGGCCAGTCCGAAAGGCTGGCGGAAGACCGCAACCAGCTTTCACGAGCGCTGGAAACAGACTTGCAGAGCGTCAACAGTCTTATCTCCGACCACATGAACAGGCTCGCCGAGGACCGCTCGACACTGTCGAAGGCGCTCGAGGACGATCTCGCCAAGCTGGCCGAAAGCCGCTCGAGCATCGACGGGCTAGTCGCCGGTCAGGTCGAGAAGCTGGCCGAGGGCCGGGATATCCTCAAGCGCGCACTGGAAGCCGATCTCGGCAGCGTCAACAATCTCGTCAACAGCCACGCCGAGAAGTTGGTCGAGGACCGTTCGGCCTTGTCGAAGGCTCTTGAGGACGATCTCGCCAGGCTGGCGGAAAGCCGCTCAAGCATCGACGGGCTGGTCGCCGGCCAGGTCGAGAAACTGTCCGAAGGACGCGACATCCTCAGGCGCGCGCTGGAAGCGGACCTTAATACGATCAAGGGCGTCGTTGCGGACCAGTCCCAGCAATTGACCGACAATCGCGCGGAGTTTGCGCGGGCGCTGGAAGCCGATCTTGGCAGCGTCAACAGCCTCGTCGGCAACCATGCCGAAAAACTCCTGCGGGACCGCTCGACGCTGTCGAAGGCGCTTGAGGACGATCTCGCCAAACTGGCGGAAAGCCGTACGAGCATCGACGGACTGGTCGCCGGCCAGGTCGAGAAATTGGCCGAAGGCCGCGACATACTGAGGCGCGCGCTGGAAGCCGATCTCAACACGATCAAGGGCGTCGTTGCGGACCAGTCCCAGCAATTGACCGACAATCGCGCGGAGTTTGCGCGCGCGCTGGAAGCCGATCTCGGCAACGTCAACAGCCTCGTCGGCAACCATGCCGAAAAACTCCTGCAGGACCGCTCGACGCTGTCGAAGGCGCTTGAGGACGATCTCGCCAAGCTGGCCGAAAGCCGCTCAAGCATCGATGGGCTGGTCGCCGGCCAGGTTGAGAAATTGGCTGAAGGCCGCGACATACTGAGGCGCGCGCTGGAGGCCGATCTGGAAAGGCTTGCGGCAAGCCGTGGCGAAGTCGACGACATCATTACCGGCCATGTCGGCAAGCTCGCCGAAGGCCGCGACATGCTGACCCGCGCCTTGGACGACGATCTTTCCAAGCTTGCCGACACGCGCAAGGACGTGGACCGTTCCCTGTCCCGCCATATCGACCAGATCGCCGCCCGAAGCACCGACATCTCGGATGCCATCGCAGCCGACGTCGAGAAGATCGAGCAGGCGTTCAGCCGGCAGACGGGTGTCATCGAGGAGCGCGCCGGAACTATGGAGCGCGCGTTGTCGACAGGCGTCGACAACGTCCGCGCCGTGCTCGAGAAGAGCGCTGTTTTCGTTGCTGGAGCGCTGCGCGAAAAGGTCATGGAAGTCACCAGCGCGCTGCATGAGCAGGCGGGTGTGGCGTTCAGCGACGCCGACCACAAGATCGCCGAACGCGCCGAGCAGACCTCGGCCGCCCTGCTTGCCAGGGCAGAGGATATCGCCCGCACCTTCGAGGAGGCGGATCGCCGCCTTGCAGCGCGTGCACAGGACACGTCGAGCGCGCTTATCGCCCGCGCCGAGGACACATCGAGCGCACTCATGGCCCGTGTCGACGACACGTCGAACTCCTTGCTGGCGCGCGCCCAGGCAACAGCCGATCAACTGGCCGCCCGTGCCGGCGAGATCGCCGGAACATTCGATGCGGCGGACCAGAAGCTGGTTGCCCGCGCCGTCGAAACAGCACAGTCGCTGGCCGCACGCGCCGGCGATATCCTGCGCAATTTCGAAGGCGCCGACGAACGGCTGACCGTGCGGATCGGCGAATCGGCCGAAGCACTTGCGGCACGTGCGTCGGATCTCGGCCGTATCTTCGATGCCGCCGACCAGCAGTTGATGTCGCGCATTGCCGAAGGCTCGGAGGCACTGTCGGCGCGCGCCTCCGAGATCGGCCGCATCTTCGACGAAGCCGATCACCGCCTGGTGGCGCGCATCGCCGACAGCACCTCGATGATCGGCGAGCATGCCGACAACATAGTCGGTGCCTTCGCCAGCACCGAGCAGCGTGTTGCCGAACGTGCAAGGCTGACCGGTCAGGATCTTGCCGTCCATGCGCGCGAAATCGAGCAGGCGCTGGCCGGCGCCGATGAGCGCCTGGCTTCAAACGCGGCGGCTGCGGCGGCTCGTGTCGAGGAGCAGCTTGCCGGCGTCGAGAACCGTCTCGCCTACACTACCGAAACGGTGGGCCAGAGGCTCAACGAGCAGGTTTCAACCGCCGAGGCGCAACTCATTTCACGCGCCAACGCAATCGCCGAGACCTTTACCGCGGTCGGCCAGCATATCGGCCAGAGCACCAACGACGCGGCGAAGACCATCGGCTCCAACACTCGCGAGCTCAATACCATGCTTGCGGCGCGTTCGGCCGAGATATCGAAAATCCTCGACGAAACGGCGCGGCCTCTGGTCGAGCGCTTCGCCCAGGGCGGCTCGGAACTGCAAAAGAGCATGGAAGAAGTCACCGAGCGCGCCACCGAGAAGCTGCGCAGCGAAAATGCCGCTCTCGTCAACGCGCTCGCCAGCCGCACCGCCGAAACGCTGTCGGCCGTCGAGGGCGCACGCTCGACGCTCGCCGACAGTGTCGCCGAGCTCATCGGCCGCATGAGCACATCCAGTGCGCAGCTCGGTCAGTTGATCGAGCAGGCGGCGACCAATCTCGGCCAGGTCGACGAACGCCTGAGCGGCAGCACGCAGAGCTTTGCCGCGACGACCGAAAAAGCCGCGCAGACCTTCGCCAGTTCGGCGCGCCTGGTCGATTCCAACACGACCCGGCTTACCGAACTGTCGTCCGCCACCTTGCGCGAGGTCGCCTCGATCGCCACCAAGTTCGACGAGCACAGCCGGTTGCTGTCCAGCGCTTCGGACCTGCTGGGCTCGGCCCAGGCCAACCTCGAACACACGCTGGAGCGCCAGTCCTCGCTGGAGGATCTCGCCGTCGGCCTGGTCAAGAAGTCGGAAGATTTGGAAAAGGTGATGCGCTCGTTCGAGAACCTGGTCGGCCAGACGCTGCAAAATGCCGAAGGCAAGACACTGGAATCGGCCGACAAGATCCGGTCCGCCATCTTCGAGGTTGTCGATTCGGCAACCAAGCGTTTCGCCGACGCAACCGAGGAGATGCGGCGCACCGCAGGCTCGATCAAGAGCGAGCTCGACCTCACCCGCGCCGAGCTCAAAAAGGGTGTCATCGAGATGCCGGAGGAGGCAAAGGAATCGACCACGGCCATCCGCCGCGCGGTTTCTGAACAGATCAACGCGTTGAAGGAACTTTCGGATATCGTTGCGAAATCCGGCCGCGGCGCCACCGATCCCTCGGAGCCGCGCAGCCTGCGTCCGGCGCCGCAGGCGCCTGTCGCACGCGCTCCCGAGCCGCCACGCCGGAACCCGTCGCCAGCGCCGCAGCCGGAGCTTCGTGCGCCGCAAGTGCCGTTGGGCGGGTCCGCCTTGCGTGACCTGGAGCGCCCGGTTGAGACGGCGCGTCAGCGCGATCCCAATGCCCGGACGCCTCAGGGTGGCTGGGTGCGCGATCTCCTGACCGGGGCATCGCGCGAAGAGGAAGCCAGGCCCGCCGCTCCGGCCGAAACGCAACGCCCGGCCCCTGCCCAGCGTTCACCGCTTCATGTCATGGAGTCGCTCAACTCGCTTTCCGTCGATATCGCCCGAGCCATCGATCACGATGCTTCGATCGAATTGTGGAACCGCTATCGGCGCGGCGAGCGCGACGTGTTTACGCGGCGTCTCTACACGCTGAAGGGCCAGCAGACTTTCGACGAAATCCGCCGCAAATATCAGACCGAGGCGGAATTCCGCGCCGCCGTCGACCGCTACTGCGACGATTTCGAGAAGCTGCTCAAGGACGTGTCGCGCAACGACCGCGACAACATCATGGCGCAGACCTACCTGACGTCGGACACCGGCAAAGTCTACACCATGCTTGCCCACGCCAGCGGCCGCCTGCATTGATCAGGCAATAGGGGAATTAAAAAAGGCGGGAGATTTTCCCGCCTTTTTCATTTCCGCCCACAGGTTCCGCGGCCGGCCTTGTTTTCTCAGATCACCGAATCGGTCCAGCGCACGATGTCCCTGGCCGCGTCGCCGAACGCATTGTCGAGCGCGCCGACATAGGCCTGGTTGCCGCTGCCCGAGACGGGCGCGCTCGCGGTAAAGCTCTTCGATGCGCGCACCTCGCCGTTGCGGTCGTTCAGTATCCGCACGAACAGATCGACCTCGGCGTGTTCGCCGCCATCGACGCGGACGTCGAAGGACCGGACCTCGACGATCACCTGATAATCGATCGCCAGCCCCTCACCCGGCTTGCCGACGCCGGCGAAGCTGCCCGAACGCTGGAACGTCTCGGCCAGCCGCGCCTGCACGATCAGCGGCAGCCGGTCGGCCCATTGCGCGCCTTTGAGATACTGGATCGACCGATCGGACGGCCTGATGACGATGTTCTGGCTGTCCAGCGCCTTGAGCGCCGACGGCTGGGCGATGAGTATCTGGCGGCGGCTGTGGCTGCGCGCATCGAGCGACGGCGCCGAAAGCTCGAACGTGTCGAGCGGAGCCGGCCCGCCGCCCGGCAAGGCAGCGCAACTGGCAAGGGTCATGGCAAGCAATGCCACAGCCGATCTGACGCCGCCCGATTTGACCCAAAACGACTTCACACGCGATCCCCGCAATACCCGGCCCCGTTGTCCCCAGATCGTAAGGTCAACCTGCATTGGTGGTCCACGTTTTTGCTGGGTGCGAAGGCCGAAGTCAACGCCGCGCCCTGCCATCGAACTGTCGAACCTCGCCTTCTCCCCCTGAAAGTATCCGCTGCGGATTGCGGCTGAGGTCGGTCACCGCCTCTTCGATACGGTTGATCGAGCGGCGGCTGTCCTGGACCAGCGCCTCGACGTTTTGCAGGCCCTGGCCGGAGAATCGCGCCAGATTGTCGGTGATGGTGCCGAGGCGGGCGTTCAGCGTGTCGGCGACCTGCTTGAACGATTTCAGCGTATTCCTGGCATCGGCCATGACCCCGTCCGCCTGACCGGAGCCCAGCAATTTGTCGACCTTGGCCAGAATGCCGTCGACGCGCACCGAAGCGTCGTTGAGGCGCCCCGCGAGCTGGTGTGCGTCCTTGATCGTTTCGTCGATGTCGTCGCTTCGGTCGGCGAATTTATCGGTCACCTTGGCAATATCGGCGGCAGCCTTGTTGGCGTTTTCGCTGGCTTTCTGGATATTTGCCAAGGCGGTGCGAACCTGCGCCGGGTCGATGCCGTCGAGAACGCCGTCGACCTTGGTCAGTGTGCCTTGCGTCTTCTGGGCGAAGTCGTTGATCGACCCCACCGCTGTGTCGACATTCTTGATGACGGTGTCGAACTGCTTTGAGGTTTCCTTCAGATTGCCGGTCGCTGTGTCGACATTGGCGACGATGCTCTTGATCTGGTCCTTGTCGACAGCATTGAGCAAGCCTTCGGCCGCCTTCAGCGTGCCGTCGAGTTTGCCGGAAACGCCCTTCAACTCGTCCGACAGCGAACTGACGCTGGCCAGGAACTTGTCGATACCGGCGGAGTTCTTGGCCAGCGCGTCGGAGAAGGTCTGCACATTGTTGACGGTCTGCGTCAGCGGCCCGCGAACGTCCTTGGTGAAGCCTTCGAGCTGGGTGAGAACCGTGTCGGCGCGGGTGAAAATGTTCTGCGCCGTCTGCAACAAATTGGTGACCGCCGACGGGTTGGCGACGATCTCGGCGACCTTGCCTTCCGCTTCCGCCTGGTCGAGAAGCTTCACTTCCTTGGGATCGGCGCCCTTGAGTTCGATATTGGCCTGGCCGGTAAGGCCGGCAAGCCCGATATCGGCCTGTGTCGACTTGGTGATCGGCGTCATGCGGTCTATCTCGGTGTCGGCGATAGCGGCGGTCGGATTGTCGACATCGATATAGACGCGCCTGACATCGCCGACCTTGACACCGTTGAACAGCACGAAACTGCCGCGGCCGAGACCGGATGCCGAACCGGGGATGCGCACACGCAGCATCACCGTCTCACCCTTGTCACCGATTGCGGCCGTCCAATAGACGAACGCAAAAGCCGCCAGGATCGCGGCCAGCGTGAAAATGCCGACAATAACGTAGTTGGCTCTGGTTTCCATTGCCTCACTTATGGCTATGCGCGCGCTGCAAGATCAAGTTGCCTGGCACGTTTTCCGCGGAAATAGGATTTCACCCACGGCTCCTCGCTTTTCAGCATGTCGTCGATCGTGCCTTCGACCAGCACCTTCTTTTTGCCGAGCACAGCCACCCGATCGCAGGCGGTGAACAGCGTGTCGAGATCGTGCGTGACCATATAAACGGTCAAATCCATGGTGTCGCGCAGCTTGACGACCAGTTCGTCGAACTCCGCAGCACTGATCGGATCGAGGCCGGATGTCGGCTCGTCGAGAAAGACGATGTCGGGGTCGAGCGCCAATGCGCGCGCCAGTGCCGCGCGCTTGATCATGCCGCCGGAAAGCTCGGAAGGGAATTTCTGCGCCGCATCCGGTGGTAGCCCGACCAGTTCGACCTTGAGCATCGCCAGCTCGTCCATCAGCTTTCGCGGCAAGTCGAGATACTCACGCATCGGCACCTGCACGTTTTCAAGCACCGTGAGCGCGGAAAACAGCGCGCCATGCTGAAAGAGGACGCCAAGGCGCATGTCGATGCGAAGACGCTCCCTTTCGCTCGCCGTTTCGACATCGACGCCGAACAGCTTGATCGTCCCCGATTGCTTGGGCGTCAGGCCGAGGATGGTGCGCAGCAGGACCGACTTGCCGGCGCCCGAAGCGCCGACAAAGCCGAGGATCTCGCCGCGCCTTATATCGAGCGACAAATGATCGAGAATGACCTTGTCGCCGAAGGAGACGGTGATGTCGTGCGCCGAAAGCACGATCTCGTCTTCGTCGGCTTCCGCCGCAACCCTGGTTGCCTCTGTGCTGCCCTGCATTGCCATGTCAGAACTCGATCGCCGCGTAGAACATGGCGAAAAGCCCGTCGAGAATGATCACCACGAAGATGGATTTCACCACGGAAGCGGTCACGTGCTGGCCGAGCGATTCGGCGCTGCCGCCGACCTTCATGCCCTCGACGGAGGCGATCGTGCCGATGATCATGGCCATGAACGGCGCCTTGATCAGGCCGGCAAAGATGGTGCTGATATCGATGGCGACCCGCAGCCGGTCGATAAAGGCCGCCGGCGGAATATCGGAATAGAGCCATGCGGCCAGGATGCCGCCGCCAAGAGCCGCGAAATTGGCGATGATCGTCAGGCAAGGCAGCGCGATCACCAGCGCGACCAGCCGCGGAAACACCAGCACGCCGATCGGATTGAGCCCGATGACCTTCAGCGCGTCGACCTCCTCGCGCATCTTCATCGAGCCAATTTCAGCGGTGATGGCGCTGCCCGAGCGGCCGGCGATCATGATCGCAGTCATCAGCACGCCGAGCTCGCGCAGGATCAGCACCCCGACCAGGTCGACGACAAAGATGTCGGCGCCGAAATAGCTGAGCTGATAGGCGCCTTGCTGGGCGACGATCGCGCCGACGATGGCCGACATCAGCACCACCACTGGTATGGCGCCGACGCCCATGCGATCGATCTGGTTGAAGATCGCCGCCGGATTGACCGCATGGCCGCGGCCAAGCTTCATCTGCGAGCCCTGTATCGTGGCGCCAAGAATGTTCATCGAGGCCAGGAAATCGTCGCGCATCTCATAGACCCGCCGGCCAACCGCTTCGAGCGCACGGATGACGATATTCGGCGGCCTGGCATTGCCCGACTCAGGCTCGCGCCGAACCGCGTCGCCGACCGCGCCGAGCAGGATGGAGGCGATCTCGCTTTGCCCCTGCAGGTCGATCTCGACACCCTTCTTTTCGAAGACGCTGACCAGGCGGTCGATCAGCCAGGCGCCGGCGGTGTCCATCTTTTCAATATGGGAAAGATCGAGCGTAAGTGTCTTGAAACCGCTGCGTTTCTCGATCTTGCGCATCTCGGCATCGACCAGTGCCACGGTGCGCGTCGTCCAGTTGCCGGCGAAGACGCAGCGCAGAACATCGCCCTCTTCACCAACCTCAACGCGCGGCCGGGGGTCGGCCTCGCTGGGGGTGCCGCTTGCGAAACGTTTGCGGGTGGTCAACATGGCGTCCTGTTTAGCCTGACGGGCCAATCTGTTTAACCTGACGGACCCCACCTGTCGATTTGCCGACAAGCCCCTTCTCGCACAGCCGGAGCAGAAAAATATGGCGCGTGTCATTTCGGTCGAGGCCGAGCGCTTTCCCATCGCCGGCACCTTCACCATTTCGCGCGGCTCGAAGACCGAAGCCGAGGTGATCATTTGCACGATCGGCCAGGGCAGCCACAGCGGACATGGCGAATGCGTCCCCTACAAGCGCTACGGCGAAACCATGGAGGGCGTCCACGCCGCGATCGAGGCCATGCGGCAACAGATTGCAGGCGGCATCGACCGGGTCGGGCTGCTCGACGCCGTGCCGGCGGGTGCGGCGCGCAACGCCATCGACTGCGCGCTCTGGGATCTGGAGGCGAAGATCACCGGAACACCCGTGGCGCGTGCGATAGGCGCGGTTCCGTTGCGGGCGCTGGAGACGGCCTACACGTTGTCGCTCGGCGAACCGGAAGCGATGGCCGCACAGGCCCGCGCCAACGCCATGCGACCGCTGCTCAAGGTCAAGATCGGCGGCGACAACGACATCGCCCGTATCCGCGCCGTCACCGAGGCGGCACCGCAAAGCCGCATCATCCTCGACGCCAATGAGGGCTGGACGGACGATAACATCGTGGAAAACCTCGCCTTTGCCGCGGAGCAAAGCATCGCGCTGATCGAACAGCCGCTGCCCGCGGGCCGTGACGGCATCCTTCGCCACATCGCGCATCCGGTGCCGATCTGCGCCGACGAAAGCGTGCATGAGGCGAAGGATCTCGCCTCGCTCGCCGGCCTCTACGATGCCATCAACATCAAGCTCGACAAGGCGGGCGGGCTGACAGCAGCCCTCGCCCTTCGCGACCGCGCCCGCGAACTGGGTTTCGGCGTCATGGTCGGCTGCATGGTCGGCACGTCGCTTGCCATGGCACCGGCCGTGCTGCTCGCCCAGGATGCCGATTTCGTCGATCTCGACGGTCCGCTGCTTTTGGCCCGCGACCGCGTGCCGGGCCTCGTCTACGAGGGATCGCTGGTGTCACCCCCCGATCCGGCGCTGTGGGGCTGAACGCGCCGCAAGTCCGATCAGCGCCAGCCCGATCAGGGCGATCGGGATCATGGCGAAAAAGCCGTCCACGCCAAGGCGGTCGTAGAGCGGGCCGGACAGGAGCGTGACCACGGCCGTGAAAAAGCCGTTGGAGAAATAGGCGATGCCTTGCGCGGCTCCGGTTCGTTCCTCCGCGACTGTCTCGCCGATCATCTTCTGCAGGCCGATCAGCACCAGCGCCACCGAAATCGCATGCAGCGTCTGGACAGCGAAAAACCCGGCGACGCCGAGACCAAGCGGCCAGATCAGTGGGAAAGCGATCCAGCGGACGATCGATCCGATCCCGGCTATCACCATGATCGACACGACGGAGAATGAGCCGAAAACACGGGTGAAGGCCAAAAACATGCAGATCTCGGCCACCACGCCCCATCCCCAGAGCAGCCCGACAACCGAATCGCTGATGCCGATCGATTTCCAGTAGATCGACACGAAACCGTAGAGAAACGCATGGCTGGCGGTGATGACGCCGACGCCGATGGAGAAATACAGGAAATACGCATTGAGAAGTTTCGGCGCCGATTGCTGGATATCACTGGCTGACAGTGGCGAGGCGCGTCGGGGACGACCGAGCCGCGGCGCAATCAGTCCGACGGCAAGGGCCGCGGCAAACGCCACGAAGATGATCGCCGGGACAGCCCCGGCGCTGGTCGCCGACAGGATGAAGCCGCCCGCAAGATTGGCGCAGAGATAGGAGATCGATCCCCATTTGCGCATGCTTGCGTAGTTCGAGCCGAAGCGGCGCACACCCGACAGCGCCAGCGAATCGGCGATCGGCGAGTGCGGCGTCCAGACGACGGCAAGCGCCAGCGACACGGCGAGCACCATGGCGTAAGTCGGTGGCAGGAAGTAGCCGGCGGCCAGCACCAGCGATGCGGCGACCAGCGCGATATAGACATTGGCGCGGTCCCTCGCCCGGTCGGCGAGCGCCGTCAGCAATGGCGTGGTCACCACACGCAGGAACATCGGCGCGGCGAGAATCACCGCTATCTCGCCGGCATGAAAACCCTTTGCCTGCAGCCACAGCGGAAAGTAGGGCAAATGCGTGCCGAGCGGCACGAAAAGCGTGAAGAAGATCAAGCTCATGCGCAGCTCGAAATGGCGCGGCTTGACAAGCTGTTCGGGCGAAAGCGGCGGCAGGGACATGAATCGATCCAATGACGCTGCATTCGTCGGCTGCAACGCGCATCGATCCCTAACATGCGGGAAAGCGAGTCGAAACCGCCTGGACCAACGCATGGCCCGAAAATCCGATTCCGATTTTCGGAGAGCATGATGCGTGGATTAGAAAGTGTTAGGGGTACCTTGTACGTCCGAGTGGACGCACGTCGCCCTAATTAACGCCGCATCAAGCCGCTTCGACGACCCTGTCCTCGATGAGCATCGGGATGAATGGCTCGTCTGGCGCTTCAGGCAGGACATGCGCCCAGGTCAGGATCTCCATCCGGCCGTCGAAATGCTCGACCACCGCCGTGCAGCTTTCGACCCAGTCGCCGGTATTGATATATTGCACGTCCTCGAAATTCTCGATCGTCGCATGGTGGATGTGCCCGCAGATGACGCCGTCGACATGCGAGCGGCGTGCTTCCTCGGTCAGCACCGTCTGGAACGAGCCGATGAAGTTCACCGCCTTCTTGACCTTGACCTTGGCCCAGGACGAGAACGACCAGTAGGACAGGCCGAGCAGCTGACGCAGTCGCGTGATGACGCGGTTGACCAGCATCGCCCCGTCATAGGCATAGTCGCCGAGATAGGCCAGCCAGCGCTGATTATGGACGACGGTATCGAACTGGTCGCCATGGATGACCAGCAAACGCTTGCCGTCGGCAGTCTCGTGGATGGCGCGGTCGGCGACGACGATGCCGCCGAAATGCACGCCCTGGAACTGGCGCGCGAACTCATCGTGATTGCCAGCGATATAGGTGATGCTGGCGCCCTTGCGCGCCTTGCGCAGCAGTTTCTGGACGACGTCGTTGTGGCTCTGCGGCCAGTGCCAGCTGCGTCTCAGGCGCCAGCCGTCGACGATATCGCCGACGAGATAGATGATGTCGGCGTCGTGATAACGCAGAAAATCGATCAGGAAGTCGGCCTTCGCCGCCTTCGATCCGAGATGGATATCGGAGATGAACATGCTGCGGAAAGTGCGGGGCTCTGCGCCGGGCATTGGATTCTCACCGTTGCTTTCGAGCAGCCTATGCGCCGATTCATGCAACAATCGTATGACGGTTGCGATTGGTCCAGCCAAAGGGGTAGCCTGCCACGCTGTTCAAAGGAGAAGAAATCATGGATCTCGGCATTCGCGGCAAGAAGGCCATCGTCTGCGCTTCGAGCAAGGGGCTAGGGCGCGGCTGCGCCATGGCGCTGGCCGAGGCCGGCTGCGATCTGGTGGTCAATGGACGCAATGCCGAGCTGCTGGCGAAAACCGCGGCCGAGCTGCGCGAGAGATTCGGCGTGAAGGTGACGGAGATCGCCGGCGACGTGTCGAAGCCCGAGGTGCAGAAGGCACTACTCGCCGCCTGCCCCGACCCCGATATCCTCGTCAACAACAATGGCGGACCGCCGTTTCGCGATTTCCGCGAACTCGATCGCGAAAAAATCCTCGAGGGTGTCACCCAGAACATGGTGACGCCGATCGAGCTGATTAAGGCCGTCATCGACGGCATGGCGTCGCGCGGCTTCGGCCGCATCGTCAACATCACCTCGCTGTCCGTCTATGTGCCGATCCCCGGCCTCGACCTGTCGTCGGGCGCGCGCGCCGGGCTGACCTCGTTCCTTGCCGGCGTGGCGCGGACGGTGATGGACCGCAACGTGACGATCAATAACATGCTGCCGGGCAAGCTCGACACCGACCGGCTGCGCGGCCCGCATGAACCCGGCAGCGTCGAGGATCCGGCTGCCGCTGCCAAGCGCAAGGCCCAGGCGGCGGCCAACGTTCCGGCCAAGCGGCTTGGAACGCCGGAAGAATTCGGCCAGATCTGCGCCTTCCTGTGCTCGGTCCATGCCGGCTATCTGACCGGGCAGAACATACCGGTGGATGGCGGCCTCTACGTCAGCGCGTTCTAGTGGTGGAGATCAAAGATTCCAAATCCCGGCGCGCTCGACCAAGGACCGGTCGTGAAAGCAGCGGCCAAACTGACGTGGGGTCAGTCCGGTCACCTCTCGGAAGCGGGCGGAAAAATGGCTTTGGCTGCCAAAGCCGCAGGCCCGTGCCACGTCGGACAACGGAATCTTGCCTGCTGCAAGAAGCCGCTTGGCACGCTCGGTACGCCTGCGCAACACGTAGCGATAGGGGCCAAAGCCAGTCGAGCGTTTGAAGGCTCGGGCGAAGTGATAGGGGCTTAGACCGGCCACGGCTGCCAAGTCCTCGATCGTCAGGTCCTGTTCCAGATGGGCTTCGACATACTCCTGCACCCGCCGCAGTACGACTGGCGCCAGACCGCCACGGATGAAGAGCGCTCTCGGCGGGCGTTCGCTGCAGCGGGCCGCGAGGTAGGTGGTCAGCATTTCGCCAGCCTGAGTTATGGCGATACGGTCAGCCGGCTCCTCCCACGACAGCGGCAGCACCATGGAGCGGATAATGTTTTCGAGCGACGGATCGCGTTGGAGGCCCTCTTCGCGCAGGCTTATCAGGCTGGGATCGGCATCGAGCGTCTCCACCACCCGGGATTCAAACACTGGCGTCGGGATGTAGAAGTGGAGAAGCCGGCCTTTCCCGGCAGCTTCCCAAGCGGTCGGCGCACCGGCCGGTACAACCCAGAGGCTGCTTTCGCCATGGATGGGGTCGTAGCTGCGTCCGCGCAGCCGGCGAAAGCCCGCACCCTCGGCGACCCAGAAACTGAGCGTATGGTGATTGGCCGGGTTGTAGCGGTAATGCCCGCGTCCCTCCCGCTCCCAGAGCGCTGCCGCCAAGCCCTCCCCGAAGCGTGCCGAGGTCCGCAAAGGAACACCCGACTGCTGCAAATGGTTGAAGATGGCGTAGTCCTGCAGTCGTAACATGGCAAAGTAGATAAACAAAATCTGCCGACCAGCAAGACCCCTGCCCATCCCAGCAAGACCCCTGCCCATTCCGCAGCAAGATCAGAACAAAACGCGGAGCTTTTGGACTGACAGCGCCACGGTCCCTGCACTATGTTTCGGCCCAGCGGAGAGCTTCGCAGAGCGAGGAAAGAACATGCTGTTACTTGGCGACGCCGAACATAGCCGACGAAGTGGCCAGCGGGAAATGGGAGGCTGAGGTGGCTCACACGAAAACTCACGCCGGTCGTCACTCGTTGACAGTTCGCCTGCTTGGACTTGTGCTGAAAACCACCGCAACTGCAATTGCAGCTCTCGAAACTTGGCAACGGACCGTCTCGAGACGTCGGGCGATCGCGAATTTGACCGCCGACCAGTTGAGGGACATCGGTCATGCCGAGGCCCCCGCGCCTATGCTTGAAGTCAAGGCCGGCCTGATCACGAACCTGATCTCGGCAAGGTAGACGCGGTGTTCGAACGCACTCTGAAAGGGAGATGATCATGGCCAGTCAGCTTGCGCAGGCAGCGCCTTCGACCAAACATGCAAACGTCCAGCCGATTGCCACACAGGAGCTTCCTTCCGCCGTCCCGCTAATGGCGCTTTCGACCGGTTTCTGGGCCTTCAAGACCCTGGCCGCTGCTCACGAGTTGGATCTCTTCAGCCGCCTTGCGGGCGGCGCCGGCATCACGGTCGCCGGACTGGAGGAAGCGCTCGGCCTGCATCAACGCCCGGCCGAGATGCTGTTGACCGGCTGCGCTGCACTAGGGCTTCTGGAGAAAACGGACGGCCGTTATCGCAATACGCCGCTAAGCGAAGCCTATCTCGTTCGCGGGAAACCGTATTACTTCGGCGGCTTCGTGCAGATGGCCGACAAGCGGCTCTACGCGGGCTGGGGAAGGCTTACAGAGGCGCTGCGCACGAATCGGCCAACCACATGGAATCCTGCAGCGCAATCCTCGATGTTCGACGGCGAGGATCCGATGGTGCTGGCACTCTTCTGGGAGGCGATGCATTCGCTCTCCACGATGACCGCGCGCAAGCTCGGTGAAGCGGTGGATTTCTCGCATTTCCGCCGCCTCCTGGACATCGGCGGCGGATCGGGCGCGTACGACATCGAGCTTTGCAAACAGTATGGGGAGCTGCGTGCGACCGTGTTTGACCTGCCGCATGTGGCCGCGATCGCCGCGGGAAAAATTGCCCGGGCCGGCTTGACCGACCGCATCGAGACCACCGGCGGCAACTTCTTTGAACAGCTTCCCGGGGATCACGACGTGCATCTCCTGTCGATGATCCTGCACGATTGGGACGAAGCGAAGAACCGCGCCCTGCTGCGCCGGTCCTTCGAGGCTTTGCCGAGCGGCGGCGCGGTCGTCATAAGCGAGCTTCTCGTCAATGACGAAAAGACCGGGCCGGCGCCGGCCGCGCTGATGAGCCTCAACATGCTGATCGAGACGGAAGGGCGAAACTACACGCCGGCCGAATATTCGGCATGGCTCGACGAAGCCGGTTTCCGGCACATCGAGACGATCTGGTTCGACGCACCCGCCGCGAGCGGCGCCGTGATCGGCCGCAAGCCCTAGGGCCACGGAGGAAAGCATGAGCATTCACGACTTCGGATCCGCCGCGGCGCGCGTGGCGTCGCAGGCGGCTGGGCGGGCGTTGCCTGTGGCATTGATGGCGTTGGTGTTGGCGATCGGATCGCCGCCTGCCGGCGCGGCCGACCGCGAGCTGGTCGAACGGGGGAAATACCTGGCGACCATCGCGAGCTGCACCGATTGCCACACGCCGGGACATTTCCTCGGCAAGCCCGACATGACGCGGCACCTCGGCGGCTCCGATGTCGGCTTCGAGATCGCGGGGCTCGGGGTCTTCTACGGCCCCAACCTCACGCCCGATGAGGCGACCGGTCTCGGGCGCTGGAGCGAGCGGGATATCGTCACGGCGATCCGCACGGGCAAGCGCCCCGACGGACGCATGCTCGCTCCGATCATGCCGTGGGCCGCACTCGCGGAGCTCACCGAATATGACGCCGCGGCGATCGCAGCCTATCTCAAGAGCCTGCCGCCGGTGAGCAACAAGGTCCCTGGACCGTTCGGACCGGGCGAGGCGCCGACTTCGTTCGTGATGAAGATCGTGGCGCCGGCGAAGCAATAGGGTCTCGCAGGGCGCCGCCCGTCCCTTTGCCGGCTCACAGCGCTCCTGACTTGTGACAAGCATTTCGAGAGCCTGCCAGTCGTCATCCTCATCGAAAAGATCCAGCGCTGACATTGTTGGGCCGCGGGGTCGTTTTTGCGCCCCCCTTGCAGACATTCAACTGGAGTATCGGCATAGCTCGCCGCAGCAACTCGCTGTCGTCCCGACATTTCAATGGCTGACGCACAGACGGGCCGACGGTGCGAAGTCATTACCCTCGCGCTTGCGACATATCACCTCTCGAAAAGCCACGGCTGCATGCTAAGACACTCAAAACACCAAGCGGACTGAATTGAGGAGCGGCCGGATGGAAGGCGAAGGTAAAAAAGCAGCCCGGTCGGACCTTGATGAAGCCGCGCTCTACTTCCACAAGCACCCCAGGCCCGGCAAACTCGAAATCCAGGCGACAAAACCGCTCGGCAACCAGCGCGACCTGGCGCTGGCCTATTCACCCGGCGTCGCGGCGCCCTGTCTGGAAATCCGCGACAATCCGGCGGCCGCCGCCGATTATACGGCGCGCGCCAATCTGGTCGGTGTCGTCTCCAACGGATCGGCGGTGCTGGGCCTCGGCAATATCGGGCCGCTCGCCTCCAAGCCTGTGATGGAAGGCAAGGCGGTGCTGTTCAAGAAATTCGCCGGCATCGACGTCTTCGACATCGAGATCGACGCGCCTGGCATCGAGCGCATGATCGAGACCGTCGCGGCGTTGGAGCCGACCTTCGGCGGCATCAACCTCGAGGACATCAAGGCGCCGGAATGCTTCGAGGTCGAGGAACGGCTGAAGGCCCGCATGGGTATACCGGTATTCCATGATGACCAGCACGGCACCGCGATCATCGTCGCCGCCGCCGTGCTCAACGGGCTGGAGTTCGCCGGCAAGACCATTTCCGACATCAAGATCGTCACTTCGGGCGCGGGCGCGGCTGCACTGGCCTGCCTCAACCTGCTGGTCCTGCTCGGCGCGCGTATCGAAAACATCTGGGTCACCGACCGTTTCGGCGTTGCCTACAAGGGCCGCGTCGACGAGATGGACCGCTGGAAGGACCCCTATGTGAAGGACACCGAGGCGCGCACGCTGGCCGATGTGATCCCCGGCGCCGACGTCTTCCTCGGCCTCTCCGCCGCCGGCGTGCTGAAGCCGGAATTGCTCGCACACATGGCGCCAAAGCCGCTGATCCTGGCGCTGGCCAATCCCAATCCCGAGATCATGCCGGAAGCGGCGCGGGCGGCACGACCCGACGCGATGATCTGCACCGGCCGATCCGATTTTCCCAATCAAGTCAATAATGTACTCTGTTTTCCTTACATCTTCCGTGGTGCGCTGGACTGCGGCGCCAGCGCCATCAACGAAGAGATGAAGATGGCCGCGGTGCGGGCGATCGCGGCGCTGGCCCGCGAAGAGCCGTCCGATGTCGCCGCCCGCGCCTATTCCGGCGAGACGCCGATCTTCGGGCCGGATTTCCTGATCCCTTCGCCGTTCGATCCCAGGCTGATCCTGCGCATTGCCCCAGCTGTCGCCAAGGCGGCCTGCGACACCGGCGTCGCCACACGGCCGATCACCGACTTCGCCGCCTATATCGACCAGCTGAACCGCTTCGTCTTCCGCTCAGGCCTGGTCATGAAGCCGGTGTTCTCGATGGCCAAGACGTCGAGCGCCAAACGCGTCATCTATGCCGACGGCGAGGACGAGCGCGTGCTGCGCGCCGCGCAAGTCGTGCTGGAGGAAGGCATCGCCGAGCCGATTTTGATCGGGCGCCCGCATGTCATTGAAGTCCGGCTGAAACGCTACGGGCTGCGCATCAAGCCGGGCGTCGATTTCGGTCTGATCAACCCAGAGGACGATCCCCGCTACCGCCACTATGTCGATCTGCTGATCGAACTTGCCGGCCGCCGCGGCGTGACGACGGAAGCCGCGCGCACCATGGTGCGCACCGACAACACAGTCATCGCCGCGCTTGCCCTGAAGCGCGGCGATGCCGACGCCATGGTCTGCGGCCTTGAAGGCCGTTTCGAGCGGCATCTGCGCAATGTCACCCTGATCATCGGCCCACGCGCCGGTATCAAGGACCATGATTTGTCGACGCTTTCGATGCTGATCTCGCAGCGCGGTATCATTTTCCTCACCGACACCCACGTCTCCGTCGACCCGACGGCCGAGGAGATCGCCGAAATGACGGTGCTGGCGGCGGAAGAAATCCAGCGCTTCGGTATCGAACCCAAGGCCGCCTTGCTCTCGCATTCGGATTTCGGCTCGCGCGATTCACCCAGCGCGCTGAAGATGCGGCAGGCTGCGGCGATCCTGGCGCGCATTGCGCCGGACCTGCAATGCGACGGCGAGATGCATGCCGATACGGCTCTGTCCGAGCAGTTGCGCCAGCGCGTCTATCCGCATTCGCGGCTGAAAGGCGAAGCCAATCTGCTGGTGTTTCCCAATCTGGACTCGGCCAACATCACGCTCACCGCGCTACGCACGATGATGGATGCGCTGCATGTCGGGCCGATCCTGCTCGGCACCGACAGACCGGCGCATATATTGACGCCGTCGGTGACGTCGCGCGGCGTGGTCAACATGACCGCGCTCGCCGTGGTCGAAGCGGCCCACAAGGCTCAGGCGATAGTAAATCTGGGCTGAGCCCGTCTTCGGCGGCAAGCTAAACAAACAGTTAACTGCAATCGCGGTAGCTTTGGCGGCGGGAAACGGAGTTCTGGGCAAATGATGGGCGCAGGGTGGAAGCTGACGCGTGCGGCGGCGCTGCTTGCCGCTTTGGCGTTGTCCAGCCTTGCCGTCACCCAGTCGCAGGCCGCCTCCCGTGTTTGCCGGCAGTTGGAAGCCGATCTGGCGTCCGCCTCGCGTGGCGGCGGCAAGCCGGCTCTGCTCAGGAAATATGACGACGCGATCGTCCGGCAACGCCAGCAGATCGCAAAGGCCAGCAACCAGTCCGGCTGCGGCTTCTCGCTGTTTAGCCGCAATGAAAACGCCTGCGCCGCGCGTGACGCCACGCTCGACCGCATGAACGCCAATCTCGACGCGTTGGAGGCCAAGCGGGCGCAACTCGCCGGCGGCGGCTCGCGGCGCGATCGCGCCCGCATATTGGCCGCGCTCGATGCCAATGGCTGCCGCGACAGCATTGTTGCTCCGAAGCGCGCGCCGCTGCGGGAAGCAAACCGAGAAGACGGCAATGGCAACCTGCTCGATCGGCTTCTGGACGGCGACAAAAGACAACCCGGAGCGCCGGAGAGCCATCCCGGCGAACAACGCGGCATCCGCGCCATGATCAACCAGCCCGACCGGATGGACCTGCCACGCCTTGGCGGCGAATTCCGCACGGTTTGCGTGCGCACCTGCGATGGCTACTTCTTCCCGATGTCGAATGCCGCCTCGATGGGCGATTTCGAGCGCGACCAGAAGAACTGCGATTCGAGCTGTCCCGGCACCGAGATGCAAGTGTTCTACACGCGCGGCCAGGGTGGCGATTCGGCCGACATGACGTCGTCGGCCACCGGCAGGCCCTACCGCGAACTGCCGACCGCCTATCTCTACAAGCAGTCCTCACGCCCGCCGGCCTGCGGCTGCAATGCGGCACAGAATTTCGAAATCATTGCCGGCAAGCCGCCAAGTCCTGAACAGTCGCAGGCCGATATGCAAACCGAGCCGTTCATTCCGGTGCCCGTCGCCAAGCCGGATCCGGGCGCCGATCCCGAGACCTTGGCCAATGCCGAAGGCGGTCTCGACCGTGAAGCCATCAAGCGCATGGCCGTCAAGCCCGTGGCGTCGACCTTGCCGCCGCCGGAACAGCGCAAGGTCAGGGTCGTCGGGCCAGCGTTCCTTCCCGACCCAAAAGCGGCAATAGATCTGCAAGTTCCGGCCCCGAAGGCTGTCCGGTAAGTGCCAGCCTGAGTGGCATGAACAGCGCCTTGCCCTTGCGGCCGGTCGCTTCCCTGATCTTGCTCGTCCAATTCTTCCAGACCGAGCCATTCCACGGGTCTTCCGGCAAAAGATCGAACGCCTGATGAAGAAAATCGCGGTCTTCGTCGGAAAACTCAGGCGGCTCCTGCGGACCTTCGCGAAGCGTGCGCCACCAGATTGCCGCGTCGGCCAGCCTGTCGACATTGCCACGCACGGCGAGCCAGAATGGCTCGGCCTGTTCGCCCGAAATGCCAAGCACGATCAACCGGTCGCGCGCTTCGGAAAACGGCATGTGGTGGAGCAGTGTGCGGTTGAGCACGAAGAGCTCGTCCGGATCGAATTTGGCGGCGGATTTCGACGTTGCGGCTGGATCAAAGCGCTCGGCAAGCCCGTTCATATCCGGCACCGCCACGACATTTTCCGAAGTGCCGACGAGTACGGCCAGCGAGGCGACGGCCATCGGTTCGATGCCGGTCTCGCGCAGGCTTTCGATGGACAGTGCGCCGGTTCGCTTCGACAGCCCCTCGCCCGTACTGGTGGTCAAGAGATTGTGGTGGCCGAACACCGGCGGCTCGGCGCCCAGCGCCTGGAACAGCGCTATCTGCACGCCGGTGTTGGTGACATGGTCGTCGCCGCGGATGACATGGCTGATGCCCATATCGATATCGTCCACCACGGAGGGCAGCGTGTAGAGATAGGTGCCGTCCTCGCGCCGCAGGACCGGGTCCGAGAGCGAGGCCAGGTCGACGGTTTCCTCGCCGCGCACCATGTCGTTCCAGTGGATTTCGGTGCGTTCCGGCTGCAAGGGATCGCTGGTGAAATTCGGCAGGAGGAAGCGCCAGTGCGGCCGGCGGCCGTCCGACTGGTATTCGGCGACCTGATCGCGCGTCAGCGTCAGCGCCTCGCGGCCATAGACCGGCGGCAGGCCTCGCGTGCGGCGCACCTTGCGCCTGAGATCGAGCTCTTCCGGCGTTTCATAGCAGGCATAGACAAGGCGCGCCGCCTTCAACCTCTCCACCGCGGCGTCGTAGATCTCGAAACGCCGCGACTGGTATTCCGTGGCATCGGGAAATATGCCCAGCCAATGCAGATCATAGAGAATGGCGTCGGAAAATTCCTGCGTCGAGCGCGCGACGTCGGTGTCGTCGAAACGCTGGATGAAGCGGCCCTTGTTGTTCAACGCAAACAGCCAGTTGAACAAAGCGGTGCGCGCATTGCCGATATGGATGCGGCCGGTGGGCGACGGGGCAAAACGGACGGTAACTGTCATGAGCGGGGCGTACCGGATGCTTTCGGTGTTGACAAGACACGCCCCCGCGCGCTGCCGCAGACATAGAATATGACGGCGGAAATGAAAAGCCTGCAGCGCAGGGCGGAGTTCGATCCAACAGAGCTTGAATCAAAAACCCGCCTCGGTGGGCGGGCCGTTGGCGCAAATCAGCACCATGAATAAATTCCTAGCATAACTGATGTCACCTGTCGAGTTGAAACCATCCAAAGTTGCGAGACAATCGCTTCGGTTTGCGCCGCCCAGCCTGCGTTCCAGCGTTGGTGGTTGGCGAAAGCCGAAGCGAAATCCAATCTCCCCCGCAATCGGCAGCTTCATCGGCGGCGCCGACGTCGACAATTGATCGATACAACCCCGTCAGATCGCCAGCCCCTTGGTCAGTTCCAACGCCTGACGCTCGAACAGCCGGCGGTAGATGCCGCCTTGCAGGCGGATCAGTTCGTCATGCGAACCCTCTTCGGCGATGCGGCCGCGATCGAACACCAGCAGCCTGTCCAGCGCCCGCACCGTCGACAGCCGATGCGCGATGACCAGCGTGGTGCGGCCGACCATCAACCGCTCCATCGCCTGCTGGATCAGCACCTCCGATTCCGAATCGAGGCTGGATGTCGCCTCGTCCAGAATGAGGATCCTGGCATCGGCGAGGAAAGCGCGCGCAATCGCCACCCGCTGGCGCTCGCCGCCGGACAGTTTCACGCCGCGTTCGCCGACCAGCGTGCCGTAGCCCTTCGGCAGGTCGGCGATGAAGTCGTGCGCGCTGGCCAGCCGCGCGGCATGCTCGATCTCCGCCTGGCTGGCGCTCGGCCGGGCATAGGCGATGTTTTCGGCCAGCGACCGGTGAAACAGGATCGGCTCTTGCTGGACGATGGCGATCTGCCCGCGCAGCGACGCTTGCGCCACCTGCGAGATATCCTGGCCGTCGATCAGGATCTGCCCCGAGTTCACGTCGTAAAGGCGCTGGATCAGCTTGACGAAGGTCGTCTTGCCCGAGCCGGAATGGCCGACCAGCCCGACGCGTTCGCCCGGCGCGATATCCACCGAAAAGTCGCGGTAGAGCGGCAGCCGATGGTTGCCATAGTGGAAGGTGACGTGGTCGAACCCAATACGGCCGTCGGTGATGCGGATCGGCCTGGCGCCGGGCCGGTCCTCGATGCCGAGCGGTTCGGACTGGAAGTCGACCAGTTCCTCCATGTCGTTGATCGACCGCTGCAAATTGCGGATATGCGTGCCGATATCCCGGAGATAGCCTTGCAACACGAAGAACGAGGTCAGCACGAAGGCGACGTCGCCGGCGCTCGCCTGCCCCCACGACCACAGCAGCAGCGAAAATCCGATCACCGCCGTCCTGAGCAGCAAAAGCATCGTCCCTTGCGTGGTGCCATTGAGGGTGCCGCGCACCCAGGTTCGCCGCGTGCGGGCACGCCATTTGGCGACCACCTTGGCAAGACGCGTTTCCTCGCGCGTCTCGGCGCCGAAACCCTTGACCACCGCATTGCAGCTCACCGCGTCGGCCAGCGAGCCGCCAAGACGCGTGTCCCAGGCGTTGGCAAGCCTTGCCGCCGGCGCGACATAGCCGAGCGACAGCATCGCTGTCACCGCGATGAACAGCACCGAGCCGGCGGCGACCACCACGCCCATTATCGGCCAGAACCAGCCGAGCAGCAGCGTCGAGCCGATCAGCATGACGAGCGACGGCAGCAGCGCAATCAGGATCGTGTCGTTGAGCAGGTCGAGCGCCCACATGCCGCGCGTTATCTTGCGCACGGTCGAGCCGGCGAAGCTGTTGGCATGCCAGTCGGTGGAAAACCGTTGAACGCGGTGGAAGGCGTCGGCGGCAATGTCGGCCATCATCTTCAGCGTCAGGTCCGTGATGCCCATGAAGGCGATGTTGCGCAGAACGACGCCCGCGAGCGCCAGCGCCACCAGCATGGAAAACGCCGCCATCGCCGCGTTCCAAGCGATCTCATCGGCCGCAGCGCTGCTGGCGACGGCGTCGACCAGTCGGCCGGAATAGAGCGGCGTCAGCACGTCGGCCGAGGTCGACAGCAGGAAGGTGCCCATGATGAGCGAAAGCCGCCAGGGCTGACGCCGCCAATGGCCGAACGTAAAACCAAGAACGCTGCGAAAGGCGCTCGCGCGCAAATCGATCTGAAAACGAGCCATGATGTCATCCGGGCGCAAACGAGCCCGGTCCCGGTAAGGTAGAAATTGAAAAAACCGCGTTGGCGCCAACTGGCGCCCGGAAATGCGGAGGTTTGGTATATTTTGGCGGCTCGCCCCCTAACGGGCGGCGACCGGCAGCGGCAAATGCCTGTTCTCAGTTCAGCTCTCGTCGCGAAGGAACTTCGCGGCCTGCTGAACAGGACCTAGGCTTCGCGGCCTCGCATAACGACGTCAAATCCTGGCATTCGGTCCTCCCAAAGGGAATCGCGGAGAAGTTCTTATAAAGACGCCTCTGCGCATCGCCAAGCGAGGTCGGGGCCAAAAGCGTATCTGGTCCAAACAGTGAGACGATTTTGCAACAATCGCGGTTGTGCCGCTTGCTCAGCCTGCCGGGCTGCGGTCGAGCCGCATATAGCGGCCATCGGTGGACGGCTTGAAGCCGAGCTTTTCATAAACCGCGTGGGCGTCGTTGGTCGCCAGGCTCCAGTGCGTGATCATCTTGCAGTCCGGATGATCGATAAGCGCCTGGACAAGCCGCGTGCCGATCCCTCGCCCGCGATGCTCTGGCCAGACGATGACGTCGGCAAGATAGGCAAACACCGTGCGGTCGGTGATCGCCCGACCGAAGCCGACCTGTTTGCCGCCGATGTAAGCGCCGGCGCAGAGCGAATTGGCAAAGGCGCGGCGGTGCGTTTCGTCGCTGCGCCCGGTGCCCCAGTAGCTCGCCATCAACAGGTCGGAGGTCGCCCGGAAGTCGATCCGCGACACATCGAAGCTGATCTCGCAGTCAGGCACGGCCACTATCTTTGCTTGAGCATGATCTTGTCCGAAAACCGCATTCCACTTTTTGCTTGCGCTGACCTTCGGTTCGGGATCATGCCCTAGCCCCGATCCCTGAACCGGTTGGTGATGGGATAGCGGCGGTCGCGGCCGAAATTCTTCCTGGTGATCTTCACACCGGGCGCAGCCTGCCGGCGTTTGTATTCGGCGATATAAAGCAGGTGCTCGACGCGCGTCACCGTCGCCCGGTCGTGGCCGCGCGCGACGATATCGTCGACGCCCATCTCGTGCTCGACCAGACACTCCAATATGTCGTCCAGCACCGGATAGGGCGGCAGCGAATCCTGGTCGGTCTGGTTCTCGCGCAGTTCCGCCGACGGTGCCTTGTCGATGATGTTCTTCGGGATCACCTCGCCGGAAGGACCCAGCGCGCCCGGCGGCACATGCGAATTGCGCCAGCGCGACAGCGCATAGACCTGCATCTTGTAGAGGTCCTTGATCGGATTGAAGCCGCCATTCATGTCGCCATAGAGCGTGGCGTAGCCAACCGACATCTCGCTCTTGTTGCCCGTCGTGACGACCATCGAGCCGAACTTGTTGGAGATCGCCATCAGTATGGTGCCGCGCGCGCGGCTTTGCAGATTTTCCTCGGTGATGCCTTCCTTGGTGCCCTCGAAAAGCTGCGTCAGCGTGTGCAGAAATCCCTCGACCGGCTCGAAGATCGGCACGATGTCGTAACGGCAGCCAAGAGCGCGGGCGCAATCCTCGGCGTCCTTCAGCGAATCCTTGGAGGTATAGCGATAAGGCATCATCACGGCGCGCAGCCGTTCCTCGCCCAGCGCATCGACGGCAAGGGCGGCGCAGATCGCCGAATCGATACCGCCGGAAAGGCCGAGAACGACGTTCTTGAAGCCGTTCTTGTTGACGTAATCGCGCAAGCCCAGCATGCAGGCGCGGTAGTCGGCTTCCTCCCGTTCCGGGATCTTCGACATCGGCCCTTCGGAGCAGACCCAGCCGTCAGAAGTCCTCTTCCAGGTGGTGACGTCGACCGCCTCCTCGAACTGGCTCATCTGGAAGGCAAGCCGCTTGTCAGCACCTATGGCAAACGAGGCGCCGTCGAAGATAAGCTCATCCTGGCCGCCAAGCTGGTTGGCGTAGATGATCGGCAGGCCGCATTCGATGACCTGGCGGATGACGACCTGATGGCGCACGTCGATCTTGGCGCGGTAGTAGGGCGAGCCGTTCGGCACCAGCAGGATCTCTGCCCCGCTCTCGGCCAGCGTCTCGCAGACGGCGACATCGCCCCAGATGTCTTCGCAGATCGGGATGCCGAGCCGCACGCCGCGGAAATTGACCGGTCCCTGGAGCTCAGGCCCGGCCTGAAAGACGCGCTTTTCGTCGAACTCGCCATAGTTCGGCAAATCGAGCTTGTAGCGCTCGGCAAGGATCTTGCCGCCATCGGCAAGAATGATCGAGTTGTGCGTGCCGCTCTTGCGCTTCAGCGGCGTGCCGATGATGACGCCCGGGCCGCCGTCGGCGGTGTCATTGGCAAAGTCCTGCGCCGCCCGCTCGCATGCCTTCAGGAAGGCCGGCTTCAGCACCAGATCCTCAGGCGGATAGCCGGCGAGGAAGAGTTCCGTGAACAGCACGAGGTCCGCGCCCTGGCGGCCGGCATCCGCCCTCGCCTCGCGCGCCTTGGCGAGATTGCCTGATATGTCGCCGACCGTCGGGTTGAGCTGGGCGACGGCGATGCGCAGGATATCGGGAGCGGTCTTCTTGGTCATGCCTGCTGACTTAGCGCGGCAAAATTCGTCGGGCAATGGCGTTCGTTTAGACCAATGTACGGTCTTATTCGCCCATATATTCGCGCAGGGCCTCCGACGAATGGTTCTCGCCGATCGACATCGCCAGGATGCGCGAAATATGCCGGCGCGGTAGCCGCGTTTGCGCGGCCCACTGGTTGATCTGAGCCTGGATCTTGTCGAGATCCCTCTTCGAACTTGGGCTTTCGGCGATGTCGAGGCCGGCGTCACGCAGGGCAGCCGCCATGTCGGCGGAGATGATGAAGGCGTCCCATTCCAGCCAGCGCAGGAAATACTGGCCGGTATTGCCTCCGAGCCGGCTGCCATGTTTGCCGAGAAAGGCCATCAGTCCGACCTGGTCGTCAGCTGGCCATTCGGCGAGAAATCTGCCGAAGCCGCCATGCTCCTTCGACACCCGCTCGACGAAGGCAGCGTTGTCGCGAACGGATCTGATCTTCTGCGGGTTGCGCACGATGCGCTGGTCGGAGGCCAGGTCGTGCCAGAAATCATCGGGCTGGAACAATAGCCGCTTCGGCTCGAAGTGAAGAAAGGCTTCTTCGAAACTCGGCCATTTCTGCTCGATGACACGTCAACAGTCAATTAGACATAGAAGGCAAACGGCCCCGTCGCTCTGCCCAAAGCCCGATAACTCCTAGGGTTTGGGCGCTGTTACGAACACAGAAATCCAGTGGTCGCATGTTCGCTCGCCAAAAAGGCTGATCGAAGCCTAGCCGCTTAATGTTGCGGAGTTGCCAATCCCTTGGATCATGCTCCATTTCGCCACGCCTATGGGCCGCTAACTCTTTCCATTTGAGAGAAACCGCATACTCAACGAACATCGTATTGTGGAAGTGTCTGAAGACTTCCAAGGTGCTGTTGGCATCCCGCACAAGCGGCCCGTGCAGAACTATCGTGCAATAGCCACCGGTTAGTTTGCGGGACATTTCCAAGCGGTGATGATCGATTGTGATTTGGCCCAAGTCGTACAAGCCACCGTAAGGCTGGTGACGAGGCATTCGAGCAACCTTGTGTTCGAACCCTATCAGATGTCCGTCAAACGACAGGACGCAGTCCACCCATCCACTACCGGTACCTTTGGCAGTCATCACACCTTCGGGCACGCCCAATTCGGAGGTGGTTGCCCTGCGTCTATGGAGCAGTTGGTGATGTTTAGCAGCGTTCTCAAAAGCCTCGTCAAACATGTTCTCTGTGCCACGAAGTTGGCCTTCGCCAGCCTCAGCCAGTGAAAGCGCCTCCCCCAGTTTTTCAGTGCATTTCTCCAATGCCTCTTTGGCAATCCGTGTCACCTTGTTTTGACATTTGGTTGCGTCGAAGATTTTCTGCATCTGTTAGCCCCCTTGCTCACCGCTACTGTTCCGTCACGTCCTGACGTTATATGGCGAGCCATCCCGCACTTTTGCGAGCAGCGAAACCAACTCTTTTGAGTATTTGTGCGTCACTGAACGATCACCAGATTTAACTGCACAGTGGTAGCGATTATCACTCGCTTTGATGTTCATACCGGTTTCTTTCAGCACTTTGACAATCAGGCTTCCTGCGCCGTGCCAACCTTCATATCCAAGCTGTCGGCCTACTTGAGTCAGAACGTATGGATGAGACATGTTAGCGTTCGACGAGGCGACGATTCCGAGCAGTTTCGGAAGCATTTCAGACTCGTCTGCCACCGATTCCAATGTTTCGTAGTCAACCTCAACCTTGCGACGAGGTATGTCACTACGGATAAGGTTATAGGTACGCGCGGCCAACGCTCGCAGCAGCTTGGTGTTGATCGGGTGCAGCTCTTTTTCCTGCGCAATTGCCTTATAAATCCATGAAAAATCACTGGCTAAAATTGCTCTAACTCGGTACTGCCTGTCGCCTTCTCCAATTACATATTCTTCCTGAAAGCTGGTAAGCCGTTCGACATCAGGTTCGTATTGCACATAGAATATGTTGCGAATAAACTTGTCATTGTCGCCGATTATCCGCCCCACATCATGGATTATCCCATTGACGTTGCTATCTCCAAAGCCATAGCCAAATACGAAAACAGGGTGCTCGGCCAGATAAGTTAAAAGTTTAGCCGATATGTATTTCTTCTTTTCACTGTAGTTATCGTAGTCATCGCCCGTTATGACTAACGTCTCGGGACTTTCCATTGACCCATGGATTTTAAAAATCTCTCCAACCAGATTGAGATTAGAGCGTATCACCTGTTCACCAATCACCGGCACGTAACCTTCAAATACATTTTCCAAGAAGCTGTCATAATTTGTCGTGATCAGCGCATGGGGACTGGTGTTTTGGAAGAGCGCTATTTCCTTTGCGAGCTTCAGTTTGTTTATGTCACCGGCCTTGGGTGTAACCGATTTGACGGACTCACAAGCCAGATGCTTTAAAAAAATACTTCTGTGAACTCCCTTTACATAATGCTCGTCAGGGAACCTCCCCCGGTCACGTTCTTTCCATGCCCATTCGAAACAGGCATTTTCCATTACCGTTCCAATTTTTATTGGTTCGCCGTTTTCTCGCTGAAAGATGTAATTGAATTCGCCTTCGGTTTGACCGATTGCGTTCGAAATTTCCTTAAGAAGCTCAATCCAGTTAGGAGCGCCGAAATAACGCTTGGATAAGCCGGTCCCGATAAAGAAGATAGGTTGGCACTCCATCTCATCGAGAGTGTCCCGAATAAGTGCATCTTGGCGCTCTAAATAGCGCTGATAGTTGTCGCTCGCCATTGTCGGTCCCTCTCTATGCCCCGTCACCTTTCAGGATGCAGTGAGCGTGAATGCGTAGTCCCTGAAAAGCTCTTCACAGGTCATGTCACCGTCACCGAACCTCCACACGCTAGGTGATAGAAGCGATGAAACGGAATTGAATACCAAGTCCCGATCATATTTCGAAATTCCTGCCATAGTCATATAGACCGTCTTATCCTTCATCGTACTTCCCGATGGCGGCGTTAGGAATTTCATGTTCAAGGGAATGTAGCCAAAACCCAGGAATAAGACGGTTTTCGCTTCGCAAATAGCTTTGTGAATCGCCCTGACATCGCTAGATTCAGGGTCAACACCTTCCGTGTAGGTTTTGATGTTCTCGGTCAATTTAATCAGCTTGGAAACCTCGTTTTCTGGTATTTCCTCACCAAACTCGATTACCGGCCCCTCGCCCTCCATCCAGAATGTTGAACCAATGGAGCCGTAGGGGTGATAGATTGCCATGGAATTGACCAAATCTTTCACATCCGGAATAGGTTTCACTCCGTGGTAGTATCTTCCAATCGCATAGTACATGAAATGCTCGAAGCACCTGTCATAATTGAATGATATGACAGTCAGACTTTTGAGCCGCTCCACCATTTTGTTATAGTCATCATCGAACAACAATCCGGAGAACCGATTGTACCAAGAATCATCCGACTTCAGAAAATTAACCGGATACCGTAGGGTATGATCAAACCACAGGACGCTTTTGCGTTCAGCGTTTAAAATGCAGCGAATAATCGCAAGTTTCCCGCACAATTCAATCTCTCGGGAATTCTTATTGGCATTTAGATAATCGTCTATAGACCGGGCCAAGGGGATACTGGAAGCTATCGCAGCCGCAGCCCGCCAAAGCGCCTTCCATTTGTTGGCCTTTGCTCCCGGATTATTTTCACGTTGAGATACTTCACGAATGGCGATGTTCAAAAGACGATCAGTCAATTCCTGACTGTCGCCGGCGGCTGTTTTCCGGGGGACGTATAACGCCTCCGAAATTGAATTGCGTAACTCTCTGCCGAGGGGCAAGCCAAGCTGTTTGCTCGCCCCTGCCCCTAGGATCAAAACCGTCTTATCTTCAAACATTTATGCGCCCTCCGCACAGAATACATCGATCGACAAACGTCGATCGTATCCTGACCGATCGACGATCGTGTCTTATTCGCCCATGTACTCCCGCAGGGCCTCCGGCGAATGGTTCTCGCCGATCGACATCGCCAGGATGCGCGAAATATGCCGGCGCGGCAGCCTGGTTTGCGCGGCCCAGGCGTTGATCTGAGCCTGGATCTTGTCGAGGTCCCTCTTCGAACTTGGACTTTCGGCGATGTCAAGGCCGGCGTCGCGCAATGCGGCCGCCATGTCGGCCGAGATGATGAAGGCGTCCCATTCCAGCCAGCGCAGGAAATACTGGCCGGTGTTGCCTCCGAGCCGGCTGCCGTGCTTGCCGAGAAAGGCCATCAGCCCGACCTGGTCGTCCGCCGGCCACTCGGCGAGGAATCTGCCGAAGCCGCCATGCTCCTTCGACACACGCTCGACGAAGGCAGCGTTGTCGCGAACGGATTTGATCTTCTGCGGATTGCGCACGATGCGCTGGTCGGAGGCCAGGTCGTGCCAGAAATCATCGGGCTGGAACAACAGCCGCTTCGGCTCGAAGTGGAGAAAGGCTTCTTCGAAACCCGGCCATTTCTGCTCGATGACACGCCAGACGAAGCCGGCCGCGAAAACACGCTCGGCCATGGTCGACAGGATCCGGTCGTCGGTAATGTCAGCCACCGCCGCGTTGTCGGGCATCGGGCCCAGCAGCGACGCCAGCGCTGCTTCACCGCCCTTGCGTTCTGCCGCGCGGGCGCGAATTTTCTGAAAATTCATCGTTGTTTCCTCACCCCGTCGCATCAATCTACCACTTCCCGGATGAACCGGCAGCCTCTACCTCTATCGCTGACGAAGGAGGCGACGATGAACAAGACGATCGACGACCTGGCAAACCGCTGGCTGAAGCGAAAGCCGGATGGTCTGAGTGCACTCGAGAACCGGGTTCTGCAATCGGCGCTCGAGCGCACCACGATTTCGACGGATACCAACAAGGCCGTCGCCATTCACCAGACGTTTGGCGATCGTCTGGCCGACACTATCGCCCGGATCGGCGGCTCGTGGTCCTTCATCCTGACATTCATCGCCTTTTTGATCCTGTGGACGGCAGGCAATGTCTGGCTTTTGTCGCGTGATGCCTTCGATCCCTACCCCTTCATCTTCCTCAATCTCGTGCTTTCCATGGTCGCTGCCCTGCAGGCGCCGGTGATCATGATGGCGCAGAACCGCCAGACCGAGCGCGACCGCATCGACGCCGCACACGACTACGAGGTCAATCTCAAGGCCGAGATCGAGATCATGGCCCTGCATGAAAAGCTCGACGAACTGCGTCACAGTCAGATCATCGGCATGCGCGACGAGATCGCCAAGCTGGCCGAACAGGTCAAGCGCATCGACGACATCCTGTCGAAGCAGCGGACGTCTTCATGACGGAGACCATCCATCATTTCATCGAGCAATATGGACTGATCGCGGTTTTCCTTGGCTGTGTCGCCGAGGGCGAGAGTGCTGCCATTCTTGGCGGATTCTTCGCGCATCAGCATGTCTTCATCCTGTGGCAGGCCTTTGTCGCAGCGGCCCTCGGCGCCTTCGCCGGCGACACCTGCTTCTTCATCCTCGGCCGCAGTTTTGCGGACCATCCCTTTGTCGTGAGATTGCGCAAGCGCCCCGGTTTCCGCCGCGCCTATCGCCTGCTCAACACCCATCCCAACCTCTTTGTGCTGTCGAACCGCTACGTCTACGGCATGCGTCTGGTCGGGGGCATAGCCGCGGGGCTCTCGCGCATCACCATGCGCCGTTTCGTCATCCTCAACGCCCTTTCGTCGGCGCTGTGGGCAATCCTGTTCGTCACGATCGGCTATGTCTTCGGCCTGGGCGCCGAGCGCATTCTTGGCCAGGCGCTGGCCCGCCACGAGCGGCTGCTGACGGCGCTTGCCATCGGTCTGGGCGTGGCCATCGTTGCCTGGTTCGTCGCCCGCCATGTCGCCAAGAAAGAGCGCGTCAGGGACGCCGGGGCGGATCGGGGTTAGCGCATGTCGCCCAACAGGCGCTCTGTCAGACCGGTAGCCCCGTGATCCGCTCGATGATGGCGATGCCCCAGACGCCGGCAACGATCACCACCGAGATCAGCACCGCCAGCGAGCCGCAATCCTTGGCGAGCTGGATATCGACATTGAACTCCCGGCTGAAGGCGTCGCACGCAGCTTCGATACCGGTGTTCAGCACCTCGACCATGATCAAAAGCAGCACCGCGCCGATCAGCAAGGCATAGCCGCGCCACGAGACCGACACGAACCAGCCAAGCGGCAGGGCAAGTACCAGCAGCATGAGCTCCTGCTGAAAAGCCTTTTCGCTGGCGGCCAGTTTGCGGAACGCCCGTACCGAATTGAAGAAAGCACCGATCAGCCGCTGCATGCCCAATCCCCTTTCCGAATCACCGGCAGGGGATATCGCAATGGCCCGATCAATGGAATAAGGCGGCCTCTCCAAAATTCATTCATCCGCGACCCTGAGCGACGGTGTCGACTTCTCGAATTGCGGCAGCCCGTCGTCGATAGTGTAGTAGTCGCCCTTGTCGCCGACGAAGATATGACATTCGCCTTGAAGCCCAGTCGGCCTGTCGAATGCTCCGGCCAGAACCGAGACATAGGCGTCCTCCCGCGGCTTCCAGAACAGCACCGAGCCGCATGTCTTGCAAAAGCCGCGCCTGGCAAACGACGACGCTTCATACCAGGTGATGCCCTCGGCGCCGGCGATCTCGATGTTTTCGTCGGAGACATTGGTTGCAGCGTAGTAGTGCCCGCTCTGCTTGCGGCATTGCGAACAGTGACAGTAAATCACCCCGCGCAAGGGTCCGCGCGTCTTGAAGCGCACGGCACCGCACAGGCACGAGCCGCTGTGATCGTCATCCATTGTGGTCTCCATTCGAAATCCTCATCGACGACAGGATTCCAGTTTTGCAGCGGCTGCGCTGGAGCAAATACGACATTCAGCAGGCTACCGCCGGGAAGCCATTCCCAAACAAAAAAGCGCCGGATTTCTCCAGCGCGTTTTTGATCCTGATTTTCGATGGTGACCGAAACTAGCCGTTGACGGCCTGCTTGTGCTGCACCGGATGGCTCTTCTTGAGCAGGTCCGACACAAGGAAGGCCAGTTCGATCGCCTGGTCGGCATTGAGGCGCGGGTCGCAATGGGTGTGGTAGCGATCCTGCAGCTCTTCGGCGGTGATGGCGCGGGCGCCACCGGTGCATTCGGTGACGTTCTTGCCGGTCATCTCGACATGAATGCCGCCCGGATGCGTGCCTTCGGCGCGGTGCACCTCGAAGAAGGTCTGCACTTCCTTCAGAATGCGGTCGAATGGCCGCGTCTTGTAGCCGGCGGCCTCGATGGTGTTGCCATGCATCGGATCGGACGACCACACCACGCTGCGGCCTTCCTTCTTCACTGCCCGCACCAATTTCGGCAGATGCTCGGCGACCTTGTCGGAACCGAAGCGCGCGATCAGCGTCAGCCGACCGGGTTCGTTCTCGGGATTGAGCAGGTCTATGAGCTGCAAGAGGCCGTCCGGGGTCAGCGACGGACCGCATTTCAGCCCCAGCGGGTTCTTGATGCCGCGGCAATATTCGACATGGGCATGGTCGGGCTGGCGCGTGCGGTCGCCGATCCAGATCATGTGGCCCGACGTGGCGTACCAGTCACCCGAGGTCGAGTCGACCCGGGTCAGCGCTTCCTCGTAACCAAGCAGCAGCGCCTCATGGCTGGTATAAAAATCTGTCTCGCGCAGCGCGTAATTGGTCTCCGAGGTGATGCCGACAGCCTTCATGAAGTCCATCGTCTCGGTGATGCGGTTGGCGAGCGCACCGTATTTCTCGCCCTGCGGACTGTCGGACACAAAACCGAGCATCCATTGGTGCACATTCTCCAGGCTGGCATAGCCGCCCTGGGCGAAGGCGCGCAAAAGGTTGAGCGTCGCCGCCGACTGGCGGTAGGCCATCTCTTGCCGTGCGGGATCCGGAATACGCGACTTGGCGTCGAACTCGATGCCGTTGATGATGTCGCCGCGATAGCTGGGCAGCGTCACGCCGCCCTTGGTTTCGCTGTCGGACGAGCGCGGCTTGGCGAACTGGCCGGCGACGCGGCCGACCTTCACCACCGGCTGCGCGCCTGCGAAAGTCAGCACGACGGACATCTGCAGGAAGACGCGGAAAAAGTCGCGAATATTGTCCGCGCCATGCTCGGCGAAACTCTCGGCGCAATCGCCACCCTGGAGAAGGAATGCGTCACCGGCAGCGACACTGGCAAGCTGCTTCTTCAGCTTGCGCGCCTCACCTGCAAAAACCAGCGGCGGAAAGGTGGCAAGCTGGGCTTCCGTGTTCTTCAGCGCATTGAGATCCGGATAGGCAGGAACCTGCTGGATCGGCTTTGCTCTCCAAGAATTCGGCGACCATTTCGTCATCGTTGCACCAACGCTGTTTCAAGCGGGCGCCATCGCCCGCCGTTCCGCCCCTATATGGGGATCGCGCTCCATACACGAAGCCGATTTCCTATTCTAGACCGGAATTGGCTGCCTGGCGAATGCGACAACACTGCGGAAAATACTGCGAGGCAAACGCTAGGCGGCCTTCTCCACCAGCCGCGCCAACTGCGTCATGACAACCGCCGAGCCCGCAAGCCGCTTCTCGGCCGTCGGCCAATCGCGGGTAAAGACAACGCTGTGGTCTGGCCGGATCTTGGCCAGCGAACCCTGCTCGCCGATGAATTTGACCAGCCCGACCGGGTTGGAAAACTCACGCTTGCGGAAGTGGATGACGACGCCCTTCGGGCCGGCGTCGAGCTTCTCGACATTCGCCTTGCGGCAGAGCGCCTTGATGAAAACGATCTTCAGCAGATGCTTCACCTCTTCCGGCAGCGGCCCAAAACGGTCGATCAGCTCGGCGCCGAAGGCATCGATCTCCTCGGTGTTTTCGAGATCGCCAAGACGGCGGTAGAGCGCAAGCCTGAGTTGCAGATCCGGAACGTAGCTTTCCGGGATCATCACCGCCGTGCCGACGGCGATCTGCGGCGACCAGCCGCCATCCTGCACCTCGCCGGAATCCTTGACCTCGGCCACAGCCTCCTCCAGCATCTGCTGGTAAAGCTCGAAGCCGACCTCCTTGATGTGGCCGGACTGCTCTTCGCCGAGAAGATTGCCGGCGCCTCTGATATCGAGGTCGTGGCTGGCAAGCTGGAAGCCGGCGCCCAGTGTGTCGAGCGACTGCAGCACCTTCAGCCGGCGCTCGGCGGTGTCGGTCAGCTTGCGATTGGCCGGCAGCGTGAACAGCGCATAGGCGCGCACCTTCGAGCGGCCGACGCGACCACGCAACTGGTAAAGCTGCGACAGGCCGAACATGTCGGCGCGATGCACGATCAGCGTGTTGGCGGTCGGGATATCGAGGCCGGATTCGACGATGGTGGTCGACAACAGCACATCGTACTGGCCGTCGTAGAAAGCGTTCATGATGTCGTCGAGCTCGCCAGGCGGCATCTGGCCATGGGCCACCGCGACCTTTAGCTCCGGCACGGATTCCTTCAGGAAATCATGGATTTCCGCCAGATCGCTGATGCGCGGGACGACATAGAAGGAATGGCCGCCACGGTAACGCTCGCGCAGCAGGGTCTCGCGGATGACCAGTGGATCGAAAGGCGAGATGAAGGTGCGCACCGCCATGCGGTCGACCGGCGGCGTGGCGATCAGCGACAGTTCGCGCACGCCGGTCAGCGCCAGTTGCAAGGTGCGCGGGATCGGCGTCGCCGACAACGTCAGCACATGGACATCGGTCTTCAGGTCCTTCAGCCGCTCCTTGTGCTTGACGCCAAAGTGCTGTTCCTCGTCGATGATCAGCAAACCGAGATTCTTGAACGAGATCGAGGCCCCGAGCAGCGCATGGGTGCCGACGACGATGTCGACCTGGCCTTCGGCGATGCCCTTCTTGGTCTCGGCCAGTTCCTTGGCGCCGACCAGCCGCGAAGCCTGGGCGACACGGATCGGCAGGCCGGAGAAACGCTGCGAAAAGGTCTTGAAATGCTGGCGTGACAACAGCGTCGTCGGCACCACCACCGCGACCTGGAACCCTTCCATTGCCGCGATGAAGGCGGCCCGCAGCGCCACTTCCGTCTTGCCGAAGCCGACATCGCCGCAGATCAGCCGGTCCATCGGCTTGCCGGCGCTGAGGTCGTCCATGACTGAATCGATCGCCGTCTGCTGGTCCTCGGTCTCCTCATAGGGAAAGCGCGCGGCAAATTCCCCATAGAGCCCATCCGCCGGCACCAGCGCGGGTGCTGCGCGCATCTGCCGCTCGGCGGCGATGCGGATCAACTGCCCGGCCATGTCGAGCAGGCGCCGTTTCAGCCGCGCCTTGCGCGACTGCCAGGCGCCGCCGCCAAGCTTGTCCAATGTCGCTTCAGCCGAATCCGAGCCGTAGCGCGACAGAAGCTCGATGTTCTCCACCGGCAGGAACAGCCGGTCGTCGCCGGCATAGTGGATTTCGAGACAGTCATGCGGCGCGCCGACCGCCTCGATGGTACGCAGGCCGATGAAGCGGCCAATGCCGTGATCCGTGTGGACGACAATGTCGCCGGAGGACAGCGACGAGGCTTCGGCGATGAAGTCGGAAGGGCGCTTCTTGCGCTTCGAGCGCCGGATCAGGCGGTCGCCCAGAATATCCTGCTCGGCGACGACGACCAGCCTCTCGGTCTCGAAGCCGGATTCGAGCGGCAGCACGGCAAGCGCCGCCTGCCCCGGCTCGAGCTTTTCCGCCTCGGCCAGAGTTGCAACGGATTTGAGGTTGCCAAGATGATGCTCGGCCAGGATCTGGCCGAGCCGGTCGAGCGAGCCTTCGGTCCAGCCGGCGATGACGACGCGCCGGCGCGCGGCGCGCTCGTCGGCAATATGCTTCACGACGACGTCGAAGACATTGATGCTGGGGTCGGCGCGCTCCTCGACGAAGCTGCGGCCATGCCGCGATCCGGCGTGGTAGACCTTCTTGGCGCCGGCATCGGGCGCATCGAAGGCGGTGAAGTCGATCGCTTCGCGGGGACCGAGCGAGGCGACCAGGTTCTCCGGCGAGAGAAAAAGCAGGTCCGGCGGCACCGGCTTGTAGGGTACTGCGTCCTTCAGCGCGCCGTCGGCCTGTTTCCTGCGCGCCTCATAGTGATCGAGGATCAGCGTATGGCGTTCCGCCAGCGCCTCATGCGCCAGATGATCGAAGACGACAGGCGCATCCGGCAAATAGTCGAACACCGTCTCCAGCCGCTCGTAGAAGAAGGGCAGCCAGTGTTCCATGCCGGCAAAGCGCCGTCCCTCGCTGACCGCGGCGTAGAGCCCGTCGTCGCGCTGCGGCGCGCCGAAGGCTTCGATATAGGAGCGGCGGAAGCGGCTGATGGTCTCGGGCGTCAGCGCCACTTCGCTCATCGCCTGCAGCGCCATCGATTTGCGCTGACCGGTGGTGCGTTGCGTGGCGGCATCGAAGACGCGGATCGATTCCAGCGTGTCCCCGAAGAAATCGAGCCGCAGCGCTTCCGTCCAGCCGGGCGCGAACAGGTCGAGAATGCCGCCGCGAACCGCGAATTCACCGACGCCGCGCACGGTCGGCACACGCTCGAAGCCCGATATCTCCAGCCGCGACACCAGCGCATTCATGTCGATCTGGTTGCCCGGCCTGGCATGGAAGGTCTGCGCTTCCACCAACTCCGCCGGCGGAATGCGCTGCAACAGCGCATTGGCAGTCGTCAGGATGACCGCGCGGTGCGGTTTCTTGGCCAGCGCAATCATCGCCGTCAATGCATCGAGCCGCCTGGCAGCGGCATCCGCGCCTGGCGAAACGCGGTCATAGGGCAAGCAGTCCCAGGCCGGCAATTCCAGCACCGGCAGGCCGGGCGCGGCAAAAGCCAGCGCTTCCGTGATCGCCGGCAGCCGCTGACCGTCGCGCGCCACGAACAGCACCGGCTTGTCCGGCGCGATCTCGTGCGCCGCCTGCACCAGTGCAAACGCTTCATAGCCATCGGCGACGCCGTCGACGATGAACTGGCCGGCGCGACCCTTGGGCAGGCCGATTGTGGGGATCAGGCTCATGGATTCAACGTTTTCAGAAATTCATTGCCCGGCGGGACGCCAGGATCTTTTGCAGGACGGCACAGTCGATGTCGGGTGGAACCGGGCGTTCGCCGGTGACCATGGGCAGGAATTCGGTGTCGGGAATGTCGAGGAGCCTCTCATATTGGTCGATTTCGTCGCCGGTCAAGGCGCCGATCTCGGCATCGGCGAAGCCACCGAGAATGAGATCCATTTCGCGCATGCCGCGATGCCAGGAGCGGAACAAAAGCTTGCGGCGGCGGGCATCGAGCCCCACGCTTGATCGTCTCGTTCCCGTCATGGTGCCGCATCCTTGCCTGTCGCGGCGCATATAGCGTGGATAGAGGACGGTGTCAGCCTTGCGCTGCGGCTGTCGCGACATAAGCTGACATCATGCGTCCTTCCATCCTTGATCCGCTGTTCGTCCCGATCACTTCGCTTGCCGGCGTCGGGCCGAAGGTGGGCGCGTTGATCGAGAAAGTGGTGGCCGCCGATCTTGGCGACCGTGCCGCGCGCGCCGGCGACCTCCTGTTCGTGCTGCCCAATACCGTCATCGACCGCCGCAACCGGCCGGGCATAGCGCTGGCGCCGGCGGGCGCCATCGTCACCCTCGATGTGCGCATCGACCGCCACCAGCCGCCGCCGCGCGGCAACAGATCGGTGCCGTACCGGGTCTACGCCCATGACGATACCGGCGAGATCGCGCTGACCTTCTTCCATGCGCACGCCACCTACCTCGAAAAAGCGATGCCCGAGGGCGAGCATGTCGTGGTCTCCGGCCGCATGGAATGGTTCAACGGCCGCCCGACCATGGTCCATCCCGACCATATCGCGCTGGCCAACGACGCCGAAAACCTGCCGCTGGTCGAGCCGGTCTATCCGCTGACCGCTGGGCTCTCGGGAAAAGTGCTGCGCCGGGCGATCGGCCAGGCGCTCGGCCGCCTGCCGGAACTGCCGGAATGGCAGGATGAGGCGTTCATGCGCCGCCAGACTTTCCCAGCCTTCGGTGACGCACTCGCCCGCGTTCACTATCCGGCGGACCCGATCGATGTCGCCATCGAGGGGCCGGCGTGGCGGCGGCTTGCCTATGACGAGTTGCTGGCCGGCCAGGTATCGCTGGCGCTGGTGCGGGCTAAAGTCCGCCGCCTGTCCGGCAGGCCGCTGATCGGCGACGGCCGCATCGTCGACAAGCTGCGCGCGGCCCTGCCCTATTCGCTGACTGCCAGCCAGGAATTCGCGCTCGCCGAGATCAACGCCGATCTTGCCGATCCCGAACGCATGCTGCGACTTTTGCAGGGCGATGTCGGCTCTGGCAAGACGGTGGTGGCACTGCTTGCGATGGCACGCGCCGTCGAGGCCGGCGGCCAGGCGGCCTTGATGGCGCCGACAGAAATCCTGGCGCGCCAGCATCTTGCGACCATCACACCCCTGGCTGAACGCGCAGGATTGCGCGTCGCCATCCTCACCGGCCGTGAAAAGGGCCGCGAACGCGCCGACACGCTGGCCGACCTCGCCAGCGGCGAGATCGACATCGTCGTCGGCACCCATGCGCTGTTCCAGGAAACCGTGACCTTTCACGATCTCGTCTTCGCCGTCGTCGACGAACAGCACCGCTTCGGCGTCCATCAACGCCTTGCCATCACCGCCAAGGGCGACGCACCCGATATGCTGGTGATGACGGCGACGCCGATCCCGCGCACGCTGGTACTGACCGCTTTCGGCGACATGGACGTATCGAAACTGACCGAAAAACCGTCCGGCCGCCAGCCGATCCGCACCGTCACCCTGCCGCTGGAGCGGCTCGACGAACTCATCGGCCGTATGCTCGACGCCGTCGCCGACGGGCAGAAGATCTACTGGATCTGTCCGTTGGTCGAGGAATCCGAAGACATCAAGCTGATGTCGGCCGAGGATCGCTTTGCCGCGCTGAAGCCGTTGTTCGGCGACCGGATCGGCCTCGTGCATGGCCGCATGAAGGGCGCTGACAAGGACGAAGCGATGCGCGCCTTCAAGCAGGGGGAGACGCGCATCCTGATCGCCACCACGGTTATCGAGGTCGGTGTCGACGTGCCGGATGCGACGATCATGGTCATCGAGCACGCCGAACGCTTCGGCCTTGCCCAGCTGCATCAATTGCGCGGACGGGTCGGGCGCGGCGACAAACCGTCGTCCTGCGTACTGCTCTACAAGGACCCGCTCGGCGAGACGGCCAAACGCCGGCTGTCGGTGATGCGCGAGACCGAGGACGGCTTCCGCATCGCCGAGGAAGATCTGAAACTGCGCGGCGAAGGCGAGTTGCTGGGCACCCGCCAGTCCGGCACGCCGGGCTTCCAGGTGGCACGCATCGAGGCGCATGCCGACCTGCTGGAGGCCGCCCGCGACGACGCGCGCCTGATCTTGTCGCGCGATCCGGAACTACAGTCCGAACGCGGTACCGCGCTTCGGCTGCTGCTTTACTTGTTCGGCCGCGACGAGGCGGTGCGGCTGCTGCGCGCCGGCTGAGGCGTGGTGCCAACCGATGGATTGGCAAGCGGACCGTCAATCCGCTCGCCGTTCAACGTCACCACCTTGGCCTTCACCTCCGGCGCCACCAAGCCGGCCGAGACGATCAGCCTGGCGCCGTCCTCGATCGTCATGTCGAGCAGCACGATGTCGGATTTAAGCACATACATCAGGAAGCCGGTGGTCGGGTTCGGCGTGCACGGCATGAACACGGCGACCAGCGGATCGCCTTCCTGGTCGAGCTTCTGGTTGATCTCTGTTTCCTTCTCGCTGGCGACGAAAACCAGCGACCAGACGCCCTTGCGCGGATATTCGACCAGCCCGACCTGCCGGAACATGTCGCCCTTGTTCGACAGCACGGTCTGGAAGATCTGCTTCAGCGAACCGTAGATGCCGCGCACCAACGGCATGCGGCCAAGCAGGCGCTCGCCGAAATTGACGATGGCGCGGCCAACGATGTTGGCGGTCATGAAACCGATCAGCGTGATCAGGATCAGAGCGACGATCAGCCCGAAACCCGGAACCGGGAACGGCAGGTAGGTGTCCGGGCTGTAGCGCGCGGGAATATAGGGCTTTACCCAGGAATCGACCCAGCCGATGAAGGACCAGGCGATGTAGGCGGTGATCGCCAGCGGCGCGCAGACGATGAAGCCGGTCAGGAAATAATTCCGCAGCCGGGTCATGCCTGAAGTTCTGGGAGCATCGGACATGATTCACACCGCGGCGCAGATTTGCAGCGCGACATTAATGAACCGGAAGGCGCTTTGGAATTGCGAAGTTTTTAAACGACGCCCTATTCCACCGTCACCGATTTTGCCAGATTGCGCGGCTGGTCGACGTCGGTGCCCATGAACACGGCGGTGAAATAGGCGAGCATCTGGATCGGCAGCGCATAGATGATCGGCGAGATGATTTCCGGCACGTCGGGCAGGATGATCGTCTCCATCGTCTTGACGCTGGATTGTGCCGCGCCCTTGCTGTCGGTGATCAGGATGATCTTGCCGCCGCGCGCCGCCACTTCCTGCATGTTCGACACGGTCTTTTCGAAGATGCGGTCATGCGGGGCGATGACGATCACCGGCATGTTCTCGTCGATCAGCGCGATCGGCCCGTGCTTCAGCTCGCCCGCGGCATAGCCCTCGGCGTGAATATAGGAAATCTCCTTGAGCTTCAGCGCGCCTTCCATGGCCAGCGGAAAATTGGTGTCGCGGCCGAGATAGAGCACATCGGTGTAGCGTGACAGTTCGCGCGCGATCTGCTCGATCTGCGCGTCGAGCTTGAGCACCTGGTTGGCATAGCGCGGCGCCTCGGACAGCTCACGCACCAGCTTCTTTTCCTGCTCCCGTGAAATCGTTCCACGCGCGGCACCAGCCCGCACGGCAAGCGAGGCCAGCACCGACAGCTGGCAGGTGAAGGCCTTGGTCGAGGCGACGCCGATCTCCGGCCCGGCCAGTGTCGGCAGGATGACATCGGATTCGCGCGCCATCGTCGATTCGCGCACATTGACGACCGCGCCGATCTTCATGCCGGCCTTGCGGCAATAGCGCAGCGAGGCCAGCGTGTCGGCGGTCTCGCCCGATTGCGAGATGAAGAAGGCGGCGTCGTTCTTCGACAGCGGCATTTCGCGGTAGCGGAATTCCGAGGCGACATCGATGTCGACCGGCAACCGCGCATAGCGTTCGAACCAGTATTTGCTGATCAGGCCGGCCAGATAGGCGGTGCCGCAGGCCGAAATCGCCAGCCGGTCGATCTTGGCAAAGTCAAAAGGCAGGTCGAGCGGCTTCGAGACACCGCCGACGAAATCCACATAATGCGCCAGCGTGTGCGAGATCACTTCGGGCTGCTCATGGATTTCCTTTTCCATGAAATGACGCCGGTTGCCCTTGTCGACCATGAAGGACGTGCTGAGCGACTGCTGGCGCTTGCGGTCGACCTTGTTGCCCTCCATGTCGAAGATGGCGATCTCGTTGCGGCGCACCACCGCCCAGTCGCCGTCCTCCAGATAGGTGATCGTATTGGTGAACGGGGCAAGGGCGATGGCGTCGGAGCCCAGAAACATCTCGCCATCGCCATGGCCGACGGCCAGTGGCGGACCGTTGCGCGCGCCGACAATCAGGTCCTCATCGCCTTTGAACATGATGGCCAGCGCAAAGGCACCTTCCAGCCGCTTCAGCGCCTGGTGCGCGGCCTCGACCGGCTTCAGGCCCTTGGCCAACTCGCGCGCCACCAGATGGGCGACGACCTCGGTGTCGGTCTGCGACGAGAACGTATAGCCGTCGCGCATCAGTTCATCGCGCAATTCGGCGAAATTCTCGATAATGCCGTTGTGGACGATGGCGACGCCGTCGGAAAAATGCGGATGCGCATTGGTTTCGTTCGGCACGCCATGCGTTGCCCAGCGCGTGTGGCCGATGCCGATCGTGCCGGCGAGCGGTTCGTCCTTCAGCCGGCGCTCGAGATTGATCAGCTTGCCTTCGGCGCGGCGGCGTCCGAGCTGGCCATGCTCGACGGTGGCGACACCGGCCGAATCGTAGCCGCGATATTCCAGCCGTTTCAACGCGTCGACGATGAGCGGCGCCACCGGCGAGTGACCTACAATTCCAACGATACCGCACATTGCCGTTTGCCCCCCATTGGCCGCGGAAACCCGGCGCTATTTAGGGACGGCCGGGCTGCCGCGAAAGTCACATTGCGTTTCGTCGCGTATCAGCCGCAACGGTTCTTGCACAGATGCACCATGACACGGCGCTCTTGCAATCCGGTTACCGCGATCGCTCGGTTTCTTCGGGCCTATCCTATCTGCCTCGGTGGTTCCTGAAATCCGTCAAAGACATGACGCGGTCATGGACGAACAAATGGCATGGCTGCGCCTTCAACAATGCCGTTGCCGTCGAAGCCGAGTTGTCACGACTATCCCTGGGCTAGCCTTCCTGGGCTAGGCTTTTTTCCGGGCGGCCGCGGCCGAGGCAAATCGCTCGCGGAGCTCCTTGCCCTTGCCGGCCAGCGTCCTCTGGCGGGCGCGGCCGAAGGCCAGCGCGTCTTCGGGCACGCTTTCGGTGATGACGCTGCCCGAGGCGATGTAGCCGCCCTTGCCGACGGTGACCGGCGCCACCAGCGAGGAGTTCGAACCGATGAAGGCCCCTTCGCCGATATCGGTGAAGAACTTCGAATAGCCGTCATAATTGCAGGTGATGGTGCCGGCGCCGATATTGGCCCCGGCGCCGATGCGGGCATCGCCGATATAGGTCAGGTGATTGACCTTGGCGCCCTCCTCGATAACAGCCTGTTTGACCTCGCAGAAATTGCCGACCTTGGCCTTTTGCTTCAGGTCGGCGCCGGGCCGCAGCCGGGCGAACGGACCGACATCGCAATTCGAGGCGATGGTGGCACCTTCGATATGGCTGAAGGCATGGATCTTCGCGCCCTCGGCGATCTTCACTCCCGGCCCGAACCAGACATTGGGTTCGACGATCGTATCGGCGCCGATTTCGGTGTCATGCGAGAAGAACACGGTTTCCGGAGCGATCAATGTGACGCCCGACAGCATCGCCTCGCGCCGCCGGCGCGTCTGCCAGATGCCTTCGGCCCTGGCGAGTTCAGCACGGTTGTTGATGCCGAGTGCGTTTTCGAAGCTGGCTTCCGTGGCACTGACATCGAGGCCTTGCCCGATGGCGATCTCGACAACGTCGGTAAGATAATACTCGCCCTTGGCGTTCTTATGGCCGACTTGGTCGAGCAGCTTCAGCGCGTGCTTGCCGGCGATCGCCATCAACCCGCTATTGCAGAAGGTGATTTTCTTCTCTTCGTCCGTACAGTCCTTTTCCTCGCGGATGGCTGCGAGCTTGCCGGCCTTTTCGATCAAGCGGCCATAGCCTGATGGATTTGACGTACGGAAGCCGACCACGACCACGGCAGCACCCTTGGCCAGGTTTAGCCGCGCGGCGATCAGCGCCTCCGGATCGATCAGCGACGTGTCACCGAACATCACGAGAATATCGTCGTAACCCCTTGATATCGCATCGCGAGCGGCCAGCACGGCATGCGCGGTACCGAGACGTTTCTCCTGCACGAAGCTCTCCGCCTTCGGCGCGAATTTCTGCGCCGCCTTGCGCATTTCCTCCGCCCCGTGGCCGATCACCAGCGCCTGATCGCCCGCCCCGGCAGCCTCGGCCGCCTTCACGACATGGGCAACCATCGGCAGGCCAGCGATTTTATGCAAGACCTTCGGCAACGCACTCTTCATACGCGTCCCTTCACCGGCGGCAAGGATGACGGACAGGCAGGATCTCTGGCTCATGGAAGGACAACCGTATGAAAGGGATCAGGAATTGGGACTATCTAGCATTGGCGCCATGCTGCGCCAATGCGGTTAAATTCCGGTGAGACGGTAGAGCAACTGACTTTTAATCAGTAGGTCTAAAGGCCAATCCAACGCGCTGGCAAGGACCTGCTGGGCGACCTAGCCCAACTGCCCCAGCACCGGGAAATTCTCCAGCAGCCAATAAGATGCAGCCTGGACGCCGCCGGTGAGGAAAAACACGCCCGCGACGACCAGCAGCGCGCCGATGGCCTTTTCGACGCGGCCGAGATGGACGCGGAACTTGCCGAGGAAGCGCATGAAGGCGCCGGAAAACAGCGCTGCGATCAGGAACGGGATGCCGAGGCCGAGCGAATAGGCGGCGAGCAGAGCCGCGCCCTCGCCCACCGTCTCGCGGCCGCCGGCCAGCGTCAGGATCGGCCCCAGCACCGGGCCGATACAAGGCGTCCAGCCGAAGGCGAAGGCCAGTCCCATGACATAGGCGGCGATCATGCTGGCCGGTTTTCCCTGTGACTGGAAGCGCGCCTCGCGCGACAAAAGCGGGATGCGCAATATGCCGAGGAAATTCAATCCCATCAGGATGATGAGCACGCCGGCGGCCATCGCCAGCGGTTCCTGCCAGACACGCAGCCAATAGCCGATGGTCGAGGCGCCCGCGCCAAGCGAGACGAAGACGGTGGAAAAGCCGAGCACGAAGGCGATCGAGGAGAAAAGCAGCGCGCCTCGCGTGCCTTCGCGCGCCGTGAGGCCGGTCTCGCCACGGAAATCGTCGACCGAGACGCCGGCCATATAGCAGAGATAGGGCGGCACCAGCGGCAATACGCAAGGCGACAGGAACGAGATCGCTCCCGCGCCGATCGCGCTGACATAGCCGATGTCCAGTGCCACTTCAGTCTCCCTGTGTTTGCGCCGCCTGTATTTCCGCCGCTTGTGTTTGCGCTGCCATATAGCCGCGACCGCGTCGGTCCGCCAGTCACCATCGCGTGGCAAGTCGTCGCCGTGCCCTGAAGACCTGGCCAACAGAATTGCGGGAAGAATGCACCGGCATGTTGCGTTGACTGGCGAGAGGCGCGCGATTCCCCACGCGCTTCTGTGAACCACCCGAGGAGATTCCCATGAGAACGATCGCAGTCGGGCTGGCGGTGCTTTTGCTCGCCACCGCCGCGTCCCATGCCGCCGAAGCCTGGAAGGAAGCCGACGTCGGCGGCGCCAAGATCTATACCGACGCCAACGGCATGACGCTTTACACCTACGACAAGGACGAGAAGGGCAAGTCGAACTGCTACGACAAATGCGCCACCAATTGGCCACCGCTCAAGGCGGAAGCCGACGCCAAGGCCGAGGGCGAATGGACAGTCGTCGAGCGCACCGACGGCAGCAAGATGTGGGCCTATGACGGCAAGCCGGTCTATACGTTCATCAAGGACGAAAAGGCCGGCGATGTGGCCGGCGACGGCGTCGGCGGCGTCTGGCACGTCGTCAAGGCCGACTAGAGGCCTCAATGCGGCTTCCCGCCCGCCGGCGGGACATGCCGGTCGCCGGGCATCACCATGCAGCCGGCGGCCGGCTTCTGTTTGTGGACCGTGTCGCCCGTTCCCCGGCGCGGCATTCCGGCCGGTTCTCCCTCGACTCGCTGGAAATTCCGGGCCGTTTCGGCGACCGGGGCGGCGCCATCGCCACCAGCCGGAATTCTGTGATTTCCATCATACACTCTAAGAGTGTATTACCGCGGGCATCCCCGCATTTTGAGCGCTTGCCCTTGACCGGATGCAAAAGCGCGGCCATGTGAGCGACAAATTATGCGAGATTTCGTCGCGCGCAGCGGAATTCTTCTGCCGCATCACAACTGATATGAGACCTCATGGACGTCGTCGTCGTCGAATCGCCGGCCAAGGCGAAGACAATCAACAAGTACCTCGGCAAGAACTACAAGGTTCTGGCCTCGTTCGGCCATGTCCGCGATCTTCCGGCCAAGGATGGCTCGGTGCGCCCGGATGAGGACTTCGCCATGTCCTGGGCCGTCGACACCGCCTCGGGCAAGCGCCTGGCCGACATCGCCAAGGCGGTCAAGGACGCCGACGGCCTGATTCTGGCCACCGACCCGGACCGCGAGGGCGAGGCCATCTCCTGGCATGTTCTGGAGGTGCTGAAGCAAAAACGCGCGCTCAAGGACAAGACGGTCAGCCGTGTCGTCTTCAACGCCATCACCAAATCGTCGGTGCTGGAGGCGATGGCCAATCCGCGCCAGATCGACGCGCCGCTGGTCGATGCCTATCTGGCCCGCCGCGCGCTCGACTATCTCGTCGGCTTCACCCTGTCGCCCGTTCTGTGGCGCAAGCTGCCGGGCGCCCGCTCGGCCGGGCGCGTCCAGTCCGTGGCGCTGCGTCTGGTCAGCGATCGCGAATCGGAGATCGAGCGCTTCATCCGCGAGGAATACTGGCAGATATCAGCCATTCTCGGCACGCCGCGCAAGGAAAGCTTTGAGGCGCGGCTGACCGCCTTCGAGCGCAAGAAACTGCAAAAGCTCGACATTTCGAGCAAGGCGCAGGCCGACGACATCAAGGCGATGCTCGAGGGCGCTGTTTTCAAGGCGCTATCGGTCGAAGCCAAGCCGACCAAGCGCAATCCGGGCCCGCCCTTCACCACCTCGACGCTGCAGCAGGCCGCCTCCTCGCGCCTCGGCTTTTCGGCCACCCGCACAATGCAGGTGGCACAACGGCTCTATGAAGGCATGGACATCGGCGGCGAGACTGCAGGCCTGATCACCTATATGCGAACCGACGGCGTGCAGATGGCGCCGGAGGCGATTGACGCCGCACGCGATGCGATCGCCAAGGAATTCGGCCCCAAATACCTGCCCGAAAAGCCGCGTCTTTACACGACCAAGGCCAAGAACGCCCAGGAAGCGCACGAAGCCATCCGCCCGACCGATTTCATGCGCACGCCGGCTTCGGTCCGGCAATATCTCGATGCCGACCAGGCGCGGCTCTACGAGATGATCTGGAAACGCGCCATCGCCAGCCAGATGCAACCGGCCGAGATCGAGCGCACCACGGTCGAAATCGAGGCGGTCAACGGCGCCCGCACCGCCGAACTCCGTGCCGTCGGCTCCGTCGTTCGCTTCGACGGCTTCATTGCCGCCTATACCGAGCAGAAGGACGAGGATTCCGAAGACGAGGAAAACCGCCGCCTGCCCGAGATCCGCGCCGGCGAACAACTCGACCGCGAGGCGATCAACGCTACCCAGCACACGACCGAGCCGCCGCCGCGCTATTCCGAGGCGTCGCTGATCAAGAAGCTGGAAGAGCTCGGCATCGGCCGTCCCTCGACCTATACGGCGATCCTGAAGACGCTCGAGGATCGCGACTACGTCACCATTGACAAGCGCAGGCTGGTGCCGCAGGCCAAGGGCCGGCTGCTGTCGGCCTTCCTCGAAAGCTTCTTCGAGCGCTATGTCGAGTATGACTTCACAGCGTCGCTCGAGGAAAAGCTCGACGAGATTTCCGACGGCAAGCTCGCCTGGAAGGACGTGCTGCGCGATTTCTGGAAGGATTTTTCCGGCGCTGTCGCCGACATCAAGGAGCTGCGCGTCACCGACGTCCTCGATGCCTTGAACGAGGAACTGGCGCCGCTGGTGTTTCCCGCGCGGGAGGATGGCTCCAACCCCCGCATCTGCCCGAAATGCGGCACCGGCAACCTCTCACTGAAGCTCGGCAAGTTCGGCGCGTTCGTTGGCTGCTCGAACTATCCCGAATGCTCGTTTACCCGTCAGCTTGGCGATGCCGCCAATCCCAATGGCGAGAATGGCAATGGCGAGGACGGCACCAAGGTGCTCGGCAAGGATCCGTATACGGCCGAGGAAATCACGCTGCGCAGCGGCCGTTTCGGCCCTTATATCCAGCGCGGCGACGGCAAGGAAGCCAAGCGCTCCAGCCTACCCAAGGGTTGGACGGTCGATTCGATCGATCACGAAAAGGCGCTTGCCCTGCTAGCGCTGCCGCGCGACGTCGGCAAGCATCCGGAATCCGGCAAGATGATCTCCGCTGGTCTGGGGCGCTACGGCCCCTTCGTGCTGCATGACGGCACCTATGCCAATCTCGAAGGCATCGAGGAGGTGTTCTCGATCGGTCTGAACCGCGCTGTGTCGGTGATCGCCGAGAAGCAGTTGAAAGGCCCGGGCGGCCGTAACGGTGGCACTCCCGCCGCCTTGAAAGACCTTGGCGACCATCCTGACGGCGGCGGCAAGATCGTTGTGCGCGACGGCAAATACGGGCCCTACGTGAACTTCGGCAAGGTCAATGCCACGTTGCCGAAGGGCAAGGATCCGCAGTCGGTGACCATCGAGGATGCGCTGGCGCTGATTGCCGAGAAGGAAGCCAAGGGCGGCGGCAAGAAGCCATTCCGCCGCGCGGCCGCATCGGCTGGCAAGCCAGCAGCGGCCAAGAAGACGGCCGCCAAGAAACCGGCCGCCAGGAAAAAAGGATAGGACGGCGTGGCGCGCGGGATCTCTGGACGAAGCCACGGCGACCCGCGCACCGCCGACACACGGGCCAAGGTCAAGGACGACTACCGGCCGTCGCGCGATGAGATCCTGCGCTACATCGCCGAAAATCCGGATCGTTCAGGTAAACGCGACATCGCCAAGGCCTTTGCGCTGCGCGGCGAGGACCGCATCTGGCTGAAGGACATGCTTCGCGACCTGCAGGACGAGGGCCTGCTGACCAGGGAGCGCAAGCGGCTCGCCCGCGTCGGCGCCCTGCCCCATGTCGCCGTACTCGACATCTTTGGCCGCGACGGCGACGGCGCGCTGTTGGCGCGTCCGACCGAAGCCGTGGGTAGCGGCGAGCCTCCCGTCGTTGCCATCCGCTTGTCGCGCGGCGGTCCGGCCCCAGGCATCGGCGACCGTATATTGGCCAAGACCTTCCCGAGCGACGATGCGAGTGCCGTACCGGGTGGCCCTGCCTATACCGGGCGGGTGATGAAGATCTTCGAAAAGCGCACCGAGGCCGTTCTCGGCGTCTTTCGCGTGCTGAAGGACGGTACTTTCCGCATCGAGCCGGTGGAACGGCGCCAGCCCGAACTGGTCGTCGACAAGGAATTCCAGAACGGCGCCAAGAATGGCGACCTGGTCGAAGTCGAGCCGGCGCGAGCCTCCCGCTATGGCCTGCCCCGCGCCAAGGTGCTGACGGTGCTGGGTTCGCTGACCAGTGAGAAGGCGGTCTCGATGATCGCCATCCATGCGCACGACATTCCGCACATCTTTCCGGCCGATGTCATCGCCGAGGCCGAAGCGGTGAAGCCGGCAACGCTCGCCGGGCGCGAAGACTGGCGCGACCTGCCGCTGGTCACCATCGATCCGGCCGACGCCAAGGACCATGACGACGCGGTGTTCGCCATATCGGACCCCGACGAGAAGAACCCCGGCGGCGTGGTCGCCACCGTGGCGATTGCCGATGTCGCCGCCTATATCCGCTATGGCACGGCGCTCGACCGCGAGGCGCTCAGGCGCGGCAATTCGGTCTATTTCCCGGATCGAGTCGTGCCGATGCTGCCCGAGCGCATCTCTAACGATCTGTGTTCGCTGCGCGAAGGCCAGGACCGCCCGGCACTGGCCGTGCGCATGACTTTTTCCGCCGATGGCCACAAGCTCAGGCATTCCTTCCACCGCGTCATGATGAAATCGGTGGCCAAGCTCGCCTATCCGCAGGCGCAGGCCGCGATCGACGGCGCGCCGGACGACAAGACCGGCCCGATCCTCGACACCGTGCTGAAGCCGCTATGGGATGCCTACGCCATTCTCAAGCGTGGCCGCGATACACGCCAACCGCTGGAACTTGACCTGCCGGAGCGCAAGATCCTGCTGAAGGAGGACGGCACTGTCGACCGCGTCGTCGTGCCGGAGCGGCTCGACGCCCACAGGCTGATCGAAGAATTCATGATCCAGGCCAATGTCGCGGCCGCCGAAACGCTGGAGGCGAAGCGGCAGGCGCTGGTCTACCGCATCCACGACGCGCCCTCGCTCGCCAAACAGGAATCGCTGCGCGAGTTCCTGCAGACTCTCGGTCTGTCGCTGGCGCGCGGCGCGCAGATGCGGCCAGCCCAGTTCAACGGCATTCTGGAGCGCGTCAGCGGCGCCGACAATGAAGGGCTGGTCAACGAAGTGGTGCTGCGCTCGCAAAGCCAGGCCGAATACTCGCCCAAGAATATCGGCCATTTCGGCCTCAACCTGAAACGCTATGCGCATTTCACCTCGCCGATCCGCCGCTATGCCGACCTGATCGTGCATCGCGGGCTGGTTGCCGCGCTCGGCTTCGGTCAGGGCGGGCTGACGCAGAATGAGGCAGAACGGCTGGAAGAGGTTTCGGTGCTGATTTCCGGTACCGAGCGCCGCGCCATGGCTGCCGAGCGCGACACGGTCGACCGGCTGATCGCCGCCTACCTCGCCGAGCGCGTCGGCGACCGTTTCGACGCGCGCATCTCAGGCGTCACCAAATCGGGACTATTTGTCCAATTGCCGCAGTTTGGCGCGGATGGTTTCATCCCGGTGTCAAGTCTGGACGGCGATTACTATATATACGATGAAACTGCCCGATCGCTTTTCGGAGAACGTACCGGCAAGGGCTATCAGCTTGCCGACCGCGTCGAGGTTCGCCTGATCGAGGTGGCGCCCATGGCAGGCGCGATGCGTTTCGAGATGCTGACCGACCCAAAGCCGCTGCCCGGCTCCAAAAGGTCGTTTCACAAGGCCAAGGGCCGCGCCCGGGCGTCGCAATCGCGTCCAGGTCCGCGCGGCAGGAGACGATAATGGCAAATGAACTGGGAATGGAACCGCAGGTTTTCGGCGGCGAACATCACTCGGGCCGGGCCGCCCGGCCGCTGTGGACGGCGATGAAGCGGGGCCTGCTCGGCCGCTGCCCGCATTGCGGCGAGGGCAAGCTGTTTCGCGCCTTCACCAAGACCGTCGACAAATGCGACGTCTGTGGCGAAGAGCTGCATCACCACCGCGCTGACGACCTGCCCGCCTATCTGGTGATCGTCATCGTTGGCCACATCGTGCTCGGCGCCTTCATGGGTGTCGAGGCGACCTCTACCCTCTCCACCTGGCAACATATCGCCATCTGGGTGCCGCTGACCATTCTTCTGGCGGTCGCGCTGCTGCAGCCGGTCAAGGGCGCTGTCATCGGCCTGCAATGGGCGCTCTATATGCACGGCTTCGGTGGCGAAGAGGACAGGATCGAATCTCATCCCGAGGCTTGAAACAAAGACTGGCGCAATCGGCGATGGCTGAACGCCACTTTCGCATGGCAGTAGATTCCGCTAGGTCGTGCGCATGGATGGTATGACCAAGGCGCACATCGACAAGGTTGAGCGGAGTGCGGCTGTACTTGGCACAAGGCCAATTCGTCCGCGTGATGCCGCGACGCTGATCCTGCTCGACCGCAAAGGCGACGATCTCGTGGTGCTGATGGGCCGGCGTCACGCCCGTCACGCCTTCATGCCGGGGAAGTTCGTCTTTCCTGGTGGCCGTACCGATCCGGCCGACAGCCATATTCCCGTCGCCACCGCCCTTCACCCCAAGGACGAAGCTGGCCTCATTGCCGGCCTCGGCCGCACGAGCTCGGCTCGCGCCCGCGCCATCGCGCTTTCGGCGATCCGCGAGACCTATGAGGAGGCTGGCCTGCTTATCGGCCAGAAAGGCGCCTTGGTGACGACGAGGCGCGACTGGCAGGGCTTTGTCGAGCACGGCGTTAGACCGTCGCTGGACGCACTGCGCTTCATTGCACGCGCCATCACGCCGCCGAACCGGGTGCGCCGCTTCGACACGCGCTTTTTCAGCGCCTGGCGCAGCGATGTCGCCGTGGAGCTGCCTGATGGCGGCCCGACCAACGAGCTGGAGGAACTGGTCTGGCTGCCGCTTGCCAAAGCCAGGGAGGCCGATGTTCCAGACATCACGCGGACGGTGCTGGAGGAACTGGAGCGTCGGCTCGCCGATGACCCGCTCCTGCTTCCTGGCGGTTCCGTGCCGTTCTACCGGTCTGTCCGCAATCGCTTTGTCCGCGAAATTCTGTAGCATAGAGCATCCACATCCCATGACGGTCGATACCCAGCAAAAGGGCGAGGAACGCGTACACTGGTTGCCGATGGTCGCGGCGATCTCGTCGATCAGCGTCGTCGGCATCGCCATCGGCCTCGGCATGCCGCTGCTCAGCGTGATCCTGGAATCGCGTGGCCATTCGGCGTCGATGATCGGCCTCAACACCGCGGTCGCCGGCCTGGCCTCGATCGCCGGCGCGCCGCTTGCCACCCCGCTTGCCATGCGGTTCGGCGTCGCCTGGACCATGATTGCCATGATTGCCGCCGGTGCGCTGGCTTTCATCGGCTTTCATTTCGCGCCGGATTTCTGGATGTGGTTTCCGTTGCGCATCGTGCTGCATATCGCCTTGACGGTGCTGTTCATCCTCTCGGAATTCTGGATCAGCACATCGGCGCCGCCGCACCGGCGTGGTCTTGTGCTCGGCATTTACGCCACCGTCCTGTCGCTCGGCTTTGCCGCCGGACCATGGCTGTTCGCCCATCTCGGCAGCTCCGGTTTCAGGCCCTTCGGCGTCATCATCGGCCTGGTGACGCTGGCCGCCATACCGGTACTCGCCGCACGCAACGAGAGCCCGACGATCGTCTCCGACGGCGAAACCAGCAATTTCCTGCGCTACATCTGGCTGGTGCCGACGGCGACTGCGGCCGTGCTGGTGTTCGGCGCCGTCGAAACCGGCGGCTTTGCGCTGTTCCCGATCTACGGCAGCCGCATCGGCTATTCCGAAGCCGATGCCGCGCTTCTCCTGACCATGATCGGTCTCGGCAATGTGTTGCTGCAGATTCCCATCGGCATGATCAGCGACCGCGTCAGCGACCGGCGCTATCTGCTGCTCTGCTGCGCCACCGTCGGGCTCGCCGGCACCATCTTCATGCCGTTCTTCGCTCAGAACTGGCATCTGATGGCCGCACTTCTGTTCGTCTGGGGCGGCGTGGTCGCGGCCATGTACACAATCGGCCTTGCCCATCTCGGCTCGCAGCTTTCCGGCCACGAACTGGCGTCAGCCAATGCCGCCTTCGTGCTCTGCTACGGCGTCGGCATGGTGCTTGGTCCGCAAGCGATCGGCATCGGCATGGATGCGTTCGGCCCGTCCGGCTTCGGCTGGTCGCTCGGCCTGTTCTTCGCCGCCTATATCGCTCTGGTCGCCTTCAGGCTCATCCGGAAGATCCTGTAGCGCGACCCCGTCGCCAATCCCTTCTTCGCGGCATCCTGCGACAGGCTGCTGACATCACCGTGTCAGTAGCACCCCTGCTATATCAACGCTCCAAACCACCCTCAGCAGGGAGACATCAGATGATCGACAGTGGTTTTGAAACGAAATCGGTGCGGATGGAATTGCTGCTGCTTGTCAGCTTTCAGGCGCCTGCCGCCGACGTCGAGCGCCTCATGGAAGCGGTGACCGCGATCACCCCGCTCGGCATGGGCAATTATGACAGCAACGCCTTCCAGTCGGCGGGCGGCATCGAGCGCTACCGGCCACTCGAAGGTGCGGCCGCCGGCGCCGAGACGGTCTTGCGGGAGCGGCCGGGCACCGTCGAAGTATCGTTCGAACTGCCCGACGACCAGCGGCTGGCCGAGCGCGTCGTCGAGGCGATCTATCAGGCGCACTCCTATCAGGAACCGGGTGATCCGCATCCAGCCATTGCTCGCCAGCCGGTCCAAGGGCCTCGACGACCGTTCCAACCCGAACCGCTGGTGGAACACGACAGGAGACTGGAAGAAAGCAGCGGTTTCGATCAGGGAAGACGCCTGAACCGCATAACATATGCGCTTCGGATGTGGCTGAGACCCGGACACAGGCTTGACTTTCCGGGCATGTTCTTTACATGTCGCGCCAAGTTTCCCGCGTCCGGGGCGTTTCCCCGTGCTTCAGCGGCCAACCCCACGAACATTAATGGACTGATATCATGGCAAAAGCCGCAAACATCAAGATCAAGCTTCTGTCGACCGCCGACACCGGTTTCTTCTACGTGACCAGCAAGAACAGCCGCACCAAGACGGACAAGCTGTCGTTCCGCAAATACGATCCGGTCGCCAAGAAGCACGTCGAGTTCAAGGAAACCAAGATCAAGTAATCGGGTTTTCTTCCGCACACCGAAGCGCCGCCTCATGGGCGGCGTTTTCGTTTGTGGGCCGGGAAAATTGCGCCACAGCCTATCCGATGCGGTTTCCGCTTGCTGGATCGAAGAGGTGCAGTGCCGCAGGCCCGGCGGACAGCCGCACCCTGTCGCCCGGCCTGACAGTGCTGCGCCCCATGACGAAGACGCAGACCTGCTGGCCGGCCATCTGGACATAGAACTGGGTCGACAGACCGAGCGGCTCGACCACCTCGACCTCGGCCTCGAGCGCTCCGCCTTCGGCTAGCTGGATATGCTCCGGCCGCAGCCCGACGGTGATTGCGTCACCGTCCTGCAACGGCAGGCCATCCGGCAATCTGAGCTTCTGACCGTCGGCCAGCATCGCGTCGGCCTTGCCGCCCTTGGCAACCGTCGCCGGCAGGAAATTCATCCCGGGTGAACCGATGAAGCCGGCGACGAAGATGTTGGACGGCCGGTCGTAGAGTTCCAAGGGATGGCCGACCTGCTGCACGAAGCCGTCATGCATGACGACGATGCGGTCGGCCATGGTCATCGCCTCGATCTGGTCGTGGGTGACATAGACCGAGGTTGTCTTGAGCTGCTGGTGCAGCGCCTTGATCTCGGCGCGCATATGGACGCGCAATTTGGCGTCGAGGTTCGACAGCGGCTCGTCGAAGAGAAAGACCTTGGGATCACGCACGATGGCGCGGCCCATGGCGACACGCTGGCGCTGGCCGCCCGACAGCTGGCGCGGCAGGCGTTGCAGGAAGCTGTCGAGACCGAGGCGCTTGGCGGCCGCACCGACCCTGGTGTCGATCGTCGTCTTCTCAGCCTTCTTCAGGAGCAGGCTGAAGCCCATGTTCGACGAAACGTCCATGTGCGGGTAGAGCGCGTAGGACTGGAACACCATGGCGATGTCGCGGTCCTTCGGCGCGACATCGTTGACCAGCCGCTCGCCAATGCGGATCTCGCCGCCGGAGACATCTTCCAGCCCGGCGATCATCCGCAAAAGGGTCGACTTGCCGCAACCGGACGGGCCGACCAGCACGACGAACTCGCCATCGGCGATCTCGAGGTCGACGCCGTGCAGGATGCGCAGCGAACCATAGTCCTTCTCGACATGTTGCAGCGTGACGGAAGCCATCGATTATCCTTTGACCGCGCCGGCGGTAAGACCGGTGACGAGATAGCGTTGCAGGAAGGCAAAGAAGACGCAGACCGGGATCAGCGCCAGGATAGAGGCCGCCATCATCTGCCCCCAGTCGACGGCAAACTTGCCGATGAAGGTGAGCAGGCCGACGGCGAAGGTCTTTTGAGCGTCGCTGGAGATCAGCATCAGCGCGAACAAAAGCTCGCTCCAGGCAGCGGTGAAGACGAAGCCCAGCGTCGCGCCCATACCGGGTAGCGTCAGCGGCACGATCACCTTGCGCATCGCCTGCGCGCGCGTGCAGCCGTCGATCATCGCCGCCTCCTCAAGGTCCCTTGGGATGCCGTCGAAGAAGGACTGCATCAGGAAGGTGGCGAAAGCGGTGTTGAAGGCGGTGTAGATGATGATCAGCCCGACCAGGCTGTTGGTCAGGCCGAGATCTCCCATGATGCGGTAGATCGGCGGAATGACCATGACCAGAGGAAAGGTCTGGGTGAGCAGAAGCAGGATCGCCAGCGTCGCCTTGCCGCGGAAGGTGAAGCGCGACATGGCATAGCCGGCGAGCGTGGCAATGATTGTGACAAAGGCTGCCGTCGACACCGAGACGATGACGCTGTTCAGGAAATAGCGTGGGAAATCCGAGGCTTCGAGCACGGTGGCGAAATTCTGGAACGTCGTCCGCGACGGCCACAAGGTGATTCCCTCAGAATAGAGCAGCCGCTCCGGCGTCACCGAGATTTTCAGCGTCCAGAAGATCGGGAACAGCGCAAAGATCATGTAGGCGGCGATGGCGCTATAGAGGCCGATGCCGCCGACGATGCGCGAGGAAGTGGAGCGTCCGGCGATCATCAGACGTGCCTCACCAGCGTGCGGCGGATGGCGATCAGCGCCACCGCATAGGCAATAAGCAGGACCAGCAGCAGCACTGCCACGGCAGAAGCGTACCCCTTGTCCAACGACTTGAAGGCGCTGACATAGATGTAGACCGGCACCGTGCTGGTCGAGCCGGCCGGTCCGCCTTCGGTCATGACGAAGATCAGGTCTGCGAACGTGGCGATCCAGATCGTGCGCAGCATGACGGTGATGACGATGGTGGGCGCCAGGAAGGGGAGCGTCACCTTGGTGAAGCGCTGCCACGGCGAGGCGCCGTCGATGGCCGCCGCCTCATGCAATTCAGACGGAATCGACTTCAGCGCCGCCAGCAGCGTGATGGCGAAGAATGGAATGCCGAACCAGATGTTGGCGACGATCGGCCCCCACATGGCGGTGGCCGGATCGGACAGGATATTGGTCGGCTCGGCCTTGAGGCCCAGTGCATAGAGCCAGTGCGGCAGCGGTCCGATGATCGGGTTGAACAGCCAGGCCCAGGTGAGGCCTGACAGGAACGACGGCACCGCCCAGGGCAGGAACACCACTGCCTGCACGATCTTGCGGCCGATGAACGGCTTGTCGAGAAGCAGTGCCAGGCCAAGGCCGAGGAAGAACTGGAAGAACAGGCTGGCGACCGTCCACCACAACGTATTGACCAGCGCCTGACCCAGCACCTGGTCGGAGAGCATAGTCTCGTACTGGCCGAGGCCGACATATTCCGACTTGAAGGCGGAGAATTTGCGGAAGGAATAGCTGATGCCGATTATCAGCGGCACCAGCAGCACCACGACCAGAAGCACGATCGCCGGGCTGAGATAAAGCCAGGGTTCGATCGCGGCATGGGATAGCCGCTTCTTTCGCGGCCTGCCGGCGGATCGTATTTCGGACACGGCGTAAGTCATGCGGTGCTCGCGGTGGAGGGTGGGCGCCGGCGTCGGCGACAGCGTCCTTCTCCCCATTCACGGGGAGAAGATGGCGGTCCACCCTCCGCAGCTGCAGCGGAGGACGGCCAGATGAGGGGCGGCGCGAACTTGCCAAAGTATGGCGCCGCCCCTCATCGGGTCCTTCGGACCACCTTCTCCCCGTGAACGGGAGAAGGAAAAAGGCGACCTACTTCTTATTCTTGGCCATCCAGTCCTGCTGTTCCTTGGTCAGGAACGCGGCCCATTGATCGGCGACCTCCTTGGCCGTCTTCTGGCCGAGCAGCACTTCCTGGAAGTTCTTGATCGCCACCTGGTCGACGAAATTGCCGAGGTTCTCCAGATGCGTCGGCGGCGTGACCATTTCATATTTGGAGCCGTCGCTCAGCTCCGTGAACCAGCCCTTGAACTGCTCGGTCTTGAAATGGGCATCCTGGTCGGCGCCGTTGTGGATCGGGACGACACCGACTTCCTTGGCCCATTCCAGATTGTTCTTCGGCGACAAAAGCGTCGCCATCAGCTTCCAGGCATCGTCCTTGTGCTGGGAATTGGCGAACATCGCCCAGCCGGCATAACCCAGCGTCGGATAGGACTTGCCGCTCGGCCCGACCGGCAATGGCGCCACGGCGAAATCGTCGGCGCTCATCTTGTCGGCGATGCCGAGCAGCGCGTCCGGATCCTGGTTCAGCATGGCGCAAGTGCCGGAATAGAAGCCGGTGACGGTTTCGTTGAAGCCCCAGCTCACTGCATCCTTCGGCGCCAGGCCGTTCTTGTACATGTCGGCCAGCATCTGCAGGCCCTTGACCGAGCCCTCGTCATTGATGGTCGAGGTGCCGTCTTCGTTGAAGTAGCCGCCCTTGCCGGCGGCGATGTTCATGAACATGTGCATGCCATTGAAGGCGCCGGGGCCACCGCGCAGGCAATAGCCATATTTGCCCGGAAGCGCCGAAATCTTCTTGGAATCCTCGACGAATTCATCGAGCGTCGCCGGAGGACCGTCGAGGCCGGCCTCCTTGAACAATTTCTTGTTCCAGAACAGCGCGTTCACATAATAGCCGTAAGGGATCATGAACTGGGTGTTGTTGACGGTGGAGCCGAACTGCTTGGCGCGGTCGCCCAGCGTCTTGGCGTCGTCCCACTTGGCCATGTACGGCCCGAGATCCTCGAGCTGCGCATTGGTGGCGTAAAGGCCCATCCAGCGTTCCGGCATCTCGACGATGTCCGGCGTGTCACCGGCCTGCACCATGGTCAGGAACTTCTCGAACGCCTGCCCCCAGGGCAGCGAGACCAGCTCGACCTTGACGCCCGGATTGGCCGCCTCGAACTCGGCGATCTGCTTCTTCAAGAATTCGGTGCGCGGCGGGCTGGTGATGACCTCGACCATCTTGAGGGTGGTGTCGGCCAGGGCGCCGCTTGCGGAAATCGCCAGTCCGGTGACGGCGGCAAGCATGAATGTCAGTCTTTTCATGTTCGGTACTCCCATTTTGAACGGCTCCGTTTATTTTTTTGCTCTGTCGAAGGCCTGGACGATGTCGGCCCAGAGGTCCTCGACGCTTTCCAATCCGACGTTGAAGCGGATGGTTCGGGGGCTGACGCCGAAGCGCGCCATCGAATTCAGGCCCGGTGTCTGCTCGAGCGAGGCTTTGGCCGGCACGACCAGGCTCTCATGACCGCCCCAGCTGACACCGATGCGGAAGAACTTCAGCGCATCGACAAAAGCCGGGATATCGACATCCTCCGTCACCTCGAAGGAGAACAGCCCGGCATAACCGGCAAGCGTCGCCTTGCCCGGGTGGTTGGAATAGGCAGGGTGGTTGACGCGCTCGACCTGCCCATGCGCCTTCAGCCGCTCGGCCAGCGTCAGTCCGCTCTTCATGTGATGCGGCAGCCTGAGCGGCAGCGTGCGCAGACCGCGCAGCAAGAGCCACGCCTCGAAAGGCGAAAGCTTGCCGCCGAGCGAAGAATAGGTCTGTTCGTTGATGCGGCCGATATGCGCCGCGGAACCCGCCACCACGCCGGCGACGGTGTCGCTGTGGCCGCCAAGATATTTCGAGGCCGAATGCAGGACGAGGTCGACGCCGTGCAGGATCGGCTTCTGGAACACGGGTGTCGCCCAGGAATTGTCGATGGTGGTGACGATGCCCTGCTCCCTGGCCAGCCGCGCCAGATGCGCGATATCCTGCAGCTCGAACATCATCGAGGTCGGGCTTTCCAGATAGAGCAGCCTGGCGCCGGGAAGAGCCGCCGCGACAGCATCCGGATCGGAACCGTCGACATAGTCGACCTTGATGTTGAGGCGCGGGAACAGCCGTTCGAACAGCCGATAGGCGTCGCCATAGCAGTTGCGCACGGCAACGATGCGCTCGCCGGCGCCGACGAAGGCGAGCACGGTGGCGCTGATCGCCGCCATGCCGCTGGAAAAACCGCGCGCGGCTTCGGCGCCTTCAAGGGCCGCGACGCGCGCCTCGAATTCCATGACCGTCGGATTGTCGCCGCGCGAATAGATCGGCTGCTTCCTTCGGCCGGCGAACGTGTCGGCCATCTCGGCATAGTTGGCGAAAGTGAACAGCGAGGTCTGGTAGATCGGCGGCACTACCGCGCCGCCGGGGAATGGTTCGTCATGCGCCAGAAGCGTTGCCGCCTCGGCGAGGTAGTCCCGGTCGACTATACCCGGGTCGAAACTGGTGGGGTGCTCGTTCATTTCAGGTCCGAAAGTTTGAGATTGGCCGCGCCGCGCTTCAGATCGTCCTCGACGGTGGCGATCAGCTTCAGCGCCTCGGCCCGGGCGCCGTCCGGGTCGTGCGCGGCAATGCGTTCGTAGATGGTGCGATGGTAGGGAAAGCTGGCATGGCCGAAGTTACGTACGCCGAGCGGGTGCTCCCAGAAGCGGTGGAAGAGTTCGTGCATGGCGGCGATGATCTGCTCGAACAGCGGGTTGCCGGAGGCGCGGTAGACGGCCTGGTGGAATTCCCAGTCTTCCTCCGCCGACATGCCGGCGCGGCTATGAAAAGCCTCTTCCATGATGTCGAGCTTGCGTTCGATCTCGGCGATCTCGGCCTTGCCGGCGCGGATGGCGCAAAGGGCTGCGGCCTCGGCCTCCAGTGCGCGGCGGATTTCGAGCGTGCGCATCAGGCCGGTGAAATCATTGCCGCCGGCGAGTGTCAGCGGCATGTGCAACATGTCGGGTGAAACAGCCGCTTTGAGATAGGTGCCGCTCCCCTGCCGCCGCTCGACGAGACCGAGCCCCTCCCAGCGCGTCAGCGCCTCGCGCACGGTGTTGCGGCTGACCTTGAGGCGCTCGGCGAGAATCCGTTCGGTCGGCAGTCTCTGACCTGGACACAGCGCTTCCTGCATGACGAAGCCGGCGAGCGCCTTCAGCACGGCATCGTCGCGAGCAGTCGTCTGTATCGGCGGAAGGCTGAACTCGGTCACGTCAAGGATTGCCCGAAGTGGTCCAATGGTCCAACCAATTTCTGCATGGAAGGACAGCCATGTCAATCGGCGTCAGACGACGCCGAGGCCTACGTCAAATCCGGAGCAACGCCGGGATTCACGCCAGAGCGGCTTATTCTCAAAGCTGGCTTTTGCCATGCTCACGACAAAAAACCCATGGTGTTCCGGGGTTTGGCACAGAATCCTGATGTCATTAGGAAAGGGGGCCGGTCGGCGTTTGGCAGCGGTACGAGGAGGCCACTATGTGCCAGCGCCGGCCGGCCGACCCCACGGACCCAGGAGATGCGGCGGACCTGAGAATCATGGGGTATTCTTCGGATCGATCCGGCGAACTACCCTCGCGCCGGCTCCTTCATTGGCCTGCACATTTGCGCAACACCTCAGGAAAATCAACCATTTCTTAACCAAGCAACGGGAATGCTTGCGTTAAGGTAAATGCGTAACCCTGCCGCACCGACTGGATAATCGAACGTCGGCGCTATGCTGCCTTGGCGACGACGCGGTTGCGGCCGCCGCTCTTGGCTTCGTAGAGCGCCAGATCGGCGCGCTTCATCAATCCCGCCACTGTGTCCACGCCCTTCAGCACCGACGATACGCCGACGCTGACGGTGACCTCGATCGTCTCGCCCTCAGAACCGACGGCAAACGGCATCTGCGCGATTTCGGCGCGAATCCGCTCCGCAACCCTTTCGGCGACCACGCCATCCGTATCCGGCATCACCACCACGAACTCCTCGCCGCCGAAACGGCAGGCGAGATCGATGCCGCGCACATTCTTGCGCAGCCGCCGCGCGAATTCGCGCAGCACGTCGTCGCCGCCGTCATGGCCGTGCGCGTCGTTGATGGCCTTGAAGCGATCGAGATCGGTGATCATCACCGACAACGGCCGCCGCCGCGCCACGGCGCGGTCGAACAGCGTCTGCAGATGGCTGTCGAGGTAACGGCGGTTGTGCAGCCCGGTCAACCCGTCGGTCACCGCCATCTCGATGGTCTGGGTGACGCTGGCGCGGAGCTGGTCGTTGTAGCGCTTGCGGCGGATCTGCGTGCGCAGCCGCGCGGTCAGTTCCTGCTGGTCTATCGGCCGCATCAGATAGTCGTTAATGCCGAGTTCGAGGCCGCGCACGAGGCGTCCCTCCTCACCCTGCTCCGCCAGAAGGATGATCGGCAGGAAGCGGGTGCGATCGAGCGAGCGCAATTGCGAACACAGTCTCAGCGGATCGAAATCGGAGAAGGCCGTCGAGATCATCACACATTCGTAAGGCGTCTCGGCGGCCTGGAAGAAGCCGGCATGCGGATCGGTGGCAATGTCGAGATCGGCGCTGGCGCGCAGCATTCTCTGAATGCGCTCGAAGGAAGATTGACGCTCATCGATCAAGAGAACCTTCGGCATCGTGTCTTCGGTGGCGAAATTGCGGCTCAGAAGCTCCTCGATGCCGATGTTGCGGGTGGTCGAGGCGCGCAGGCGCAATTCGTCGGTCAGCGTCTTCAGCCTGACCAGGCTCTTGACGCGCGTCATCAGTTGCAGATCGTTGACCGGCTTGGTCAGAAAATCGTCGGCGCCGGCGTCGAGCCCGCGCACCCGGTCCGAAACCTGGTCGAGCGCGGTAATCATGACGATCGGGATATGCGATGTCGCCGGATCGCTCTTCAGCCGCCGGCAGACCTCGAACCCGTCCATGTCGGGCATCATCACGTCGAGCAGCACGACATCGACCTTGCCGTTTTCGCAGGTTTCGATCGCGTCCGGCCCATTGGTGGCGGTCAGCACCTCGAAATATTCGGCGAGCAGCCGGACCTCGAGCAGCCTCACATTGGCAGGGATGTCGTCGACGACGAGGATCCGTGCAGTCATCTCATAAGGCTCCGGCTCGGCTGAAAGGGCGCATCAGGCATCGCCCAGGTAGGATTTGATGGTTTCTATGAAACGCGGCACCGAAATCGGCTTCGAAATATAAGCCTCGCAGCCGCCCTGACGAATACGCTCCTCGTCGCCCTTCATCGCGAAGGCGGTGACCGCTATGACCGGGATGACATGGAGGTCGTCGTCCTCCTTCAGCCATTTGGTCACTTCCAGCCCCGACACTTCTGGCAGCTGAATGTCCATCAGGATCAGGTCCGGCCGGTGCTTTCGCGCCAGGTCCAGCGCCTCCAGACCGTTGCGCGTGCGCACCGTTTCGTAGCCGCTCGCTTCAATGAGGTCCCGAAAGAGCTTCATATTGAGCTCATTGTCCTCGACGATCATGACCTTCTTTGGCATCAGTTTCCCGTTCCGGCTCGGCCTTCCGCTCGAAGGCTGCCGTCATGCGCCCCTGCCGGCACGCACCAAACCCTGCGTCACAATACGGCAATAAGATTGACGAAACGCAAACCGGCAGCCGCAAAAGCCGTTCGGATTCCACTTCGAACACCACATTGAAGAGCTTGCCGCAGGCGACACTTGCGATTACTGCGAAAAGAGACTCATTCCACCCTAGAGAAGGTAGCGATGGCAAACGCAGCGTCAATGCGTGAGGAGGCCGAAACCATAGCCGTGAAGGCATTGGGCTTCGTCGCCGCGGACCCGGAGCTTCTGCCGCGCTTCCTAGCAATAACCGGCATCGGGGCGCATTCGATCCGCCAGGCAGCAGGCGAGCCGGGATTCCTGGCTGGCGTGTTGCAATTCATTCTCGCCCACGAGCCGACGCTGATGCGATTTGCCGAGGAAACCGGCACGCCACCGGCCGCCGTCGGCAAGGCGCTGCGGGCTTTGCCGCTGGGCGACGATAATCACGAGCATTCCATATGAGCGACGATCCCGAAACCGCGCGGCAGATCGAGGAACTTGCCGCCGATGACCGGCCGCTGCTGGTGCTCGATGTCGACGACGTCGTGCTCGAATTCATCCGGCCTTTTCCGCATTTTCTCAAATCACGCGGCTTCGGCCTGACGCTCGCTTCGTTCCGCCTCACCGGCAACATCGCCGAAACGGCGAGCGGCCGTCTGATCGAACAGCCCGAGGTGACGACACTTCTGGGCGAGTTCTTCGACGCGCAGGCCGATTGGCAAAGCATCACCGACGGTGCCGAGGATGCTCTTGCAGCGCTTGGCGATAGCGCCGAGATCGTCCTGCTGACCGCCATGCCGCACAAGCACCGCGCGGTGCGCCGCGCCCATCTTGACGCGCTTGGGCTGCCCTATCCGCTTCTGACCACCGAGATGGCCAAAGGACCGGCGGTGGCCAAATTGCGCGGCAAGAAGGATCGACCGGTCGCCTTCGTCGATGACCAGCCGTCCAACCTTGTGTCGGTGCGGAGCTCGGTCGCCGACGCGCATCTCTTCCATCTGATGGCCGACAATTCGCTGCGCGCCTTCCTGCCGCCGGTGCCGGATGGCATCACAGTCGTCGAGGACTGGCACGACGCCACGCCGAAGATCGCAATGGCGCTTGGATTTTGATCAAGCGCCTAAGGCTGGAGCTTCGCTCCGCCGTTGTCGCCCTTGGTAGCATCACTTGGGTCAGTAAGGGGATCGTCTAGGACGGCATCGGCCGGCTTCAGCATAGCGCCGTTCACCGTGACCGAGCCGTCGGCCTTGGCGTTGATGACCCATTCCATACGGCCATTCGGCAGCGTCTTCCCAAATCCTTTGACCGCGAGCGCGAAGGGGAAAACTTGTGCCGCTTGCTGGTCGCTTTTGGCCGCCGTCTGCAGGGTCTGCACGATTTTGTCGTAGCCCGCGATATCGACGATCATGCGCGCTTGCGGTTTCTTGCCGGGGAACGTCATCTCGCCTTCCATCGCAACCTCGATGTTGCCGTTCTTCACCGTGCTGTGCGCGAGGACGACTTTCGGATTGTTGGCCATGAAATCGGCGATCAAGGCCTCGCCAAATTCATCTGAAAGCGGAGGATTCTTATTGAGATCAAAGGCTTCAATCGCCTTTCTTAGCATGCTGTCCAAGTCGAGATTGGCGCCGCCAAAGCTCAATTCGATGTCGGCAGGCAACAGCGCGGCGCTCCAGCTGGGCAGAAGGTGCTGAGGGACGGTCAAGCCGGTCGCCTCAATCCGACAATCGATCTTCCCGTTGTCAGAGATTCCGTCGAGGCCGGTGGTCGCGCTCAAATCCGCAAGCTCGAAATTGCCCGCAGGACTCTCCACGCTGATGCCATCAAAGCGATAGGAATATTCCAATCGCTCCCACAAGGGCAATGCGCTCGTCAGCAGCGACTTCAGCTCAGCCTGATTTGTCCTTAGTGAAGATTCGTCCTGATTGACGACGGCAAAACCGAGAAGATCGAGGAAAGCCTTCGTACGCACGCCACTCCCGGTAATCTCGGTCGACATCCTCGGTGACTTCATTGTGACTGGTACTTTCAGCCCCGTCTCGCCTTCGTCGGCGATGGCCGTTTCGACGAAATCAGCAATCGTTTGCGTCATGGCAATATCGACGCCGCCGTCCTCGGATTTGCTAGCGTTCAAGGTCGACGTACCGGCGCCAATTCTTAGGTCCATAGGCTCCTTGGGATCCCTGGATGTCACCTGCATTCCGGCCATCGAGCCGGCTCCGCTAGTGAACGCCGCCAGTCCCGGATCGTAGATGCCACTGAACGCGGAGCCGGAAACGGAGAAACGCACCCCGCGTGGTCCCTCGACATCGACGAAGGCGTTGGGTGCTAAATCTGACGACACGCTCCAGCTTCCGTCACTGCGCGGTTTGACCAGCATCGCAAAGGGGACGAGATTGAATGTCAGAGGATCCTTGCTGGGATTTGCCCTAAGGACTGCGTCGAAGTCGAAGGCTATCCGATAGGCATCGCCGTCGGCCGAGATCTTCAGAATGCCGCTGTCGAGCACCTTCTTGCCAATGTAACGCGACAGATCATTCGACAGCTGCTTCGCACCCCTGCCGTCGACGGTCTGGCCCCAGGCTGGCCCGCAAAATGCAAGAACTAAGACAAATGGCAAAACACGCTTCATTTGAACCCTCATCCAAAAAGCAAAAGTCATTTCGTTCATCGGTAGAAAGACACCCTCACAGCTGCAAGACAACGACCTAAAGCACCAGCCGCATCAGCGGCCTGCCCGCCTTGCGTTCCACAAGCCGTTCGAAGCCGGCCTTCTCGAAAACCCGCGATGAGCCGACGAACAGGCCGATCGAGCGCGAGTCTTTCGACAGGTCCATCGGGCAGGCTTCGACCAGCCGCGCGCCGTTCCGGCGGGCAAACGCGATGCCACCTTCGACAAGGCGGTGACTGAGACCCCTGCCCCGCGCCTTGGTCCGGATGAAGAAACAGGAGATCGCCCAGACACCCGGATCGGAAGCGTCGGCGGGATCGACAGGTGCTGAACCCCTGCCCTTGTTGTTCCATTCAGGCACGTCGGCGCGCGGACCGATCTGCATCCAGCCGACCGCCTCGCCATCCTCGAATGCCAGCACGCCAGGAGGCGGTCCGGCCTCGATCCGCGCCTTGATGTGGTCCTTGTTGCGCTCCTTGTCGCTCGCGCGGCGCACTGCCGGCGCCAGCCGGAAATGCGTGCACCAGCAGCCGTAACAGGCGCCCTGCTTGCCGAAAAGATCCTCGAAATCCGCCCAAAGCTCGGGCGCCAGGGGCGCGATGGTCGTATTCATGAACTCTCTCCCGGCCAGCCGCCTTGTCGCGGCCTCCGTCCTGACGTACCATTGCGTTTGTTCTCTTTATGTTCGCATCGATGGCGGCCCCTGTCAACAATCCCGATCACGGTTTTTGCCGCGACTGCCTGACCTTCCAGCGCGGCGAGGCACGACGCTGCGAACGCTGCGGCAGCCCGCGGCTTGCCCGCCATCCCGAGCTCTACAAGCTGCATCTTGCCCATATCGACTGTGACGCGTTTTACGCGGCCATCGAAAAGCGCGACAACCCGGCGCTGAAGGACCGACCGTTGATCATCGGCGGCGGCAAGCGCGGCGTCGTCTCCACCGCCTGCTATATCGCCCGCATTCACGGCGTGCGCTCGGCCATGCCGATGTTCAAGGCGCTCGAAGCCTGTCCGGAAGCGGTGGTCATGCCGCCGGACATGGAGAAATATGCCCGTGTCGGCCGCGAAGTGCGCGCCCTGATGCAGGCGCTGACGCCGCTGGTCGAGCCGATCTCCATTGATGAGGCATTTTTGGACCTTGCCGGCACCGAGCGTTTGCATGGGCTGCCGCCGGCGGTGGTGCTGGCGCGCTTTGCTCTTGGCGTCGAGAAGGAAATCGGCATCACCGTGTCATCGGGCCTTTCCTACTGCAAGTTCCTGGCCAAGGTGGCGTCGGATTTTCGCAAGCCGCGCGGCTTCTCGGTGATCGGCGAGGCCGAGGCGCCAGGCTTTCTGGCCGGGCAGCCGGTAACGCTGATCTGGGGCGTGGGAAAGGCCTTCGAGGCCGCGCTCGAGCGGGACGGCATCCGCACCATCGGCCAGTTGCAGCGCATGGAGCGTGGCGACCTGATGCGTCGTTATGGCGTGATGGGCGACCGGCTCTACCGGCTTTCGCGCGGCGAGGACGACCGCCGCGTCCACCCCGACCAGGATGCGAAAAGCGTATCGGCGGAAACCACTTTCGATACCGATATCGCTTCGCTGGACGAATTGGTCTCGGTGCTGAGGGCGCTGTCGGAAAAGGTCGCGGCGCGGCTGCGGAAATCCGGCATTGCCGGGCGCACCGTCGTGCTGAAGCTGAAGACCCAGGATTTCAAGACCCGCACGCGCAACCGCCAGCTCGGCGACCCAACCCGGCTGGCCGACCGGATCTTCTCGACCGGTCTCGATCTGTTACGCCGCGAAGCGGACGGGACGAAATACCGGCTGCTCGGCATCGGCGTCAGCGACCTCTCCGACGACGAAAAGGCCGATCCGCCCGACCTGGTCGACGTCCAGTCGCGCAAACGCGCCATGGCCGAAGGCGCCATCGACACGCTGCGCGACAAGTTCGGCAAGAAGGCCGTGGAAACAGGCTATACCTTCGGCAAAGGCCGCAATGCCCATCCGCCCGAGCCGATCGAGGACTGACACCGGCCGGCAGCGACTCCATCCGCGATCAAGTGCGTCTGAGATCGATCCGGCTGGTCACCACGGTCTTGCCGGTTTTCGGGTCGACGTCGGTAACGGTGAGCCGCATCCCGTCCTCGCCGTTCTTCTCGACAGTGAGCCGGGCCTTGCGATCGCCGTTGACCTCCTTCGCCCAGCTTATGCCGAGATTGATGGCGTCGCCGGATCGGCTGCCGTTGAGCTGCGCCGGCCCGGTGCGGGACCCGACATAGACACCGGTGTATTTCGCCCCGCTCGACTTCAGATCCGCGCTGATGGCGCGGGTCACCACGACAAGCCCGCGGCATTTGCCGTCCAGCGACAGCGAGGTCGATGTCGCGTCGGAATTGAAGGTGCAGGAAACATTCACCGTCGGTGCTTCGGTCGTGACCTTGACAATACCTTTGCCGGCAAAATTCCCCTGGAACGAACGGAGGAAATCCGCGTCTTCGCCATGAGCTGCACCCGCCGCGGCCGTCAGGCAACCGGCAAGTAAAAATCGCGCGAACAAATTCATCAAAGCTCTCCCCGTGCTGGTCAGAGACAAGGAACTCCAAGGAAGTCAGGAATACCGGGAATCAACGCTTGCCGCCGTGGCAGGTTCCACTTTCAACATGACTGTTTTGCAACGCACCGCTTCTGGCCCAGTCGAATGCATCGCCTAGCGGTTGCAGGGAAAGCCCGGGATTGCGACATAGCGCGCATGGCACCCTCACCCTCGATCCCCAAGGCCGCGTTCTGGATGGCGCTGTCGGTCGCCTCGTTCCTGGCGATGTCGGTCGCCGGCCGCGCCACAACCGCCGAGCTCAACGTCTTCCAGGTGCTGGAGCTGCGCTCGGTGATCGGCCTTCTCATCCTGCTGCCGCTGGTGATGGCATCAGGCGGTTTTGCAGCGATGCGCACCAAGCGACCCGTCGCCCATATCGCACGCAACGTCATCCACTATACAGGCCAGGCAGCATGGCTTTACGCGCTGACGCTGATTCCGCTGGGTGTGCTGATCTCCATCGAATTCACGACGCCGATCTGGACGGCCATTCTGGCGGTCGGTTTCCTCGGCGAAAGGCTCTCCCGGCCAAGACTTGCGGCGATCGTCCTCGGGCTGATCGGCGTGGTGATCATCGTGCGTCCAGGCATCGGCGCCGTTAATCCGGGATATGTTGTCGTGCTGGGCGCCGCTGTCTGCTTCGGCATCTCGGTGGTCCTGGTCAAATCGCTGACGAAGACTGACAGCGTCGTGCGCATCATCTTCTGGATGCTGGTCATCCAGTCGGTCATCGGCCTCGTCCCGGCACTCTACCAGTGGCGCAACCCGCCGCTCGAACTTTGGCCGTGGATCGTGATGATCGCCTTCACCGGCATGTCGTCGCACTTCTGCATGGCCCGGGCGCTCGGCTATGCCGACGCCACGGTCATCTCGCCGATGGATTTCCTACGCGTGCCGCTGTCGGCGCTGATCGGCTGGCTGCTCTATCACGAGCAGATCGACGCCTTCACCGCCGGTGGCGCCTTGCTGATCCTGATGGGCAATCTGCTCAACCTGCAACGCAGAGCCACGAAACCCGCGGAGATCGCGGTATCATAGTGCCTTGGGCCTTAATCGCCGTCGTCGGGTATCTTGAGAAGATGCCCGCAGGCTTTGCAGTGCACCGCGTCGGGCTCATGTCGCTGCAGCCCGCATTGCGGACAAGGAAAAAAGACCTTGGCGGGACGGAAAAGCGCCTGCGCCAGCCTGACGAACAGCGATATGCCGATGATCATGGTGGCGATCGCGGTGAGCTTGCCTGCTATTCCCGGCAGGACGATGTCGCCGAACCCGGTCGTGGTCACCGTGGCAACGGTGAAATAGAGCGCGTCGATATAACCTTCGAGACCAGCCTGGGTGCGGAAGAAGAAGGTGTAGACGAAGCCGGTGATGACAAGCAGGAAGGTCAGGAGATTGATGACTGCGTGGCTCGCCTCGCGCCATCGCCTGAGGCCGCGCATCTCCAAATGCCGCCACAACCTGCCGCTGCGAGACAGCGACCACAGTCTGAGGATACGCAGGAAACCGAGATTGGCCAGTGCCGTGGGCATCAGCAGCGTCAGCAGGATGAAGACATCGATCCACGACGCCGGCTGCCTGATCAGGCGCAGCATGTCGTTGGAGGCCAACAGCCGGGCAGCCATGTCGGCGGCGACAAGCGCCGCCACTGTATAATCGAGCCAGAGGAAAGAGGACGACTGCTGAATGACCGGCGTGGCGATGAAGAAGCCGATGATGGCCACGTCGATGATGATGGCCCCAAGCTGAAACCGAAAAGCCGCGGGCGTGCGCCCGTGATAGAGCTTGCGCAATATGTCGCGCAGCCGTGCCAAGGCCGAACGATCCTGCAATTCGTCCTTCTCTGCCGCTCTCATGGTGACTGCGATAGCGTTCGCGGCGGCGATCGTCCAGTATTGCCTGCGCGGCCAGCCCCGGTCAGCTACACAAGCTCCACTTCCACCACGCCCTGCACCGCGCGCATGGCGGATGCGATTTGCGGCGAAACGCGATACCCGCCTGGCAAGGCGATCTCGACCTCGCCCTCTGCCTCGCCTTTAAGGACAATAATGCTGACCTGACTGTCGCCACGTTGTTTGAGCTGCGACTGAATGATTGGCGCTGGCCCGTCATCCCTGACAAAGATGCGCAGGGCCTTCTGGACGCGGCTTGCCTCGTCTTCCAGCGACTGCACGGTCTGGATGCGAAGGTTGACGCCTTCCGGCCGGTCCTCGGCCGAAACGGTGATCACCACCGAACGGCCAGGCTCCAGCAGATCGCGGTATTGCGCCAGGCCCTCGGAGAACAGCACCGCCTCATACTGGCCCGAATTGTCTGAGAACTGCACGACGCCCATCTTGTTGCCGGTGCGCGTCTTGCGTTCCTGCTTGGTGGTGACGGTGCCGGCAAGCCGGCCGGCCGCAGCCCCCCGTTTGACGGCGGCGGAGAACTCGCCCCAGTTCTGCACCCGCATCTTCTGCAATGCCGCCTTGTACTCGTCGAGTGGGTGCGCCGAGAGATAGAAGCCGACCACCTGGAATTCGCGGTGCAGGCGGTCGGCGGCAAGCCATGGCTCGGTCGGGGGCAGATTGAGGGCTTGCGACTGCGCGCCGAGCGAGGCGCCAAAAATGTCGGCCTGACCCGAAACCGCGTTCTGCTGCGCCAGCGAAGCCAGCCCCATCATCCGCTCGACGCCGGCCATCATCGCGGCGCGGTCGTGACCGAAGCAATCCAGCGCACCGGCCATGATCAGGCTTTCGAAGACGCGCTTGCCGACGATCTTGGGATCGACCCTTTCGCAGAAATCGGCGAGGCTCTTGAACGGCCTTTCGCCGCGCACGGCGACGATGTGTTCGACCGCCGCATCGCCGACGCCCTTGAGTGCCGCCAGCGAATAGAAGATCTTGTTCTCGCCGACCTCGAAGGCGCGAAAGCTCGTCATCACCGACGGCGCCACCACCTCGATGCCGAGACGCAGCGCATCCTGGCGGAAATCGGCAAGCTTGTCGGTGTTGCCCATGTCGAGCGTCATCGACGCGGCCAGGAACTCGACCGGATAATGCGCCTTGAGATAGGCCGTCTGGTAGGAGACCACCGCATAGGCGGCGGCATGCGACTTGTTGAAGCCGTAGTCGGCGAATTTGGCCAGAAGGTCGAAGATGAAGTCGGCCTGCGGCTTGCCGACGCCGCGCTCGACCGCGCCCGAGACGAACCGCTCGCGCTGCTTGTCCATCTCGGCGCGGATCTTCTTGCCCATGGCGCGGCGTAGAAGATCGGCTTCGCCGAGCGAATAGCCGGCAAGCTCCTGCGCGATCTGCATGACCTGTTCCTGGTAGACGATGACGCCTTGCGTCTCCTTCACCAGATGGTCGATCTTCGGGTGGATCGAGGCCATCTCCTCCTCGCCATGCTTTCTGGCGTTATAGGTCGGGATGTTCTCCATCGGGCCTGGACGATAGAGAGCGACCAGCGCGATGATGTCCTCGATGCAGTCGGGCCGCATGCCGATCAGCGCCTTGCGCATGCCGGCACTTTCCACCTGGAACACGCCGACCACCTCGCCGCGCGACAGCATGGCATAGGTGTCGGGGTCGTCGAGCGGAATGCGGGCAAGGTCGATTTCGATGCCGCGGCGGCGGATCAGCTTGACCGCGGTCTCCAGCACCGTCAGCGTCTTCAGGCCGAGGAAGTCGAACTTCACCAGCCCGGCCTGCTCGACATATTTCATGTTGAACTGGGTGACCGGCATGTCCGAGCGCGGATCGCGGTACATCGGCACCAGTTCCGACAAAGGTCTATCGCCGATGACGATGCCGGCGGCGTGGGTCGAGGCGTGGCGGTAGAGGCCTTCCAGCTTCTGCGCCATGTCGAGCAGCGTCTGGACGATCGGCTCCTTCTCTGCCTCTTCGGCGAAGCGCGGCTCGTTGGCGATGGCGTCGGCGAGCTTGACCGGATTGGCCGGGTTCGACGGCACCATCTTGGAGAGCTTGTCGACCTGGCCGTAAGGCATCTGCAGCACGCGGCCGACGTCGCGCAGCACCGCGCGGGCTTGCAGCGTACCGAAAGTGATGATCTGGCCGACCTGGTCGCGGCCGTATTTCTGCTGGACGTAGCGGATGACCTCCTCGCGCCGGTCCTGGCAGAAATCGATGTCGAAGTCGGGCATCGACACGCGGTCGGGATTGAGGAAACGCTCGAACAGCAGGGAGAAGCGCAGCGGGTCGATGTCGGTGATGGTCGTGGAATAGGCGACCAGCGAGCCGGCGCCCGAACCGCGGCCGGGCCCGACCGGAATGCCTTGCGCCTTGGCCCACTTGATGAAATCGGCAACGATCAGGAAATAGCCGGGGAACTTCATCTTCGTGATAATGCCGAGCTCGAAATCGAGCCGTTCGCGATATTGCTCCACCGTATAGCCCGGCGTGGGGCCGTGCGCGGCGAGCCGCGCTTCCAGCCCCTCATGCGCCTGGCGGGCCAGTTCCTCGGCTTCCGCCTTTACCGCGGCGTCATTGTCGGCAACATCGCCGCCGGTGAAACGCGGCAGGATCGGATTGCGGGTTTTCGGATAATAGGAACAACGCAGCGCAATCTCGACAGTGTTGTCGATGGCTTCCGGCAGATCGGCAAACAGCCGTGCCATCTCGGCCTGGCTTCTCAGGAAATTGTCGGGCGAGAGGCGACGGCGGTTGTCGACGGCGACGACCGAGCCCTCCGCAATGGCAATCAGCGCATCGTGCGCCTCATAGTCTTCCCGCGAGGAAAAAAACGCCTCGTTGGTGGCGACGAGCGGCAGGTGGTGGCTGTAGGCCAGATCGACCGTCGACTTCTCGATTGTGCGATCGTAGCCGGAAACCCGATCCAGCTCGACATAGAGCCGGTCGCCGAACAGCGCCTTGAGCGTGAGCAGCCGCTGCTCTGCAAGATCGCGGCGGTCTTCCTTCAAGGCAGTGCCGATCGGGCCGCGCGGCCCGCCGCTGAGGCAGATCAACCCGTCGGAGTGGCCTTGCATCATCCCGGTCGTCAGGTGCACAGCCTCGCCGGGCGGCGTTTCGAGATAGACCCGGCTGACCAGTCTGACCAGATTGCTGTAGCCGGCCTCGGTCGCCGCGATCAAAACCACCGGCCGCATGTCCGGGCCTTGCCGCCTGCGGTCGCGCTGGCTGTCGTTCGCTTCGCCGGAAAAGGCGAGAGCGGTCTGGCAGCCGATGATCGGCTGGATGCCCTCCTTCACCGCCTTCTGGGCGAATTCCAGCGCCCCGAACAAATTGTTGGTGTCGGTCACGGCGATCGCCGGGCACTCGTCCTTGACCGCGTGAGCGACAACCGTGCCGAGCTGCAGGGCGCCTTCGAGCAGCGAATAGGCAGAATGCACGCGCAGATGGATGAACGGCCGCGCCGCCACCTCCGGCCTCGATGCCTTTACGGCTGCTTCACGCAACAGCGGGTCGCGTGGAAGTCTGTCATCCGCCATGGTTTTCCGTGCTGTCCGAGGGACTCAATCGGTAAAGATGTATTGTCCGGGACCGGACGATGCCAGTCCAGTACAAACGACCGCTGACCACAGGCTTCCGGCGGCCTGTGCGGCTCCCCTCACGCGAACTCCATGATTACCGCATCGACGGCAAGGCTGTCGCCCGGCCTGGCGTTGAGTTTCGACACGGTGAGGTCGCGCTCGGCGTGCAGCACGTTTTCCATCTTCATCGCCTCGACCACGGCCAGCGTCTCGCCGGCCTTGACCTCCTGACCCTCGGCGACGGCGATCGACACGACGAGGCCGGGCATCGGGCAGAGCAGCATCCTGGAGGTGTCCGGCGGCACTTTTGCCGGCATCAGCCTTTCGAGTTCAGCCGTGCGCGGCAGCATGGCGTGCGCCGTCACCGACATGCCTTTCCAGGCAATACGCAACCCGTTTGGCACCGGCCTGATCTGCGCCGCTATCCTGCGGTCGCCGACCGTGCCGCGCCAGATGAGGTCGCCGGGCCGCCAGTCGGACACCACCGTCAGTGCCCTGCCACCGTCGATCGCCAGATCGATTTCCACCGGGATGGAGATCATGCCTTCCAGAATCGAAGCCGAAAGATAGTCGTCGCCGATCTTCACCACCCAGTCCCGCTTGAGAATGCCGGAATGCGGCGCCAGCCGTCCGCCCAGCCGGTCGAGCCGGTCGCGGCGCAGCAGCTCGATCGCGGTGGCGATCGACGCCAGCACCGCCTTCTCCTCGCTATCGGGTACGATCGGCGCGAAGCCGTCAGGATATTCCTCAGCGATAAAAGCGGTCGATATCCGGCCTTCGCGCCAGCGCGGATGCTGCATCAAAGCGGCCAGAAACGGTATGTTGTGCTCGATACCGTCAACGACAAAGCTGTCGAGTGCCTCCGACATGGCGTCTATTGCCGCGATCCTCGTCGGCGCCCAGGTGCACAGCTTGGCGACCATCGGATCGTAGAACATCGAAATCTCGGAGCCTTCGGTGACGCCGGTGTCATTGCGGATAACGACATCGCCGAACTTTCCCTCGTCCGGCGGCCGGTATCTGGTCAGCCGGCCGATCGAGGGCAGGAAATTGCGATAGGGATCCTCGGCATAGAGACGGCTTTCCACCGCCCAGCCGTTCAGCTTCACGTCGCTCTGCTTGAGGGCAAGCTTTTCGCCTGCCGCCACGCGGATCATCTGCTCGACCAGATCGATGCCGGTGACGAGCTCCGTCACCGGATGCTCGACCTGCAATCGCGTATTCATTTCAAGGAAATAGAAGTTCTTTTCGCTATCGACGATGAACTCCACGGTGCCGGCGCTCTGGTAGTCGACCGCCTTGGCCAGCGCCACCGATTGTTCGCCCATGGCTTTCCGGGTTTTGGCGTCGAGAAAAGGCGACGGCGCTTCCTCGGCGACCTTCTGGTTGCGGCGCTGGATCGAGCATTCGCGCTCGCCAAGGTAAAGCGCATTGCCATGCGCGTCGGCCAGCACCTGGATTTCGATGTGGCGCGGATCGACCACGAACTTTTCGATGAACACACGATCGTCGCCGAACGAACTCTTGGCTTCCGACCGCGCGCGATCGAACCCGTCGCGCACCTCTGCCTTGCTCCAGGCGATGCGCATGCCCTTGCCGCCGCCGCCGGCCGAGGCCTTGATCATCACGGGATAACCGATCTCGCCGGCGATCTTTTCCGCATGGTCGGCATTTTCGATAACGCCGAGCCAGCCGGGCACGGTCGAGACCTCCGCGGCATTGGCGAATTTCTTCGATTCGATCTTGTCGCCCATCGCCTTGATCGCCTTGGGCTTCGGACCGATGAAGACGATGCCTTCAGCCTCCAGCGCCTCGCAAAAGGAGGCGCGCTCCGAAAGAAACCCGTAGCCGGGATGCACGGCCTGCGCGCCCGTCGCCTTGCAGGCGTCGATGATCTTCTCCGGCACCAGATAGCTCTGCGCCGCGGGCGATGGTCCGATATGCACCGCTTCGTCGGCCATCTCGACATGCACGGCGTCGCGATCGGCATCCGAATAGACCGCCACGGTGGCGATCCCCATCTTGCGCGCCGTCTTGATAACGCGGCAGGCAATCTCGCCACGGTTGGCGATCAGGATTTTCGTGAACATGCGGGCGTTATTCCCCTCCGGTCGGCTGTTCCTTTTATGGGCTCTGCTTGTGCGGTCAAGCCGGCCATGCAATTCACCGCCTTTCAATCGATTTGCGAATCCAATTCGTTGCCGTGGCCCGGTCCGCCATCAGCTTCCCATTGATCGCATCACCAAAACCTGAAAGCTTGAACGCAAAATCGCCTTGGAGGATTTGCCTGATGAAAACCCGCGCCGCTGTCGCTGTCGCCGCCGGAAAGCCGCTGGAGATCATGGAGGTCGACCTCGACGGTCCTCGCGACGGCGAGGTGCTGGTCGAGATCAAGGCGACCGGCATCTGCCACACCGACGAGTTCACGCTCTCAGGCGCCGATCCAGAGGGCCTGTTTCCGGCCATCCTCGGCCATGAGGGCGCCGGCGTCGTCGTCGATGTCGGCAAGGGCGTCACGTCGGTCAAGAAGGGCGACCACGTCATCCCGCTCTATACACCTGAGTGCCGGCAGTGCCCGTCCTGCCTGTCGAGAAAGACTAATCTGTGCACGGCCATTCGTGCCACACAGGGGCAAGGGTTGATGCCCGACGGCTCCTCGCGCTTCTCGATCGGCAAGGACAAGCTGTTCCACTATATGGGCTGCTCGACCTTCTCCAACTTCACCGTGCTGCCCGAGATCGCGCTGGCCAAGGTCAATCCCGACGCGCCCTTCGACAAGATCTGCTACATCGGCTGCGGGGTGACCACCGGCATCGGCGCCGTCATCAACACGGCCAAGGTCGAGATCGGCGCGACCGCCGTCGTCTTCGGCCTCGGCGGCATCGGACTCAACGTCATTCAAGGGCTGAAGCTCGCTGGCGCCGATATGATCATCGGCGTCGACTTGAACAACGACAAGAAAGCCTGGGGCGAGAAATTCGGCATGACGCATTTCGTCAATCCGAAAGAGATCGAGGGCGATATCGTGCCCCACCTCGTCAACATGACCAAGCGCGGCGCCGACCAGATCGGTGGCGCCGACTACACCTTCGACTGCACGGGCAACACGAAAGTCATGCGCCAAGCCCTTGAATCGTCTCACCGTGGCTGGGGCAAGTCGGTCGTCATCGGTGTCGCCGGCGCCGGTCAGGAAATCTCGACACGCCCCTTCCAGCTGGTCACCGGGCGCACCTGGATGGGCACCGCCTTCGGCGGCGCGCGCGGCCGCACCGACGTGCCGAAAATCGTCGACTGGTACATGGACGGCAAGATCCAGATCGATCCGATGATCACCCATACGCTGAAGCTCGAGGACATCAACAAGGGTTTTGACCTCATGCACGAGGGCAAGTCGATCAGGAGCGTCGTGGTTTACTAGGGTAAAGCCACACGCCGTCGGCCAAACGGCCTGCGACCTCTGTGGTTCATGACAAGGGAGGAGAAAACATGCCGGAGAAATTGCATCCGAAAATCGACAATGGTCTGCCCAGGGAAAGCGCAAGCTTTGCCGGCGGCACGCTGGTCTGCGCCTGCACGAGCAATCCGGTCAAGGTCAAGGTGAAGGGTCAAATCGCCCATAACCATGCCTGCGGCTGCACCAAATGCTGGAAACCCGATGGCGCGATATTCTCGGTCGTTGCCGTGGCGGGCACGGGCGACGTGACCGTGACCGAGAATGGCGACAAGCTGAAGGTGGTTGATCCGAGCGCCCTGATCCAACGCCATGCCTGCACCGGTTGCGGCGTTCACATGCACGGACCGGTCGAGCGCGACCATCCTTTCAAGGGGCTCTCCTTCATTCATCCCGAGCGTTTCGAGGAGGATGGCTGGTCGCCGCCGGGCTTCACCGCCTTCGTCTCGTCGATCATCGAATCCGGTGTCGATCCTAGCCGCATGGATGGCATCCGTTCGCAATTGAAGACGATCGGGCTCGAACCCTATGATTGCCTCAATCCTGGCCTGATGGATTATATCGCCACCTGGACGGCGAAGAAATCCGGGGCACTACCGGCCTAGAATGGACTACGAGAAGGGCCGATCGCTTGAATCGACCCTTCTCACCATCGCATGCATATCAGGCACTCTTTATGGATGCTGAAACTACCAAGAATTGGAAATTGAACCTCCGCTACGGGAGAGCGAAAACCGCGTTCCGTCACTTCACCGTTCTAGCCGAGGGCGAAGTCGTATCTCCCAACGAGGACTTTGAAACGGAATTAGGGCCGTCTTTCTTCGGAATGAAAGTCTGGGCTTCAGGCTCAGATCAAGCGATAGATATGGCACGGGCTATCGGCCAACATGTTGGTTTCGCATCTATAGGAACAATTTACGTCTATGACACAGACCCCACCGAGCCGCCTGGCACCGAGCCGCGCGGCTATGATTTGAAATTCACACCGTATGAACGCGACTAGTCCTGACCAGGGACGAAGCCCCCAGATTCTGGTCGACGCCGATGCCTGCCCGGTCAAGGCGGAGGTCGAAAAGGTCGCCGAGCGCCATGGCGTCATCGTAACCTTCGTCTCCAATGGCGGCCTGCGCCCGTCGCGCGATCCGATGATCCGCAATGTCGTAGTGTCGAAAGGCGCTGACGCCGCCGACGACTGGATCGTCGACAACGCCAGGCCCAACGACATCGTGGTGACGGCCGACATCCCGCTCGCCGCCCGCACGGTGGCGCTTGGCGCCCATGTGCTCGGCCCGACCGGACGCCCGTTCACGCCGGAGACGATCGGCATGGCGGTGGCGATGCGCGACCTCAAGCAGCATCTGCGCGAGACCGGCGAAAGCAAGGGCTATAACGCGAGCTTCGCGCCGCAGGACCGTTCGCGCTTTCTCGGCGAACTCGATCGCATCTTGCGACGGGCGTTGAAATCCGTCACACCGGACTAAGAAACCATCTGCACGCTAGGCCATGGCCGCCGAAACGCCCTTCAACAAACCCATGCACCGGCATATGCAGTTCGCGGTGTCGGCCTGCATCGGGGTGGTGGCGCTGGCCATCGCGTTGGCGTTGCGCGCGCCCCTCGCCTATTCGATCGGCGCCAATGCGTTCTTTGCCGCCTACATCATCCTCGTCGTCGCCCAGATGCCGCTGCTCACCGGCCGCTATCTGAGCAAGAATGCGCGTGCCACCGACCAGCCGGTGCTGGTCATCTTCGCCGTCACGCTTGTCGTCGTCGGTGTCGCCACCATCTCCCTGTTTCAATTGATCAATCGAAAGGACAGCGCGGCTGCCTTCGAACTGACCTTCGCCCTGCTGTCGATCCCGCTCGGATGGTTCACCATCCATGCGATGGCGGCGCTTCATTATGCGCATGTCTACTGGATGGACGGCGACACGATCGATACCCAAACCAAGCAGAAAAACCCGGTCGGAGGCTTCGACTTCCCTGGCGGCAAGCGGCCGGAAGGCTGGGACTTTTTATACTTCTCGTCGATCATCGGCATGACCGCGCAGACCGCAGACGTAAACATAACGACCTCGCACATGCGCCGCGTCGTGCTTGTCCATTCGATCTTGTCCTTCTTCTTCAACACGATCATCGTCGCGGCCGCCGTCAACCTCGCCGTGAGCCTCGGCGGTCCGTAATAATTCCGTGCCTGTAATAATTCCGTGATCGGGTGAAACATCGCTTTAGTTGGTAGCGTATTGGGAGGAGAACGAAGAGCAAGGCCACACCAAGATCGCAGGGCGAAAAAAGATGGAATCTGTTGCCAGAAGCCAACCCACCGCCGAGGCGGACACTGTCCCGTCGAAGGACGCGACGCTGATCTACCGGCAGTCGCGCTGGACGCGGCTAACGCATTGGCTCTGGGCGATCTCGCTGTTCTTCATGCTGCTTTCCGGGCTGCAGATCTTCAACGCCCGCCCGCAGCTCTATATCGGCAAGGAGTCGGGATTCGGCTACAACAACACCGTCTTCGCCATCGGCGCCGAGAACACCGCCACCGGCCCGCGCGGCTACACCGAAATCCTGGGCAAGCGTTTCAACACGACCGGCGTTCTCGGCTGGTCGGGGCCGGCCGGGCAGGAAACGTCCCGCGCCTTTCCGTCATGGGCGACAATCCCGTCCTATTACGACCTCGGCACCGCCCGCGTCGTGCATTTCTTCTTCGCCTGGATACTGTCGACGACGCTGATCGTGTGGCTGATCGCCAGCGTGATCAACGGCCACCTGCGCCGCGATCTCGCCCCGCGCATCGACGATCTCAAGCGCCTGCCGCGAGACATCATCGATCATGCGAAGCTCAAATTCCACCACACCCGCGAATACAACACGTTGCAGAAGATGGCCTATGGCGGCGTGCTGTTCGTGCTTTTGCCGCTGATGATCATCACCGGTCTCGCCATGTCGCCGAGCATGAATTCGGTGCTGCCGTTCCTCAACGAGGTCCTGGGCGGGCGGCAGACGGCGCGCACCATCCATTTCATCGTGATGGTGCTGCTCGTCGCCTTCTTCATCATCCATATGCTGATGATCCTCGCCGCCGGCCCGATCAACGAACTGCGCTCCATCATCACCGGCTGGTACCGAACCGATCCGCCGGCGGATGACGGAAAACCATCCGAGAGGAGTGCCTGACATGCCAAAATTCCAGATCAGCCCCAAACTGCAGATGAGCAGAAGAAGATTCCTGACCTCGGCCAGCCTCGGCCTGTCCGGCATCATGCTGTCGGGCTGCGACGCCTTCGACAGCCACCTCGGCGTCGGCGACGGCCTGCGCAGCTTCCTCGAAGGCGCCAACGACCTGACGTACCGCGCACAGCGGTTGCTTGCCGGTCGCGACGCGCTGGCGCCGGAATTCACCGAAGCCGATATCCGCCAGCCGCAGCGCCCAAATGGCATCACTGCACCCGACGACGATGTCTACAAGGGCCTGCTCGCCAATGATTTCGCCGATTGGCGGCTTGAAGTTTCAGGCCTTGTCGAAAAGCCGCTGTCGCTCAGCCGCGAACAGCTTCAGAACATGCCGAGCCGCACGCAGATCACCCGCCATGACTGCGTCGAAGGCTGGAGTTGTATCGCCAAATGGACCGGCACGCCGCTGTCGCTGGTTCTCGACCAGGCGGTGGTCAAGCCGCAGGCGCGCTATGTCATGTTCCACTGCCTCGACACGATCGACCGCAGCCTGTCGGGCGACATCAAATATTATGGCACGATCGACCTGATCGACGCCCGCCATCCGCAAACGATCCTGGCCTATGGCCTGAACGGCAAACCGTTGCCCGTCGAGAACGGTGCGCCGCTGCGCGTCCGCGTCGAACGCCAACTCGGCTACAAGATGCCGAAATATCTTACCAAGATCGAATTGGTCGACGGCTTCGCCAATGTCGGCGGCGGTCGCGGTGGCTATTGGGAAGACAATGGCTACGACTGGTACGGCGGCATTTGATGGCTGCTCGGGCAGGACACGTCAGGCGTTCAGCATACAATTCCTGGCGACGCCATCATTCGTCCGAATCCTCGAAAGTGGTTTGACCGGGCTCAGGTGGCCCGGCCCGCGTGTCGTCCGGATTATCCACCATGCAGCCGACGCCGTGGCATCCCTGATAGTTGCCGTGAGTATCGAAATTGGGATTACCGTCCCTGTCGAACTGCGGCGTCGGATCGATCCACTGATCGTTACGGCGCGGCTTCGGCCTCGGATAGTAGTTATCCGAACGGTGGCCGTGCTTGTCGTTGTTGTCAAGGATCGCGCCGACGATGCCTCCGACAATGATCGCAGCTGCCGCATCGCCTGGAGATGGCTTGCGACCGGAGCCTGCAACCGCGAATTCGGCCGAGCATCCATTGTCGACCCAGACGCCGCCGCGGTCATAACCCCAGCTCTTGCCATACTGGCAACGTGCCTTCGAAAGCCGTGACGTCAACTGCACACCGCGACGCGTATCGACGCCACAGTAGGAATAACGGTAGTTCGCGCTGGAGCAGACGATGCGGTTTGCCCCTGCCGCCCGCGCCGCGTCCGGTAACAAGGAGAGCTTCGCCGGATTGCCCAGGGCACAGGCCAGGAACACCATCGAACCGGTAATCGCTATCCGTACCGACATCGCAAGTCTCCATCAGGGTTCGCTATCGACAGAATGGCACCTTTGTGTAAATCTGACAACCGGACGGACTACAGCGAGGTTATATTCATGCGCGCTAAGATGATCGCCGCAACTATACTTGCCATTTCCGCCTGGTTGACGCTGGCGGCGCCATCTGCCTGGGCGGACGACAGCCTCAAGCGCGTTATCGACCAGAAGACACTGACTGTCGGTGTGGCGCTCAATCCGCCATGGATCCTCAAGAAAGCCGACGGAAAATTCGCTGGCTACGATGTGGATCTGACCAACGCGCTCGCTTCCGACCTTGGCGTCGACCTGAAACTGGTCGAAGTGCCCTGGAATGACCTCAAGACACGGCTGCTCAAGGGCGATTTCGACATGATTGCGGCAGGCTATGCCAGCACGCCGGAACGCGCCCGCGACGTGGTATTCTCCGACAAGACCGGCACCGCCGACATCCGCATGGTGGCGACGATCGCCAGTCTTGGCAAAAAGCCGGGAAAGGCATTGCGGGCGCCGGGATACAAGATTGCGGTACTCTCCAACTCCACGGATGAAGCCGCTGCGAAGGAAGCCTTCCCCAAGGCGACCATCCTCACCTTCGACAATACGGCCGATGTCTTTGCCGCGATCATCGGCGGCGAGGCGCAGGCCATGGTCGCCACCTCGCCGACGCCGCAGATGGCCGCCAGGCTTTACGATGCGAAACTGAAGATGGTCGGCGGGCCGCTGTTGCGGACGCCGGAGGCTTTTGCCTTGCGGCCGGACGATGTCCGTCTCATCCAGTACGTCAACAACTGGATCGGCGCGCGCACCGCCGACGGCACCATAGGCAGCGTGCGCCGCTACTGGTTCGACAGCTTCAAATGGATGTCGCGCTTGGACACCGGCAAGCCGGAGCCGGCCAAACAATAGAGCGCGATGTCAGCGCTTCAGGCGACCTTGTCGATCAGCGGCTTCAGCGCCGGATGGATTTCCGGCGAGGCGTGCTTGATCAGCGTCAGCAACGCCCGCTCGTTCTCCTGCAGCGGCCGGTCGCCGATGTGTTCGGCCAGCCACTTCGCCTCGCCGGCGTCGATCGTCTCAGCGCGGCGAGCCAGTGCCTCGGCTGCCTTGTTCTTCGATTCCCAATCGGCCTCGATATCGCCCGGCGCGCGGTAGGCTTCCAGAATACCGGCAAGCCCGCCTGACACCATGCGGTTGAAGAAACCGCCAATGTCCGGGTCTGCCTGCTCGAAAAAAGCGTCCCGGCGCAGCGCCACATCGCGCATCGGCGCTTCGTAACCGGCCGAGCACATGACGAAATTGGTGATCGCCTTGACGAACAGATCGTTCCAGGATGGATCGTTGCTGGTCGCGGCCGTCCGCTGGTTGATCCTGAATAGCACCTCCGCCTCGGCGCGGGTCATGGCAATGTTGCCGTCGCCGCCATAGGCGTAGAGGATGCGGCGCAGAAGCTCGACTTCCGCCTTGGCAATCCTGCCGGGCACCAGTTGGCCGCCGTGCATGAGCGGCCCCTTGCCGTCGACGACGGCATGGGCGACCTGCTCCAGCGCATAGGCGCAAAGCCTGTTTGGCGAGGACTTCGCCTTCTCCAGCACACGCACCAGCAGTTCGAGCTCGGTGCGGCTGTCGACCATGCCATCGCGCGAAATCGTCCGGACCAGCCAATCGGCGTTGTCTTGCGAGACATAGCCCGCCGGTTTTTCCTGATGGACGATGTAATCGGTGACGGCCTCGACGAAGAAGTCAGGCCATTCCGCGCATTTGTCCCTGGCCGTCGCATCGAGCGCAAACAGCGCCTCGGCCTCGCCGCGGCTCACCACGCCATCGCCGAACACCTCGCGGCGCAGCATCACCACATCTTCCGCCGTGATGCGATTTTTCGACGTCAGCCCGGCCACTGGCGTGCTCATGATCAGTTCGCCCATCTTTTTCGCCCCCGTCTGCTGCCGGCAATGCCGGTTCCAAGCACCATGGCGACCCCTATATCAGCAGTGTCTTGAGAAACCGCCAAACGGCGTGGTTAGCGAAGACTTGTCGGCCAATGCCCGTCGGCCCAAGACTGTGCAGCGGTTTTGGTAAACGACATGGATCAAACAATGGTCCAAAGCGCAGCGCCTGAATTCGTTCAGTGCGACGCGCATTAGATGTCGCTGGCAGGTGACAAGGTGTCGTTGACGGGCTATGGATGACGAGTCGAGGGCTCATGGTTTTGAGTCCTACCTGTTTGCGGGAGAGAGCAGCGAGAGCTGCCGCCGAAGGGGAAATCGCCCGAAATCTCTCAGGCAAAAGAACCGTAGACGGGAAAGACACTCTGGAAAGTCGGGGCTTGCCCCCGCGCCGAAGGTGTAAGCGCTGCCGACAGAGTTACGGGGCGCGAGTCTCTCAGGCTTCAGACAGAGGGGCACGGACTGGTCGCCATCAGCGGCCGATTGCGTGCGACTCTGGAGATGACATGACGGGCGACGACACCAAACACCTTCCCCTCGAAGATTTGCATGCCGCCGCCGGCGCGCGCTTTGGCGCGTTCGCCGGCTGGTCGATGCCGCTGACCTATCCGGCCGGCGTGATGAAGGAACACCTTCATACCCGCGAGCAGGCCGGCCTGTTCGACATCTCGCACATGAAGCTGTTCGAGGTCAGCGGTCCGGGCGCCGCCGCACTCCTCAACCGCGCCTGCCCGCTGGATGCCGGCGCGCTCGATATCTCCCAGTCCAAATATACCTTCTTCCTCAATGAGGCCGCCGGCGTCATCGACGACCTTATCGTCACCCGGCTTGGCGGCGAGCGCTTCATGGTCGTGGCCAATGCCGGCAACGCCGCCGTCGACGAGAAGCACTTGCGCGGGCTGGCTGAGGATTTCGAGGCAAAGGTCGACGCACTCGACCGCGTCTTCCTGGCCATCCAGGGCCCCGAAGCATGGGCGGCCCTTGCCCGCGCCGGCATCGAGACCGGATCGCTGCTGTTCATGCATGGCATCGAACCCAGGCAAAACTGGTTCATGAGCCGCTCCGGCTATACCGGCGAAGACGGTTTCGAGATCGGCCTGCCGGAGGCGGATGCACGCGATCTCGTCGCCAGACTGCTCGAAGACGAGCGCGTGCTGTGGATCGGCCTTGCCGCCCGCGACAGCTTGCGGCTGGAAGCCGGGCTATGCCTGCACGGCCAGGACATCACGCCGGAGATCGACCCGGCCAGCGCCGGGCTGATGTGGGCGATCCCCAAGGACATCCGCGCCGCCGGGCCGTTCATCGGCGCCGATGCCTTGCGCGCAATCATTGAGCGCGGCCCGGCGCAAAAACGCGTCGGCCTGAAGCCGGAAGGCCGCCAGCCGGTGCGAGCGGGTGCGACCCTGTTCGACGCCGACGGCAATCCCGCCGGCCATGTCACCTCGGGCGGCTTCGGCCCCTCGGCCGGCCACCCGGTCGCCATGGGCTATGTCCAGACGGCGCTGGCCAAGCCCGGCGCCAGGCTTTTCGCCGATGTACGCGGGACGAAAATCCCGATCGATATCAATCCCCTGCCCTTCACATCTCATCGCTACCGCAAAGGATAAGTCCTATGGCAAAGACCTATTTCACCGAAGACCACGAATGGCTCCGCGTCGAAGGCGGCATCGCCACTGTCGGCATCACCGATTACGCGCAGGAGCAACTCGGCGATCTCGTTTTCGTCGAATTGCCGGAGGCGGGAAGAAAGCTGACCAAGGGCGAGACGGCCGTCGTGGTCGAATCGGTCAAAGCCGCATCCGACGTCTATGCGCCGGTCGATGGCGAGATCACTGAGGCCAACGGCGCGCTGTCGTCGGACCCGTCCCTGGTCAACTCGGCGGCAACAGGCGACGGCTGGCTGTGGAAGATGAAGCTCGCCAATGAAAGCCAACTCGAGAGCCTCCTCGATGAGGCCGGCTACCAGGCTCACATCGGTTGATATCAGGACATTGAACATGACCGTAGCAGCACCCTATCCCTTCTCGGCCCGCCACATCGGCCCCGGCCTCAACGATATCAGAGCCATGCTCGCCACCATCGGCGTTCCCTCCGTCGAGACGCTGATCAGCCAGGCCGTGCCGAGATCGATCCGTCTCGACCAGCCGCTCGCCTTGCCAGCTCCGGCCAGCGAAGCGGAAGCGCTGGCCGAGCTCTCGGCAATGATGGCCAAAAATACCGTGTTGAAGAGCTTTATCGGCGCCGGCTACCACGGCGTCCACGTGCCGCCGGTCATCCAGCGCAATCTGTTCGAGAACCCGGCCTGGTATACGGCCTACACGCCCTACCAGGCCGAGATCAGCCAGGGCCGGCTTGAGATGCTGTTCAACTTCCAGACCCTGGTTGCCGAGCTGACCGGACTTCCGGTGGCATCGGCGTCGCTGCTCGACGAGGCGACGGCGGTGGCCGAGGCCGTCGGCATTGCGCTGCGCCACCATCGCGACAAGCGCACCAAGGTAGCGCTTGCCGGCACCCCGCATCCGCAGACGCTGGACGTCGTGCGCACCCGCGCCGAACCGCTCGGCACCGAGGTCGACGGCGAGACGATCGACGACAATACCGCCGCGCTGCTCGTCTCCTGGCCTGACACGTTTGGTGTCTATGGGGACCACAAGGCGGCGATCGAAAAGGCTCGTGCCAGCGGCGCGCTCGTCGTCTTCATCGCCGATCCGCTCGCTCTCACGCTGACCGACACGCCGGCAAAACTCGGCGCCGACATCGCCGTCGGTCCGATGCAGCGCTTTGGCGTGCCGATGGGCTTTGGCGGTCCGCACGCCGCCTATTGCGCCGTCTCCGACAAACTGACGCGGCTGATGCCCGGCCGTCTCGTCGGCCAGTCGACCGACAGCAAGGGCCGCCCCGGCTACCGCCTCGCTTTGCAGACGCGCGAACAGCATATCCGCCGCGACAAGGCGACCTCCAACATTTGCACCGCGCAGGCGCTGCTCGCCAACATGGCGACGGCCTATGCGATCTGGCACGGCCCCGCCGGCCTGCAGGCGATTGCGGGCCGCATCCACGCACTGGCCAACCGCCTGGCAGCCGGCCTCAAGGCCTCAGGCGTTTCGGTGCTTGGCGCGAGCCGCTTTGACACCGTGACGGTGGAAGCACAAGGCAAGGCCAAGGCGATCGCCACCGCCGCCGAAAAGACCGGCCGGCTGCTGCGCGTCATCGACGCCGATCATATCGGCATCAGCTTCGACGAGACCTCGACCGAGGCCGATCTGGACGCGATTGCAGCGCTGTTCGGCGCCAAGGTTGACGCCGCCGGCGCCGGCACCCTGCCCGGCAAGCCACGCGGCAAGGAGTTTCTCAGCCAGCCGGTCTTCCACGAAAACCACTCGGAAACCGAGATGATGCGCTTCCTGCGCCGGCTGGCCGACAAGGACCTGGCGCTTGACCGCGCCATGATCCCGCTGGGATCCTGCACCATGAAGCTCAACGCCGCCGCCGAGATGATGCCGGTAAGCTGGCCAAGCGTCGCCAATCTGCATCCGTTCGCGCCGGCCAGCCATTCGGCGGGCTACCGCGCCATGGTCGGCGAACTGGAAGGCTGGCTGTCGGAGATTACCGGTTTCGACGCGGTCAGCCTGCAGCCCAATGCCGGCAGCCAGGGAGAGTATGCCGGATTGCTCGCCATCCGCGCCTATCATCGCTCGCGCGGCGAAGGCCATCGCACCGTCTGCCTGATCCCCTCCTCCGCACATGGCACCAATCCGGCAAGCGCGGCGATGGCCGGCATGAGCGTCGTCGTCGTGCGCTGCCTGGAGGACGGCAATATCGACATGGACGATATGAGGGCCAAGGCCAACGAGCATTCCAGGAATCTCGCGGCGCTGATGTTCACCTATCCCTCGACGCATGGCGTCTTCGAGGAAGGCGCGCGCCATCTCTGCGCCCTCATCCATGAGCATGGTGGACAGGTCTATTTCGATGGCGCCAACCTCAACGCCATGGTCGGCCTGGCTCGTCCCGGCGACATCGGCGCCGATGTCTGCCACATGAACCTGCACAAGACCTTTTGCATTCCGCATGGCGGCGGTGGCCCCGGCATCGGCCCGATCGGCGTCAAGTCGCATCTGAAGCCCTATCTGCCCGGCCACGTTACCGAAGGCTCGGCCCATGCCGTGTCGGCGGCACCCTTCGGCAGCGCTTCCATCCTGCCGATCACCTGGATGTACATCCGCATGATGGGCGCGTCCGGCCTGAAGCAGGCTACCGAGACCGCCATCATCTCGGCCAACTATGTGGCGACACGGCTCGCGCCGCACTTCCCGCTCCTCTACAAGGGCAGGCACGATCGCATCGCTCATGAATGCATCCTCGACACGCGCGTGCTCAAGGAGAACTCCGGCATCAGCGTCGACGATATCGCCAAGCGCCTGATCGACTACGGCTTTCATGCGCCGACCATGTCGTTTCCGGTCGCCGGCACGCTGATGGTCGAGCCGACCGAATCCGAGCCCAAGCAGGAACTCGACCGTTTCTGCGAGGCGATGATTGCGATATCGGGTGAGGCGTCCAAGGTGGCGAAGGGCGAATGGCCCTTGGCCGACAATCCGCTGGTCAACGCGCCCCACACCGCCGCCGAGGCGCTGGCTGGCGAGTGGACCCATCCCTATTCGCGGCTCGAGGCGGCCTACCCAGCCGGCAACGCCGATACATCGGCAAAATACTGGCCGCCGGTGTCGCGCATCGACAATGTCGCCGGCGACCGCAATCTCGTCTGCTCCTGCCCGCCACTGTCGGAATATCTGGGCGCGGCGGAGTAATCCCGGCGGAATAATGAGGCAGAAGGCAGGGGCCGGCCCAACCTGGTCGGCCCTGCTGGCCTTGTTCTGGGCAATGACGCGATTTCACCACCAGTCTCGATGACGCGCATGCTGCCACCGACGCATTTCCGCCGCTTGGTTGTCGAATGGTTTTGCGGTAAGAGGAGCCATCCTCGAACGTAACAGGAACCTCCGTCGCCTGCCCGCGAAAAGCGTGGCAGTATCGGCAGGTGATTCGCAGCATCGCAATCCAGGACCAGCATGGACGACAGCAACGATCTTTTCGGCAATATGGACAAGCAGCCGCAGCCGGTTCGCACACCGGCGCGCCCGGCGGACCCGCTGGTGCAGGCCACCAGGCGTGCTGCCGCGACCAAGGATGGCAGCGAGGGCTATAGTGCCGCCGACATCGAGGTTCTGGAAGGGCTGGAGCCGGTACGGCGCCGCCCCGGCATGTATATTGGCGGCACCGACGACAAGGCGATGCACCATCTGTTCGCCGAAGTCATCGACAATTCGATGGACGAGGCGGTCGCCGGCCACGCGACCTTCATCGATGTCGAACTCTCCGCCGACGGCTATCTCACAGTTACGGACAATGGCCGCGGCATACCGGTCGATCCACACCCGAAATTCAAGAAACCGGCGCTCGAAGTCATCATGACGACGCTGCATTCGGGTGGCAAGTTCGATTCGAAGGTCTACGAAACGTCGGGCGGCTTGCACGGCGTCGGCGTTTCCGTGGTTAACGCGCTGTCGGACCATCTCGAGGTCGAAGTCGCGCGGGGACGCCAGCTTTATCGGCAAAAATTCTCGCGCGGCATTCCGGTCACCGGCCTGGAGCATCTCGGCGAGGTGCACAACCGCCGCGGCACCAAAATCCGTTTCCATCCGGACGAACAGATCTTCGGCAAGGGCGCCGCCTTCGAGCCGGCGCGGCTCTATCGCATGACGCGCTCGAAGGCCTATCTGTTCGGTGGCGTCGAGATCCGCTGGACCTGCGATCCGTTGCTGATCAAGGAAAAAGATCCGACGCCGGCCAAGGCCGAGTTCCACTTTCCGGGCGGCCTCAAGGACTATCTGAAAGCCTCGCTCGGCGATGAATTCCAGGTCACCCGCGAAGTCTTTGCCGGCAAGAGCGACAGGCAAGGCGGCCATGGCTCGCTCGAATGGGCGGTGACCTGGTTCGGCGGCGACGGCTTCCTCAACTCCTACTGCAACACCATCCCCACCGGCGAAGGCGGCACCCACGAGGCCGGCTTCCGCAACGTGCTGACGCGGGGCTTGCGTTCCTACGCCGATCTCGTCGGCAACAAGCGCGCTTCGATCGTTACGTCGGAGGACGTCATGATCTCGGCGGCCGGCATGCTGTCGGTGTTCATCCGCGAGCCGGAATTCGTCGGCCAGACCAAGGACAGGCTGGCGACGATCGAGGCAATTCGGATCGTCGAGACCGCCATCCGCGACCCCTTCGACCATTGGCTGGCCGATAATCCGCAGGAAGCCTCGAAACTGCTCGAATGGGTGATCGCGCGCGCCGACGAGCGGGTACGCCGACGCCAGGAAAAGGAAGTGTCGCGCAAGAGCGCGGTGCGCAAATTGCGGTTGCCCGGCAAGCTCGCCGACTGCACCCAGAATGCCGCTGCCGGCGCCGAGCTCTTCATCGTCGAGGGCGATTCGGCCGGCGGCTCGGCGAAACAGGCGCGCGACCGCGCCAGCCAGGCCGTGTTGCCGCTGCGCGGCAAGATCCTCAACGTCGCCAGCGCCGGCAACGACAAGCTCGCCGCCAACCAGCAGATTTCAGACCTGATCCAGGCATTGGGCTGTGGCACGCGTTCAAAGTACCGCGACGAGGATCTGCGCTACGACCGGGTCATCATCATGACCGACGCCGATGTCGATGGCGCCCACATCGCTTCTCTGCTGATCACCTTCTTCTATCAGGAGATGCCCGATCTGGTTCGCGGCGGCCATCTCTATCTTGCGGTGCCACCGCTTTACTCGATCCGGCAAGGCGGCAAGGTCGCCTATGCCCGCGACGATGCGCACAAGGACGAGCTTCTGCGCACCGAATTCACCGGACGCGGCAAGGTCGAAATCGGCCGCTTCAAGGGGCTGGGCGAAATGATGGCGGCCCAGCTCAAGGAAACGACCATGGACCAGAGGAAGCGCACGCTGCTCAGGGTCGATGTGATCGACGCTGAGGCCGCGACCAAGGATGCGATCGACGCGCTGATGGGCACCAGGCCGGAAGCCCGTTTCCGCTTCATCCAGGAACGCGCCGAATTCGCAGCGACAGAAGTGCTGGACATCTGAAATAGCCGCTTCCATTCAAATGCGGAGATGAGCATGTGACCTGGGACTGGCTGCGCAGCGATCTCGCCGCAAGGCTCGCCAGCCTCACGCGGCCGACCCGGTCGGACTGGATTTTCGCCCTGCGCACGTATCGGCCGGGTTGATCGCGCTTCTTTGCGCGCGCTCAAGCTCGACCATCCGCAATGGGCAATGATGACGGTCTTCATCGTCGCCCAGCCAGTCGCCGGCATGGTGCTGGCAAAGGGCTTTTACCGGCTGCTCGGCACGCTTGCCGGCGGTCTGGTGGCGATCGGCGTCACCACCCTTTTTGGCGACAATCCCTGGCTGCTGGTCACGATCCTGGCGATCTGGATTGGCCTTTGCACGCTGGTTTCGTCGCTGCTGCGCAATCCGGAAGCCTATGGCGCGGCTCTTGCCGGCTATACCGCGATGATCATCGGCCTGCCGGCTTTCGGACAGCCCCGCCTTGTCGTCGATCTCGCCGTGGCGCGTTGCGCGGAAATCGTGCTCGGCATCGTCTGCGCCGCGCTGACCAGCCGATTGATCCTGCCGAAACTGGCGGCTTGCGCGCTCCAGCTTCCCGTTCCGCTCGTGAGCGGCAGCAGCCGGCGCGGACGGCGACGATTGCCGTCGCAAGGCAATATGCGACAGGTATCGCCGAGCGCGGCGACACGGCCGAGATGCCGCAGGTTGCGGCCTCGTTGCGCATCATCGCCGCGGCGCTTGAGGATTTTCCCGATTTTTTTGCGAACGAGCGCCTCTAGTCATTGCCAGCTTCATTCCCCGCGAGGCGGCTTTCGCATTGGCGCGACCAGTTGGGCCGGCTTTGTTTCATCGGCAAGATCTACTCCGAAGTGTCTCGCGACGCGCAAGATAAGGTTGGCGACGTCGTCGATGGCTTGCTGAAGTTTTGCCTTGTCGGGGGTACGAGGTATCTGGCCCGAAGGTAATGTGTAGCGAAAAGTGGTCGCGTAAGCCTCCAGCCAAACGACCGACTTCAATGCGGCTTTCTCCGCATGATCATCCGGAAATCGCCTTACAATTTTGTCGAGCTGATGTGCATCGTGACGCTCGATGTGAATGGCCTCCGAAGTCGCCAGCGCCCGGATAACCTGCTCGATCCCCTGTTCGCCCAAATAGGCGGCATTACGGGATCCGGTTTCAGCCAGAAGACGCGCATCCCTGATGCACCCATTCGCCAACCGAAGCGCGCTGGCAATGGTCTGGTGGTCAGACATCCAGTCGACGCCCGTCCCGAGCAACGTCATATGCGATCGTATTCCGTGAATCCCAACTTGCAGCCAATTCGCTCGACGTGGTGGAGAGAATTGTAGCGGGAATTCCGACTTCGTTCTGAATCATCCAGCCGACGAGAGGGTCGAGCAGTTCCGGTTTGGCGTCGTCAGGCAAGGCAACGAGAATATCCCAGTCGCTGTCAGGTCGATTGTCACCCCGCGCCCGGCTGCCGAATAGCCATATGGAATCGGGATTCAAGCGAACCTTGATCTCGTCGATCAACGGCTTGATTTCGGCCGGAACCCGGAGGCGCTTTGATGCAAAATGGCGCATGCCCAAACATAATAGTAATTTTTCGCGCTCACAACACAGCGGAATCGCGACCGACCCAGCTATCCCATTGAACTTGGCGTTAGGCCGCCGCGATCGCCAGCGCATGGCCGCGCGCGTTTTCGCGCAGTGCGTCGAGATGGATCGACTTCACCAACCCGGCAAGATCGCCTTGCGCCGACTGCCCGCCGAGTTCCTTCAGCATCAGCCAGCTGACCTCCTGCACGCCGGCGATGCGCTTGCCATTGGCAACCTCGCGCCAGACCTTCAGCGCGCGCAGGATAATGGCGTGGATTGCCGCGGCAAGTCCTGCGCTGCGAAACAGCGCCTGCAAAGCCACATCATGCCCACCGGCCAGCAGCGCCCTCACCCGTTGTTCGGACTGCTGGCTGAGCGCAACCAGCGCCGAGCCGAAGAAATCGACCTTGCCATGCGCGATGGTGCGAATGAGGAAGCTTGCCGTCAGGTCGCCACGCAGGCGCAGGTGCTCGATCAGGGCTGCGTGCTCTTCCTGGCGCGTGCCTTCGATCAGCGTCACCGAAGCCCTGACGCAGGCGTCGCGCATGACGCGTTCAGCTCTTGCCGAGCCCATCAGCGCCAGCACCAACGGCGACCCCTTGAGGGTTTCACCAAGTTTTATCAGCAGCATATGCCGGCAGTCGGCCGGTAGCCGTGCATCCGATATCAGCGCTTCGCGCATCTGAGGCAAATGACCATGCCGCTCGACCATGCGGCGAAAGCTGAGCGAAGCGATGTCGGCGCCGCTATTGGCGAGCAGCGTGGCGCAGGCTTCCGGTTCGCCGATCTCGGCGACTGCCGCCGCCACCGCCATCGAGACGACAGGCCGGTCGGCGATCAATTTCTGCGTCGCCTTCTGGCCGCTCGCGACCCGGTCGATCAAATCGGCATCGGTGAGCAGCGGCGAACGCGCCAGCACCAGGCTGGCCACTTCCGGCTGGTCGGACGCCAGCGCGCTGATGATCTGCAGCGGCGCGTGGTGGCTCATCGACAGCGCCTCGGCAATCGCCAATCGCACCTTCGACGAGGCGTCGTCGAGCAGCAACGTCAGCGCGGCCTCGGCGGCGCAACGATCCTCGAAAGGCAGATCGGAATTGATATAGGCGCGGGCCAGCGCGCTGGCTGCCGCAGCGCGTTCCGAGACCCGCGCGGTGTCAATCCATTTCAGGAAATGCGAAACAACCATGCCGTCCGCTGCGCCCCCAGCCCGAGTCCGTTCCCGCCCTTGGGTAGACCGTAGGCAGAAATGGTTTACGAACGGTTCACCATGTTTGTTAACTGGCTTGCGAGCTTGGTTTGCAGCGCCTATCAACCCCTGAGCAGTGGAGGAGATAGACACATGGCCGGCCTTTATCTGGAAGAATTCGTCGTCGGCCGTGTCTTCCAGCACACGCTGCGCAAGACCGTCACCGAAAGCGACAACATGCTGTTTTCGGTGATGACGCTGAATCCACAGCCGCTGCATATCGATTTCGACTTCGCCGCCAAGAGCGAATGGGGCAAGCCGCTGGTCAATTCGCTGTTCACGCTGGGCTTGATGATCGGCATTTCGGTGAACGACATCACTGTCGGCACCACCATTGCCAATCTCGGCATGAAGGAGACGGTGTTTCCACATCCGGTCTTCCATGGCGACACCATCCGCGTCGAGACCACCGTGATCTCGGCGCGGGAATCGAAATCGAAGCCGGACCGCGGCATCGTCGAGTTCGAACACCGCGCCTACAACCAGAATGACGTGCTCGTCGCTAAGTGCCTGAGGCAGGCGATGATGATGAAGAAGGCGGCCTGAACCATGCGTTCGCTGCTCTTCGTTCCCGGCGATTCGGAAAAGAAGCTGGAGAAGGGGTTTGGCGCTGGCGCCGACGCGGTCATCGTCGACCTCGAGGATTCCGTGGCGTCCGGGAACAAGCCGGCGGCGCGCGACATCGCGGCGCGCTTCATTGCCGCCCATCGGCATCAGGCCACGGCGGCGATCTATGTCCGGGTCAACGATCTGTCGAGCGGGCTGACCGACGACGATCTCGCGGCACTTGTTCCGGCCAAACCCGACGGCATCATGCTGCCGAAGTCGAACGGCGGTGAGGATGTCCAGCAGCTTTCGGCAAAACTGAGGGTGCACGAAGCCGAAAGCGGCCTGCCGGACGGCGCGATAAGAATTCTGCCGATCATCACAGAAACGGCGGCAGGCGTGCTGGCGGCCGCGACCTACGCCAAGGTCAGCGCGCGGCTTGCCGGCATCACCTGGGGGGCGGAGGATCTGTCGGCGGCGATCGGTGCCCGCACGGCGCGCGACGACAATGGCCGCTACACCGATCTGTTCCGCTTTGCCCGAACCATGACCACCCTTGCCGCGGGTGCGGCGGAGGTCGCCGCGATCGACACGGTCTTCCCCGGTTTTCGCGACATGGCCGCCTTGGAGGCCGAATGCGCCGAGGCCGAGCGCGACGGTTTCACCGGCAAGATGGCGATCCATCCGGCGCAGGTGCCGGTCATCAACGCCGCCTTCACGCCATCGACTGAGGCCGTTCAGCATTCCGCTGCCCTGGTTGCCGCATTTGAGGCGGCGGGAAACCCCGGTGTCGTCGGCATCGATGGCAAGATGTACGACCGGCCACATCTTCGGCTCGCCGAACGGCTTCTGGCACGAGCCAGGGCGGCTGGCGTTTTGGCCTGATCCTTTCCCTCCAGCGCTATTCTTTTCCCCACCGGGGCCGGCGCATCGAGAAGATCTCGTTGACGCTCGAATAGTCCATATAGCCGAGACGGCCGACATTGCCCGCCTTGACGATATCGAACCTGCCGTCGTTCAGGAAAGCGTCGTCGATATGGACGCCGACGACTTCGCCGGCAACCACCACGGCGCCTGTCGATGTTCCGTCCAGCGCTTTCGGGCGAAGGATCTCGGTCACCCGGCATTCGAGCGCCGCGGGCGCTGCCGCCACGCGCGGCGGCGCGACAAGGCGCGACGGCGCCATGGCCAGATCGGCATAGCCGAATTCGCTGATGCCGCGCGGCGCGTCGACAGCCGTCCGGTTCATTTTCTCCGCCAACTCGCGACTGACCAGATTGGCGACGAACTCGCCCGTTTCCTCGGCAAAGGTGGCGCTGTCCTTCTCGCCTTCGGACGAGAACCAGACAAGGAAGGGCCGGGTCGAAAAGGCGTTGAAGAAGGAATAGGGCGCGAGATTGATCCTGCCTTGCCTATCCACTGTCGAGATCCAGCCGATCGGGCGCGGCGCCACGATCGCCTTGGACGGATCATCCGGCAGCCCGTGCCCTTTCGACGGCTCGTAGAACATCTCTATTCCACCCAGGGTCCCTGATAGTCGGCATAGAGTTTCGCCGCATCCGGGCGCGGCCGCTCCGGCGCTGGCCCTTGATAGGAGCCGATATGGACAAAGCCGACAACGAGCTCATGCGGCGCCAGCCCCAGCAACGCCCTGCCCTCGGGCACGTCTGAATACCAGTTGCTGATCATATTGGTGCCGTAGCCCAGCGCATTGGCCGATATCATCAGGTTCATCGCCGCCATGCCGCCGGACAGGAACATTTCCCATTGCGGGATTTTCGGGTTCTCCTTCGGGCTCGACACCACGCCGATCACCAGCGGCGCGCGCGAAAAGCGCGCCAGTTCCTGGTTGCGGCGGCCTTCGGGCAGCGGCCCCTCGCGCTGTTCGGCAAGGGCCGCCAGTTTCTTGCCGATCTCGATGCGGGCCTCGCCCCGGTAGAGGATGAAGCGCCAGGGTTCCAGCCGGCCATGATCCGGCACCCGTGTAGCAGCGGCAATCATTGTCGCGATGTCGGCCTCGCTGGGCGCCGGCTCCTTCAACTCCGGAATCGGCGCGGAGTTTCGGGTCAGCAGAAAGTCGATGATCGGCGACGCCATGGGTGCAAGTCTCCTGGAATTTGAGCTGAAGCACGCCATCGCGACATCGGGCGGCTTGGGCAGTGGCGCGGACGCGCCGGATGAAAGAATCCTTTAGACCGAAACATGGCCCAGCAGAAGCGATCCGGACTCTTAAGCCTTGAAATTGCCACCGCCTTGGGCTTCAACGCAAGGCATGTTTGAGGGGATGCTGCGTCTTTTCCTGGTCTGGCTCGGTGTGGCCCTGTTCATGGTGCCGGCTGCATCCGCCATCGCGCAGGATGCGGACGGCATTGGCAATCTGAAGCTTCCCGGGATTTCCAGCTACGCGAGGCCGAAAAGCGAGACATCGCTGGCTTTGGGAAGCAGCGGCGCGATCACGCTGTCGGCGCAACTGACCGACAAGGGCGCCGACATCACGCGCGGCATCGTCTGGCGTGTCTTCAAGCCTGAAACAGCAAGCGACGGCAAGCTGCCGATGGTCGCTTCCGCCCATGGCGGCACCGCCGTGTTTCAGCTCGAGCCCGGCAGCTATCTGGTCCATGCCTCCTATGGTCGGGCCGGCGCCACCAAGCGCATCACCGTCGGCAAGGACGCCAAGCGCGAGAGCCTGGTGCTTGATGCCGGCGGCCTCAAGCTCGACGCCGTGCTGTCGGGCGGAGCGCGCATCCCGCCGAAAAAGCTGCGCTTTTCGATTTACGAGGACCATGCCGAAGCCAATGGCGACCGTGCGCTGATCATCCCCGACGTCGAGCCGAACAGCGTCGTGCGGCTCAACGCCGGCGTCTACCATGTCGTTTCGACCTATGGCGCTGTGAATGCGGTCATTCGCTCCGACATCCGCGTCGAGGCCGGCAAGCTGACCGAAGCGACCGTCGAGCATCGCGCGGCAGAGATGACGATGAAGCTGGTGCGCGAGGCCGGCGGCGAGGCGATCGCCGACACCTCATGGTCGCTGCTCAATGAATCCGGCGACCCTATCAAGGAAACCGTCGGCGCCTTTGCCTCGATGGTGTTGGCCGAGGGCGACTACACCATCATCGCCAAGAATCGCGACCGTATCTACCAGAAGGATTTTACGGTCGTGGCCGGACAGAACAAGGAAATCGAGGTCCTGGCCTCGGATGCCTCGGCGATCGATCCCGAGGAAGGCGCGGACTGAGGCGATTCCGCTTTTCGTTGAATCGCAAAGTTGCAACTCAGGCCGCGAGCTTCGTCCGCCCCGGCAGGAACGGAAGCTTCTTCCGCCGCGCTTCGACCGGCGCCAGATCGAACACGCCGCGATAGAGACGGTCGAGCAGCATCTTGCGGTCGCGCAGAGGCTCCAGCTCTTCCCAAGTCAGCGCGTCGCCGACGCGCACGTCGATCGACTTGCCGGAGAGGCGCGCGAATTCACGGATGAGCAGCGACGTGCGCAGCGTCAGCGAGGCCTTGCCGACGAACTTCGCCACGCGGCCGTCACGCTCGGCCATGTTCATCGGGCCGCTAACCAGATGGAACAGCCGACCGTTCTGACCGGAAAAATGCATCGGAATGACCGAGGCCCTGGCATCCTGGACGAGACGGGCCGGAAACATCTTCCATGGCAGGTCGCGCGCCCGGCCGAACCCCTTCGGCGCGGTGGCGACGCCGCCGGCTGGAAAGACGACGATGGTAACGCCCTCTTTCAGCAGCCGCACCGCCTCATGGCGCACCGCCATATTGTTCTTGAGCGCATCCTTGGTTTCGGAAAAGTCGATCGGCAGCGAATAGGGCTCCATCTCGCTGATCTTGAGCAGATCCTTGTGGATCATGACACGAAACGGGCGCCTAAGCTGCTCGGCCAGCGAGAGCACGGCTATGCCGTCGCCGATGCCAAACGGATGGTTGGCGACGATCACCAACGGCGTGTCGGGCAGCCTAGCCGGCGGCCACTGATCGGCGGTCCGCACCCGGACGTCGATCAGTTCCAGCATGCGGCTGAACACGCGCTCGCCGGTTGGCACCACGTGACGGCGCCAGAAATCGTAGAGCGCAGCATAGCGGTCGCGCCCGGACAGGCCTTCGATCGAATGGATGAACCAGCGCGTCAATGCCGGCTGATGCGGGCTGGCATAGGAAAGTTCGGGAAACGGTCTTTCGCGCGGTCTCAGCTTCAGCATTGCGGCTTTTTAAACTCACGCCGTGACAGGGATGTGAAAATGGCGGTGGATCGCTCCACCGCCATTTCGTTGTGACTGTGAGGAGATCAGGCCGCGCGGCGTCTGCGGTCGGGCGTGACCGCCTCATCGGAAAGCAGCTTCACGGCTTCGACGAGACCAAGCGATTCCTGATCGCGCGAACCCAGGCGGCGGATGTTGACCGTCGCTTCCTCGGCCTCGCGCTTGCCGCAGACGAGGATGACAGGGACTTTGGCCAGGCTGTGCTCGCGGACCTTGTAGTTGATTTTCTCGTTGCGCAGATCGGCTTCCGCCTGGAGACCCGCCGCCTTCAGCTGCGCAACGACCTTTTGGGCGTAGTCATCGGCATCGGAGGTGATCGTCGCCACCACAACCTGCAATGGCGCGAACCACAGCGGGAAATGACCGGAATAGTTCTCGATCAGGATGCCGAGGAAGCGCTCCATCGAGCCGCAGATGGCGCGGTGCACCATGACGGGCTGTTTCTTCTCCGAATCCGAACCGATGTAGAAGGCGCCGAACCGTTCCGGCAGGTTGAAGTCGACCTGCGTGGTGCCGCATTGCCATTCGCGGCCGATAGCATCCTTCAGCACATATTCGAATTTAGGGCCGTAGAAGGCGCCCTCGCCCGGATTGATAGAAGTCTTGATGCGATTGCCGGACTGTGTGCGGATCGTCTCCAGCACACTGCCCATGATCGCCTCGGCATGATCCCATGCCTCGTCGGTGCCGACTCGCTTGTCCGGGCGCGTCGACAATTTCACGCTGATCTCGTCGAACCCGAAATCGGCATAGGTCGACAGGATCAGATCGTTGATGCGCAGGCATTCCGAGGCCAGTTGCTCTTCGGTGCAGAAGATATGCGCGTCGTCCTGCGTGAAGCCGCGCACGCGCATCAGCCCATGCAGCGCGCCGGACGGCTCGTAGCGATGCACATTGCCGAATTCCGCAAGCTTTACCGGCAGATCGCGGTAGGATTTCAACCCGTGCTTGAATATCTGCACGTGGCCCGGGCAGTTCATCGGTTTCAGCGCGAAGACCCGGTCGTCGTCGGTATCGTCGCCAGCGACGGTCACCTTGAACATGGCGTCGCGGTACCAGCCCCAGTGGCCCGACGTCTCCCACAGGCTCTTGTCCAGGACCTGCGGCGCGTTAACCTCCTGATAGCCCTGCTCGTCAAGCCGGCGGCGCATGTAGTTGACCAGGTTCTGGAACATCTTCCAGCCCTTGGCGTGCCAGAAGACGACGCCCGGCCCCTCTTCCTGGAAGTGGAACAGGTCCATCTCGCGGCCAAGCTTCCTGTGGTCGCGCTTCTCGGCTTCCTCCAGCATCGTCTGATAGGCATCGAGCTGCGCCTGGTCGGCCCAGGCCGTGCCGTAGATGCGCGTCAGCATCGGGTTGTTGCTGTCGCCGCGCCAATAGGCGCCAGCCACCTTCATCAGCTTGAAGGCGTTGCCAATCTGCCCGGTAGAGGCCATATGCGGGCCGCGGCAGAGGTCGAACCAGTCGCCTTGGGCATAGATCTTGAGATCCTGGTCTTCGGGAATGGCGTCGATCAGCTCCAGCTTGTAGCGCTCGCCCTTGTCGGCGAACACCTTCTTCGCCTTGTCACGAGACCAGATTTCCTTGGTGAACGGCTTGTTGCGCTGGATGATCTCGCGCATCTTCTTCTCGATCACCGGGAAATCGTCAGGCGTGAACGGTTCGTTGCGGGCAAAGTCGTAGTAGAACCCGTTCTCGATCACCGGCCCGATGGTCACCTGCGTTCCCGGCCAAAGTTCCTGCACGGCTTCGGCCAACACATGCGCAGCGTCGTGGCGGATGAGTTCAAGCGCGCGCGAATCCTCGCGGGTGATGATCTCGACCTTGCCGGACTTGCCGAGCGGGTCACCGAGATCGCGCATGACGCCGTCGATCGAATAGGCGACGGCCTTCTTGGCCAGCGACTTCGAGATCGATTCCGCCAGGCCGGCGCCGGTCATCGCCGCGTCATAGTCGCGGACGGAGCCATCGGGAAATGTCAGGGAAACGGAATTCAGCACGTTCTTCTCCTATCCAGTCCCGCAAACGAGCGCGGGTGGTGAAATGCATGTCGCCCAAAAGTGCAAAGCGGTTTTGGGGTAACGACATGCATAAGGTAAATGCCGGATGCGTCCGGTGGCGGCAGCCTTTTAGGGGTAGATTCCGACGCCGTAAAGCGCCCGTTCCGCCTATTTGATGAAGCCAGGCAGCTCTTTCAAGAACGCTGCGCGCGTCGCTAGGCCCTTCGGCATGTCGGTCCGCTTCGTATCAACGAGGAGCCGGGCAAACACGATCCGGCGGTCGTCCTTCTCAGCCCAGCCGACGAACCAGCCAAGCGAGCGTCTGTCCGCGCCACCACTACCGAGCCTGGTGCTCCCGGTCTTGCCCTGCACGGTCCAGCCGTCCGTCTGGAAGCTCGGAATGATCGCTTTGGCCATCTGATGCGCCCTGACCGAAACCGGCATTTTGCCGGCAAGCAGCCGGCGCAGGAAAGCGATCTGCTCGACAGGCGATATTTCGAGCGAGGAATTCACCCAGGAATTTGTGAGGCTGTCATTCTTGCCGGCGTTGCCGGAGACATCCATGTTGCCATAGCCGAACTTCGTCACATATCCGGCAAAGCGCTCGGCTCCGAGCCGGCGCGTGATTTCACGGGAATACCAGAGGACGGAATCGCGCTCCCAGATCGTGGGGTCGACGGTTTTCCGGTCCCGCTTCACCGCCTTGAACTCGGGCTTGTAGTCCCAGCTTGGCGTGTGCTCGGCGCTCAGAATGCCGGAGTCATAGCCAATGAGGGCTAACGGCACTTTGAAGGTCGACGCCGGGCTGAAGCGCTGGTCGCAAACGCCGTCCCGGTAGAGCGTCTCGCCGCTCACCGCATCCTGGATCAGCGTGCATTCGACGTCGCCGAGCGGCGCCGACTGCGCCCGCATCGGGAAACCAAGAAACCAGGCCAGAAGAAAAAGAACGATCGCAAAAACGAAGGGACGGCGGTCTATCTGGCGCATGCAAAGCTCTTTCCTGGCGGGGACACCAGAAACGGCTTAGCGAGGCGACTTGTCTCGATTTTGTCTCAAATTCGCAGTCTTTGTGCAGGCTGATGTTAACCCTACCAGATCGTAAAAGCCCGGCCGGCGCTGAAATCCTGGGGATGCAGTCAGACCCCGGATTCGCCGGGCTTCCTACCGATCTGCCAATACCGCCAGGGCATGAACCAGCGATAGCGATCGGCCAGTGCCTCCGGCACGCGATCGATGCCATGCGTGCCGAACGGCCCGCAGCGCAGCACCCGGAAAAGTCCCATCCAGCTGCCGGCCCACAGGCCGTGGCGGGCGATCGCCTCATGCGCGTATTCGGAGCAGGTTGGCAGGTGCCGGCACGAATTGCCGACAAAACCCGACAGCGTCAGTTGATAGAGCCGAACCAGCGACGTGCCGAGGACACGGCCCGGCGTCTTGCGCCACGGACCGGGCCAGTTGCGCCCGCGCCGTGCGGCCAATGCAGCATGTGCGTGCTGATGCTCGTTGCTCATCGCGATCCGGATCGTCTTCCTGTCGTCGATAGATGTGGACATTGGCCGGGGAAAGCAATGTCTCTTCGGCTCCTCGACGGCATTCAACGATGGCGCGGATACGCGCGGCCCGTCGGATGGGTCCGCTGAGGCGAACCTGTTTCGGTTCGCCAATTTCCACCGGACTCCATACGCGTCGGTCTTGGCGGCTGGTACTGAAACGTCACGATCCGCATCACGTCGCCGAAGATATCCAGAAATTCGCCCATGGCCGTATCTCCTTTGACGCCGATTAGACCGCTGCTGGCCTTCGTCCTCAAACGAGTATAATTTCCGCCTCAGATAACTCTGGGTTATGCGAATGAAGCGTGGGCGGCTTCCACTGACGGCATTGAGAAGTTTCGAGGCCGCCGGCCGGCACCTGAGCTTCAGCCGCGCCGCCGAGGAGCTGTTTGTCTCGCAGGCAGCAATCAGTCGCCAGATAAGGGAACTGGAGACGCTCATCGGCAAGCCGCTGTTCGAGCGACTTCATCGCAAGGTCGAGTTGACGGAAGCGGGGCAAACCCTCCTTGCTCAACTGACCGCCAGTTTCGATGATATCGACCGTCGGCTGTCGCAAATTGTCAGCAAGCCAACCCAGAGCCAATTAACGGTCAGTGTCGAACCGTCCTTTGCCGGCGAGTTCCTGGTACAGCGTCTCAACTCGTTTCGGGAACGGCATCCCGATATCGACATTTCGATCGATGCGGAATCCCGGCTTATCGAATTCCGCGGACACGAAGCAGAGATCGCAATTCGCTATGGAGCGAGCGCCCGGTCCTGGCCACGCACTGAAGCGCGGCATTTGGTCGACGTTCTGGTGACGCCAGTCCTGACTTCCGCATTGCTCGCGTCTGGCGCCCCGCTGACATCTCCTGCCGACCTGCGCCACTATACGTTGCTCCATGACTACAATCGCGACGGCTGGGCGAGGTGGTTTCAGGCGGTAGATCTTCCAGATCTCGCGCTTCAGAGAGGACCATTGTTTACGGATGCAGCCCTTGCCATGCAGGCCGCGAAGCTCGGGCATGGCGTCGCGTTGGGTGATCGCATCCTGAACGGCGCCGATCTTCGAGCCGGTCTCCTGATCCGTCCATTTGAGATGGAAGTGCCTTATGGCTCGTATTGGCTTGTCGCTGCTGATTTCCAACGCCTCAGCCAGCCAGCAAAGACTTTTGCAGACTGGCTTTTCGAGGAACTCCGCGCATGGCCGACCGAAACGGAACCTGATTAGGCCGCCTGTTCCGCCCGCTTCTTCTCGATCTGGCCGATAGCGTCGACCACGGCATCGAAGGTCAGCATGGTCGAGGCGTGGCGCGCCTTGTAATCGCGCACGGGTTCCAGATATCTGAGGTCGGCGAAACGGCCTTGCGGCGGCGCGCCGTTCTCCTTCAGCATCTTCAGCATCGTCTCGCGAACGCCGCGCAATTCATCCGCGCTGGCGCCGACGACATGCTCCGCCATGATCGAGGAGGACGCCTGGCCGAGCGCACAGGCCTTCACGTCATGCGCGAAATCGGTGACGATACCGTCAGCCATCTTCAGATCGACGGTCACCGTCGAGCCGCACAGTTTGGAATGCGCTCGCGCCGTCGCATCGGGATGTTCGAGCCGGCCGATCCGCGCGATGTTTCCGGCAAAACCCAGAATTTTCGCATTGTAGACGTCGTCGATCATATTTTTCCAATCTGTCGCCGCCAAGCGAACAGCGATTGCCGCTGATGTGTCTTTCATTCGCTCGGCACGACCATATATAATGCTGGCAGTCGGGCATCGACAAGGCAACCAAGGGCCATGTCTTTGCTCAAATCAGTTCACGCCGCTTGCGAGCTGGAAACCGGGCGATTTTCCAAGCACGAAAGGTCGTGGTCCGTTCAACTCGTTCCTCCCGGGAGAGGAACTACGGGAGACGCCTTTAATGGATGCCGTCATCAAGAAGCTCATGCCCCAGTCCGCCTATATGGAAAAGCCGGTTACCGACCGGCCGAGCGAAGCCGAGGTCGAGGCTGCGGTGCACACGCTTTTGCGCTGGACCGGCGACAACCCGGACCGCGAGGGCCTGATCGACACCCCGAAGCGCGTCACCAAGGCGTTCCGCGAAATGTTCAACGGCTATGACATGTGCCCGGCCGATGAGCTCGGCCGCACCTTCGAGGAAGTCGCCGGCTATGACGACCTCGTCATTGTCAAGGACATCACCTTCCACTCGCATTGCGAACATCACATGGTGCCGATCATCGGCAAGGCGCATGTCGGCTATCTGCCGGACGGCAAGGTTGTCGGCCTGTCCAAGATCGCGCGCGTCGTCGATATCTTCGCGCATCGCCTGCAGACGCAGGAAGCGATGACCGCGCAGATCGCCGGCGTCATCCAGGACGTGCTCAATCCGCGCGGCGTCGCCGTCATGCTCGAGGCCGAGCATATGTGCATGGCCATGCGCGGCATCCGCAAGCAGGGTTCCACCACGCTGACCTCGACCTTCACCGGCATCTTCAAGGATACGCCCGAGGAGCAGGTCCGATTCGTCACCATGGTGCGCGGCGGCGCCTGATCAGCGCCCGCCGGTTGTACAAAACAAGGACCGGCGATGTCGGCAGTGGAATTCCCGCAAGCTCCATCTGACAAGAAGGCACTGGAGGAAGGCGCGGTCTTTTCGCCGCGCTTCGATGCCCATGGCCTCGTCACCGTCGTCGTCACCGATGCCGAAGACGGCATGCTGCTGATGGTCGCGCACATGAACGCCGAGGCGCTGGCGCTGACGCTCGAAACCGGCATCGCTCATTACTGGTCGCGCTCGCGCAAGGCGCTGTGGAAGAAGGGCGAAACCTCCGGCAATGTCCAGAATGTCGTCGAGATGCTCACGGATTGTGACCAGGACGCGATATGGTTGCGCGTCAAAGTGTTGGGCCACGACGCAACTTGTCACACTGGCCGGCGTTCCTGCTTTTATCGGACGGTGGGGTTGATCGACGGCAAGGGGACGCTTGCCAGCGACGGCAGCAAGCCGCTGTTCGATGCGGAAAAAACGTATCGAAAGCCCAAATGAACCATCCATATGAACCATTCGCTGCCTTGCCGTCACGTATATTCATGATTTCGATACGGCCCGCCTCTATATTAGCAGTGGGACAAGGGAGATTGTGATGCTCGAATGGGCGTCATTGCGCAACAGACCGGATGTCAGGGAAGCCAACGGTCCCTCCTCGTCCGGCGGAGCATCCGAAACGAAGCCCGCCAGGAGAACCGGCATTTCATTGGCGTTGGGCGGCGGCTGCGCGCGCGGCTGGGCCCATATCGGCGTGTTGCGCGCGCTCGACGAGGCTGGCATCGAAGTGTCGATGATCGCCGGCACGTCGATCGGCGCGCTGGTCGGCGGCTGCTATCTCTCAGGCAAGCTGGACGCGCTGGAAGAATTCGCCCGAAGCCTGACCAGACGGCGCATCTTTGGTCTCCTCGATCTCAATCTGCGCGGCAGCGGCCTGTTCGGCGGCATGAAGCTCGATGCAAGGCTGCGCGAGCACATTGCCGGGGTTCGTTTCGAGGATTTGCCGAAGCCATTCGTCTGCGTCACCTCGGAGATCCGCACCGGCCATGAAATCTGGCTGTCGAGCGGTTCGCTGACCACGGCCATGCGCGCTTCCTACGCCTTGCCCGGCGTGTTCGAACCGGTCAATTGCAACGGGCGCGTTCTGGTCGACGGCGCGCTGGTCAATCCGGTGCCGGTCTCGGTCTGCCGTGCCTATGAGCAGCCGCTCGTCGTCGCGGTCAATCTTCACTACGATCTGTTCGGCCGCGCCGCCGTCATCAAGCACAGTGCCGGCGAACTGGTCGTCGAGAAGGATGCGCCGGGAGCCGGCCAGGTCGACAGCGGGTACCAGTCCCGGCTCGGCATCACCGGCGTCATGGTCGAAGCCTTCAACATCATCCAGGACCGCATTTCGCGCGCGCGGCTTGCCGGTGATCCGCCCGACATGTCGCTGCAGCCTAAGCTCAGCCATATCGGCCTGACCGAATTCCACCGCGCCGACGAGGCGATCCGCATCGGCTATCAGACGACGATGAGTCAAATCGAGGAACTGACCAGGCTGCAGACCGTTCTGGCCTAAAACCGGGATCCCGGACCGCAGGTCCGCGCGAGCGAAAAGCGGGCGCCGGTTTTCGGAAAGATCACGTTCAGGCAAAACACTCAGGCACGCGCGGCATCGATGATGCGGAACTGCACCGTGCGGTTGCCGTTCCAGTGATTGCCCGACAGCGAACCGGCGACATGCACCGTCTTGCCCCTGTTCTTGAACAGGAATTCGCCGAGTGCGGTATCGACGGCGCGAAAGGCGATCGCCTGGATGCGGCCGCCGCTTTCCGACTGCAATTCGGCGCGGATGTGATTGGTGCCGACCGCTCGTGCATCGACCAGCCGGTGGCGCGGCAGCGCAAAGACCGGCGCGACATGCCCTGCTCCGTACGGACCCGCCTTCTCCAGCGCGTCGAGCAGGTCGAGCGTCGCGCCCTCGGCGGACAGGGCACCGTCGATGGCCAGGCTTTCCTCGCCCTGCAGCCGGAACACGTCCGCCGCCGCGCGTTCCTCGAAGAACGCCCTGAGCACGCCGAGTTTTGCCCGCTCCACGGTGATGCCGGCGGCCATGCCGTGACCACCGCCCTTGACGATCAGCCCGGCGTCGGCCGCCTCGCGGACCAACCGTCCCAGGTCGAAGCCCGACACCGAGCGGCCCGAACCCGTGCCGACGCCATTGGCGTTGAAGGCGATGGCGAAGGCGGGCCGGCGCGCATGGTCCTTGAGCCGTGAGGCAAGCAGGCCGACGATGCCGGGATGCCAATTGGAGCTGGCGGTGACGACAATGGCCGGGCCGCTGCCGCCGGCAAGCTCGGCATCGGCCTCGACGCGCGCCGCCGCCAGCATCTCCTGCTCCATCAACTGCCGCTCCTGATTGAGCCGGTCGAGCGTCTCGGCGATGGCGCCGGCCTCGACCGGATCGTCGGTCGCCAGCAGACGGCTGCCAAGTGCTGCATCGCCGATGCGCCCACCGGCATTGATGCGCGGGCCGATCAGATAGGCAAGGTGGAAGGTGCTGACCGGCTCGCCGATGCGCGAGACCCGCGCCAGCGCCGCCAGCCCCTCGTTGCGCTGCTGGCGCGCCATCTGCAGCCCCTTGACCACGAAGGCGCGGTTGACCCCGGTGAGCGGCACCACATCGCAAACGGTGGCCAGCGCCACGAGATCGAGCAAGGCAAGCAGGTCCGGCGGCGCCGCGTCCGGTAGCAGGCCGCGCAGGACCCTCGCCGTCTGCACCAGGGTGAGGAAGACGACACCCGCCGCACAAAGATGGCCCTGGCCCGAAAGATCGTCCTCGCGATTGGGATTGACGACCGCATTTGCCGCCGGCAATGGCCCGCCGACCTGATGGTGATCGAGCACCACGACATCGGCGCCGGCCTGCCTCGCCGCATCGATGGAGACGGCGCTGTTGGTGCCGCAATCGACGGTGACGATCAGCGTCGCGCCGCGCGATACGAGCTCGCGCATGGCTTCCGGATTGGGACCGTAACCCTCGAAGATGCGGTCCGGTATGTAGATCTCCGACGGCACCGAGAAATGCGAGAGGAACCGCTTGAGCAGCGCCGACGAGGCCGCGCCGTCGACATCGTAGTCGCCGAAGACCGCCACCTTCTCCCTGGCCATGATGGCGCCGGCGATGCGCGCGGCGGCCTTGTCCATGTCGGTCAGCGAAGCCGGGTCCGGCAAAAGGTCGCGGATGGTCGGATCGAGGAACCGCTCGGTCTGCTCGGCACTCACGCCGCGCCCGGCAAGAACGCGCGCGACGATGTCAGGCACGCCGTGGCCTTGCGCTATGGCGAGCGCGGTCATGTCCTGCCGTTCGGTCAACCGGTGCTCCCAGGAGACACCAGTGGCCGACTGCCTGACATCGAGGAAAATACGTCTTTCGCCCGTCACGCGGCGCGCCGTCTGCAAATTGTCATTTCTCACAATATGCGACGGCTCTCACAATATGCGACGGCTAAATCTGGCGAATCAGAACTTTTCCAGATCCTGGTGGCGCGCCTTGATCTCGCGCACGGTGCGCGACGACGAGCGCAGCACGATCGTGTGCGTAGTGATGGAATTGCGGCCGAACTTGACGCCGGCCAGCATGTTGCCGTCGGTCACACCGGTGGCCGCGAACAGCACGTCGCCGCGCGCCATGTCCTGCGTGCGATAGACCCGCTTTGGATCGGAGATGCCCATCTTCGCCGCGCGCGCCACTTTTTCCGGCGTGTCGAGGATCAGCCTCCCCTGCATCTGGCCGCCGGTGCAGCGCAGAGCAGCAGCCGCCAGCACACCCTCCGGCGCGCCGCCGGTCCCGAGATAGATGTCGATGCCGGTCTCGTCCGGGTCGGTGGTGTGGATGACGCCGGCGACATCGCCATCGCCGATCAGCCGGATCGCGGCGCCCGTGGCGCGCACTGCCTCGATCAACTTGCCATGGCGCGGCCGGTCGAGGATGCAAGCGGTGATCTCCGATACCGGCACACCCTTGGCCTTGGCCAGGCTGGCGATGTTTTCGGCCGGCGAGGCGTCGATATCGACGACACCGTCAGCGTAGCCCGGGCCGATGGCAATCTTGTCCATGTAGACATCGGGCGCGAACAGCAGACTGCCCTTTTCCGCGATCGCGATGACGGCCAGCGCATTGGGCAGGTTCTTGGCGCAGATCGTCGTGCCTTCCAGCGGATCGAGCGCGATATCGACCGCCGGGCCTTTGCCGGAGCCGACTTCCTCGCCGATATACAGCATCGGCGCCTCGTCGCGCTCGCCCTCGCCGATCACCACCGTGCCCTTGATGGAAAGACGATTGAGTTCCTGGCGCATGGCATCGACCGCGACCTGGTCGGCGGCCATTTCGTCGCCGCGTCCGCGCAATCGGGCGGCCGCGACCGCGGCGCGTTCGGTGACACGCACCAGTTCCATGGTGAGTATCCGGTCAAGACCGGCGACGATGCTCTGGGCCACATTCATCGGTGGAAAATCCTCGTTGGCACATTGCCTCCCGCCAGAAGCGGCGCTCCTTGTGTCAAAGCTCCATGACAACAGCAAGACCTGGCCGGGTCTTTTTTGAAAAAGCAACGATATCAATCGATTAAAGAAGAAGGGTAGATTTCTACCCCGCCCGCTCGATGCGGATCACCTGCGGCTTGTCGGTCAGATGGCCGTCCTTGGTGATGCCGTCGACGGCCTTGCGCACCGCAGCCTCGGTCGTCTCATGGGTGACGAGGATGACCGTCTTCTGGGCTTCGGTTTCCGGACCGGCGGCGTGCTGCACGATCGATTCCAGCGAAATGTCGTTGTCGGCCATGCGCTTGGCTATCGCGGCGAAGACGCCGATACGGTCATGCACGGTCAGCCGGATGAAATAGCCGCCGGCATGGCTGCGCATCTGTGCCTTCTTGTAGGGCTTCAACTCCTTCGTCGGCCGGCCGAACACCGGACCGTGCTGGAAACCCGGCCGGCTCTTGGCGATGTCGGCAATGTCGCCGATGACAGCCGAGGCGGTGGCGTTGCCGCCGGCGCCGGGACCGGAGAGCAGGAGTTCACCCAGAATATCGGTTTCGATCGCGACGGCATTGGTGACGCCATGCACCTGCGCGATGACCGAGGCCGTCGGCACCATGGTCGGATGCACGCGCTGTTCGATGCCGCTTTCCGTGCGCTGGGCGACGCCGAGCAATTTTATCCGGTAGCCGAGATCGGCGGCCGCGCGGATGTCGGCCTGGCTGATGTTGGAGATGCCTTCCATGTAGATGTCGTTGGCGGCGATCCTCGTGCCAAAGGCGAGGCTGGTCAGGATCGACAGCTTGTGCGCGGTATCGTGTCCTTCGATGTCGAAGGTCGGATCGGCCTCGGCATAACCCAGCCGTTGCGCATCCTTCAGGCAGGCGTCGAAGGACAGGCCCTCGGCCTCCATGCGGGTCAGGATATAGTTGCAGGTGCCGTTGAGGATGCCGAAGACGCGCGTGATCGAATTGCCGGCCATCGCCTCGCGCATCGTCTTGATGACCGGAATGCCGCCTGCCACCGCCGCCTCATAGTTGAGCAGCACGCCTTTCCTCTCGGCGATCTCGGCAAGCGCCACGCCGTGCTTGGCGAGCAGCGCCTTGTTGGCGGTGACGACGTGCCGGCCGGATTCAAGCGCCCCTTTCACCGACGATCGCGCAGTTCCCTCGTCGCCGCCGATCAACTCGACGAAGACATCGATATCGGCGGTCTGCGCCATCTTCGTCGCGTCGTCGAACCATTTGGCCGCGCCGAGGTCGACGCCGCGGTCACGCTTTGGATCGCGGGCCGAAACGGCCGACACGACGATGTCGCGTCCGCACTGGCGCGTCAGTTCCGCCGCCTTGTCGCGCAGCACGCGCGCCACCGACGCGCCGACGGTGCCGAGGCCGGCAATTCCAACACGCAACGCTTCAGCCATGTCCGGCGACGCCCCTCAAGATTCGGTTCGATAATGTCAGGCAAACTCAGCGATGCGCGGCGAGCGGCACCACATTGTTCGGCTGCTTGGCGCTGGACGCCAGGAAGCGCTTGATGTTGCGCGCCGCCTGGCGGATCCGGTGCTCGTTTTCGACCAGCGCGATGCGCACATGATCGTCGCCATGCTCGCCGAACCCGACACCCGGCGCCACCGCCACATCGGCGTGTTCGATCAGAAGCTTGGAGAATTCAAGCGACCCGAGATGACGAAACGGTTCGGGTATCGGCGCCCAGGCGAACATCGACGCCGCCGGTGCCGGAATGGTCCAGCCGGCACGGCTGAAGGCGTCGACCATGACGTCGCGGCGCTTGTGATAGATGTCGCGCACCTCGGCGATGTCGGCGCCGTCGCCGTTCAACGCATGTGCCGCGGCCACCTGGATCGGCGTGAAGGCGCCGTAGTCGAGATAGGATTTTACACGCGTCAGCGCCGAGATCAGCCGTTCGTTGCCGACCGCGAATCCCATGCGCCAGCCGGGCATGGAGAAGGTCTTCGACATCGAGGTAAACTCGACCGCCACATCGATCGCGCCCGGCACCTGCAGCACCGAGGGCGGCGGATTTCCGTCGAAATAGATCTCCGAATAGGCAAGGTCCGACAGGATGATGATGTCGTTCTTCCTGGCGAAGGCGACAACGTCCTTGTAGAAATCGAGCGAGGCGACCAGCGCTGTCGGGTTCGACGGATAATTGAGGATCAGCGCCAGCGGCTTAGGGATCGAATGGCGTATGCCGCGTTCGAGCGCCGGAATGAAGCCGTCATCCGGCTCGACCTGCAGCGAGCGGATGACGCCGCCCGACATGATGAAGCCGAAAGCGTGAATCGGATAGGTCGGATTGGGGCACAGGATCACGTCGCCGGGAGCGGTGATCGCCTGCGCCATATTGGCGAAGCCTTCCTTCGAGCCCAGCGTCGCCACCACCTGCGTGTCCGGGTCGAGCTTCACACCGAAACGGCGGGCATAGTAATTGGCCTGGGCGCGACGCAGGCCCGGAATGCCGCGCGACGACGAATAACGATGCGTGCGCGGATCGCGCACGACCTCGCACAATTTGTCGACGATCGCCTTCGGCGTCGGCAGGTCCGGATTGCCCATGCCAAGGTCAACGATGTCGGCGCCACGCGAGCGGGCGCTGGCCTTCAGCCGGTTGACCTGCTCGAAAACATAAGGCGGAAGCCGGCGAACCTTGTGAAATTCTTCCATGGCAGTTCCAGACGTTGGCAAAGACCGTTTTCGGTGGCGCGATATAGGCTTATTTGCAGTCAGGGTCGAGAGCAGGGTCGCAATTGGCTCCGATCTGCTTCAGCGTATCTGGCCCATGCTGCTTTGCCAGCGCGTTCAGCGTCGCCGGATTCGTCACCTTGGCCGCGCCACCCTTCGAGCCCTGCCCCTGCTCGTCAGCCTTCAACTGGGCGAGCTTGGCGTTCTTTTCCGCTTCGGTGAATTGCTCGGCCGCCACCTGAGGCGGAACGTTGAGGTTCGGATAGGTGCCGGTGTCCTTCGGCCCTTCGGCGGTCGCAACCGGCGTGGCGCCGTCGATATTGGTGCTCGAACACCCTGCGATCGCCAGCAAGACGACCGCTACGCCCGTGCGGCAAAAACGACCGATGCCGGAAAAAACAGTTTCGCCAATATTAATTGTCATATTGTTTCCTTGGCATCCGGGGTAGAGCGCGTTGGACCCTGCCGGATGTCCCATGATAATATGTCAAGAAAACGCTTCGGGAGGAACCCCGCGCACCATGTCCAAAACACCCGATTCGGGCAAAGCGGAAGATGACGAGCCTTCGACCGTTGAGCAATATCTGGTGAAGGACCCGGAACGCTTCGCCTTGAACATGGCGCGCATGATCGAGCAGGCCGGCAAGGCAGCCTCCGCCTGGGCCGAGCCGCGCGAAAAGGGCGATGTGCGCGATCATGTCGCCGAGCCGGTCGTCGACATGGTGAAAACCTTCTCCAAGCTCAGCGAATACTGGCTTTCCGACCCGCAGCGGGCGCTCGAAGCGCAGACGCGGCTGTTTTCCGGCTACATGACCGTCTGGGCCAATGCCATCCAGCGCATCAGCGCCGACGGCCAGGATACCGACGACGCGGTCAAGCCCGAGCGTGGCGACAAGCGTTTCCAGGATCCGGAGTGGGGCCGCAACGCTTTTTTCGATTTTTTGAAGCAGGCCTATCTCGTCACCTCGCGCTGGGCGGCCGAGCTGGTCGATCACGCCGATGGCCTGGACGAGCACACCCGCCACAAGGCCAGCTTCTACGTCAAGCAGGTGTCCAACGCCATCTCGCCGTCGAATTTCATCCTGACCAATCCGGAACTGTTTCGCGAGACCATCGCCTCAAACGGTGAAAACCTGGTGCGCGGCATGAAGATGCTGGCCGAGGACATCGCCGCCGGCAAGGGCGACCTGAAGCTCAGGCAGGCCGATTACTCGCCTTTCGAGATCGGCAAGAACCTCGCCACCACACCCGGCAAGGTGGTGGGTCGCAGCGATGTCGCCGAAATCCTGCAATACGATCCGGCGACCGAAACCGTACTAAAGCGGCCGCTGCTGATCTGTCCGCCATGGATCAACAAATTCTACATTCTCGATCTCAACCCGCAAAAGTCCTTCATCCGCTGGGCGGTCGAGCAGGGCCACACCGTCTTCGTCATCTCCTGGATCAACCCGGACGAGCGCCACGGCACCAAGAGCTGGGAAGCCTATATCAGGGAAGGCCTGCAATACGGCCTCGACACCATCGAAAAGGCCACCGGCGAGAGAGAGGTCAACGCCATCGGCTATTGCGTCGGCGGCACGCTGCTGGCGGCAGCGCTGGCGCTGATGGCGCAGGAAGGAGACGACCGCATCAAATCGGCAACCTTCTTCACCACGCAGGTCGACTTCACCCATGCCGGCGACCTGAAAGTGTTCGTCGACGAGGAGCAGGTCGCGGCTGTCGAGAAGTCGATGAGCGAGAAAGGCTATCTCGACGGCACCAAGATGGCGACTGCTTTCAACATGCTGCGCTCGGGCGACCTGATCTGGCCCTATGTCGTCAACAACTACATGCGCGGCAAGGATCCCCTGCCCTTCGATCTGCTCTACTGGAACGCCGATTCGACCCGCATGGGCGCCGCCAACCATTCGTTCTACCTGCGCAATTGCTATCTCGAGAACAATCTGTCGCAAGGCATGATGGAACTGGCGGGCCGCATGATATCGCTCGGTGACATCACTATCCCCGTCTACAACCTCGCCTCGAAGGAAGACCATATCGCGCCGGCGCTCTCGGTGTTCCTCGGCTCGAAGTATTTCGGTGGCGAGGTCGAGTATGTCATGGCCGGCTCCGGCCACATCGCCGGCGTGGTCAACCCGCCGGCAGCGCAGAAATATCACTACTGGACCGGCGGCAAGCCAATCGGTGACTTCGACCAGTGGGTAGCCAAGGCCACCGACCATCCCGGCTCCTGGTGGCCGCACTGGCAACGCTGGATCGAGACCAGGGACAACACCAGAGTTCCGGCCCGCAAACCTGGCAAGCATATGAAAACCTTGGGCGATGCCCCTGGGACCTATGTCAGGGTGCGTGTGTAACCTTCTGTAATGTGTGGTGAGTTGACGTGCCGCCAAAAGAGGTCGAAATGGTGTCGTCAACCCTCAAGCGGCCCCGATTCAGCTCTTGCCGTCGAATTACTTTCAGGCTTGCGGATTTGACACAGATCTCGTTTCCGGTCGGGGGAACAAGGAGCATTCCGGCGAGACATCGAGACGTCGCGCCAATGACGTACCGGTCGGACATCGAGGGGGAATTTTGTTTTGAAATCAGTAGGATCGCGCCTCGCGAAGGGAGAAAGCCGCGCTATTGTGGCAGCGCTTTTTTCCGTGCTTCTGGCGTCCTGCACCTCCGCCGGTGATCCTGATTTGTCCGTTGGTATGCCGGGCTATAACGCGACATCAGCCGATATCAGCACCGCTTCCGGCGCCAACCAGATCGCCGCCGTCGATTCGTCGTCGCAGGTGACGACTTCACAAATGACGACGGCGTCAGAGGGCGATGCGGCCCTTCCCGAACAAGTCGCCTATGTGCCGGTGACCAGGCCGGGGGCCAAATCCGATGCCGGTTTCCCGGTTGCCATTCCCGCTGATGCCGAGACGATTGCAGGCCACACGCCGAAACCGCTGGAGCAATCCGGGCAGACGGCTGAACAGGCTGGCACGGCAGTGCAGAAAACACAAACGGCCGATGCGGCAGCCACCACACCGAAGCCGGAAGGTGCGGCTCCGGTCATGAACAATCCAGTCTATGTGACCGCCGGCGAACCGCAGGCGCAAGCGCCGAAGAAAAGCTTCCTTGCCTCATTCTTCAGCGCCACGCCCGCTTCGGCCGCGCCAGCGCCGGTCAATGCCAGGTCGGGAGATCAGGCCGCTGTCAGGCAGGTCGCCACCGCACAGTTCAAGGCCACGGCGCCGACGCCGGCAAAGGCGGCCGTGACGCTGGCCTCGGCCACCGCGGCCGAAAAGCCGGTGCAGCTGGCTTCGACCGACACCAGCAATTACACCAGCGATGCACTGCCCGGCGTGCGCCAGACGGCGTTGTTCGAGATCAAGCGCAAGTCCGGCCTCGACGACGAGAGCGATGTCGACCTCAACGAGGACGAAGGCTCGGGCGGCTCCTATCAGGTGGCGTCCGCCGCCGGTCTTGCCCGGCTGGCGCCCAACGGTCTCCTGAAGCAGAACGAGAGCGTGGACGTCGCCTGCCTGAAGCCGTCGCTGGTCCGGGTGCTGAAGACGATCGAGGGCCACTACGGCAGGAAGATGGTCGTCAGCTCTGGCTATCGCGACCCGGCCCGCAACCGCCGTGCCAATGGCGCCAAGAATTCGCTGCACATGTATTGCGCCGCCGCCGACATCCAGGTTCCAGGCGTTTCGAAATGGGATCTGGCGAACTATATCCGCACCATGCCCGGCCGTGGCGGCGTCGGCACCTACTGCCATACTGAATCCGTTCACGTCGACGTCGGCCCGGAGCGCGACTGGAACTGGCGCTGCCGCCGGCGCGGCTAGTTCTTTTCCGGTTTAGAGAAATCCGAGGGAGCCGTTCGGGTAGACAAACATGCGGTGCGGCGCGGAACCGTGCTAACGCCGCGAAACCGGCGGTTTGCTGCCACCGAAAAAAGTTGTCGCAGGCGGTGGCAGACGGGTTGCCGGTTTCAAACAACGCAACTATAAACCGCTCACATCTGAGCGCGCCCATCGTCTAGCGGTCAGGACACCGCCCTTTCACGGCGGTAACAGGGGTTCGATTCCCCTTGGGCGTACCAGACAGATCAAGCACTTAGCTGACTTTCAGGCCGATGCGTCGAATATGCATCGAACAAGAGCCAGTGAATGAGCGCGGACGCGCACTTGGGTGCCGGCCTATTCGTGATGGGCAACATAGACGCCAGAATTGCCGAATTAGCCCGGAAGCGGTGGAGCAGTCGCTGCTGCAGCGGCACCGGGACGTCATGTTCGACTTGATTTGACATGGGCGGCTAAGATCGGCGGCGCGATCGGCGCGTTGCTCGGCCGCGCGTTGATAGTCAGGTCTCAGACGCCGCTTTCCTTCTTGATGGCTGAAGCACATCCGCCAGATTCAACGAACTGATCAAAACACTGAAGCACCTGTCGGGCGCCCTGCCCTGCGGATGGCACGGATGTGTCTGCCCTCATCGCGCCTAGACAGCCTCACCAGCGCGCGGTCGGCTTGCCTGCTGCCGGCCGCGTGATAATTGCTTCAATGGCTAGCGCGAGGTGAATTACCGATACCAGCAGGATCGCACCACCGACCAGCAAGTCGTGCATTATGAAAGCTCCTGTTGCGGTGTGTCGAAGGACGAGCGCTTAAGATTGCAGAGCAAGCATTTGCGGCGATCGCTGTGCTGCGATCATCCATCGGTTGAATGAGACCGCGCATCATTTTTCTGATCCCGGATGGCACTGACAAGCCCTACCGCGCCGGATCGCTTGGTACCGGCAAGATGCGGCGTTCATCGGCTTCACTGCCCCGCCAATTTCCGTCGTTAACCGTGGTCTCCTGAAGCAGAAACCGTTCATTACAATAAATGTCGACGACAATCGGAAGCTATGAGAACCCTGCAACCATGGACGATGCTAATTCGAAGACCGTTGGCCTCTATAGGTGCCCAGGCATTCCGCCATTTGTTTGCGTACTGGAGGGGTCCAGATGTACCTTCCTCTCCCAGGAGGACTACCGCGCGCACAGACACAAGCCTGACTTCGAAGTACTGCCTTGGGAAGCGGAGTTCAGGGCCGCGAGAAATCGCTAATCCGGCTTAGGAGAGTTCAGTCTATACGCTTATGACAAACTCAATGACTGCAACCCAAGCCGCCGCGCAAAAGCCCAAGCCGACAACTAGACCGAGTAGCATCCAACCGTGGGGCCAAGGTTCGGGCGGCTTGTAAGCGTCGTTGCGTGCGAGCATCTCCCAGTAAGAGCCGAGGGCGCATTTGACGTCAAGCAGAAAGCAACAACACGGAACTACGCGCTGCCCGCGCGTCGGACCAGCGAGGGGTCCATCCCCTGCTAGCCGCATAGCACATAATTCTCTTCTCCGCTCGGCATCGGCCTCGGGATCAGTCGGCGATCCTGCCTTCGCGATTTACCACGAGGCGCATCAGCGGGGGCGCACTTGTCAGATGCGCCCTCGTCGCCATCCGCCGTTCTTCGACCGACCTGAGGTAGCCGCTTGATCGCGGCCTTCCGCTCGCCATCGCCAAACCCTTGTCCAGGACATCCTGAAGATTTGGCGTGTAGTAGGCGGTTTCTTCCAGACCGCTGAAGAAGTTTATGCGGTGAACTCCCCCCTTCTTGCTCATGACAATGCCGGCTTTTCGGAGCACTTCCTGAACCGCCTTGTACGTCAAGGTCATGGTTACCTCCTGGTTAAGACAAGCCAGCATGGCCCTCTCTTGTAACCGTTTGGTGGCGGTGATTGTCGAAAGTGCAACAGGAATGCTGTGGCCAGCCTCCGCAACGAGAAACGCGCCGTGCCGAAGAATTTAGGCGCTGTCATAATTCATTCGCATGTTTCGCTCGAATCGGCTTGAGCCCATGTTTTCACCAGCCGGCGAGAGCCTCCCCCATGGCCGCTGGTCAGGCCCAGCGGCCTACCGCTGCCAGTAATCTACCAAGCCGCTGGGCCGCCGCACTTTCCCAGGAATGCCTTGGAGACCAACCAGCACGCCCCAAGATGCCCTTAAGTTTTCCACCGCTAATATTAGCCCATCCGATTTTTTTTACGCGCCATTTACGAGACTCAATTAGCTTCCGCTCATGGAACGTCGGCACGCCATCCGAAGGATCAAGGACGGACTTTGGGAAGTCTACGACATAGACGACGAAATGGTTGTCTTCGTGGGCGACGTGCCTCTGACCAATTTGCAGGATGAGGAGGCACTCGACGCCTTGGAGTTGCTGAAGGATGGTTTCCTGCTTCCGAGAAGCCGGGGGGCTTCATCGCGCCGATCCTGAGCGCGCTTGCCAAGCGGAAGAGTTTGCAATGGGCGCATTCTAGACGATGCGCCTGCTAACTGCCTCGGCCAAACGCCGTGCCTCTGCGCAATCAACATTTCCTGCTTCTGGCTGCTGCAATCGCAGCCTGCTGCTGCCGCAACCGCTCGATCTTCGCGCCTTCGCGAGCAGCGACGGTGGAGGCGACGCGCCGGCCGCCCCATAGCCAGGTCGGGATATTTGCATGCGCAACCTTGCCCCGGGTGATCGCCGTCTGCGAGATCTCGCTGGCGACGGTGCCCATTGCCACGTTGAGTTCGACGCAACTCATCGTGTCGTATTTCGCGGCATCGACCGACGCGCGCAAAGGCGATGCGCAGCCTGTCATGAGGCTGCAGAGCAGAAGCACGATGGCGGGAATCACCTTCATCTTCGCCGGGACTCCATGGAGGTCACCACTCATTCGATTGCTCCGCCGCTATCGCAGGAGCAGTCTTTGTCGTCCGCAAGAGGCTGTCACGTTTCGCCTCCTCCAACAATCCTTCGACCGCCAGCAGCAGACTGCCTCGTCATGGCGCCGGCTGTGACCAGCGCTGCAAGGCCGCATGGCCGACGTCAGTAAGCGCATAGACGCCGCGCTCGGCCCTGGCGAACCATCCATAGACATTGTGAAGCAGGATATTGGCGGCGCGAGGCGAGATGGCTTTCAGATCGCGCGGGCGCTTGGGACCGTCCACCATCGCGGCGGCGCAGGCCAGCGCATCCTGCCGGTAAGCGGTCATGATCGGTGTGCGGGAGCCGCCGCCGACCACAGGGTCGCCGCGCCGGCGCCGGTGCTCTTCCATCAGGCGCGACCTTCGCCTTGGATCTCGCCGCGGCGGCGGAGCGGCCGGACTGAGCAGCAGTTCGACATTGCCGGAGGAGCCGACCGCCAGAAGGCCGAAACCGAGCCGGCGGCAGAGCGCGCGAAACCGGCGATCGTGCTCGCGGCCCTTGCCCCGACTGGACATGCGCGCGGCGAGCCAGACCTCGTCGCACGCCGCGGCACGATCGATGCCTTGAAGGACGAGCTCGAGGTTGAACTGCAGTTTCAATTCGCAGATGACGACCACCGGTGGCTCACCGTCGCGCAGACCGACGACATCGCAGCCGCCAATCTCGCCTTTGACAGTGAATTCCAGGCTCTCAAGAAACCGCTTCACCGGGGTGTAAAGAGACGTCTCCTGCATCCTGGATGCCATAGCCGATTCGGGCCGCGCTCGCACAGAGTGTGCCTTTACCGCACGACCCGGGCGGAACAGACGGGGGCTCCGAATTCAACCTTGTAGAATTCCTTCCAAAAATTGACATCAGGGGCAGAATTTGTAATTTCTCTATCATCGACTGAAGCGGAAAGGGAGAGGTCCGGTGTCGATCCGCGAAGAGTTGGCGCATACCAGCCTGGTCCTCACATCCGCCGAAGCCAAGATCGTGCAGGTGCTTCTTGCCGATTATCCGATGTCCGGCCTCGGCACCGCCACCCGCCTGGCAAAGGCAGCGGGCGTCAGCGATCCGACGGTCATGCGCCTCATGGTCAAGCTTGGCTATGGCGGCTTCGCCGCCTTCCAGGGCAAGCTTCTGGCGGAAATCGAATCCCGGCTGCACTCGCCGTTGCTGATGATGGAGGCCAAGCGTCCGGCCAATTCGAGCGACGGCACGGTCAACGACTATTTTCACTCGGTTTCCGACAGCCTTGAGCGGACGCGCACTGCCGTTGCCTCCCAAAGCTATGGCCGGGCCGCAAAGATGCTGCTCGACTGCAAGGGCCAGGTCGTGCTGCTCGGCGGGCGCTTCAGCCGCCACATCGCCTCGATGCTGGCCGGCTATCTCGTGCAGTTCCGTCCCGGTGTGCACGATGTCGGCTCGCTGGCGCCGACGGATTTTGATCTCTTGATCGATCTCGGCAAGCGCGACCTGCTCGTCGTCTTCGACTACCGCCGCTACCAGTCCGACGTGGTCAACTTCGCCCGCCAAGCGCGCCAGCGCGGCATGAGCGTCCTGCTCTTCACCGATCCCTGGCTCTCACCGATCTCCGAACATGCCGACCTGACATTAATCGCCGCGATCGAGGCCAATTCGCCCTTCGACACGCTGGCCACGGCCGTCGTCCAGATGGAAACCGTATTCGCCCACGCGCTGGAGAGTGAAGGCCTGACGGTGCGCAAGCGCATCGAGGACATCGAAAGAATCCGTCGCGCCAATGGCGTGACGCTCGACGCATCGGATTTTGCCGGCGCCGGCCCCAAGAAGACCGTCGACGGCGATCCAGGGAAGTGGGCGGCGCCGTTTGTGAGAGGCAAGCACAAGTCGACGTGACAGGGGCCGATGGTCGGCCCGGCAGTCCCTGCGATCAAAGACAATTACCAACGCCACCGAGGCGGCAGCACGAAAGGACATCGACATGCTGGACAGGGATGCGGCCATTGCCGCTGCGCAAGCCGAAATCGACAAGGATCGAGACTGGGTGATCGGGCTGACCAGCGATATGGTTCAAATCCCTTCGGTGAATCCCAAATTCGAGACGAAACAGGGCCTGAACCGGGAGGCCGACGTGCAGGCGCTGCTGGAGCCGATCCTCAAGGCGGACGGCTTTGCGACCGAGCAATGGGATGTCTTGCCGGGTCGGCCCAATCTCGCCGGCGAATGGGCGGGCGATGAGGCGCGCAGCCTGATCCTGTGTGGCCACATCGACGTGGTGCCGGTCGGCGAAATGAAGAACTGGTCGGTCGACCCGTTTGGCGCCGCCATCACCAACGGGCGTCTCTACGGCCGCGGCGCGGTTGACATGAAGGGCGGCGTCGCCGCCTGCATCGCTGCCGCGCATGCCATCCGCAAGGCCGGCATCACGCTGCAGGGCCGACTGGCGATCCACAGCGTGGTCGACGAGGAGGCCGGCGGCTTCGGCGCCATGGACGCGGTTGCGAAGGGCAAGCTCGCCAAGGCGGTGCTGGTCGCCGAACCGACCTGGGGCGACGTCCTGCCGGTCGAGGGCGGGCTCGAATGGGCGCGGGTGACGATCCGCGGCCGCAACGCGCATTCGGCGCTGCGCTACAATGAAATCTATCCGCAGCGCCACGGTAAGGACCGGCTGGAACCTGGCGTCAATGCCATCGAACTGGCTGCCCGCTTCATAACGGCTGTACGCCAATACGAACTCGACCGCACGCGGGCCAGATCGCATCCGCTGCTGCCGCTTGGCATGAACACCATCAACATCGGCGTGATGTATGGCGGCACCGGGCTTGGCGAGGATGGCCTGCCGACGGTGATGACCAATCCGGCGATCATCCCCGATGTCGCCGTGCTCGACCTCGACATGAAGTTCCTGCCCGACGAAAACTCAGCCGACTACCGTCGCGATTTCGAGACCTTCGTGCATCATTTCGCCGCCGCCGACGCCTGGCTGCGCGACAATCCGCCGACCATCAAGTGGGAGCTGGGCGGCCTCTATTTCCCGCCGATGAACACCTCGCCGGATCATCCGCTGGTCAGGTCGCTGGTCGCCAACAAGGCGCGTATCGGCAAGACGCCCGAGGTGAAAGGTTTCATCGCGGTGTGCGACGCCGCGCACTATGCCGGCGCCGGCGTCGACGGCGTCATCTTCGGTCCGTCCGGCGACGGCTTCCATGGCGCCGACGAATATGTCGAGGTCGACTCGGTGGTGGAAACCGCCAAGGTCATCGCCGCTTCCGTCATCGACTGGTGCGGCGTTCGCTAACTTGAGGTGTCGTCAGGCCGGGCTTGACGCGCTCGGCTACCCATGTCCAGGCGGCGCGGATCATGCCGACCAGGCCGCTTGGATAGACCAGCATGATGACGATGATGAGCAGCGCCGTGATCATCGGCCGCCACGCGCCGAAATCGGCCATCGCCTCGGAAAAGACGGTCAGCACGAAGGACGCGATGATGGCGCCGTAGATCGTGCTCGTTCCGCCCAGCAGCACCATCGACAGGATGATGGTCGCCAGACTCATGCCGAACACGTCGATCGAGGCGTTGCGCTGGTAGGCGGCGTAGAAGGCGCCGGCGATCCCGGTGAAGAAGGCGCTCGCCGCCAGCGTCACCATGCGCTGCCTGACCAGCGAGACACCGCGGCTGATGGCATATTCCTCATTGTCGCGCAGCGCCATGATGCTGGCGCCGGCGCGCGAGCGCACGAACAGGCGCAGGAACAGCGTGCTCGCCACCAGCAGCGCCAGCGCGATGTAGAAATAGGCGAGCTTGCCGTCGCGGATCATGTTGTGGTCGAAGACGTAGAGGCCCGGCACCCGCACCAACCCTTGCGTGCCGCCCGTCAGGTCGGACTGGCTGATGATGACCTGCATGACCAGCTGGGCGAAGCCGAACGTGACCAGGATGATATAGATGCCCTTCAGCCGCAGGATCGGAATGGTTACCAGCACGGCCGCCAGCGTCGCGATCACGCCGCTTGATAACAGCGCGATCCACGGATCGACACCGGCCACCTTGGCCAGCAGGCTGTAGGCATAGACGCCGATGCCGAACAGCGCGAGATGGCCGAAATTGAAGACGCCGCCATAGCCGAGGCTGAGATCCCAGTTCGAGGCGACGACGGCATAGATGAAGATCATGATCAGCACGTGCCGGCTGTAGCTGTCGCCGAAAACGAGCGGCAGCAGGGCGAGCACAAGGAAGCCAGCCACGAAGCCTATCGCCTCGCGGTTCCAGGCGACGCGGCCAGGCGCGGACGGGATGGCGATGTCGAGCAGCGTCATGCCAGCCCCCGGGAACGGCCGGCGAAGATACCCTCAGGGCGCACCATGAGCGTTCCGATGAGCACCAGGAAAAGCAGTGCCGGTGTCCAGTAGAGGCCGAAATAGTAATTGCTCGCCGCCTCGAAGAACCCGATCAGATAGGCAGCGAAGATCGGTCCCGAAATGCTTGAAATACCACCGAAAACCACGACGATCAGTGCCTTGAGCAACGGGTCGGCGCCCATCGACGGGTTCATGAAGCGGTAGCCGCCCATGAAGATCCCGGCAAGCCCCGCCAGCGACGCGGCGATGGCGAAGGCAAGCCCGTAAAGCGCCGTGACATTGAGGCCGACGAGCTGGCTGGCATCCTCGTTCTGCGCCACCGCCCTCAGCGCCAGTCCGAGCCGCGTGCGGTTGAGGAACGACCACAGGGCGGCCAGAATGAGCGGCGTGATGACGATGATGGCGATCTGGTGCAGCGACACGCCGACGCCGGCGATGGTGGTGTTGCCCTCGATGAGGCTCGGCAGTTGCTTGGAGCGCGGGCCCCAGACCGTCAGTGCCCCGTTCTCGATCAGCGAGCCCGCCGCCAGCGTGGTGATGACCACGACCAGCACGATGTTGGGACGGCCGATCAGCGGCCGCACCACCGAAGCCTGCAGGATCCAGCCGGCGCCCGCCATGACGATGACGGCGAGCGGGAAGGCGATCACCACCGGCAGGCCGAAGGCGACCAACTGCCAGGCGAAATAGGCGCCCAGCATCATGAACACGCCATGGCTGAAATTGAACACGCCAATCGTCGTCCAGACCAGCGCCAGCCCTACCGCCATCATGGCGTAGAGCGAGCCCTGGAACAGGCCGCCGAAGAAGATGTCCGAAAAGACGCTCATGTCCTGTCCATTCCCGCTTTCAATGTCCGAAATACATGGCCATGACTTCACCGTGCTCGAGGCTCTCGCCCGGCCGGATCTCGGTCTTGACCGCTCCGTGATCGACAAGAAAGAGCTGCCGGCTGAGCTCGAGGAGGAACTCGATGTCCTGTTCGACGACGACCAGCGGCACGCCCCCCTTCGATATGTCCATGACGGCGGCGCAGAGTTCGTCCTTGATTTTCGGCGCCAGTCCAAGGGTCGGCTCGTCAAGGATCAGCAGGCGCGGATGGCTCATCAGCGCCGTGCCGATCGACACCATCTGGCGCTCGCCGCCGGAAAGCGTGCGCACCCTTTGCCGCCAGCGCTCGGCAAGCTTGGGGAACAGCTTCACCACCTTTTCGCGGTTCTCGGCCTCGTGCGGCCGTGCCCGTGGCGAATAGGCGCCAAGCGCCATGCAGTCGCCGATCGTCAGATCCGGGAACAGCTTGTTGCCTTGCGGCACATGGATCAGGCCAGTGGCTACGATGGCGCGCGCACTCAAGCCGGTAATGTCCTTGCCGTCGAAGGCGACACGGCCGGATTTCGGCGCGACCAGGCCGGAAATGGTCCGGAGCAGCGTCGTCTTGCCGTGACCGTTCGGGCCGAACAGCCCGACATTGCCGAAGCGGCCGGCTTCCAGCGTCATGTCGTGCAGGACGGTCACGCGGCCATAACCTGATGTCACCGCCTCGACGCTCAGGATCGGGTTTGCGCTCACGCCGCCGACCTCCTCGTGCCGAGATAGGCTTCCACCACGCGCGGATCGGCGATCACGCTCTTGGGTTCGCCCGCGGCCAGCACCCGGCCCTGGTTCAGCACCAGAAGATGCTGCGACAGGCTCATCAGGAAGGTCAGCACATGTTCGATCAGCACCACGGTGATGCCGCGCTCGGCCGTCCGCCGGATCAACCCGATCGAGATTTCGATCTCCGGCTTGGTCAGGCTCGATGCCGGCTCGTCGAGCAGAAGCATGCGCGGTTCCGTGGCGATGGCCGTTGCCAGCATCAGGCATTTGCGGTCGAACACCGACAATTCGCCAGCGAGGCGCCCGAAGGCCGGGCTCGAAAGGCCGACGAACTCCAGCGCCTCGACGGCGCGGCTCCGCGCCTCGGCCGCCCCTCGCCCGGGTTTGCCATAGCCGGCGCCGATCAGCGCGTTCTCGAACACGGTCAGCCCGTCGAAGCTGGTCTCACGCTGGAACGTCCTGAGAAGGCCGAGCCGTGCAATGGCATTGCCGGACCGCCCCTGGATGTCTGTGCCGTCGAACCGTATCCGGCCTTTGTCGGGGCCGAACGGTATGCCGGTGATGACATTAAACAGCGTGCTCTTGCCACTACCGTTCGGTCCGGCGATGCCGAATATCTCCCCCGCCTCGACGGCGAAGGAAACTTGGTCGACCGCCTTCAGCGATCCGAACGCCTTCGATACGCCCTCGACTTCGAGCAGCGGCATGCCGCTATTTCATCCAGGGCTGCGCCTGGAACTCGCCGGTCGCGTATTTGGCCGGCGAGATCAGCGTGCGCTTGCCGTCCCATATCTGGAAGAAGGTGATCGGGATGTAGTCGTCGCCCTGCATGGCAAGGTGCGTCGCCGGATCGAACTTCAGGCGGCCTTCGGCAACCTGTTTGTCGGTCTCGGACAGCGCTTTCATGATAGCAGCGTGGTCCTTTGGGTCGCCGGCCTTTTTCACTGCATCGAAGTAGACCTGGACTATCTCGTAGAGGCCGACGCCATAGGTGCCGCTTTCCACGCCATATTTGGCCTTGAACTTGCCAGCCACCTCGTCGGCGCGCGGGTTCTTCGGCGTCGTCAACGCGCCGCCGAGCAAATTGTAGATGACCCCGTTCGACTTCTCCTTGGTCAGCTCGACGAATTCCGGAACGCTCGGCGCATATTGCAGGAACACGAGGCTCTTGGTCGGCTGCTCCAGGAACTGGTTGAGGAACGAGGCCGAATTGCCGGGCAGATAGTCGGTGTTGATGACCACGTCCGGCACGTCCTCGCGCACCTTGGCCAGGATCGAACGCCAGTCGGTCACTTCGCCGAAGGGCACGAGTTCGTCAACGGTGATGGTCCAGCCCTTTTCCTTGAAGGTCTTCTTCATGCCTTCTGAGATGGTCTTCGAATAGGCATTGTCGGACGAGATGATCGCAACCTTCTTGGTGGGCAGCGCGATCTTGCCCTCGGCCGCCAGCTTCTCGACGAAACTGGTGACATCGGTGTTGTAGGCATCGAAAGACGGCGTCAGCGACCAGCAGCAGGCGTATTTTTCCGGATCGGGCGCGATGATGTCCTTGGTCTGCTGCGACGTTGCCGCGAGCACGTAAGGCATCTCCGCCTCGGCCATGTTGTCGATCTCGAAATTGGTCAGGCTGGCATAGCCGGTCAGCATGAAATGCACGTCCTGGTCGCCGAGCAGGCGCTCGACCGCGCTGGTGACGTTCGCCGCCGACTGATCCTTCACGTCGCCCACGACCAGTTCGAACGTATGGCCGTCAATGCCGCCCGCGCTATTTGCCTCATCGATCGCCATCTGCGCGCCGCGCTGGAATTCCTGTCCGTCGGCCGCCGCCGGGCCGGTCAGCGGCGCCAGCAGGCCGATCTTCACCACATCGGCCAGCGCCGGCGCAGCGCTCAGCATCACGCCCAGCGCGGTTCCAAGCAGGATGTGCCTGAAATGGCGTTTCATCGACATTGTTTTCATTGTCCCTGTTCCCCTGTTTGTCCTGGCGATGGTTGGATGATTGACAAATAATGCACAGGCAGGCCAATTTGAAAAGATATTTTCATAGGCAGGCAAGCAGATTTGCCTGCTCGTTAAACGCGCGGAACCGTGTGATGCATTTCCAGGCAGTTCGTGGGAATGCAGCGGGCAAGCGAAAGCAGACAGTGGAGACAGGGATGGCGACTACGGTCAGGACGATCGAGACAAGTCACGGCACGATCGCCGTGCGCGAGAGTGGCGGCACCGGCATGCCGGTGCTGATGATCCACGGCAATTCGTCGTCGGGCGCCGTCTTCCGCAATCAGTTCGATGGCAGGATCGGCGCGACCTACCATCTGATCGCAGCCGATCTTCCTGGACACGGCGAGTCCGGCAATGCGGTCGACCCGGAGCGCAGCTACTCCATGCCTGGCTATGCCGACGCAATGACCGAGGTCATGAACGGGCTCGGCATCGAAAAGGCAGCGGTCTTCGGCTGGTCGCTGGGCGGCCATATCGGGCTGGAGATGATCGAGCGCTATCCCGGCATGCTCGGCCTGATGATCACCGGCACGCCGCCGGTCGCCGCCGCCGATCTAGGCAAGGGTTTCAAGACCAGCCCGCATATGAACCTTGCGGGCCAGGAGATCTTCACCGAGGCGGATATCGATGCCTATGCGCACTCGACCTGCGGCGAGCCTTATGACCAGTTGCTCCGCGATGCCGTTGCGCGCACCGATGGTCGTGCCCGCGCGCTGATGCTCGGCAAGTTCGCCGCCGGCTTTGGCAATGATCAGAGCCAGATAATCCTGGGCAAGACACCGCCGATCGCCGTACTCAACGGCGCCGACGAACCGTTCGTCGACACCGATTTCGTCGACACGATCCCGTTCTCAAACCTGTGGGAAGGCAAGAAGCACCTGATCGGCAAATCGGGCCATGCGCCGTTCTGGGATTCGCCCGACCGGTTCGACCCGATCTTCGACCGCTTCCTGAAAAGCCTGGAACCCGGCTGGCGCTAGGCTCTAAGCCCCCTCGCCTCGCTAACCCGTTTGCTCCGAACCATCATGTCTCGGGCCAGCAGGCGGCTCACCCGGCAGAACGTCATGAACGCCCGACAGGCATCCTCGGTCTTGACCAGGTCGACCGTCGCGCCGAAGCAGGCATTGAACGCAGCCTGATAGACCGGGCCTTGCCGGCGGACCGGCCAGTCCTGCAGGAAATCCAGCGCCTGTTCGACGCTGTAGATTTCCTCTACCGGCAGGCCAGGCGCAGTCGTGATGCGCACCGGCACCTCGAATTGCAATCTGTCCATTCGTTTCTCTCCCGAACGGCATTGCCGCGGCCACGCCGTTCGTCACGGAAAAAGTTGCTTTGATCAGCTTTTCGCCCAAAAATGTGTCGTCAGTGCGGACGCCGACCCAGTGAAGCTCGTACGGAAGGTCTATTGGTTCGCCAGGTCGGTTTCCGCCTCATAGGCCATGCGAACGGCCATGATGATGACATATAGGGACGGCACGGCAAAATGCCGCCGAGGACCAGCGCCGCGGTCCGGCCATGCCGAGCGTCTCGGCGATCGCCCAATAAACGGTTCCGATGCAGATAAGCGCCTGCACGGCGAGGAACAAAGCGGCCGAGGCCGCGCGCGTCAGCGTTTTGACTGTCTTGACACGTTGCATTGAAAGAGCTCCGGAAATGAAGCGGACGGCCGGCAGCCGCCGCACGGCTAGCGACGCGAAAAACATGAGTGGGCGGATTGGGCGCGGTCCGAGACCGCTCAGCTCAGAGGGAAGGCGGCGCGCGGGGCTGGTTGGCACTCGCCTGCGGCGCAGGTACGAATGCATACACGGCCGACGCCTGGACGGGCGAAACCTGATTGAGCAGGAAGAAGGCAGATTCCGACGCAAGCGCGCCCGGATTGCCGCTCACGAATTTGACCGGTAGCAGCCGGCTGGAGCGAATCTCGAGAGGCTGCGCCTTGCCGCGCAGCGGCGCGACCGCGTCGTCCTGGCGCGCCCCGATGCCATCAGGAGGCGAAATCTCCGAACTCTGTCACCGCCCTATCGTGTCCAACCGAAAAAGGAAAGCATCGCACCAAAGGCTGTCGCCGGCGAAGGCGCAATATGGGCCACAACGCACGAATCTCGCGAACGTTCGCCCTTAGCCGGCAGTTCGTCCTTGAACCTTGCGCCGTCCGGTGCCAAATCTGGTGGGATTTTTCTCGCGCGGGCTTATTTCGAGAGCCCACCTACCCGGCAAACGGACAAAATGGTCACCTATCTCGACGCCGCCACGGCACCGCTCAGAAACACCGGCCAGATCCGCCTCTACGGCGAGGAAGGTTTTGCCGGCATGCGCAGGGCCTGCGACCTCACAGCGCGCTGCCTCGACGAACTGGTGCCGATGGTCGCGCCCGGCGTGACCACCGAAGCCATAGACCGTTTCGTCTTCGAGTTCGGCATGGACCACGGCGCGTTGCCTGCGACGCTCAATTATCGCGGCTATACCAAGTCGTCCTGCACCTCGATCAATCATGTCGTCTGCCACGGTATTCCCGACAACAAGCCGTTGAAGGAGGGCGACATCGTCAACATCGACGTCACCTATATCCTCGACGGCTGGCATGGCGATTCCTCGCGCATGTATCCGGTGGGCAGCATCAAGCGCGCCGCCGAACGCCTGCTCGAGGTCACCCATGAATGCCTGATGCGCGGCATCGCCGCAATCAGGCCCGGCGCTCGCACCGGAGCCATCGGCGCCGCCATCCAGACCTATGCCGAGGGTGAGCGCTGCTCGGTGGTGCGCGATTTCTGCGGCCATGGCGTCGGCCAGCTTTTCCACGATGCGCCCAACATCCTGCACTATGGCAGCGCCAGTGAGGGCGTCGAGATGCGGCCGGGCATGATCTTCACCGTCGAACCGATGATCAATCTCGGCCGGCCGCATGTGAAAGTGCTGTCGGACGGCTGGACGGCGGTGACGCGCGACCGCTCGCTGTCGGCGCAATACGAGCACACGATCGGCGTCACCGACACCGGATGCGAGATCTTCACGCTGTCGCCAAAAAACCTCGACCGTCCCGGCCTGCCGGCATAGTATTCACCTGGCGCCGGATTTTCCGGTCAAGGGATGTGGGCGGTTTATGGGGACAAAGAGCGACGACGAGCGGAATTTCTTCTCCGAAATGCAGATCGAGCCTCCAGCGAAAATCACCGCGACAGAGGAAAAACCGCACTATCTCGGTCACCGCGACCGCTTGCGCCAACGGTTCGCCGCCGCGGGTCCCAGCGCCCTTCCCGACTATGAATTGCTCGAGCTCCTGCTCTTTCGGCTTATCCCGCGCGCCGACACCAAGCCCGTTGCCAAGGCGCTGCTGGCGCGCTTCGGCACGCTGGCCGAGGTGCTTGGCGCGCCTGCCGCGCGGCTCGAGGAGGTCAAGGGCATCGGCCCGGCGGTGGCGCTTGACCTGAAGATCGTCGCCGCGACGGCCCAGCGCATGGCGCGCGGCGAGATCATCGGCCGCGAACTGCTGTCCACCTGGGCACAACTTCTCGAATATTGCCGCTCGGCCATGGCCTTCGAGGACCGCGAACAATTCCGCATCCTGTTCCTCGACAAGAAGAACACGCTGATCGCCGACGAGGTGCAGCAGGTCGGCACCGTCGACCACACGCCGGTCTATCCGCGCGAGGTGGTCAAGCGCGCACTCGAACTCTCCGCCACGGCGATCATCTTGGTGCACAACCATCCGTCAGGCGACCCGACACCCTCGCGGGCCGATATCGAGATGACAAAGCAGATCATCGAGACGGCCAAACCGCTCGGCATTTCCGTGCACGATCACCTCATCATCGGCAAGAAGGGCCATGCCAGCATGAAGGGCTTGCTGCTGATTTGAAGGCTGGTGTGACCGCCCTGAAGTCAATTGCCAAATGCATCGGCACATAAGTATTTGATGGATATAGCGATTTTGGTCATAGAGTTTTGATCCATAAATATCCCGCTCGACACCTGCGATCATTGTGGTTCACGACGGGTCACGCTTCGATCCAATTTCCAGCTGAAATCAGGGATTTGCGAATCTAACTTTGGCCGGCCCAGCTGTGGTGCGACGGGTGATAGAAGCAAATGTAGCTAGCGTCCTGCGAGGGCGTTGTTGGGGGCAAGACATGCACCCTTCCCGCCTCACAATGCAGCGCCGATCTCGCGCCTCTGCACCCCTTTGACGAATCTGCTGGACGTCGGAGATATCGGCAAATCGCCGCTCGCTGAAGGAATCATCGTCCCGGGAACGACCCTACTGGCCTGCGATCGGGATGAGTCGCCCGGTAGCAATCGTTCAGGCCTTGCGGTCCGCACTAGTGCCGGCGTACCGACCCGGGAATGGCGGCGAGCAACTGTTTGGTGTAGTCGTGCTGCGGATTGAGGAAGATGTCGCGGGTCGGTCCCATTTCGACGATTTCGCCGAACCTCATCACCGCGATGTCGTCGCAGACCTGCGCGGCGACGTGCAGGTCGTGCGTGATGAACAGCATCGCGAGGTTGAGCCGCCGCTTCAGCTCGTCAAGCAGCTTCAGGACCTGCGCCTGCACGGTGACGTCGAGAGCCGAGACTGCCTCGTCGGCAACCAGCACGTCGGGTTCCAACGCCAATGCGCGGGCAATGCCGATGCGCTGGCGCTGGCCGCCGGAAAACTCGTGCGGCAGGCGATCCGCCGAGCGCGCGTCGAGTCCGACGAGTCCGAGCAGCGCGCGCGCATTGTCGAGCGCTTCGTGCCGCGCCACGCCGCGCGCGATCGGCCCGTCGGCAATGCTCAAGCCCACCTTGCGGCGCGGATTGAGGGACGAGAAAGGATCCTGGAACACCATCTGGATGCGGCTGCGCTGCTGCCTTAGCTCTTCGCCGCGCAAGGCGCGGTAATCCTGACCGCCGAGTTCTATGCCGCCGGAATCCGGTTCGTTGATGCGCGTGACCAGCCGCGCCACGGTCGATTTTCCCGAACCCGACTCGCCCACCAGCCCGAGCGTGCGGCCGCGCCTGATCTCGAAACTCACATCCTTCACCGCACGCACGCTGCGGACCGCACCGAACATGCCGGCCTTGGAGCGGTACGACTTGTTGAGATTGGTGACCGCAAGGGCGACCGGCTGTTCCGGATCGTCCGGCCGGATCGCCGGCGTGCCGGACGGCACTGCCGCGAGCAGTGCCCTTGTGTAGGGATGCTGCGGGTTGCTGAGCACCTCCCGCGCCGCTCCCTGTTCGACGACGATGCCCTTCTCGAGCACCAGCACCCGGTCGGCAATGTCGGACACCACGCCGAAATCGTGGGTGATAAAGATCACCGCCATGTTCCGCCGCCGCTGAATCTCGCGCATCAGCTTGAGGATCTGCGCTTGCGTCGTGACGTCGAGCGCCGTGGTCGGTTCGTCGGCGATCAGCAGCGCCGGTTCGAGCGCCAGCGCCATGGCGATCATGGCGCGCTGCCGCTGGCCGCCCGACAGCTGGTGAGGATAGGCCTTGATCGCTTGTTCGGGATCCGGGAGTTGCACCTCACGCGCCAGGTTGAGCGCCCGCGCGCGGCGCTCGGCCGGCGAAAGCAGGTCGTGCGCCTCGAAAACTTCCATGATCTGGTTCTCGATGCGCATCGACGGGTTGAGCGCGGTCATCGGCTCCTGGAAGATCATACCGACGCGGCGTCCCCGCAACGTGCGCAGCGTTGCCGCGTCCACGCTGATCAGGTCGATGCCTTCGAACAGCGCGGCGCCGCGCTCCACGCTGATGGCGCGTGGCAGCAGGCCCATCAGGGTCTGTGCACAGAGCGACTTGCCGGAACCCGATTCGCCGACGATGCACAGGATCTCGCCGGCCGGCAGGTCGAAGCTCAGGTCGGCCAGGGCATAGTCCCGGTCGGCCCCGCGCGGCAGCCGCAGCGCCAGGTGCTGCACTGATACGGTCAATGTCATTTCGGGAGCGGTCGTCTCCATCGTCAGTATCCCAGAGCGATGCCGTCCTTGCGGTGGTCGGAGGCGCCCCACAGGACGCCGCGGTCATGGTCGATCCAGATCGCCTGGCAGCCGCCGAGCGGCTCGTCGGCCCAGCGCGTGCGGTGGCCGCGCGCTTCCAGGCCGGCCCGGACGGCCTCCGGAATGGTCGTCTCGAGGCTGATCGCGCCGTCGGTGAAGAAGCTGCGCGGCTGGTCCGACGCGGCCTGGATGTCGAGCCCGCGGTCGAGCACCTGCGACAGGATATGGGCATGGCCGGTCGCCTGGTACTGGCCGCCCATGACGCCGAGGGAACAGACAGTGCGGCCGTCCTTGCAGACCAGCGCCGGGATGATCGTATGGAACGGCCGCTTGGCCGGCGCGATGGCGTTCGGATGCCCCGGCGCGAGCGAGAACCCGGTGCCGCGGTTCTGCATCAGCACGCCTGCCTTCCTTGCGTAGATGCCGCTGCCGAAGGCGAAGAACAGCGAGTTGATCAGCGAAACCGCGTTGCCGTCGCGGTCGACGACGCTGACATAGACCGTGTCGCGGTGGATCGGCATGTCGGGGCTTGCGGCCTGCGAGGCGTTGTCGAGGGAGATGCGTGACAGCAGCGTCTTAATGTTGGCGTCGGACAGCACCTCCTCGACGCTGACGGTCATGGCGGCGGGATCGGCGATCAGAGCATCGCGCTGTCGATAGGCCTCCTTGGTGGCTTCGGCCAGCAGGTGTATGCGGTCGACCTCGCTCAGCGCCGGGTCGGCGAGATCGAAGCCGTCGAGCAGCCGGGCCATGATCAACGCCGCCAGCCCCTGGCCGTTGGGCGGGCATTCCATCAGTACGTGATCCCGGTAGCCGGCCGAGATCGGCTCGGTCGCCTCGCAGGCGAACGAGGCGAAATCGTCGGCGCTGTGCAGCCCGCCCAGCGCTTTAAGCGTTGCCACCATGTCGTCGGCCACGTCTCCCTCATAGAAGGCGGTGCGGCCCTCCTTGGCGATCCTGCGCAGCGTTCTGCCGAGCGTCGGGTTGCTCAGCCGGTCGCCGGTCACCGGTGACTGTCCGCCCGGCAGGAATTGCGCGGCGGCGTCGGCATGCGCGGCGACGCGGCTGGCGTAGCGCTGCCAGTCATGCGCCACGCGCGGCGGGATCGTGAAGCCGTTTTCGGCGGCCTCAATCGCCGGCGCCAGGATGCGGTCGAGCCCCAGCCGCCCATGTTCACTGTTCAGCTTGCACCAGGTGTCGACGGCGCCCGGAACCGTCACCGCATGCACGGAATCGTCCGGGATCGCCGTCCAGCCCTTCACCAGGTAGGCGTCCAGGGTCGCGGCCCGTGGCGACCGGCCGGATCCGTTGTAGGACACCATCCGGCCGCCGGCCGGCGCGTAGAGCGCGAAGCAGTCGCCGCCGATGCCGGTCATGTGCGGGTCGATCACGCATTGCAGCGCGACCGCGGCGATCGCCGCGTCGACGGCCGTGCCGCCGGCCTTAAGGATTTCGACCGCGGCCAGGGTCGCCTGCGGGTGCGAGGTTGCAGCCATGCCGTTCTCGGCGAGGGCCACCGATTTGCCGGGCACCATGAAATCGCGGTCATGCATGAGGTTTCTCGATCGTTGGGATGTTGGGGCTCATTCCACCGCCTCCACTAGGTCGACACCCGGCAGGAGATCGTAGCCTGCGGTCTGGAACAGGCTTTCATGCAGCAGGTCGAGGCTGGTCGCAATGGTGCCGTAGAGCGCGGCGCGGCTGCCCAGCCGGCTGATCGTGCACTCGGGGGGCGTCGGCATGCAGAGCGGCAGGAAATGCCGCACGCGGTCGAGCAGTTCGGTTCGCGCGCCGATGCTGCCGCCGAGCACCACGCGTTCAGGGTCGACGATGGCCGCTACAGCCAGTATCGCTTCGGCCAGCGTGCGGGCCACCTCATCGAGCGTGGCGCCGGCGATGCGGTCACCGCCTTCGATGCGGTCGATGATCTGGCGCACGGTCAGGCCCGGCTGGCCACCCGCACCTTCGTAGCGGTCACGGATCGCGGCGCTGCCGATCATCGTTTCGAGAACGCCGGAATGGAAGGTGCGGGCATCGTAGCCGCTTGCCCCCACCGGCAGGGTCGCGATCTCGCCCGCCGCGCCGCGCGCGCCGCGCAGGATACGCCGCTCGTTGATGATACCCATGCCCACCCCCGTGCCGAGCGCGATGAACACGAAATTATCGATGCCCTTGCCTTCGCCCATCCACAGCTCGCCCTTGGCGGCCATGTTGACGTCGTTGCCGACCGCCACGTCGAAGCTCACCATGGCTTCCAGGTCCTCGGCGAAAAAGGAGCCTTCCAGGCCGGCGATGTTGGGCACCATGAACAGCCGCTTCGAACGCAGGTCGAAGGCGCCGGGGATGCCGACGCTGCCGACCAGCACCCGGCCTGCCGGCAGGCCGGCGCGGCTGGCCAGCGTTCCATTGATGCGCGCCAGCTGTTCGATGACGTGCTGTCCGCCCCTTGCGTCCGTCGGCTCGACCAGTTCCGAGACGATCCTGCCGCGCATGTCCGCCAGCGCCGCCTGGATTTTGGTTCCGCCGACATCCGCCCCGAAGACCAGCGCGCGGTCGGCGCGCGCCTCGTATGTCGCCGCGCTCCGCCCAACCGCGCCTTGCGTCCTGCCGGCCATCTGCACCCAGCCGCCGTCCTCGAGGTCGCGGAATACCTCCGACATCGTCTGCTTGGACAGTCCAGTCAGCCTGGCGAGCTCGGCGCGCGACACCGCGCCCCCGTCGAGCAGGATGCGGACGACGGTGCGGAGCGTGATCTGCCGGGGCGTCGCGAGAGAGGATAGGTCGGTCATGAAAAGTCGGGTTTCAATTAGTCAATGTAACGCACAAATGAACCAACAAATCTTTCCGCGTCAACCCGGAAGGTCGCAAATATGCTGCGTATGCCGGCGATTTCGAAGCGCTGAACTTCCGGCCCTCTTTAATTCGTTCGCAAACTTTACAAAAGAATTCGAGTGTGTTTCGCTGGCTGCCAAGGTGGAGACGTTGCGTGGCGCATTTCGTAAACCAACAGAGGGAAAACCAACATGACGGTATCGATGAAGCTGACGGTCCTGGCGGGCCTGATGGCGATCTCCATGGCATCGGCAAGCGCTCAGACGCTGCGCGTCGGCCTGCAGGACGACCCCGATACGATGGATCCGGCGACCGGCGGCACTTATTCGGGCCGCATCGTGTTCGACGCGCTGTGCGACAAGCTGCTCGACATAAACGAAAAGCTTGAGATCGTGCCGCAACTGGCGACCGCGTGGTCGTGGAATGACAGCAACACCGAATTGACGTTGAAGTTGCGCGAAGGCGTGACCTTCCATGACGGCAAGCCGTTCGACGCCGAAGCCGTCAAGGCCAATATCGAACGCATGCAGACATTTAAGGAATCCAAGCGCCGATCCGAACTGTCCCCCATCAAGCAGGTCGAGGTCGTCGATCCCATGACGGTGGTGCTGAAGCTCGAAACGCCGTTTGCGCCGCTGCTCTCGGTCCTCACCGATCGCGCCGGGATGATGGTGTCGCCGTCAGCAGCGACCTCGACTGACGAATTCGCCGCCAATCCCATGTGTTCCGGTCCCTACCAGTTCGAGAGCCGCAGCGCCCGCGACAAGATCAGCCTCAAGAAGTATCCCGGCTACTGGAACGCCGGCGAGATCGGCTACGACGCGATCGAATACCAGATCATTCCCGATTCCACCGTGCGACTGTCGCGCATCCAGGCCGGCGACCTCGACGTCGCCGAGCGCATCGCGCCGACCGATCTCGAAGCGATCCGTTCCAATTCCGACCTTGCGCTCTACACTTCGGCCGGCCTCGCTGTTTCGCACCTCTTCATCAATGTCCGCCGTGAAGCCAAGGGCGTGCTGGCCGACAAGCCCGAACTGCGCAAGGCGCTTGAACTGTCGCTCGACCGCAACGCCATCAACAAGGTTGCCTTCAACGGCGAATTCACCGCCGACAACCAGATGATCCCCCCCTCCAGCGTCTACCACAGCACCAGGCACCCAATGCCGGAGCGGGACGTCGATGCGGCCAGGAAGCTTATCGAGGAGTCCGGCGTCTCGAACCCGACCGTCGAGATCACCTACGAGAACTCGCTGACCGACGGCCGCGTTGCGCAGATCATTCAGTCGATGGCGCAGGAGGCCGGCTTCACCGTCAATCTGCTTCCGCTTGAGACGTCGTCGGCCATCGAGCGCTACCTTGCCGGCAATTTCGAACTCTACATCGGCAACTGGAGCGGCCGCGCGGATCCGGACCCGACACTCTACACCTTCTTCGGCACGGGCGGCTCCCAGAACCTGAACGGCTATTCGTCGCCAAAACTGGACGAGGTGCTGATAGCGGCCCGCAAGGAACTCGATACCGACGCCCGCAAGGCTCTCTACGAACAGGCAGCCGACATCTATCTGAACGATCGCCCGACCATTCCCCTGTACCACCCGACGTGGTTCTATGGCGCCCGGGCCTCGGTCAAGGGGATCTCGATCTATCCGGACGGCATCCTGCGCGTCACCGGCGTCAAGCCGGGGTCCAACTAAACCGGCCGCCGCGCCCGATCGCCCGATCGGGTGCGGCCCCGACAACAGCGGGGCCCTCCAGACCGATATGCTCAACTTCACCCTGCGGCGCATCCTGATCTCGGTCCCGACGCTCCTGCTCGTTTCGGTCATGGTTTTCGGTCTCTTGAAGCTGTTGCCGGGCGATCCCGCCCTGGCGCTCGCCGGCCAGGAACCCGATCCTGCGGTGATCGAATTCCTGCGCACCAAATACGGCCTCGACCGACCCCTGCCGGTGCAGTACGCCAAGTGGCTCGGCAGCGTCCTGCAGGGCGATTTCGGCCTGTCCATCCGCACCCGGCTGCCGATCGGAGAGATGATCGTGCAGAAACTGCCTGTCACCCTGCAGCTGTCGCTCCAGGCCATGCTCATCGCTCTTCTCATCGGCATTCCGGCGGGCGTCTTCGCCGCGATCCGGCGCGGCACCCCGGTCGACTATATCGTCAGCCTCATCGGGCTCGGCGGCCTGTCGATCCCGAGCTTCTGGCTCGGCATCATGCTGATCCTCCTGTTCGCCGTGTCGCTCGGCTGGCTTCCGAGCGGCGGCTATGTAGGTTTCTTCGAGTCGCCGCTCGATAATCTGCGCTACACCCTGATGCCGAGCCTCGTGCTTGGCACCGCGGCGGCGGCCATCGTCATGCGCCATACACGCAGTTCGATGATCGCCGTTCTCAAGCAGGACTACGTGCGCACCGCACGCGCAAAGGGCCTGCGCGAACGCATCGTGGTTACCCGCCATGCCTTGCGCAACGGCCTGATACCGGTGGTCACGACCAGCACGCTGCACCTCGGCGAACTCCTGTCGGGCGCCGTGCTGACCGAACAGGTGTTCGGGATTCCCGGTTTCGGCAAGATGATCGTCGACGGTGTCTTCAGCCGCGACTATGCCGTGGTCCAAGCCGTGGTCATGTGCTCGGCGCTGATCTTCCTGCTGCTCAGCCTGATCGCCGACATCGCCTATGTCATCCTGAGCCCGAGGCTGCGCTCGTGAGCGGGCAGGCCTCCCCGAGGCCAGCCGCGCGCGGCGGGACGCGTCGCTCCGGCGTGCGGCGCGCTTTGTCGCATCCGAGCACCATGATCGGCGGCACGCTGGTCGCCTTCTTTGTGCTGGTGGCGATTTTCGCCCCTCTCATCGCGCCCTTCGACCCCAACGCGTCGGACTGGCTTGGGGTCAGGCAGGCGCCCTCGGCCCTGCACTGGTTCGGAACTGACGATCTCGGGCGCGACGTGCTCTCGCGCGTCATCTTCGGCTCCCGCGCCTCTCTGGCGGCCGGCATCGTCGCCGTCACCATCGCCATCTCCATCGGCGTGCCGCTCGGTCTGGTCGCCGGCTATTTCGGCGGCGTCGGCGACGCGGTGATATCGCGCTTCACCGACGCTCTCCTGGCGGTGCCGTTCCTGGTCCTGGCCATCGCGCTGGCGGCGTTTCTCGGGCCAAGCCTGCAGAACGCGATGATCGCCATCGGCATCTCGGCCATGCCGGTCTTCATCAGGCTGACGCGCGGCCAGGTGCTGTCGATCAAGAACGAGGACTACATCACGGCGGTGCGGGCGCTTGGCGTGCGCGACCGCAACATCATCCTGGCGCATGTTCTGCCCAACGTGCTGGCGCCAATCGTCGTTCAGGTCACCATCACCATGGCGGTCGCCGTCCTCGCCGAAGCCAGCCTTGCCTTTCTAGGCCTTGGCCAGCGCCCGCCGGCGCCGTCCTGGGGCAGCATGCTCGACATCGCCCGGCAGTTCCTGACCGAGGCGCCGTGGATGGCGGTCTGGCCGGGACTGGCGATCATCGCCATCGTGCTCGGCTTTAACCTCCTGGGCGACGGCCTGAACGACACGCTCACGCCGCAGTCCGAGGATAGCTAACGTCGGCGAGATGACCTCCAGTGCGCGCACCGCAAATCGGTTGCTGGCAGCTGTGTGTTGGGCCCTCGCTCCTCAAGACCGGCAAAGCAATCCGGGTTACGAGCTGGATCGCTGGGACAAATCGACTCTCGTTATCTGCTACGGGTGGTCACTCGATAAACGCTCCGTTTAACGGCCCCAACTCTCCAGATCTTGCACACAAGTGTTTGATAAATATTTGATTCTGGTAGTAGCATTTTGATGCACAACCATCCGTCAGGCGACCCAGCACCCTCGCGCGCCGATATCGAGATGACAAAGCAGATCATCGAGACGGCCAAACCGCTCGGCATTTCCGTGCACGATCACCTCATCATCGGCAAGAAGGCCATGCCAGTATGAAGCGCCTGCAGCTGATTTGAAGGCTGGTCTCTGTAGCGCCGGTCAAGCCGCATCCTGCGAGGGCGCCGGTTTGCGCTGGCGTGCGTGCCTTAGCCTTTCACGGATACCATCGGCAACGGAAGCGAGCGTGCCCTGCGCCGTGCGCGTGCCGAGGACGGATTGCAGGGTAACGGCCTGCGTCGCGAACTTGTTTTTGAAGGCCTCTGCGCCGCAGAGGAAATCGACCATGCCCAAGCCGTGATCGATCGACCACTGAATGTAGTCTATGATCAGAACTATGCCCGGCGACGCGCGGCTGAAATCCGGATCGAAGGTGGTCACGAACGCCATCATGACCTGGCGCTGGATGAAGTTGATGGAGACCGCGACCATGACGCCATCGCATTCAAGTACGAAAATGCGCAGCACGCCGGCACGCGCCAGCACGTCGACCAGTGCGGCGAGTACCGGCGTTCCCTCTTCGTAAAGTTGGGATTCACGCGAGTGCTGCACCAGCCATCTGCGCTTCAGCACCGAGAGCCGGTCCAGTACCGGCTGCAGCGGTTCGTCGGGCGCAAGCAGCCGAAATTTCACTTTTCCGGTTTCTTCCAATGTCTTGATGCCGCGCCGATAGTTCTGGCGTGTCTTCTTGGACTGATCCTCGAACCATGCCGCTCCGGTCTTCCACGGCCCGGCGACGCGATAACTGACTTCCTCCCTGTGGTTGGGACGAAGCCTGATGCCGCTGGAAGCGCCCGCGGCGAAGATCTTGCGGGCCGCCGCATCCGGCAAGAGACGATTGAGAAAGGCGAGATCGAACCCTCCGGCGTCGCAGAGCCGGGCCCATAGGTCCTGCAGGGCCGACAATGAGCATTCCGGAGCAACCAGAATATCTCCATAATCGGTATAGCTGCTGGCCGCCCATTCAAGAAACCGCAAGCCCTTGCGCTTGCCGATCGCCAGCGGAATAACGGCAACCAGCCTGTCACCGTTCCAGACCAGGCCGATGCGCAGCGCGCGCTGGTCACGGTCCGCCACCGTGCTCCACCACGCCGAAACCCAGGCATGGCTCTGAAAGATCAGACCGTCGGTGCGATGCCAAAGCTGCATCCACTGGGCCTCGACCGCAGCCAGGCGATCCGCCGAGCGGACGATTTCCAGGCGCTCCGTGCCCACGGCATCGATCGAAACAAAGGTGTTCATGATGGTGAACTGTCCTGTGGCTGGGCGACTACATTAGGCCGCCTGTGGAACAGCCGGATGACGTGCCTCCCCATCTTCTTGAGCGGCAGGATGTAGAGCCCGAACAGCGATTGATAATCGCGCACATCGCGATCTATCAGGCCAAATCTCATATCTTCATTCGGATCCGGGACAAACTGCGTTCCGAAGAGACGATCCCAGAACGAGAAAAGCAGGCCGAAATTCTTGTCGTAATGGCGGGGATCGATGCTGTGATGCACCTGGTGCCAATGCGGACACAAGATGATTTTGTTCAGCGGGCCGAAGGAAATCTTGAGATGCGTATGGCGGACGAAGTCCATCATCAGGATGTTGCGGATGACGTAGACATTGACGCCGAAGATGGCGATCTCCACCGGATCGAGCGCGATCAGGCTCCAGATGCCGAAGCAGATTCCCGGAATGACGCCGTCCCACATACGGTTCATCAGATCGTCCAGCGGATGAACCCGGTCCTTGGTGATCCCCACCATCACCTCGGCCGAATGATGCACCTTGTGCAATTCCCACAGGAACGGGAAGCGGTGCTGGGCGACATGGTAGAGATAGTATGAGATATCATAGGCTATCAGCATGGTTGCGGTGAAGATGACGATTGTCACCGGCCCGGCCGGGCCGCCGATGAGCGGCGCCTGGATGCCGAAAAGCCAGCCGATTGCCTCATGTGTCGCATAGCCCACCGCGGTAACGAAGGTAACGCCGGCAGGGATGAGCAGGAAAGGCATAATCGCCCTTTTCGTGACCCAAAATAGGACATCCGCTCGCGCCGACGGATGCAGGATGACCTCCGCCGGGAAGGCGAAATCGAAAAAGTCCCTGAAGGATTTATGTTCGACGGTTCGCCAGTAAGCGATCACCGCGCTCCCCAGCGCCGTAAAAAAAAGCAGACCGAGGGTCAACAGATTGATATTGGAGAGCTTTTCGACAATCGCTCTGACAAATTCAGAAAACATCGGTGCGGTGGCCCTGGGTCCGTGAGATGGCGATCCGGCGAACTGCGCAGCAAGAAAAGTGCCAACCCACCGCATGTTGCCTGCAACCAGGCGGCTTCTGCGGATGCGACGGGCAAAAGCATGCCGGATTATTTGCGCCAGACTTAGCAGATCAACCCTAACAAAACCGCTAAATGTCCAAACGTAATTAATATCGAATGCGGCTGGACACCCGTCAGCCGGCCCTGCGTCGGACGCCGGTCCTACCGTTGCGAGGGGGCGATCGCGGCGAGGTGTATCTGGATGCCGTCCTCTCCCACTTCGCCATGCCAGGCGAGGCGTTCTGCCGGCTGCCTGGCGCCGAAACGTGGTGAGACCCAGCCGCCCTGCCCCGGCGCCTCGCCGCCGGCGCGGATGTCGACCGCCGCGTCCGGAAAGCGGATCGCCAGCAGCGGCTCCTCGCCGCGCAACACCGTGACCGTGTTTTCGTCCGGGTTGGCGCGGAGGCCGGCGGCGAGCTGGAAGACGATTTCAGCCATGCGCCGGCCGCCAAGCAGCTGGTCGGTGACCAGGATGCCGTCCGCCTGTTGCGCAACGGTGCGCTGATGCACGACGCCGAAGCGGCTCTTGTATCCGTCATGCCGGGCACGCAGCTCCCAGTGCGGTCTCCGCTCGCTCTGCGCCAATGTCGCGACCGCCTTGTGCGACCAGTTGAACGCGCCGGTCATGATGCTTTGGCTTTTGCCGTCTATGTTCAGCGTGTTGTGCGCCGGCGTGGACCGGAACCAGTCGCGCCAGCCACCGCCCGAACCGTAAAGCCAGGTGCCGGGATCGACCAGCACCGGCTCGCCATCGATGCACAGTGTGAGCGACAGCGCATCGGCATGGCCGTGGGCCGCTATCGAGAGGTAGCCAAGCGGGCCGTGGTCGAATGTCAGCTCGACATTGCGACCATTCATCTCTCCGCGCCAGATGGAGAGCCCGCCTTGCACGAATGTTTGCAACCCTTGCGCCGCCGGCGCCAGCGCCGTCGGCGCTCCAAAAAAGAGCGAACGAAAATCGTTGGGCTCTGGCACAATACCCGGCATCTCCAGCAAGCCATGGATGGCGGCTGCGACGGATCGGACATACCCCGGCTCGTCTCCCAGTGTCAGGACACGGCCTTCATCGTCATCGCCAAAGCCAATGGCATTCCGTGGCAGCCAAGCCACGAAATCGGCGAACGCCGCCAGACGCGCTTCCGCTGCCGGTGGAAACGGCGTCCCTGCCTGTCGTGCTGCGGCAGTGCACAGCGAGATGAGTTCAGCCGTGAAGGCTGCGTAAGTCGGGGTCTGCTCGGCGCCGGCGCCATCGGCAAGAATTTGCTTGTGCACCTCGGCCAGCAGAGCGTTGCGGGCAGCGGCGGATTCGGTCCCGAACGCCAGGCTGATCAGATACTGGCCGGCCAGTTCCGCGACGAAATGGTTGTTGGCGGAGGAAAACCGGGAGGGAAACCGCGGCAGCCAATAGGCGCTTGCCGCCAGTATTTCACCGGCGCGCTGCCGCGTCGCAGCACCCAGCCGGTCGCCGATGAGATCCAGTGTGACGATCAGGCTGATGGCCCGCAACGCCACTTCGATGCCGGAGGCCCAGCCAATCCCGCGGAACGGCGGGTTGGCGGAATGCCAACTGTCGATCGCCGCTTCGATGGCCGCCCGGTCCTGATCGTCGCCGGCGAGGAGAAGGTGGGCGGCCAGCGGCGGCAACTGTTGCAGCCGGTTGATCTCCCAGACGTATTTTACGTCGCCACGGTCGCCGCGATGGCGAAAATCGATATCGAAAGTGTGGCTCTCGGGGCCTGGCCAAAGCTTGCCGGTCACCGGATCGAGACGCCAAAGCTCTGGCGCAAACAGTTGATCGCGATTGCGCCTTGGCCATGTCTGCCCAAGTGCGGAGAATTCGCCGCCAAGCGTATTCTGCGCCGCCGCCGCTATGGCTTGCCGCTGCGCCGGTGTTGCGGCCAGAACGGCATCGCGCAGTCCGCGCAGCACCTGGTGCAACGGGGGTGAAGGATACCGCTCCCAGCCGTCGTCACGGCGCCGCGAAACGATCCTTCGGCGCTGCTCGTCCAGCCTGTGCAACACCTCGGCCGGCCCCATGCTGCGTAGTCGGTTGATGTACCAGCCGATCCTCATACGCGTTCCGCCAAGGTTTGGATCCTCGTATACCATGCTGCCGAAAAGCCGCGCCGCGGCAATCCTCTTTTCCGCATCTGCGGTTAATATCTCGACCCATGATGCGGGGAGTGGCGATGAAAAGAGTGGTGTGCGTTCTGGCCTGGCTGCTCGCCATGGCAGTAGCGGCCGGGGCGGCGCCGATTCGCCTCGAGCGCGGCGTTGGCGTGCATGAATGGCTCAACTGGTCGCCGGTAGGTAAAGATGGATCCTACAGCTGGCCGCCCTACCGCAGTGAGCAGGAATGGCTGGCGGGACACAGGCCGTTGACCGATTGGCCGGGCGGCGACGAATTTGCGCGCATTCGGTCGATGGGCTTCGACTTCATCCGGCTGAGCGTCGACCCCGGTCCTCTGCTTGCCAGCGAGGGCGCCAGGCGACAGCAGGCGCTCGAGATACTTGCCGCCGCGGTCGAGCGGGTGACGTCGGCCGGCCTCAAGGTGGTTTTCGACCTGCATGGCGTCACTCAGGTTCCGGCCTATAGCATGGAGATGATCTATGGCGGCGCCGACAGCGAGGGTGTCGCCCACTATCGTGACATGGTCGTGGCGGTTGCTACCATGCTGGTCAAGATCGGCGCGGACAAGGTCGCCCTCGAACCGTATAACGAACCGGCATATTACCCCTGTGATTCCAGCGGAAGCGATGACTGGCAGCGGATCATGGCCGGCACGGTCCACGACATTCGCATGGTCAGCAGCGAACTCACCATCGTTGCGACCGGAGCCTGTGGCGGCAGCATTGCCGGATTGGTCAACCTCACTCCCAGCTTTGACGATCCCAACCTCTACTACAGCTTCCATATGTACGAGCCGCACAGTTTCACGCACCAGCGGCCTGACGAGGCAAACGCCTTTGCCTCGGGCCTTCCGTGGCCGGCCAACCGCAGTACGCCCGAAGTGGTGAGCGAATTGCTCAAGATCCGCATGGAGGCGGCCGGCTTGAGTACCGTCGAGCAGCTGATGAACATGGCCACGGCCCAACAAGCCATCGGCCGATATTTCGCGCAGGACTGGGGCCAGGGCCAGCTCGAGGCGAGCTTCCGCCAGGCGCTCGATTGGGCCCGGGGACATGGCATTCCGGGCCGGCGGCTCTTCATGGGTGAATTCGGCGTCATCCTGATGTCCGCGGACGGTCGCATGGGCGCCCCCGATGCCGACCGTCTGCGCTATCTCTCGGCGGTGCGCCGGGAGGCCGAACGCTTCGCGATCCCGTGGTCCGTCTGGGAATTCTCCAATCCCTATGGAATGACCCTCATCCTGCCCGATGGGCCGGCGGTGCCGGACCCGGAGATGCTGCAGGCGCTGGGCCTGCCGTAACCTCGCTTCGCGGTTCAACTTTGGCTTCAATCCCCTGGCGGTTCCTAACGATCCGGCCTGTCCGCCACCAAGTGTTTAATACATTCGGTGTTAATGGCGTCGTGAATACGCGTATCCGGGGGAGAGACGATGTGTGGAATTGCCGGTTGGATCGGGCGGAGAGTGAAGAATCCGCAAGACCGCGCTGCCAGAATGTCAAACGCGTTGCGGCATCGCGGTCCCGATGCTGAAGGCATCGAGCTCCTGGACTTGGACAACGGCGAAGATCAATTGGCATTGGTGCATCGCCGCCTGGCGATTATTGACCTGAACGCCGATTCAAATCAGCCCATGCAGATCGAGGACGGCCGCCTCAGAATCATCTTCAACGGTGAAATCTACAACTACATCGAGCTGCGCCAGGAGCTGATCGGCCTCGGCCATCGTTTTCGAACGCGCTCCGACACCGAGGTGCTGCTCAGGGCCTATGATCAGTGGCGCCTGTCCATGTTTGATCGATTGAGCGGCATGTTTGCTTTTGCGATCTGGGATGCTCAAAGGCAGGAATTGATCCTCGGCCGGGATCCCTTCGGCAAAAAGCCGCTTTACCTCATGCAAAGCGAGAAATTGCTGTCGTTTGCCTCTGAGATCAATGCGTTATTGTCGTCGCAGCCGGATGCACAGCAACTCGATCTGGGCGCTGTGCACGACTATCTGAAGTGGCGTTACGTGCCCGGACCGCGCACGCTTTTCAAACAAATCCGCAAACTCAACCCCGGAAGCTATGCTGTATGGTCGCGAGGCACAGTGACGGAAACGCGCTACTATACGCCTCCAGATCAAACGGATCTGACCGAGGATATCGACGAAAAAACCGCCAGACGAAAATTTCTGGAACTGCTCGATCATTCCGTCGAGATCAGAATGCGCAGCGATGCACCCTTTGGTGCCTTTCTCTCCGGAGGGCTCGACTCTTCGGCAATCGTCGCCCTGATGACCAGGCACAGCGACAAGCCCATTCGTACATTCTCGGTCGGGTTCAGCGAACCGGCTTATAGTGAGCTCCCATTCGCCCGACGCGTCGCCGATCACTTCAAGACTGATCATTGCGAGTTGGTCATTCAAGCGGACGACCTGATTGACCACCTGCCCCAGTTGAGTCGCCATCTGGGGGCGCCTGTTTCACAAAGTTCGGACATTCCAATTTACCTGATGTCGGAGCGGGCCTCGCAGGACGTCAAGATGGTGCTCACTGGGGAAGGAGCAGACGAGATTCTGGGCGGCTATCCCAAACATCGCGCGGAGTCGCTGGCTGGACTCTATCGGTCACTTGTTCCGGCGCTGCTGCACGACAATCTCCTCGCCCCCTTGATACGCGCCATGCCTGGCGCGTCGGCCAAATTCGATACATTTGCGCGAAGCGCGGGCGAAAGGGATTTTGCCGCCCGGATGATCTCCTGGTTTGGAGCTTTGACAGCACGCGAGCACCATCGCCTTGTCGGCGCGTCCGCCAATTGCCGCAAGGAACGCAACGACTTCCCGTTCTCCTCGAGCGCGCAGGCGTCCCATCTTCGCCGCGTGCTGTTTTTCGATCAGACGTCGTGGTTGCCCGACAATCTGCTGGAACGAGGCGACCGGATGATGATGGCCGGTTCAATCGAAGGAAGAATGCCGTTCCTCGACCGCGATCTGGTTGCCTTTGTCAGCTCGTTGCCCGATCGCTACAGACTGGGCCGGCGGCACAGCAAGCAGATCTTGCGCGACAGCATGGCCGACATGCTTCCCGAGGGAATTCTCCATCGCCGCAAAATCGGCTTCAAGGTCCCTGTCGCCGAATGGTTTCGCGGGTCGATGAGGAACTACGTGCACGACCATCTCTGCTCCTCTCATTCCGTTATCCGCAGCTATTTGAGCGCCAAGGAGCTGGACCGGATTGTCTCGGAGCACGTCAAGGGCGCCGCGGACCACGAAAAGCTGATATGGGCGCTGTTGAACTTGGAGATATTCCACCGCGAATTCACGCTTGGAGCGCCGCAGTGACGCCATACGGTCAGCGTCAGCGCTTGACCGATTGGATGGCCTTCGACGCGGCCGACCTCCAGACATCGCAGATCGCGTTGACAAATGGTGCGAGATCGAGCCGCTCCCGATGCACCGCCATGGCGCCGGCGCCCAGGCGCTCGCGCAACGTCTTGTCCTCGACCAGCCGTGTCAGCGCCTCGGTCAACGCCGCGACGTCGCCGGGCGGCACCAGCAGACCGGATTGCTCGTTGGTGACGATATCCTCCACGGCGCCGACAGGCGTCGTCACCACCGCGAGGCCGGCGGCCATCCCTTCGATGACCGAGACCGGCAGGTTTTCGGCAAAGGAGGGCAGCACCAGAATATCGGCCGAAGCGATCAGCGATGCGACCTCATTGGGCCCGACCCAGCCGGGAAAGGCAACGCGCTCGGCAAGGCCCAGTTCGGCCGATCTCGTTCGTGCCGTCTCGACTTCACCATCGCCGGCGATCGTGGCGCGCCAGCCGTTGATGGCCTTCATGCGGTGCAGCGCATCGCACAATTGCGGCACGCCCTTGCGATCGCCGATACGGCCCAGGAACAGGATGTGAACGCTGTCTCCGCCGCCGACATGCGCCAGGAATGGAACTTCAGTGGCATTGGGCACGATCACGATGTTGTCGGCAGCGCCTGGCGCGCGGCTTGCGATGAAGTCGCGCCAGATACGGCCCAGAACCACGACGCGGCTGGCGTGCTCGAACATCTGCCGGATGCGGTGGCTGATAAAGCTGCGGTCTTCATGCCAGAACGTCTGGTACTCCGCTCCATGCAGATGCAGCACATAGGGAATGCCGAGCAGCCGCGCGCATTTGGCAATCACCAGTTTGCGGTAGGTGCTGCCATATCCCGACAGGTTGATGTGGACGACATCGGCATGTCCGGCGATGCGTGCGGCCAGCATCCGCAAGCAAAAGCCGGTCATATAGAAGACCGACAAAGCGACCGGGCCCGAACCGCGGCTGGGAAGGAAACGGGCGTCGATATCGGGGCTCGCCTGCCGTTTGAGCCCGTGATTGAGCGTGGCCATGATGCGGTCGATGCCGCCCTGCCCCGAAACGCCCGAGGGCGTCGCGACCAGGACATGTACTTTTCGATTGTGAATGAGACGCTGGAGCATGACGGTGTTTCGGATAGCACAAGCCGCGTAACTGGAAAGCTAAGGTTCCCTATAAGGTTTACGACAAATCTCCTGTCTCAAACTGAATCTGTTCACCCTTCGCCGTCATCGCGCTGGCTTTTCCGCCGGTCGACAGTTAATCGAAGCTGAATTACCCAGGGACAAACCCCCTTTGCTGCTCCGCTCCACGCTCATCTATGCTCCGGCGATCCTGCTGACGCGTATCTCCGCGCTGCTCTTGCTGGTCATCGTGACGCGTCTGATCGACCAGACCGAATACGGCCTGCTGACCCTGGTGGTGACCGTCGGCGAAATGACCGACATTGCCGTCACCAACTGGCTGCGCATCGCCTTGCTCAGGCTTGGCGGCAAGGGCGATGTCAGCCGCGGCAGCCTGATGCTGGCCGGACGGGTGCTGCTTGCCTCCACGGCGCTGGCGCTGATTGTATCCGTGGTCGCCTCGGCATTGATCGTGCCGGAGCGCTGGGTCGAGTTCTCCATCGCCGTCGGCAGCTATCTGATCGCCGGCGCCGTCGGCCGCTTCGCATTGACGGTGCTGCAGATGCAGCAGCGTCATTCGGTCTATTCGATGCTGGAATTCCTGCGCGCCGTTCTGCAACTCGCGCTGCCGATCGGCGCTATCATGTTGTTCCAGGATTCCTTTCTGACGGTTTCGCTTGGCACGAGCCTCGGCGTTCTGATCGCCGGTATCGTGGCGGGCATCATGACGTCCCGGCGCGTCGTTGCCGGTCCGCCACGCTTCACCCAGAAGGAGTTCTTCGCCCTCGGCGTGCCCCTGGTCATCATGGCGCTGGTGGGCTTCGGCCTCAACAGCGCGGAGCGCTTGTTCCTCAAGGTCTATTACGACGCCGGCGCCGTGGCCATCTTCGCCGCGGCCTATGCGTTGGCCCGCCAGCCGATCGATATGGTCGCCAATGCCATCAACATGGGGGCCTTCCCCGAGGTGGTCAGCCGGTTCGACGAGGAAGGGCCCGCGGCTTCGGGCCGGCTGCTGTCGCAGTTGATGGCTTTGATGGTCCGCCTTTGCCTGCCGATTGCAGCAATGCTGATCGCGCTCAGCAACGACATCACGCAGCTCATGCTGCCCGCCCAGTATCACGGCCGCTTCGGCCTGCTCTTTCCGATCATTGCCTTCAGCGTGCTGTGCGCCAACCTCGCGAGCTTCGTCTACGGCGTCGTGGTGCACGCGCACAAACGGCCGTGGCTGCTGATCGTCGCCAACGCTTTCGGCTCGGTAGCGACCATCGGGCTGTCATTGCTGTTGATCCCGCGGATGGCGGAGGTCGGCGCCGCTTTGGCGCTGGCGGGCGGATCGCTGGTGGGCCTCATAGCCTGCATCATCATCAGTGAGCGGCTCACGCCAGTGCCGGTGCCGTGGCGCGACATCGGCGTCTCAGTCGTCATCTCGTTTGCCACCGGGTTGGCCGCGAGCATTGCCAGCGCTTTGCTCACTGATGCGCCGACCATCTTCCCGCTTGTCGCGGGCGGCACCGCCGGCGCGGTGGTTTTCTTTGGGCTGACCTGGTTGTTCCACCCTGCGGCCACGATGCAATTCGTCGGCAAGCTCCGGGCGCGGCTACGGACCGCATAGGACTCGCCAGCGCCAGGGCGTTTCGATTTCGAGGCCAATCCGCAACCCGAAGCGGAATTTACAGATTGACGTTTCGGTGCCGCAGGCGGTTCCAAAATTCCTGGAACAGCAGCCCCGCATAGGCAGTGTTGGTATCGTAGTAGCGGCGCCACAAGCGTCGCGGCTCCTGCGCAACGCGAAACAGCCACTCCAGACCGGCCGCCTGGATCAGTTTCGGCGCCCGCGCGACCTTGCCGCCATAGACATCGAAACTGCCGCCCACGCCCATGACGAAGCTCGGAGCGAGTTCGTCGCGATAGCGCTTGAGAAAGCGCTCCTTGCGCGGCGTCGGCATCGCCACCAACAGGCAGTCGGCGCCCGAGGCATTGATCGCCTCGACGATCGCGGCCTCGTCTTCCGGCTTGAAATAGCCATTGCGCATGCCGGCGACAACGAGGCTCGGATGGTCCTTGGCAAGTCGCCTCGCAACCGCGTCGAGAACGTGCTGTTCGGCGCCCAGGAGGTAAGGCCTATAGCCACGCTGCGCACAGAGGCCGAGCAGATTGATCATGATGTCGACACCGGCGACCCGCTCCGGAAACTCGACACCGCAAAGACGCGCGCCCCAAAGCACGCCGATACCGTCCACGTTGATCACATCGGCCGTCGCAACATCCTCTTGCAATTCGGCATTCTTGCGCATGTTCACGAGCTTGGCGACATTCACCACCACATGATGCAGCGGCCGCCGCAGGGTCATCGCCTCATCGGCGATTGCCAGCGTCTCGGCCATGGTTAGCGCATGGAGCGGCGCGCCAAGGAACTCCCGGCGCCGTGACGCCAACAGGGAATGCTGCGCCCATGCGGAGTCGTGCGCGTTCATGCTGCCTCGTCCCTGCTTGCCGGGAGTGCCTGGCGTTCGACCTGTGCTTTCTTCCCCTCGATGCGGGCGTCGGGCTTGCGTGCCTTGCGCCAGGTCCACAGACCCCTTGTGTCGACGAGCTTCTTGTCCTTGAGCGCTTCGGGGTCGACAAAATTGAACTGCCGATGATCGACCAGAAGGACGACGATGTCGCATTTGTCGATGGCGGACAGTGCGTCGGTAAAGACGATACCCCTGCCCTCCAGCTCATGCGGCAGCCCATGGGCGTTGGGTTCAGCCGCCACGATCTTCAAATTGGGGATATCGGACAGAAGCTTCACCACTTCGACAGCCGGGCTCTCGCGCATATCGTCGATGTTGGGTTTGAAGCTCAGCCCCAGACAAGCGATCGTCTGCTTGCGGGAAGGGTCGAGCAAAGCCTGGATGTCCCTGACCACCGACATGGGACGTTCGGAATTGATCCGGCGTGCCGAGGCTATCAGCCGCGTACTGTTGGGCGCGGCGTCGATGATAAAATAGGGATCGACCGCAATACAGTGACCGCCGACGCCCGGGCTCGGCTGGAGGATGTTGACGCGCGGATGCCGGTTGGCGAGATCGATCACTTCCCAGACGTTGAGCGACAGATCCTGACATACTGCCGCAAGCTCATTGGCAAAGGCGATATTGACGTCGCGAAATGCGTTCTCGGTCAGCTTCACCAGTTCAGCGCTTTCGGCCTGGGTCATGAACAGGTCGCCAGCAACGAAGGTTGAATAAAGGGCCGCGGTCCGTTCCGACGATTTGCGGGACAGTCCACCGATCGAGCGATCGTTGTTGATCAGCTCGGTCAGCACCTTTCCCGGCAACACGCGCTCGGGCGAATAGGCGACCAGGACATCGGCCTCCTCGCCATGCGCGAGAGGAAACTTGAGATCGGGCCGCAACTCGGCAAGCAGCCCGGTCATGATGCGCGTCGTGCCGACCGGCGATGTCGATTCCAGCACCACAAGGTCTCCCCGCTTCAGCACCGGGGCGATGCTTCTTGCCGCCGCAAGCACGTAGCTCACATCCGGCCTGTGGTCTTCGGTCATCGGCGTCGGCACGGCGATGATGTAGGCATCCGCCGGCTGCGGCGTGTTGAATGCCTTGAGCTTGCCGTTGGCGACGACCTTCTGGATCAAGCCGTCGAGGTCCGGCTCGACGATATGGATTTCGCCGCGGTTGACCTTCTCGACCACCGCCTCGTTGACGTCGACGCCGATCACGTCGAGCCCGCGACTGGCGAAAATGGCGCAGGTCGGCAGGCCGATATAGCCCATGCCAATAACGGAAACGGTCTTGATCTCAGCCATGATGCAGCAATTCCTCAACGATCCGGATACTGGCCCGGCCATCGCCATATGGGTTGTGTCGTTCCGCCATGCCGCGATAGGCCGCCTGGTCATCGAGCAGGCGATTGGCGCTGGACAGGATTTTTTCGACATCGGTGCCGACGAGACGGGCGGTACCGGCCACGATCCCCTCGGGCCGCTCGGTGTTTTCGCGCATCACCAGCACCGGCTTGCCGAGCGAAGGCGCTTCTTCCTGCACGCCGCCGCTGTCTGTTAGCACCAGATAACTGTGCTTCTGCAGGTACAGGAACGGCAGATAGTCCTGCGGCTCGACCAGATAAATGTTCGGCACCCCTTCCAGCTCTGCGTTGACCACCGAGCGCACATTTGGATTTGGATGGACGGGGTAGACGATCTGCACGTCTCCGCGTGCCGCCAATCCTTTCAGCGCCGTGCAGATGCGCTGGATGCCGCCGTCGAAATTCTCGCGCCGGTGACCGGTAACCAGGATCATCTTCTTGGCGGGGTCGAGGAAGGGAAACCGGGCGGCGAGCTCGGTGCTCATAAGCCTGTCGGCGTCGATCGCACTGGAAAAATGCAGCAGCGTGTCGATCACCGTGTTGCCGGTCACGAAGATCGTGTTCGCAGGCTTTCCCTCAGCGATGAGGTTGTCGCGCGCCTGATCGGTCGGCGCGAAATGCCAGGTGGCGATGTTGCCGGCGATCTTGCGGTTCAGTTCCTCCGGAAAGGGAGAATTGATGTCGTGGCTGCGCAAGCCCGCCTCGACATGGGCGACCGGAATGCGCTTGTAGAAGGCAGCCAGGGCGGCGGTCATCGCCGTCGTCGTGTCGCCCTGTACCAGGACGATATCGGGCTTCGCCTTCTCCAGCACTTCGGCCATGCCCAGGAGCACGCGCGAGGTCACGTCGAACAGCGTCTGGCCTGGCTGCATGATGTTGAGGTCGTAGTGCACCGGCAGGCCTGTCAGCTCGATCACCTGGTCGACCATCTCGCGGTGCTGCGCGGTGATGCATGTTTCGGTGACGAAACCTGGATGGGCAAGCGCTGCACGCACCACCGGAAAGCATTTGAGCGCCTCCGGCCTCGTGCCGAATACGATCAGCAGTTTCTGCCTGGACGGCAGTTTTGGATGTGAGAGGACGTTCATTGCTGATCCTGGGCGGCTGCAAGATCCATAATAGCGGCAGAAAGCGGCGCCGTGGTGCCAAATCTTAATATATGATTAACAACCAAGACCCTCTTATTCTCCCGTGATAAGCCTTTTGAAAGTCTAGGCCGATAGGTAGTCTACGAGGGCAGTCTTGAAAAAGAACATATTCGATTGAGTAAGATTTTAATCATCGGCCACGCCGACGGATCTCGGCGCTGGGAAAATGAACTTCTGAGGCGATTGAAGGCGGCTGGCCACGTGGTTTCGATCGACCACGCGCCCGCGCCCGCGCCCGCCGCGCGCGGGCTGGACAAGGTGCTTGGTATCGAGAGCCGACGTTTCGGTCCCTCACTGGCAAGCCGCTCCGGGCCGTTGCCGTCTGGCGATCCAGGTCCCGCCGACCTCATAGTCGATCTCACCGCCACTGCCGCGGGACGAGGCACGCCGGTTCTGACGCTCGAATTTTGCGGCCACGGCACCCTTCCCGCGGGCGTGGCCGAGATGCTGGCGAGCGACCGATCGCCCGAACTTGCCGCTCGCCTCGATGGCGTCGCCGTCGCCAGGGGACGGCCCATGCTCAGCGATCGGCTCTGGCTGTCTCGCAGTTGCAACGACCTGCTCGCCGGGGCCATCTCGCTGGTTGCTCAAAGTGTGGCCCGCTTTTTTGCGGGCGAACTGGTGCCGATTGCCGACCCACCGGCGCCAACCCTGAAGAGCCGCGGTTTTTTCCGAAGCTATCTGCCCTTTTTTTGCAAGGGGTTGGCCGACCGCGTCGTGCAAAAAGTCAGACTTGGACGCCGCCCTTTCTATTGGCAGGTTGCCTATCGGCTGATCGACGGGCCAGGCGTAGCCGAAGCCGGACAACTCGACGGCACTCCGTTCACTGTGCTTGCCGATGACGGCCAGCGTTTCTACGCCGACCCGTTCGTCCTCGAGCGCGATGGCCGCCACTATCTGTTTGTCGAGGAATTTCCCTATGCCACGGGTCGCGGCGTGATTGCCGTGGCCGAACTTGGTGACGGCGGCACTTTCGACGTGCCGAGGGTGGTGCTGGAAGAAGCGCACCATCTGTCGTATCCGCAGGTATTCGCCCACGCTGGCGAAATTTTCATGATCCCCGAAAGCAGCGCGGCGCGCGAAGTTGTGCTCTACCGTGCCGCGCAATTTCCAGATCGCTGGGTACGCGACACCGTGCTGATCGCGGACAGGAGTTTCAATGATGCCACGCTGCTCGAATCCGATGGGCGCTTCTGGCTGCTGGGGACGGAGTGGTTCGGTCACGGCAGCGCGTCGGATACGATGGCCGTTTATTGCGCGCCCTCGCTGCGCGGGCCGTGGACAGCCCATGCGCTCAATCCCATTGCCGTCGATCACTCGGCCACTCGGCCCGGCGGAGCCTTTATCCGGCAGGGCGACGCTCTGGTGCTGCCAGTGCAAAACGGGTCGAGAGCCTATGGCGGCGGCCTGGGGCTGATGAGGCTGGAGCGGCTTGATGATTTCGATGTCCGTTTTGCGCCGCCCCGCCCGATCGGACCGGGACCGGCATGGGCCCGCGCCGGCATTCACACGCTCAATCGCGCCGGCAATGTCGAAGTTGTGGACAGCGCCGGCTAACTGAGGGCTGGTACTACCGGACCCGATCCAGTTTTGGCTTGGCCGCGACAGCCGCCGAAGCCGGTGCCCTCGGCGGGTTTCTATAAGCAAGCAGCAGCACCACGATGATCGTGATCTCCGGCGTCTTTGACGAGAGCGCATTGTTCGATAGGGCAGCGAGCAGGAATGTTATGGTGCCGATCCATGCCGGCATCGACGCCCCCCGCAGCAGCCGAAAAATGAACCAGAATATCAGCGCGGTAAAAAGCAGCGCTATCGGCAAGCCGAAGAGCATGACGATGACCACCGGCGCGCTTTCGATATAGGGCAGATGCAGCTTCTCGTTGACGATCTTCAGGAGGTCATCGACGTTCATGCCAAACAGGATGTCCTTCCAGCTGACAAGCCCGAACACCTGGTAGATCGTCACCCGCGCCATGAAGTTTTCGTCAAAGATCGTCTTGCTGAAGCGGTTCAGCAGCCCGCCCGAAACAAGCACTGTCACCAGCACCGCGCCGACCGCCAGGGCGAACAGCAGCACGACAGACTTGGCCTGCCGCTGATGGTTGGGCGTCAGGCGCGGCCACGGCACGAACAGCAGCAGTATGAGGCTTTCACAGGCAGCAAGGATCAGGGCGGCGCGAGCGCCCGACGCTGCACAACCGACGAGCAGGACGAGGATCGCCGTCACCCGCACCCATATGCGCCAATGCGTCAGCGGCACGAATCCGATTGCGGTGGCGCAAAGCGCGCCCAGCGCCAGTGGGTGTGCCGACAGGCCGGTTGGCCTGAACTGCAACTCGTTCAAACCGTAGGGCATAAGCCGATGATGGGTAAGCGCCTCGATCGTGCCGATCACAGCGCTTAGCATCGCCATGCCAAGCACGACGTCCCCCAGTGCCCGCCGCACATCTGGATTCAATGCCAGCATCAAAAGACCCGCGGCGCCCGCCACCAGATAGGTATCGATGATGAACCCGGACGAGCCCGCACGGCCGGTGATGAACAGATAAGGCACCAGCGCGAACATCAGCGCCGAGTAGAGCATCAGCGCCTTGAACAGTCCAATTTCGTCGCCCCGCAGCAAGAACGGTCGGCTGAAAAGAACGAAAGCAAGCAACAGGAAGATGGCATAGGTGCCGAAATGAAGTTTCTCGTAGAACGAACCGCCCTGGGCCGTATAGTCGACGACCATGTTCATTATCTGCGGCGACACGGTGAAGCGAAGCAGGAACGCGAATGCCGCGCACAGGAAAAACAGAATCGACAGCGCGTTCTGGCGGCGAGCCTGGCTGGACAGCAATCGTTCCGATCCGGCGGCGGTAGAGGTCATGGCCATCCAAGCGGGTATCCAAAGGCATCCCGGCCAAAGACGTTCATTCAAGATTCAATGAACGGATATGGCGCGTGAGATGGTAAATAAGCCAACTTGGAAAATGAGATGTTAACGATGTTTCTGTAAGCAGGGCACGCGTAACGAATAATAGGGTTGCATCATGCCTGCCGCCTCCGGCCCATCCTCCCCGTCCGCGGCGGATTCCGATATCAGCGCACTCCAACGCATCGCCAACGCGCGGCGCAGGGCAATGGCGCAACAAGGCGCCCCAAATGGCGCCCCAGCGACAGCACACGCCCCAAGCGGGGCCCCAACCACGGCAGGCGCCGCCGCGCCGGTCGTGCCGCCGCACGCATCCGAGCCGGTCGCGACGGTGACGCTGGACAAGATCGGCGACTTCCTCGAACTCGATTTTCGACGCCTGTTTGTCTGGTTGCGGGCCGGTCTCTCCCTGGCTTTCATGCTGGCAGTGGTCGGCGCTGTCGTCGGTGGCGCCTATGCCCTGCTGAGCAAACAGCGTTTTACCGTCGCGACTGAAATCCTCATCAATCCCGCCAATTTGCAGGTTGTGGAAAACGATCTTTACTCGCAATCGGGCCAGATCGACGGCCAACTGCTCGCCGCACGCAGCAAGCAGCGCATCCTGATCTCGGGCAACGTGCTTTCGCGTGTGGTGGACGAACTCAACCTGACCAGCGATCCGGAATTTTTCGACCCGAATGGGAGCACCTCATCTGGCGCAGGCGTGAGTGGCAGCAAGTCAGATCCGAAGCTTATCGCCCTGAAGAACCTGGCTGAGCGGGTCAGCACGACCGCCGATGAAACGTCGTTTGTCACAACCCTTTCGGTATCGGCGGAAACCGCCGGCAAGGCGATCGAGATCTCGCAAGCCATAGTCAAGACTTTCAAGGAAGAGCTGGCCAAGGCCGAGGCTGACGGGGCCAGCCGTGCCGCGGCCGCGCTTGACGCTCAGCTTGGCCAGCTCAAGCGCGACGTGCAGACGGCAGAGGAAAAGGTCGAGGCCTACAGGCGCAGCCATAACCTGTCCACCAGCAATGGCCAGCTTGTCAGTTCGCAAACGATGACCCAGCTCAACAGCGAAATTGTGGACGCGCAATCGCGCGTCATCGCCGCGCAGGCGAGCTACGACGCTCTGGTTGCCTCGGGTGTCAACGGCTCCAACCCCGACCCTGCTGTTTCCGAAGCACTCGCCGCGCTGCGCGAAAAGGCAAACCTCCTGCGGCAGCAGATCGATTCGCAATCCATGACCTTTGGGCCACGCCACCCGACGATCGTCAGGCTCAAGACGGAATTGGCAACCGTCGGTTCTCAACTCAACGCGGAGTTCTCCCGCACCGTCGGCACGGCAAGAGCCAACCTTGATAGAGCCAAAGCCTCCTGGGCTTCTCTCAATGCCAAGATGAATGATCTGCAGGGCAATGTTTTCTCCGACAACGAGTCCGAGGTGGCCCTGCGTGAGCTTGAACGTGACGCCGCGTCGAAGACGACGATCTATGAGAGCTTCCTGTCGCGGGCGCGCCAGATCGCCGGGCGCGAGCAGATCGACACCACCAATGTTCAGGTGATTTCCAGCGCGGTGCCGCCAAAGGCGCGCTCCTGGCCGCCAAGCACCGTCCTGGTGATAGGCGCGGGAGCTTTCGCTGGCTTTGCGCTCGGCATGCTGCTTGCCTTGGCGATGGGCATCATGCGCGACATTTGGCAGCCACCGAACCGATCGGGCGTTGGCGCCAGCCGAGCCTGAATCCCAGGCATGGCGAAGCGCGTCATTTTTCATGTTGCCAGTCTCAGAGGCGGCGGCGCCGAGCGCGTCTTCGTCCTGATGGCAAATGAGTTGGCGTCGCGTGGGCACGATGTCACGCTTTTCACTTGGAACGCGGAAGGGCCTAACGCCGCGCTGCGCTCCCCTGCCGTGCATCTGGTCAATTTCGGCCTCCCCATCCGGGGTGAGGGTTACGGCAAGCTGGCAACGCTGAAAGGCCTCTTGCGAAGCGCGCGTTTGTTCAGATCGTTCGATCCCCATGCGGTCTATAGCGCCCCCGAATTCGCCAATCTGGTCGTGGCGCTGGCGCTTTTCTTGGCGCGAAGCCGGGCGAAGTTCTTTCCAAGCTTCCACGCGGCCGCCTCGCTGCCCTCAAGCAGCCTTGGCGCAAGAATGGCGATCTGGCTTTCCGCGCTGGTTGCGGCGCGCGCAACCAAAGCCATCACTGTCTCGGCGGGTGTGGGCCGCGATATCATGGCCCGCGGCTTCCCCACATCCAAGGTCGTCGTCATCCACAATCCCCTGCCGCCGGCAGCAGTGCCACAGACATACCCCTGGCAGGCGGAATTGGCGGCGATGGGTGACGGCCCGGTCATCGCCACCGCCGGACGCCTGGTGCCGGTCAAGGATCATCTGACCCTGCTCAGGGCCTTCGCGCTCCTGCGTGCCCACCGCCGCGCCCGGCTTGTCATCTTCGGCGAAGGGCCGCTGGCCGCCGAGTTGCGCGCTTATGCCGAAGAATGCGGTATCCGCGCCAACGTGCTCTTTACTGGCTATGTCAACGATCCCGCGGCCTGCTATGCAGCGGCCGACCTGTTCGTCCTTTCATCCACGAGCGAGGGTTTTGGCAATGTGCTGGTCGAAGCGATGGCCGCCGGTGTCCCTGTCGTCTCGACGGATGCGCCTCATGGCCCGCGGGAGATTCTTGCCGACGGCCGTTTCGGCGCCCTGGTGCCGGTTGGCGATGCCGCTGCCTTGGCCAAGGCGATGGCCGAGATGCTGGACCATCCGACCCCCGTCGCCGTACTGAAGAGCAGAGCGGCCGATTTCGAGGTTGAAAGGATCGGAGATCAATACGAAGCGTTGCTCTAAGCGCGTCGTGTTTGTGATCCGAGCCGACAAAATTCAATTCGCTACAAGAACTTTAATCTCGGTTTACCCGAAATTGATAACAGCTAGAACTGCTGGTTTTCATCCGCCTAGCAAAGGGCCTGCCTTGCTGCAGCATCAAAATTCACCGGTCAGCCGCAGCAGCGATTGCAACCAGTTGATATTGCACCACTTTTCCTGCGAACGCCTGACGTCCGCCGCGATAGCCAATGAGAAACCCTGGGTTGCGATGACCCGTGGGCTGGACCTCGGCGCCGGGAGCTCGGCTTGAGCACCATCCGCGCTCTGGAAGCTGGCGACCTTCGGGCCGTCGCCGGCATGTTTCAACGCGTGCTGCGCAAGGACCGGACCGAAGCATCGGCCTCCCTTGTCGAGTACATGAGACGATTCTATCTGGACGCGCCCGGTGGCGACAGTGACCTCCGATCGCTTGTCCATGTCAACGACGCCGGTCGCGTTTCCGGATTTGTCGGCGTTCATACGCTACCGATGACATTCAATGGCCGGCAATTGCGCGCCGCGGCCTGCAGCTCGTTGATGGTCGAGGATCATGAGCACGACCCCATGGCTGGTGCCCGCCTGCTGAAGGCTTTCCTGGATGGTCCGCAGGACATCTCCTTCAGCGAGACGGCCAATGATATTTCCGCGAGATTGTGGACCCGGCTGCGCGGCGTGGTTCTGCCGCAATACAGCCTCGACTGGGTGCGCGTCATGCGTCCGTCAACCTTCATGGTCAGCCTTCTCGCCAATCGTATCGGGTTTGCCCGGATGCTCAATCCGTTCGCCCGTGCCGTGGACCGGTTCTACTGCAGGGGAATGCAGCACAACGAGCGGCGCTGGTCCGGCGTGGCGGCGGACGGCGCAGGCCATGGCGCATTTCGAACGGCAGACATCGACAGCGGCGCATTTGCCAAACTCATCGAGCCGTTTACCGCTCACTTTGTGCTGCGCCCGGATTGGACGGAAGGCCAACTCGATCGTATCTTGACCGACGCAGCGCAAAAGCCGGATCTGGGCGAGCTTGTCTATGTTTCCGTGGCATCGCCGACCGGCGCCGATGTCGGCGCTTTCGCCTATTACGCACGACCGGACAGGATAGGTCGCGTGCTGCAGATCCTCGCCCTTCCCGGCCAGGTGGGCTCGGTGATCGATTGCCTGATCGATCATGCCGCGGCGCGCCGTGTCTGCGGCCTGCGCGGCCGCATCCAACCCGCGCTTCTGGAAGCAATGCTCGGGCGGCGCATAGCTTTCGTGCCCGTTGCCTCGACCGTCGTGCATTCGCGCGATCCCGCGCTGATGGATGCCATGAAGAACGCGCAGGTCTTCCTGAATGGGCTTGCAGGCGAGCAGTGGAGCCAGCTGATCGGCGGCCGCTTCACCTGAAACGCTGTTCAAGGCCCGGTCGAAGCAGCTTAGGTGCCGACTTCCTCGACTTCGTCGACGAGTTGCGGGCGCAGGTGCAGATAGCGCGTGGCCTTTCGCTTGGCGGCGATGTCGGCCCAGACGCGTTCCACTTGCGAGGCGTCCAGTCCTGCCGCCTGCCCGACCACTTCGGCCGCCATGCCCTTGTTGAGGCCGCAGAGGCAGATATCCATGCGGTCATAGGGAAGCGAGAAGTAGAACTCCTCCTGCGTCTGCGCCAGCGAGTAGGTATCGGTGGTCGGCGGCCGGTTCAGGATTTCCTCTGGGACACCGAGATAGGCCGCCAGCGCATAGACCTGCGTTTTGTAGAGATGTGCGATCGGCTTGACGTCGGCCGCGCCGTCACCGTTCTTGACGAAGAACCCCTGATCGTATTCCAGCCGGTTCGGCGTTCCAAGAACGGCGAAGTTCAGGCGATCGGCATGATAATATTCGATCTGCTTGCGGGTGCGCTGCTTCATGTTGGTGGCGGCCACGACACCGAGATAGACCGGCAGCGGCATTCTTGTCTTCGTCTGCTTGCCCTTGGGATCCTGCACCACCAGCGAGGAAATATTGTACCCCTCGCTCTCGAGCGCATTCGCGATCACGATCTTCGAGGCCCAGCCTTCGCCGTATTCCGGGACCAGTTCGCGGATGAAGGCGTCGCGACGCTCATAGCAGCCCATCGCGCGCAGAGCCGGGCCGATATCCTCCACAATGGCCTCGACACCGAACGTGTCGGCGACAAGGCGGCCGAGCCGCAGGCTTTCCGGATCGGAATCGTTCTCCGGCATGAACAGGCACAAGACATTCTGCGGGCCCGCGGCGCGCGCGGCCAGCGCCACCGAAACGCTTGAATCGATCCCGCCGGAAAGACCGAGCACGAGGCCCCGCTTGCGAATCCCGCGCAACTGCTGGCGCAAGGCGGTCACGATCCTGTCCGTCTCGGCGGCGGGGTCTATCGCCAGCGCCTGCGCCAGAATTGCCTTCGCGTCCTCGCTTGGACGGACACTCATTGCGCGGCCTCCATCATTTCCGCCGCAAGCCGGCGGCTGACCTTGCCCGTATCCGTCTTTGGCAATTCCGAGCGGAACTCTATCACTTTGGGAACCATGAAATCCTCGAGATGACGTGCGCAGTGGCGCATGACATCCTTTTCGCTGAGCGTCGGATCCGAGCGTATGACGAGTGCGCCGATCGCATGTCCAAGCACGGGATCGGGCACGCCGACGACAACGGCCTCCGCGATGCCCGGATGCGCGTGAAGCACGGCTTCCACTTCCTTCGGTGCCACCTTCTCGCCCCGCGTCTTTATGATGTCGTCCTTGCGTCCGACGAAATAGAGAAAGCCGTCCTCATCGGTCCTAAACAGGTCGCCGGTGTAGAGAACCTTCTCCCAGGGGTTCGGTCCTGGCCGCAAGGTCTGCTCGGTCGCAGCTTCGTTTCGCCAGTAACCCTGCATGACATGCGGCCCGCGAATGACCAACTCACCGGCCACGCCCGGCGGCACGATTTGCCCGTGATCGTCGACGACGAAGGCTTCGGTGTTCGGAATGGCTATTCCGACCGAACCCGGCCGGCGATCGAGCTCCTCGGGCGGCAGGTAGGTGCAGCGCTTGCATTCCGTCAGCCCATACATCGAATGCAGCCTGACACTGGGAAAAAGAAAGCGCAGGCGTTCTATGTGAGCCTGCGGCAAGGCTGCCGCCGTGTTGGAAATGTAGCGAAGACTGGGCAGGAAGCCCGGCGTCAGGTCCCGCATCTGCAGGATCATCGCGGCCATCGTGGGCACCAGCGGAAGACCGGTGACGTCCTCCTCGCGGATACGTTCAAAGATCGCTTGAGGAAAGGCGAAGGACTTTTCGAGCACGAGCGTGGCGCCCAGTCTGACAGCCATCAGCAACTGATAGAGACCATAGTCGAAAGCAAGGGGAAGAACATTCAAAATGATGTCATCTGGCGAGTTGCGCAGATAGGTAGTGATGGAGTCGGCGGCCGCGTCGCAATTGCGATGCGTCATCATCACGCCCTTGGGCCGGCCCGTTGAGCCAGAGGTGTAGATCAGCATCGCAAGATCGATGTCGATGCCGCGGTGGTCTATCTCTCTGGCTTCGAACGTCAGGCAGTCCGCCAGGGACGTCGCTCCTGCCGGGCATTGGTTATCGGCGCCAACGGTGGATGCCACGAAGATGCCGGTCTTGCCGCTCGAGTCGCACGCCTCGGCGACGACGGGCATCAGTTTTGCTAGCGTGAGGATCGCGGCTGCGTCGCAATCGCCGATGATATAGGCAAGCTTGTCGGCCTTGGTGGATGAGTTGATCGGGCTGAACGTCGCCCCTGCCTTGAGGACCGCGAAAATCGAAACCGCGGCCTCCCAGCAATTGTCCATGAAGATCAGGACCCGGTCGTTGCGCCTGATGCCGTTCGCGAAAAGGGCGGCGGCCAGACGGCTGGAGAGATCGTCCAGTTCTTCGTAGCGCAGCCTTTTGTCCTTGGTGATCAATGCCGTTTTGGCGGGATGGGCAGCGGCCTTCGCGACCAGAGAATGTTCGATCCGCATAACCCCTCCTCGCCGGCCGCACTTACGCTGCCAGCGCCTTTGCTCTTGCACTGATGAAGGATGAGAGACGCTCAATCGAATCCAGATTGGCCGGCACGACGTCGGAATCGACCATCGCTATGCCGAAATCGTCCTCTATGAAGGCCACCAGTTCCAGCACGGCGGTCGAGTCGATGATGTCGTTCTCGATCAGCGAGTCTGTATCCGCAAGCTGGTACGACTTGTCGCCGAACAGGAAGTTGTCGACGATGAAAGTTCTGACCTTGTCCTTGACTGTAACCATTTTTCTTTCCTTCCCTTCTCAGGCTGCTCGTGCCGCACCGACCTCTTGGCCAGTGAAATTCTTCTGCCACAGCTGCGTCGACAAAATGCCGACGAAGGCCGCGTTGTCGCGAAACCCGGACGCAGGCTGCGTGCGGCATTTCTCATGAAGCTTTGCCACCGCCTTGGCGTTGAACAGTCCGCCGGCGGCGATGCTCGCTTCGCTCAAGGCGTCGCGGACGTAATCCAGTTCTCCGGCTCCCACGAAGGAGCTGGCGTCCGGGGCCCGGTAAGGCTGTTTGGTGCGCTTCCCGATCGCCTTCGGAAGCAGGTGCCCGGTTGCCTTGCGCAATATGTGCTTTTCCACCAACCCCTTCAGCTTCATTTCCGGCGGAAGCCTTGCGGCGAACTCCACCAAACGATGGTCGAGGAATGGGAACCGTCCCTCGATGCCGTGCGCCATAGCCATGCGATCGCCTTGGCTGGAAAGGATGTAGCCTGGCAGAAGGAAGCGGGTTTCGAGATATTGCGCCTGATGCAGCGGGTGCCAGAGCGAGAATGCCTCCGGCAACCGGTCGGCCAATTCCTCGACCGCGTTGTATCCGTTCAACATCGCACGCAGGTCACCTGAGAAGAAGATCTTGGCCGCCGACGTGGTCTTGAAGCGCGGCCGATGCGAGAACAGCGGGTCGTCTAGAGCGGCGTTGTCGACGCCAAAGAATGCGGACAGGTATTCGACGGATTGCTGTTGCAGGCCCGGCAGATAGGGATAGAGCTTGCGGAACAGCTTTGGCCTCATGCGCGATGCCGGCTGACGCGCGCAGAACCGGCGAACACGCGCCTCCTTGAAGATGTCATATCCCGCGAAGACCTCGTCGGCGCCCTCGCCGGTCAGCACGACCTTCAGGCCGGCCTGGCGAACCAGGCCGGACAATTGATAGAGCGGCGCCGGCGCCGTGCGGATGATCGGCTTCTCAGCAAAATGGATGACTTCGGGGAAGACACGGGCGATATCGCCAGCACGGCTGAGGATGGTTCGGTGATCAGCGCCAATTGCTGACGCCATCTCGGTCTGGAAGGCGCTTTCGTCATGCTCGGCGCTGTCGAAGGCCACGGAAAATGTCTGCAATTTCCGAGGCGTCATGCCGGCGGCGAGCGCCGAAACAACGGAGGAATCGAGCCCACCCGAAAGATAGGAGCCGACCGGCACGTCCGCCCGCATGCGAAGCCTCACCGCATCGGTCAGAAGCGCCTGCAATTCTTCAGCCGCCTGGTCCTCGTTAGTGATCTCCGACCGCGAGTCTCGATGCGGATAGTCCAGCTGCCAGTAGGGTTTGATCGTGACCCGCCCCTGCTCCGCTATCATGACGCTCGCCGGCTCCAACTCGCTGATATTGCGGAAAGCCGTGCGTGGGGCGAGCGGCGCCCAGAGCGTAAAGATCTGGTCGAGCGCAATCGGATCGATCTCGGCCGGGATGCCTGGCACCTCGAGCAGGGCCTTGATCTCCGAGGCGAAGTAAAGCACCCCGTCTTTGTTGGTGTAGAACAGCGGCCGGACACCCATCCGGTCTCGTGCAAGCACCATGCGCCGACGCCGATTGTCCCATAGCGCGAAGGCGAAATCGCCGTTCAGCAGGGACAGGCAGTCTTCGCCCATCTCGTCATAAAGCTGCAGGATGACTTCCGTGTCGCTCGACGTACGGAAGCGCCGGCCCTTGGCCAACAACCCTTCGCGCAGTTCCACGTAATTGAAAATCTCGCCGTTGAAAGCAATTGTCAGATCGCCTGACACGTCGGACATCGGCTGCTGGCCGTCACCGATCCCGACCACTGACAGCCGCGCATGCCCGAGCCCGGCGTCGGGCGCCACGAATTTCCCGTGCTCATCCGGTCCACGATGGGCGATCGCCGCTATCATGCGCGAGAGCAAAGCTTCCGCATCCCGGATAGAACCGAAATAGCCCCCGAATCCGCACATTCCCAAGACTCATGTGAACCGCAACCAACGATATATAGCCGCGAAAACAGGCATCCGCGGTTAATCGGATATTTTCCCCGCGCATGCGGTTAACGGGAAGTTAAGGCACCAATCGCGCCTGCCGGATCGCTGCCCGGCTTTTACCGACATTGTGCTCATGACGGCTTGCAAAATCAGCTGGAGCGCAATTGAAGAAATTTCAAAAATTGGCGGCGAGAAGAACGGATTTCCAAAGAGGCCTCCTGCCCAGCGTCAATTTCGTCGCCATAACCTAAAATTAGAATGAAAATCTATTGAGGTTACGGCGCTTCGCTTGCTAGCGTTGAAGCGCTTCAATTGGATCATCAGCGTGCAGCGCAAGCGTCCTACCATTGCAGATGTCGCACATGCCGCCGGCGTTTCCATCGGCACGGTGTCGAACTTCATCAATGATACGGCTGTCGTCAAAGAAGCGACGCGCGAACGCATCCAGAAAGCGATCTCCGACCTGATGTACCGGCCAAGCGCATTCGCGCGCTCGCTGCCGGGTCATGCGCCTCGCAGACACGGCAATGTCGAAGGCCTGCCGCGACTGCTCGTCGTCGGGCGCGTCAGCGTCGATTTTCTCTGCCGTGTCGATGTTCTGCCACACCGCGACGACCGCATCACCGCGCGCCATATCGAGAAGGCCCTGGGCGGTCCCGCCGCCAATCTTGCTGTCGCCGCCGCAGCCGTCGGCGCGCCCTTTGCCCTCGATGTCGAACTGGCGACGGCCGTCGGCGACGATCCCGAAAGCGACTGGGCGCTGGCAGAGCTTTCGAAGCTCGGCGTCCACGCCTTGCCGATCAGGCGCACATTCAACAATCGCCTCTCTCAGGCGATTGTCATCATCGAACTCAATGGCAGCCGCACCATCATCAGCGAACCGTTCGAACTCAGCGAGGTCGATCTGACCGCCAACATGGATGTCCAGACGCAGGCTCGTCCCGCCTGCCTTCACATCGAGGGTTTCCACTATGAAAGCATGATCGGCTCCATCGATCGCTTTCATCAGGCAGGTTGGAAAGTGAGCCTGCATTCGGCCGGCCTGCCCCGGAATTCGAGAAGCCCCGACGCCTTCGTGGAAATGGTCAAGCGGATCGATCTGACCTTCATCAACGATGTCATGCTGCGCGAGATCTTCGATCTCCGCACACCGCTTGCGACAATGATCCAGCAGACACGCGACATCCTTGCCCGCATCAAGCAGCGCGGCACCGTGGTGGTGACGCTTGGCGAGTTCGGCGCGGTCGTCTTTCCCAAAAGCGGCGGACCGCAGATCGAGGTTCCCGCACTTCCCGTCGACAGGGTCGACGCCACCGGAGCGGGCGACAGTTTCGCCGGCATCTTTCTCAGCCTGTGGCTGCACGGCGCCTCCCTGGAAGAGGCCGCTCGCTACGCCGCGGTCGGCGCCAGCCTGACGACGACGGCCGAAGGCGCGCAGGGACACATCGCGGATTTTAGGGAACTGAAGGCGGCACTGACGCCGGACAACATCGCGGCTGCCGGATGATGCCGCCGGTCATAAGGAGGTCATGCAGTGAGCAAGACAAAGGTGCTTCTGGTCGGAGAGAGCTGGGTCAGCGCGGCGACGCACTATAAGGGCTTCGATCAATTCGGCAGCGTGACGTTTCATCTCGGCGCCGAGCCCCTGGTCAAGGCGCTGAAGGACAGCGAATTCGAGCTTGACTACATGCCGGCGCATGAGGCGGTGGAAAAGCTGCCGTTCACTATCGAAGGCCTGTCCCGCTACGACGCCATCATCCTCTCCGACATCGGTGCCAACTCGCTGCTGCTGCATCCCGATGTCTGGCTGCACGGCAAGACGGTGCCGAACCGGTTGAAGCTGCTGCGGGACTGGACCAAGGTCGGCGGCGGCCTTGTCATGGTCGGAGGCTATTTCAGTTTCCAGGGCATCGACGGCAAGGCCCGCTGGCATCGCACGGCTGTCGAGGAGGCATTGCCCGTGACATGCCTGCCAAACGACGATCGCCTCGAAATACCGGAAGGGTTTCGCCCGTCGATAACCGGTTCGAAGGACCACCCGATCCTGGCCGGCATCGAGGGGGAATGGCCACTGCTTCTCGGCGCCAACGAGGTCATCCCGAGGGATCGCGACGATGTCGAGGTACTGGCATCGCTGCCGGAAGATGAAGGTGGTCACCCGCTGCTTGTGACCGGTCGCTATGGCAAGGGGCGCACGGTGGCCTGGACCTCCGACATCGGCCCGCACTGGCTGCCCAACAGCTTCGTCGAATGGCCGGGCTATGCGCGCCTTTGGAAGAATGTGCTGAGCTGGGTGAGCAAGGCCGCCTAGCAATCAACCCCATGGGATTGTCGCCATGACCGCTCCTTTTCTCGTTGCCAGAGGAATCGCGAAGCGCTTCGGCGCGCTGACGGCGCTGTCCGGCGTCGATCTGGAAATCCGCTCCGGAGAAGTGCTGGCGCTGCTCGGCGACAACGGCGCGGGCAAGTCGACCTTCATCAAGATCCTGGCGGGCGCGCATCCGGCAAGCGATGGCGAATTGATCATAGAGGGCGTGCCGGTGGCATTCTCCTCGCCGAAGGATGCGGCAGCTGCGGGCATCGCAACGATCTTCCAGGAACTGGCGCTTTCCGAAAACCTGTCGATCTCGGAAAATGTCTTTCTTGGCCGCGAACTCAAGCGCTCGGTGCTCGGCGTTCCGTTTCTGCGCCGCGCTGACATGCGGCATCGAGTCGACGGCCTGCTCAAGGAGCTGGACGCCCATATTTCCGATCCGGAAGCCCCGGTCGGCAGCCTGTCGGGCGGGCAGCGCCAGGCCGTCGCCATCTGCCGCGCACTCAATCTGAACGCCAGGCTTGTGATCATGGACGAGCCGACCGCGGCACTTGCCGTGGCCGAGACGCGCAAGGTCCTGGCCCTGACGCGGCGCCTGGCCGAGCGCGGCTGCGCCGTGGTGCTCATCAGCCACAACATCTCCGAAGTCTTCGAGGTCGCCGACCGCATCGTCGTGTTCCGGCGCGGCCGCAAGGTGGCCGAACGGCTGCGTGCCGAGACCAATCCCGAAGAAATCGTTTCCTTCATAACAGGCGCTCATCCCGACGTGCGGGCGCTCGAAAAAGCCAACTAGAATTGCACGTCAAATTCCAGAGAGGTTCAACCAAATGCTCAAGCACATCAGGAAAGCTCTTGCGATCTCGGCACTTTCTCTTGCCGTTTCGACCGCCGCCTTTGCCCAGGACAAGCCGAAAGTTGCCTTCGTGCCGCAATTGATCGGCATCCCCTACTTCAACGCCATGGAAGCCGGCGGCAACCGCGCGGCGAAGGAACTCGGCGTCGATTTCATCTACAGCGGCCCTGTCGACACCAATCCGGTCGATCAGTTGCAGATCGTGCAGAACCTTATCGACCAGGGCGTCAACGCGATCTCGGTCAGCGTGCTCGACGCCTCCAGCATCGCTCCCGTCGTCGAGGCCGCCAAGGCCAAGGGCATCAAGCTGTTCACCAGCGACAGCGACGCCCCCGACAGCGGCCGCGCGGTCTACGTCGCCCAGGCGACGGACGAAGGCCTTGGCAGCACCATCATCGATGAGCTGGTGAAGCGCGTCGGCGAGGACGCCAAGATCGGCATCGTTTCGGGCGAAGCGACGGCATCCAACCTGAATGCCTGGATCGGCTTCATGCAGAAGCAGGCAGCGGCGAAATATCCGAAGCTCAAGCTTCTGGAGCCGCAATATGCCGGCGGCACCGCAGAGCGCGCCGCGCAGATTTCCGGCGATCTGATGGCCGCTAATCCAGACATCAAAGCCATCATCGCGGTCGCGTCCACGACCTGCCCGGGCGTCGCGCAGGCCATCGAAACCGCGGGCAAGATCGGCAGCGTGATCGGTGCGGGCTATTGCAGCCCGAACACGGCGCGCTCTTACCTCAAGAGCGGCGCCTTCGGCTTCACCGTACTGTGGGATCCGGCGCAGCTCGGCTATCTCACCGTCTGGGCCGGTAAGCAGCTGATCGACGGCAAGGCATTCGAAGCGGAAAACAAGGTTCCGGGCTTCGACAATCCCGTCACCTATGATGCCGCCAAAGGCATTCTGCTGCTCGGACCGCCGGCGGTGTTTACGGCCGAGAACGTCGACAAGTTTGATTTCTGAGCCGATACGGACGATGCGACAGCTCAGGAACGGTGTTTTCTCTTTGAATGGGCGCGAGTGGTCCCTGCTCGTCGCCTGTATCCTGGCGATCATCGTCTTTTCTGTCGCATCGCCCTACTACGCCACCTCAGGCAATGCCGGGACGGTCTTGCGCAACAGCATCGAATTGCTGCTGGTCGGCTTGGGAATGATGCTGCTGCTGGCCATGGGCGGCATCGACGTGTCCGTCGGCGTCGTCATGGGCCTGGCGGCGATCGGCGTTGGCAGGGCGCTCGGAGCCGGCGTCGATCCCGTTCTCACTGCTTTTGTCGGCCCGCTGACAGGTGCGCTGCTGGGCCTGCTGACGGCCGCCGTCATCGTGCTTGGCCGGGTTCCCGCCATTGTCGGCACGCTTGGTCTTCTCGGTGTCTACCGCACGGCGATCTTCGTCCTGCTTGGCGGCCAATGGCTTTCCGGCCTGCCGACCGGCCTGACGCTGCTGCTTGGCACGACCATTCTCGGCCTGCCGGTCGCCGCCTGGGTGATCGCGCTCGCCTATCTCGCCGTCTGGATCGCGCTGAGGCGAACGCCCTTTGGCTTGCACCTTCTGGCCATCGGCAATTCGGAAGAAAAGGCGCGGCTGTCCGGCATCCCGGTCGTCAAGGTCAGATTTGCGACCTTCATCGTCAGCGGCGCCCTCACCGGCCTCGCCGCCACCTTCTACGTCGCCAACTATCGCAACGTCGAAATGACAGTTGGCAGCACGCTGCCGCTTGATGCGATCGCCGCCGTGGTGCTCGGCGGGACAAGCATTTTGGGCGGCAAATGCAGCCTCGTCGGCACTGTCCTTGGCGTGCTGCTCCTGAGGATCCTCCAGAACGGGCTGCTGCTGACAGGCGTTCCTTCCCTCTGGCAACCGGTGGTCACCGGCGGGCTGCTGATCGGCGTGCTCGGTTTTGAAGTGCTTTCCAACCATCTGTCCCTTTCACGGGCCTTCTCACCGTTGGGGTGGGCCAGCAAATGAACCGCATCCGCAAGCTGCAAGGGCCAGCGCTCATTCTCGCATTGTTGGCCCTGTTATGGATCATCGTGATCGTCGTCCTGCTGGTGTTGAAACCGTCCGTGTTCAGCCTGGCGACGGTCACGACGATCCTCCAGTTCTCGACCATCCTGGCGCTCGTCGCTCTCGGACAGGCGATCGTCATCCTGGCTGGTGGAGCCGGCATCGATCTCTCCGTCGGCGGCATTGTTTCGCTGTCGGCCATAGCCGGCATGCTGGCCTTGAAACTCGGGCTTCCTTCGTTTCTCCTGCCGCCTGCATGCATAATCGCCGGAGCCGCCCTCGGCGCCTTCAACGGCGTCCTCGTCACAAAGTTGTCCATCCTGCCGCTGATCGCGACGCTCGGCACGTTCTTCGTCTATTCGGGCCTGGCGTTGGCGCTGACCGGAGGCGCGGCGCAATCGGGTGTGCCGGGCTGGCTGCTGATCTGGGGGCGCGGCGTTTTCTCCGGCATTCCGCTTCCCTTCCTCACCATCGCAATCCCTGTCTTCGCCATCGCCGGGATCGTGCTGATGTGGACGGCCTGGGGCCGCTGGATCTACGCCATGGGGTTCAACGAGCGCTCGGCGCGTCTGGTCGGCATTCCGGTCGATCGCGCCCGGCTCATCCTCTACAGCTTGAGCGGCGTGCTTTCCGGAGCCGCCGCCCTGATCTCGCTGGCATGGCTCGGAAGCGGCCGGCCCAACATCGGGCAAAACCTCGAACTGGAATCGCTGACGGCTGCGATGCTGGGCGGCATCGCCATACTGGGCGGCCGTGGCGGCGTCGGCGGTGTCTTTGCCGCCGTCATGCTCTTGGTGACGCTCAAGACCGGGCTCTTGCAGCTTAACGTCAACACCGTCTGGCAAGTGGGCATCGTCGGCGCTCTCCTGGTGTTCGTGCTTCTGGCCGATCGACTTTCCCAAAATTGGAGATAATTCATGCCGTCTTTCGAGGACATCATTGCCAAGCGGGTCGAGGCGGAAGCCGATCGCATCGTGCAAACATTGAGCGACCTCGTGTCGTTTCCGTCCATCGTCAAGTCGAACCCGAAAGACGCCGGCCCCGGCGAACGGGATTGCCAGCTCTATCTGCAAAAGAGGCTGGAGACGCTGGGCTTCACCACCGATCTCTGGGATCCGGACGGGCCGGCGCTTTACGAAAAATACAAAGGCCGCCCCGGCGCCAACAAGGGCCGGACCTTCGAAGGCCGGCCCAATCTCGGCGGCGTGCTCAAAGGCACGGGCGGCGGCCGCTCGATCATGCTCACCGGCCATATCGATGTCGTGCCTCCGGGTGCGCCCGAACACTGGACGACCGACCCGTTTCAACCAGTCCTGAAGGACGGCTTTCTGCATGGCCGCGGCACCGTGGACATGAAAGGCGGTGTCGCCTGCATGCTGATGGCCGTGGAAATCCTCAGGGAGCTTCAGGTGCCCCTATCGGGCGACATCGTCTTTACGACCGTGGTTGACGAGGAGATCGGCGGCATGGGCTCGCTGGCGATGGTCGACCGCGGCTTTCGCGCCGATGCCGGCATCATGACCGAGCCGACGGCCAACAAGATCGCGCCCTTGTGTCATGGCATCCTGTGGGGACGGATCATCATCGATGGCATCGGCGGCCACGCCGAGCTGACACCGAATGCCTGGTATTCGAGCGGTCCGGTCGATGCCATTCAACTGTGCAGGCAAATGCTCGACGGCATCGACATATTGAACCGCCGCTGGATGTTCGATCCCGGCAAGAACCATCCTCTCATGGACCTGCCCAACCAGATCATCGTCACCCAGCTGAACGCCGGAGAACATCCCTCCTCCATGGCCGGCCGGGCGGAGATCGTCATCGATGCGCAATATCTGCCGAGCGAAAAGGACGAGTTCGGCCTCGGCGGCAAGGTCAAGCGCGAGATCGAGGAACATGTCCTGAACATCTGCCAGGCCGATCCCTATCTGCGCGAACATCCCGCCCGTGTGGAGTGGATCCTCGATGCCGACTGCGCCGAAATTCCAGCCGACAGCCCGTTCGTCAGCGTCTTCCAGGGCGCGGTCGAAAAAGCAGACCTGTCGCCGGTCCTGTCGGGTTTCGGTGCGCACAGCGATATCGGTTTGCCGACCGGTCTCGGGAAAACCCCAACCGTCAATTTCGGCCCGGGCGATCCGGCCCAGGCGCATCAGCCCAACGAGCGCGTGTCGGTGCGTGATCTCGTCGATTGCACGAAGGCGATCGCACTGGCGATCGAGCAATGGTGCCGGTGAGAGCGGCGGATGCCGACGCTGCAGTCGCGTTTTCGGTCGCTGCTCAAGGCAATTCTGCATTGCAAGTGCCGGCGATCTGGCCGACGGCCTCGCTGGCCCCGGCAAGGTCGAAATCGGCCTCGCCTCGCCCCGACAGCAGCCCGAACCGCCAGGACAGCAGCAGCCGGTTCGCCGACACCAGGCGCTTGACGCCGTCGGCGCCGTCGCGAACCAGCATCCTGCCGCGCGTGCCGACCGCCCAGCTTTCGCTGACCTTCTTGCCCTGGTCGGCGGTCACCGACATGGTGATCGTGCCTCTGGCGGAGACGGCATCGTTCACATGCAGCCATTCGCTCCAGCGCGGTTCGCCGTCCTTGCGGCAGGCGATGGTCAGCACCGGGCTGTAGCTCAAGGCGCCGCCGCCGGTGATCAGCTTGTTGGTGGCATAGAGCGAGGCCGTGACCAGGCCGTCGCTGCCCTCATTGAAGCGCCAATTGTCCAGCGCGGCGCCGGCCTGGGCGACGCCGCTGACCGAGGCAAGCAGCAATGCCGTGGCGATCGCGCCTCCGATACCAACGAGTAGCCTCAACCATGCCTCCAGCAGCCCTGCGTTTCGCAACACAGCGCAGATAATGATCAAGGCTTCGTATCGCCAGTTGCTACCTCTCACTTGCCCGCATGCCTGTTGCCGCGGCGCCACAACGAAGAAGGCGGTCTTTGGCAACCTGTTCTCGATGTAGCCTTCCCAGGCTTTTCCACATCATTGCCATGCTTTTTCGGTCGATCCGAAGACCGCACTAGAATTTCGACGGCAAATCAAGCTATGATGTAACAGGCATTTTCCCGGGACGGCTTCGCGCCCCCTGAAATGCCGGGAGGAACGGGACATGGCCATAGCGCTTGTACTCGTTTTGATTGTCGTGGGCTCAGTGTTGTTCCACTTCCTGAGCCCATGGTGGTGGACGCCGATTGCTTCCAATTGGGACTATATCGACAACACCATCATCATTACCTTCTGGATCACCGGCGTCGTCTTCGCCGCCGTCGTCTTGTTCATGGCCTATTGCGTCTTCCGCTTCCGTCATCGGGAAGGGAACCGGGCGGCGTATGAACCGGAGAGCAAGCGGCTCGAATGGTGGCTGACGGTCGTCACCGCGGCCGGAGTTACCGCCTTGCTGGTTCCCGGCCTGTTCGTCTGGAGCCGCTTCGTCAATGTTCCAAGCGAAGCGACCGATGTCGAAGTCGTCGCCCAGCAATGGCAGTGGAGCTTCCGCCTGCCCGGCAAGGACGGCAAGCTCGGCACATCCGACACCCGTGACGTCACGCCCGAGAATCCGCTGGGCGTGATCGCCAGCGATCCCAATGGCCAGGACGATGTCGTCGTCGAGGCGGCCGATCTGCACCTGCCGGTCGGCAAGCCGGTCAAGATGCTGCTCCGCTCGATCGATGTGCTGCATGATTTCTATGTGCCGGAATTCCGCGCCAAGATGGACATGATCCCGGGCTCCGTTACATATTTCTGGTTCACCCCGACCAAGACCGGAACCTTCCAGGTCCTGTGCGCCGAACTTTGCGGCCAGGGGCATTCCTTGATGCATGGTGTGGTCATGGTCGATAGCCAGGAAGACTATCTGGCCTGGCTCGGAGAACAGCAGACTTTCGCGCAATTGACGGCGCCTGAGCAGACGGGCTCGGCCGACCAGATACCGGGAAAGACGATCGCGTCAGGTCAGGAAATTGCAGCAGAGCTCGAAACGGTCGGGTCTCGCTGAAAAGGGCACGGAGGTGCTCCCATGGTCGATGTCACGCCTGCAGATGCCATCCCGCCGGCCGAAGTTGCGGAAATGGAGCTCTACCATCCGCATAGCTGGTGGACGAAGTATGTCTTCTCGCAGGACGCCAAGGTCATCGCCATCCAGTATTCGGCGACGGCGACGGCGATCGGCTTTGTCGCCCTGGTACTGTCCTGGCTGATGCGGCTGCAGCTTGGCTTCCCCGGCACGTTCGACTTCATCACCCCGGAAGCCTACTATCAGTTCATCACCATGCACGGCATGATCATGGTGATCTACCTGCTCACGGCACTGTTCCTCGGCGGCTTCGGCAATTATCTGATCCCGCTGATGGTCGGCGCGCGCGACATGGTTTTCCCCTATGTCAACATGCTGAGCTACTGGATCTACCTGCTTGCCGTGCTGGTCCTGGTGTCGAGCTTCTTTGCGCCCGGCGGACCGACGGGCGCCGGCTGGACGCTCTACCCGCCGCAAGCCATCATGACCGGCACGCCCGGCGGCCAGGACTGGGGCATTATCCTGATGCTGGTCTCTTTGATCCTGTTCATCATCGGCTTCACGATGGGCGGCCTGAACTACGTGGTGACGGTGCTGCAGGGCCGCACGCGCGGCATGACGCTGATGCGCCTGCCGCTGACTGTCTGGGGCATCTTTACCGCGACCGTCATGGCGCTGCTTGCCTTCCCGGCGCTGTTCGTCGCCTGCGTGATGATGTTGTTCGACCGCGCGCTCGGCACCTCCTTCTTCATGCCGGCGATCGTCGAGATGGGCGAACAATTGCAGCATAGCGGCGGCAGCCCGATCCTGTTCCAGCACCTGTTCTGGTTCTTCGGCCATCCCGAGGTCTACATCGTCGCGCTGCCGGCCTTCGGCATCGTCTCCGACCTGATCAGCGTCCACGCACGCAAGAACATCTTCGGCTACCGCATGATGGTCTGGGCCATTGTCGGCATCGGCGCGCTGAGCTTCGTGGTCTGGGCGCACCACATGTATGTCAGCGGCATGCATCCCTATTTCGGCTTCTTCTTCGCCACCACGACATTGATCATCGCCGTCCCGACGGCCATCAAGGTCTACAATTGGGTGCTGACGCTGTGGCGCGGCGACATCCACCTCACTGTACCGATGCTTTTTGCCCTGGCCTTCATTGTCACCTTCGTCAATGGCGGCCTGACCGGGCTGTTCCTCGGCAATGTCGTCGTCGACGTTCCGCTGTCGGACACGATGTTCGTCGTCGCCCATTTCCATATGGTCATGGGCGTCGCCCCGATCGTCGTGATCTTCGGCGCGATCTACCACTGGTATCCGAAGGTCACCGGCCGGATGCTGGACGAGAGGCTCGGCCAGTTCCATTTCTGGGTGACGTTCCTCGGCGCCTATCTGATTTTCTTCCCCATGCACTATATCGGCCTGATGGGCGTGCCGCGGCGCTACAACGAACTGACCGACATGACTGTCATGACGGAGTCGGCGCATGACCTGAATTCGTTCATCTCCATCATGGCGTTCATCGTCGGCTTCGCGCAGATCGTATTCCTGTTCAATCTGATCTGGAGCATCCGCCATGGCCGCGAGGCCGGCGGCAACCCTTGGCGCGCGACCACCCTCGAATGGCAGACGCCGCAGACACCGCCTGCCCACGGCAATTTCGGCAAGGAACTGCCGATCGTCTATCGCTGGGCTTACGACTACAGCGTGCCCGGCGCCAAGGAGGACTTTATCCCGCAAAACATGCCGGGCGCCTTCGGCACCTCCAGGGAGCCGGCATGAGCGTCATCCTGGTCTTCCTGGCTGTAATCGCCGGCTTTGCCGGATGGTGGCTTTCCCACCAGCGGCTGATGGCGAAGCCATGGCTCGAGCAAGGCGTGATCGGGGATCTCATCGGCATGGAAGGCTCGGCGCTGCCGACCGCCAAGATCGGCCTTGGCGTCTTCCTCGCCGTCGTCGGCTGCCTGTTCGCGCTGTTCACCAGCGCCTACTTCATGCGCATGGAGCTGTCGGACTGGCAGCCGCTGCCGGTTCCGCGCCTGCTCTGGTTCAACACGGGGGTATTGATCCTGAGCAGCGTTGCGCTGCAATGCGCTTCGGTCGCTGCGCGCAAGGGCCAGATCGACACGGTCAGGCTCGGCCTTGCCACCGCCGGGCTCACGGCGCTCGCCTTCCTGATCGGGCAGCTTGTGGCGTGGCGGGAACTGACCGCCGACGGCTATCTGCTGACCGCCAATCCGGCCAACAGTTTCTTTTACCTGATAACCGGGATGCATGGCTTGCACATACTGGGAGGGCTAGTGGCGCTGGGCAGAACGACCGCCGGCGCCTGGAACGGCGCGCGGCCGCAGCGGCTTCGCCTCAGTGTCGAACTCTGCGCCATGTACTGGCATTTCCTGCTTTTCGTCTGGCTCGCCATCTTCGCGCTTCTGGCCGGCTGGGCGGCGACGTTCATCGACATTTGCCGACAGTTGCTGACCTAGGGGATCGGGCCGATGACGGAGACGACACTGACGCATATCGGCCAAACGGAGCCCCGCCCCGCCGGCTGGCAAGGCATCGCCGCCGACTGGTCGTCGGATCAGCGCGCGTTCAAGAACGTGTCCTGGGGCAAGGCCATGATGTGGATCTTCCTGCTCAGCGACACCTTCGTCTTCGGCTGCTTCCTGCTCTCCTACATGACCGCGCGCATGTCCACGCGTGTGCCCTGGCCCAACCCGAGCGAGGTCTTTGCCCTGCATATCGGCGGCTCGAACGTTCCGCTGATCCTCATCGCCATCATGACCTTCGTGCTGATCTCAAGCAGCGGAACCATGGCCATGGCGGTCAATTTCGGCTATCGCCGCGACCGCCGTAAAACGGCAATCCTGATGCTTCTGACCGCGGTGCTCGGCGCAACCTTCGTCGGCATGCAGGCCTTCGAATGGACCAAGCTGATCACCGAAGGGGTGCGACCCTGGGGCAACCCATGGGGTGCGGCGCAGTTCGGATCAACCTTCTTCATGATCACCGGCTTCCACGGCACGCATGTGACGTTCGGCGTGATCTTTCTGGTCATCGTGGCGCGAAAGGTCTGGCGCGGCGATTACGACACCGGACGACCCGGCTTCTTCACCAGCCGCAAGGGCCACTACGAGAATGTCGAGATCATGGGGCTATACTGGCATTTCGTCGATCTGGTCTGGGTGTTCATTTTCGCATTCTTCTATCTTTGGTGAGAGGCAGATATGGCTGAAGCAACCGCAAACGGCCTGGGGCCACACGCACTTCACACGGCGCATGAAGCGCCAGCGGCCGCTGTCGCCCAAGCGGAGGTTCATCAAGAGCATCCGATCAAGCTCTATCTGGTGGTCTGGGCATGGTTGTTCATCCTCAGCGCCTGCTCCTACATGGTCGATTATTTCGGCGTCCACGGCTACCTCAGATGGTCGTTGATCCTGATCTTCATGATGCTGAAGGCAGGTCTGATCGTCGCCGTTTTCATGCACATGGCCTGGGAGCGGCTGGCGTTGACCTATGCGATCATCCTGCCGCCGGTGCTGGTGCTGGTGTTCGTGGCAATGATGGTTTTCGAAGCGGATTACACGCTGCTCACGCGACTGTCGTTCTTCGGCGCCGGCCCCTGACGCGCGGCGCGTCCGGATCGACGCTCTTCGCCGCTCGAACCAGCCTGCCGCGCCGGCGCTCTCGCCGATGCGGCAAGGCAGGGTTCTTTCAGGTCGCCGGTCTGGCGGACGCCGGCGGTTCCACGACCTTGCGGTAAACGTGCCAAGTGGCGTGACCGAGGATCGGCAGCACGACCGCCAGCCCCGCGAACACCGGCACCGAGCCGATGATCAGGGCGACGGCGACGATCAATCCCCAGACAGCCATGGTGATCGGGTTCGCCAGCACTGCCCGCACTGAAGTGTGAATGGCTTCGTAAGCGCCGACGTCGCGGTCGAGCAGCAGCGGGAAGGCGACGACCGTTGTGCACAACACCACCACGGCGAAGACGAAGCCGATGGCGTGCCCAAGGATAATCAGCGTCCAGCCGCGACCGGTTGCGAATATCTCATTGATGAAGCCGGATATCGATGCCGGCGGAGCCGGGCCAAAGAGATATTGGTAGAACAACTGCGCTGTCAAAAGCCAGGTGATGAAGATTGCCAGCAGCATGATCCCGACCGCCGCGATCGCCGGCAAGGCCGGAGAATTCCTGACCTCGAAAGCGTGCCGCCAGGACGTATCGAGCCCGGCCTCCCTTCTCCGGCTTATCTCATAGAGGCCGATCGCCGCGAACGGGCCGATCAGCGCGAAGCCGGACACCAGCGGAAACAGCAGAGGCAACGCGTCCGCCCCCGATGTCCAGGCCGCGAGCACGACGCCGACGAGCGGATAGATCAGGCAGAGAAAGACGATATGCGAGGGCTTGACCATGAAATCGTCGACGCCGCGCCGGAGCGCGTCGAAGAGGTCGGAAACACCGATCTTTCTGACTTTCGTATGCTCCAGCGTCTCAGTGGCGCCGGCTATCACGTGAAAACTTGCCATGACCATTCCTCCAGATCAGGTCCGGCGAGGTCGCGAGTCTCAATGGTGCTACCGTTCGGCGTGATTGGCCACGCACAATCGCGACCGCACCATGATCAACATACTCTCTTGCGGGAGATTTGTCGCCCTTTGTCAGAGAGGTTTGACATCGTCAGGCTAGCTCTGGGAGCCTTTCTTCGATATTCTTTGCGTGTCGAAGGTAGAGCTCATGGACGGAAAGACTGTTCTCATACTGGGCCTCGGCATAGTTATTCTGCTGCTGCTGGGATTCTGTGCGCTGCCGGTGTGACGTATGAGCCCCGGCCGATGTCTTCCGTGCGGCAACTGCCGGCCTCGAAGCAGCAGGTACCCAAGGAAAGACTGGTCGTGCCGTCAGTTTCCGGCGGACATGACCGCGCGCATCGCAATGGTGTCGGCAAGCAGAATTGCGAAGATCGCGAATAGATAGAAAATCGAATAGGCAAACAGCGCTTTTGCGAGTTTTGTCTCCTGATCGGGAAAGACCAGAAGCTTCCAGGCGTGCCAGATGAAGCCCGCGCCCAATGCAGCCGAGACGATCCCGTAGAATCCGCTCGCGAATCCGAACGCCCAAGGCAGCACGGCGACTGGCGCCAGAAGCAGCGAATAGGCAAGCATTTGTTTTCTGGTCGAAGCCGCTCCGGCGACATTCGGCATCATCGGGATACCGGCCGCCGCGTAATCACCGACTTTGAACAGCGCGAGCGCCCAGAAATGCGGCGGCGTCCACAGGAACACGATCAGAAACAGAATGACGCTTTCAATGCCGATGGCGCCAGTGGCGGCCGCCCACCCGATGACCGGAGGAAGAGCGCCGGCGGCGCCGCCGATGACGATATTCTGCGGCGTCGAGCGCTTCAGCCACATAGTATAGATGACGACGTAGAAGAAGATGGTGAAGGCCAGCAGCGATGCCGCAAGCCACCCCACCAGCACGCCGAGCGTCATGACCGAAAGTGCGGAAAGCACCAGGCCGAAGCCGAGAGCTTCGCCCGGCGTGACGCGGCCTGACGGAATCGGCCGCTTTGACGTGCGCGACATTAATGCGTCGATATCGGCGTCGTACCACATGTTGAGTGCGCCGGCCGCTCCTGCTCCAACGGCAATTGCGCCGATTGCTACCAGGGCGATGACCGGGTTCATCGCCTCCGGCGCCATCATAAGCCCGACGAAAGCAGTAAACACAGCCAGCGCCATGACGCGTGGTTTCAGAAGCGCGAAGAAATCAGCTGCCGTCGCTTCCGAGAGGCGGATGCCGGTATCCCTGAGGCGGCTTTCCCTAGTCGACATTTTCAGGCGACCACCGATGCAACAGGGTTACTTCGAGAATTGCTTCAGATAGGCGATGACATTGGCGACGTCTTCATCCTTCTTGAGACCGGGAAACACCATCTTCGAGCCTTTGACCATGCCCCTGGGGTCGTGAAGATAGGTCGTCAGCGTGGGCTCGTCCCATACAACGCCCGATTTGCCGGCCGCCACCATGGCTTCGGAATATTTGAAATCCGGATGCGTGCCCGCCGTCCGGCCAATGACGCCGTTCAGCGATGGGCCGACCTTGTTCTTGTCCTCGTCCGCGACATGACAGGCCTTGCATTTCGTGAAGACCTTCTCACCGGCCGCGGCATCCTGTGCCTGACATTGGCCCGCGATGAAGGTCGCAACGGACACGACGGCGAAAAACGCAGTTGCGCGCATGGCATCTCCTCACCGATCGTCAAAAATATGCCTTGGACGATCCACGCGTGCCGATGCTTGAGCCGGCATGCGCCTTGCTCGACGAAGCGGAATATCCGCTTCTCCTCCGTGTAATTGCGGCATTTACTTACCACAGAATTTAGCCGGCAGATAGAAGAAGACACCAGCAAGATTGACCAAAGCGATGAAGCGGCTCCGATCGGCATCGGGCGCCGTCGGAACGCAAGCCGGTCAAAGGCGTTAGATCACCTACGGTTCAACGTCCGCAAATGAGAATCAGGGTAGCGTCCATGAACGACAGCAGCGTCCTGGAGGTGCGCCACGTCAGCCTCACCATCGACGGCGAGACGGTCTTCTACAGAGAGGCAGGTCCTGAAGCCGCGCCGGTGTTGTTGCTTCCGCACGGCTATCCCTGCTCGTCCTTCCAATATCGCCGGCTAATGCCGGCGCTCGCCGATCGGTGGCGGACGGTCGCGCCGGACTTCCCTGGCTTTGGCTACAGTGGAACCCCCGATCCGGCCCGCTTCGGCTATGATTTCGACGCCTACGCGACTTTTCTGGAGCGATTTACCGACGCGTTGAAACTTGGCAGCTACGCGCTATGGCTGCACGATTACGGCTCGCAGATCGGCCTGCGCCATGCCATAGCCCACCCGTCGCGAATCAAGGCACTTGTTATCCAGAACGGCGACATCTACGCGGATGCCCTTGGCCCCAAATACGAAACGATCCGGCGATTCTGGCGAGATCCTTCACCGGAGAACCACGCGCCGCTGGAACAAGCGGTCAGCGAGGACGGCTTTCGCGCCGAGTTCGTGGGTGAAGTCGATGACGACGTGGCGCAACGTATCCCGCCCGATATGTGGAAATTGCATTGGCCGCTGATGGATACGCCGGTTCGCCGCACGCTGTCAGTCGGGCTGATGGAGAAGCTCGAGGCTAATCTCGACTGGTTCCCTCGTTACCAGGGCTACCTGCGTGAGCAGCAGCCGCCGGCAATGATCCTTTGGGGGCCTAAGGACGAATACATGCCCGAGCCGGCAGGGCGCGCCTATCTGCGGGATCTACCTGAGGCCGAACTGCATCTGCTGCACGACGCAGGGCACTGGCTGCTGGAGACCCATTTTGAGGTCGCCCTGCCGCTGGTGCGACGGTTTCTCGCCAGGGTCCTGCATTGATCGCCGCGACGACACCGGGCGTGCAGCTGCTGATTCTTGCGAAATTCAACAGCGGAGTCCCTAAAGACAGGCGGCCATCAGCGTGTCGGTCTCGATTCCGGGTGCGGAGAATTCCTGCACGAAGTTCCCGTCCTTCAGCACCAGGACCCGGTCGCAGACCTTCGGCAATTCCTCGATCTCGCTTGACACGAAGATGATGCTTTTGCCCTCCGCGGCGAGTTGGCGGATGATGGCATAGATTTGCGATTTCGCTTCGACATCGACGCCACGGGTCGGCTCGTCGAGCAGCAGAATACGGCTCCCGGCATAGACCCAGCGGCCGATCACCACTTTCTGCTGGTTGCCGCCCGAGAGCGTGCCGACCGGCGTGTCGATACGCGCCGTCTTGATGCCGATGCGGCGGACGATGTCACCTGCCGCTTCCGCCATCCTCGATGCCGAGATGACGCCGCTCACCGCCACTTTCGAGAAATCGGTGGCGACAGTGTTCTCGTCGACGCCGAGCAGCGGCATGATGCCGTCCTCCTTGCGGCTTTCCGGCGTCATGCCGATGCCGCTCTTGACCCTGTCGCCATACGAGGCGTGGGTGATGTCCTTGCCGTCGAGCAGCACGGCGCCGGCGCGCACGCCATCGAGCCCGCCGATCGCCCTCAGCAACTCGGTTCGCCCTGAGCCGAGCAGGCCGGCAAAACCCAACACCTCGCCGCGTTTCAGATCGAACGAGACTCCCGAGAGCTTTGGCGGTACGGCCAGATCGCGCACCGACAGCACGGTATCGCCTCCCCTCGCCTCCCCGACCAGCCGATCCTCCTGTTCGCTGCGGCCAAGCATCAGCCGGATGATCTCCGCGGTGTCGGCGCCGGCGACCTCGACAGTCCCTGCCACCTTGCCGTCGCGCATCACCGTGGCGGCCTGGGCGATCTGCCGGATCTCGCTCATACGATGGCTGACATAGATCACCGCGATGCCGGCGGCGGCCAGGCTGCGCACGGCCTTGAACAGGAGCTCGACCTCGGCGGCCGCAAGCGAACTGGTCGGCTCGTCGAGGATGACGAGCTTCGGTTCGCCGATCATGACGCGGGCGATCTCGACGAGTTGTCGTTCGGCCGGGCTCAGCGTCGCGACGCGCCGACGCGGATCGAGCGTCAGCCCAAGCCGGGCCAGCGTCTCGCTCGCCTGATGCTCCATCTCGCCGTGGGAAAGCACGCCCATGCTGGACGGCCAGCGACCAAGGAACAGATTCTCGGCAATGCTCATGCCGACGATCAGGCTGAGTTCCTGATAGACGGCGCGCACGCCGAGCCGGGCCGCTTCGACCGTGCGCTGGGTGCCAGAACCGGTCAGAGCCGCACCGTCGATCGTGACCCCGCCGCTGTCGGGCACGGTGGCCCCGGTCAGCAGCCGGATCAGTGTCGATTTTCCCGCGCCGTTCTTGCCGAGCAAGGCGCGGACTTCGCCCCGGTCGATCTCGAAATCGACATCGTCCAGCGCCAGCACGCCGGGATAGCGCTTGGTGGCGCCATGCACCGCGGCGACCAAGGGCTGCGGGTCCTGCTGGCGGGCGGTCTGCATGGCTAGTCCTCCCGGTTTGCGTCAAGCGCCGAAAATGCGGCGTTCGCGATAGCGCGTGACCAGGATGTTGGCGAGCACGGCTGCGACGATGATGACGCCGCGCACCACTTCCTGGAAGAACGGATTGATGCCGCGCAGCACCAGCCCGTTGCCGATCAGCGTGATGACGAAGACGCCGAGCAACGTGCCGAGCATCGAGCCGCGCCCGCCCGACAGCGCGGTGCCGCCGATGACGACGGCGGCGATCACGTCGAATTCCAGGCCGGAAGCGGTGCCGGCATTGCCGGAGCCGAGGCGCGCGGTCAACAGTACACCGGCAAGGGCTGCCATCACGCCCGACGTGGTGAAGATCAGCACGCGAATGCGCGCGACGTTGATGCCGCACAGTTCCGCGGCATTGGCGTTGCCGCCGACGGCGAAGATCGACCGGCCATAGGCGGTCTTCTGACTGACGAAGGAGAAAATGGCGAACAGCACCAGCATGACGATGGCCGACGTGGGGATGCCGAACATGTTGTCGGCAAGGATGTCGAGAAAGGCGTTGTCGGGAAAGGTGACGGGCAGCGCGTTGGTGGTGAAGAATGACATGCCGCGCAGCGCGCTCCACAGGCCGAGCGTGGCGACGAAGGACGGCACCCCGAAATAGGCGCGCAACGATCCGGCGAAGGTGCCGAGCGCACCGCCGATGGCGAGCGCCGCCAGGATGGCCAGTGCAACGTTGACATCAGCCTTCAGCATGAAGGCGAGGCAGACGGAGGTGAAGGCGACCATCGGCCCGACGCTGACGTCGATCTCGCCGGCGATGATGATCAACGTCACCGCCCAGGCGGCAATCGCGATGGAAGCAGCGTCGCGCAACAGCGAGAGGTGGTTGTTGGCCGACAGAAAGCCGTTGGTGGTCGCGCCGAAGCCGAAATAGAGGACGAGCAGGATGACGATCAGGCCGATCTCGTTCATGTCGAGCGCGAACAGGCGAAAGCCGCGCCGAGGGTTGGTTGTGGTCGCACTCATCGCAATCTTCCTCGTCAGGGCCGGTGGCAGGAGTAGCGGACGGAACCCGTGAGGCTTTCGCCTTGTGCCAGCCTCACCAGTCCGCCGCCGGAGGGCATGTTATGTCCGTCAGCGCTATGGCTCATCGGTTCGAAACAAAAGAAATCATAGTCGTAGCCGGCATCGAAGGCCGGATCGGAGACAAAGACCAGATAGCGGGAAAAGATCGGATCGGCATCGATCTCCAGGGAAATCCCGCTCTCCGGCCAGTCGATGTCAGCCCTGCCGTTCCAGCCCTCGAAAACCGTGTTGACCCAGCGGCGCGGCAGGCCGCGCGGCTGAGCGAAGTCGATATCGCCGGCCACCGGATGCTCGATTGTCGGCAGCCAGGAAGAATCCTCGTCCCAACAAGAGCGGGCGGCCGCCTTGAGCGTGGTCTCTTTCGTCAGCGGGAAATAGGGATGCCAGCCGACACCGAAGGGCAGCGCGAACTCGCCGCGGTTGGTGACGGACAGCGTCGTCGTCAGTGTGGGGCCGTCGATCGAAAAACGCTGCTCGGCATCATAGGCGTACGGCGTGCCATCGCCACGATGGCCGAACGCAAGTGCGATCTCGGTGCCTGTGTGATGGACAATTTGCCATTCGCCGGTCCAGCCGTCGCCATGCAGATAGTGTCTGTCCCAGTCCATGTTGGGTTTGAGCGAATATTCACGGCCTTCGAAGGTGAAGCGGTTACCCCGCACCCGATTGCCGAAAGGCACCAGCGGAAAGCAGCCCGATTTCAGCGCCGCGCGTTCCCGCCCTTGCGGCGGCTCGCGAAACAGCGGCACCTCCACAACGCCCGACCGGGAAAGGAACCGCCAAACGGCTCCGCCGGTGGTGCTGACAGTGAGGCTCAGCGCTTCGTTGGCGATTTCGATATCGGCCATCGCTCAGTCCGGAAATTCGACGATGACTTTTCCGGAGCGTCCGCCTGCCATCAGCGCATAGGCTTCGGGTGCCTTTTCCAGCGGGAAGGCATCGGTGATGATGTCGTGCGGGTGCAGGCCCCAAGCGTCGAGATCCTCGCAGCACTGATCCATATTGTGGACGCTGGTCACCCATGAGCCGTAGATGGTCCGCTGGCGGTGCAGAAGGTTGTCGCTGACATCGAACTCGACCTTGCCGGTTTCGCCGATATAGACGCAGCGCCCCCAGGTGCGCGTCGCCTGCAACGCCAGCACCCGGCCGCGCGGATTGCCGGAGCAGTCGATGGCGACGGCAGCACCGCCTTTGGTCAGCTCGTTGATGGCGCCGAGCGCCTCCGGCCCAGCGATGAAGCCGTGATCGAGCAGGCCGAGCTTCCTCGCTGTCTCGACCCGATCGGGTTGGGTATCGACGCCGATTGCCAGGCGCGCGCCACGGCCCTTGGCCAGCATCAGCGCCGCCATGCCGACCGGCCCGAGGCCGACGACGAGCACGGCGTCGCTGCCCGAAACATTGCCGCGCAGCACGGCCTCGTAGGCGGTGCCGACGCCGCAGGAGATGAAACAGCCGTCGCGATAGGACAGTGTGCCAGGCAGATGCACGAGGTCGCGCTCGTCGGCGACGAGATATTCGGCATGGCCGCCATCGCGCTGCCAGCCATAGGCGGCACGCTGCGGATCGGTGCAGGAGATCTGAAAACCCTTGCGGCAGTTGCGGCAAAAGCCGCAGCCGGAAATATGATAGACGGCGACGCGATCGCCCGGCTTGAAATGCCGGCAGCCGGCGCCCAGTTCGACAACCTGGCCCGCCGGCTCGTGCCCCGCCACCACGCCCTGATAGGAGGTGCGCGGATCGTCGCCGAGATGCTTGTGGTAGATGTAGTGGATGTCGCTGCCGCAGATGCCGGACGCTTTCATCTTCAGCAGCACCTGGCCGATGCCCGGCTCAGGGCGGTCGATCTCGCGCAGGTCGACAGTGGAATTGCCTGGCAGGTAGGCGGCAAGCATCTTTGGCATGGTCAGGCTCCGGACCCCGGCTCTTTCGGCCGCGGGTAGTATCCGAGGTTGTCGGTTTCCCGAAAAGTTGTCAGTTCCCGAAAGGACTGGCCGCCGCAATGCGGCGGCCAGTATCGCATGGTTTGGGAGGATGCGATCAGGACAGGCCGTCCTTGTGGGTTTCGAGCCACTTCTTGGCCTCGTCTGCCGATTTGAAGATCGATATCCCCATGGGCACGATGATATCGGCGGCCTTCTTGCCCTCGGCGCCGTTCAGCGCCTGTTCGAGCGCCAGCTTGCCGATGCCCTGGCCGGACACGTCGGCCACTGCCTTCATCACCGAGAAATCGGCGAGTTCGGTCGCGGCCGAGGACGTCATATCGGCGGCGAAAACAACGACCTTTCCGGTCAGGCCGCGCTGCTTGATGGTGCGCACCGCACCGGTGCCGGCATCGCCGCCCTCGCCGAAGAAAGCGTTGATGTCCGGATTGGCCGACAGCATCTGGTCGCTCACCGATACCGCATCGTCGAGCACGGTGCCGCGCTGGTTCGCCGAGATGACATAACCGGGAACCTTGGCCTTCAGCGCCGCCTCAAAACCTTCGCGGCGCTTGACGCAGACTTCCACGAACTCGCAGTTCAGCACGCCGATCTTCGGCTCCTTGATGCCCTGGGCGATGAAATAGTCGGCCGCGACGTCGCCGAGCTGGCGGCCGAACTCCGTCGGATCGGCGACCGCGTAGGCATAGACATATTTCTTCATGTCGGCATCGTTGATGCAGGTGTTGTAGCACACGACCGGAATGCCGGCCTCGTGCGCCCGCTTGATGGCGCGCACCGAACCGTCGGCGGAGACGGCCGACAGGATGATCGCCTTGACGTTGGCCGAGATCAGGCGGTCGATGAAAGAGGCTTCGGCGCCGGGATCGGCGCGCGCATTGGTCTCGAGCAGGTCGATCTTCTTGCCCATCGAGCTGGCGCCGTCCTGGATGCCCTTGCGCACGGCGGCATAGAAACCGACGTCGTCGAGATAGATGGCGCCGATGCCGGTCGAATCGGCCAACGCCGGTGCGGCCACCGAGGCAAACGTGGCCGCCGCAAGCGCGGCGATTGCAAACTTCTTCATGGATTTCATGTCGTCCTCCCAACGGATGGTGAATTGCGCCCGTCGTGGCGCCGCAGCCAATCGGACTGCAGGCAACCTGTTCCTACGGGACTTGCCCAATCCGAGATCGACGTTAACATCTAGATCGGATCAAACCAATTTATAGATACTATGTTTAATACTACTGTCAACGCCTTTTCTGGGCACCATAGGGGCGGTTTATGCGGGATTTGCTGCACCGCAGCATCACAATGGGCGTTGAACGCGCCACCAAAGTCGACTAACGTGCGCTATAGATATGATCTATTAAGCGATTGCGCGGGAGTTTTCAGGTGAAGATCACAGGCATCGAGACCCGCGTGGTCAATGCGGAAATGCGAAACTGGGTGTTCGTGAAGGTGCTGACCGACGAGCCGGGTCTGCATGGCTGGGGCGAAGCGACACTGGAGTGGAAGACAAGGGCCGTGGTCGGCGCTGTCGAGGATCTGGCGCCGCTGATCGTCGGGCGCGACCCTCGCGACATCGAACAGGCCGTACGGGTCATGCGCAAGCAATCGTTCTGGCGGCTCGGCGCGATCGGCATGAGCGCGATCTCCGGCATCGAGATGGCCTTGTGGGATATCATGGGCAAGCATTTCGGCGTGCCCGTCTGGCGTCTGCTTGGCGGCAAGGTGCGCGACAAGGTCGGCGTCTATACCCATCTCGGCCTTGGCGACATGCGCGCCGTCTATGAGACGATGGAGACCGATCCGCTGGTCGAGCGCGCGCATGCCGTGGTCGAGAAAGGCTATCGCGCCTTCAAGGCGGTGTTCATTCCCTACACCCACTACCATGCGCCGCTGCCCGATGTGGACAAGGTGGCGCGGCTGATGGAGGCGCTGCGCAAGGCGGTTGGCCCCGGAATTGAGATCATGGTCGATTTTCATGGCCGCCCGGCGTCGGTTGGCGCAGCACTTGCCTATATCGACGCCCTCGCCCCCGGCCGGCCGATGTTTGTCGAGGAGCCGCTGCCGCCCGGCGACACAGCCGGGCTGAAGGCGCTCGCCGCCCGCACCTCGGTGCCGCTGGCGACCGGCGAGCGGCTGGTCGAACGCGCGGAGTTCGTCGAATTGCTGTCAGCCAGCGCGGTCAGCATCATCCAGCCCGACATCTGCCATTGCGGCGGTCTCTCCGAGGCCAAGAAGATCGCAGCCCATGCCGAGGCCGTCGGCGTCGGCGTCGCTCCCCATAACCCGCTCGGGCCGATCGCCGGCGTCGCTGCCCTGCACTTCGCCGTCTCGACGCCGAACCATGTCATCCAGGAGGAAATGGTCGGCGCGGTGCCGTGGTATTTCGACGTGGTCAAGGGTCCGATCCGCATGGTCGACGGTTTCTGGCAGGTGCCGGAGGCGCCCGGTCTGGGCATCGAGGTTGACGAGGCGGCTTGCGCGCGCCATCCCTTCGCGCCCGAGGTGCTGCATACGCAGAACGCCGTGATGCCGGACGGCACGATCGTCGACTGGTGAGGGTGAAATGACCGGACGCCTGCAGGACAAGGTCGCGATCATAACCGGCGCCGGGCGCGGCATCGGCGAAGCGATCGCCCGCGCCTTCCATCGCGAAGGCGCGAAGGTCGTCATCGCCGAGATCGACGAGGCGACCGGCGAGGCGGTCGCAAAGGATCTTTCGCCAAACAGGACAAGCGTCCTGTTTGTGCCTTGCGACGTCCGCCAGACCGCTTCCGTCGAAGCCGTCGCTACGCTGGCGAAAGAGAGCTTTGGCCGGATCGACATCCTCGTCAACAATGCCGGCGTCAACGTCTTTCACGATCCGCTGGAGACGAGCGAAGCCGAATGGCGGCGCTGCTTCGACATCGATCTCGACGGCGTCTGGCGCATGAGCAAGGCCGTGCTGCCGGCCATGCTCGACCAGGGCGCCGGCTCGATCGTCAACATCGCCTCCACGCACAGTTTTTCGATCATCCCCGGTTGCTTCCCCTACCCCGTCGCCAAGCACGGGCTCCTCGGCCTTACCCGTGCGCTCGGCATCGACTACGCGGCCAGGGGGGTGCGGGTGAACGCCATCGCGCCCGGCTACATCGAGACGCAGATCGCCGTCGACTACTGGAATACGTTTCCGGACCCCGAGGCGGAGCGGCGGCGTACCTATGATCTGCATCCGCAAAAACGCATCGGCAAACCCGAGGAGGTGGCCATGACGGCGCTGTTCCTCGCCTCCGACGAGGCGCCCTTCCTCAACGCCGCCTGCATCGTCGTCGATGGCGGCCGCTCGGTGCTCTATCATGACTGACCGCGGCGTTGCGCGGCGCGCCGGTCGCGCCTATGAGTTGCAGGCTGGAGAAGGGTCGGGAAATCATGGCGTCTGATCTTGGCGTGGCTGAAGACGGTTCGTTGCGCCGCGTCGAGGCCGAAGGCGGTGGTGGCAGCCGTATCCACGATTCCGTGGTCAACGTGCTTGGCAGCCGCATCCTTGGCGGCGCCTACCGGCCGGGCGAAGTGCTGCCGCGCGAGGAAGAGCTCTGCGCCATGCTCGGCGTCAGCCGCACCTCGGTGCGCGAAGCGGTCAAGGTACTGTCGGCCAAGGGGCTGGTGGAGGCGCGCCGCCGGGTTGGCGTGCGCGTGCTGTCGCGCGACGACTGGCGGCTGCTCGATCCCGTGGTGCTGAGCTGGCACCCGGATATCCAGAACGACAGCGAGCTGATCTCCGGCCTGATCGAGGCGCGCCGCATTTTTGAGCCGGCCGCCGCCGAGCTCGCCGCCAGGCGCGGCACCGGCTCCGACCTCGCCGCGATCGAGGCGGCCTTCAACACCATGCGCGATTCGATCCCGCACAACCTCGACGGTGTCTGCCGGGCGGATCTGGCCTTCCACCGCAGCGTGATCGCGGCCAGCCACAACGTCGTTCTGAAGGGACTGATCGGGATGCTGGAGGCGGCGCTGAGCGCGTCCTTCCTCGTCACCAACAGGCTGATGGAAGCGCAGTCGCGGGCGCTTGCTGCGCATCAGGCCGTGCTCGAGGCGATCCGCATGCGCGACACCGCCGGAGCCAGGGCCGCGATGAACCGGCTGCTCGACATCGCCGCCGACGATCTGCAGGTCGCCTAGAAAAGGAAAAGGCCGCCACGAGGGCGGCCTTTCGCAATTCGGTGGAATACCGCGTTTATTCGTCGTCCTTGGCGGCCTTCTTCTTCGGCGCGGCCTTCTTCTTGGGCTCTTCGGCGTCGTCGGCCTTCTCAGCCTTCTTCGCAGCGGCCTTCTTCGCCGGCTTCGCCTTGGTCGTCTCGGTTTCCTCGTCGTCGGCCATCAGCTCTTCCTTGCTGACCTTGACGTCGGTGACCGAGATCTGGCCGAGCAGATGGTCGACGACCTTCTCCTCGAACATCGGCGCGCGCAGCGTGTTCAGCGCCTCGGGATTGCTGCGGTAGAACTCGAAGGCTTCCTGCTGCTGGTTGGCCGGATAGCGGCGCACCTGCTCGAACAGGCCGCGCTGCAATTCCTCGTCCGACACGGTGACGCCGGCCTTTTCGCCAATCTCGGCCAGAACCAGGCCAAGGCGCACGCGACGCTCGGCAAGGCGCATATATTCGGCGCGCGCCTCTTCTTCCGTCGTCTCCTCGTCGGCGAAGGTGCGGCCGGCGGCTTCGAGATCGCGGGTGACCTGGTTCCAGATGTTGGAGAACTCGGCCTCGACGAGCTTCGACGGCGCCTCGAACGAATAGGCTGCGTCGAGCTGGTCGAGCAGCTGGCGCTTGACCTTCTGGCGCGTCATCGAACCGAACTGGTTCTCGATCTGGGTGCGCACCACCTCACGCAGGCGCTCCAGCGACTCCAGGCCGAGATTCTTGGCCGTCTCGTCGTTGATCTCCAGCGCGCCGGGCTTGGAGACTTCCTTGACGGTGACGTCGAAGGTGGCTTCCTTGCCGGCAAGATGCGCCGCCTGGTAGTTTTCCGGGAAGGTCACGGTGACCTGCTTCTCGTCGCCGGCCTTGGCGCCGATGAGCTGGTCCTCGAAGCCGGGGATGAACTCCTTGGAGCCGAGCACCAGCGGCTGGTCGGTGCCGGCGCCGCCGGCAAAGGCCTCACCGTCGATCTTGCCGACATAGTCGATGCTCACGCGGTCGCCTTCGGCGGCCTTGCCGGTCTTAGGCTCGTAGCTGCGTGCCGATTCGGCGACGCGCTGGACCTGCTCGTCGATCTCGCTGTCAGGCACGTCGAACACCTGGCGCGTCACCTTGATGTCGGAGAAATCCTTGATCTCGATCTCCGGGATGATCTCGTAGTTCAGGCGGAACTCGAAGTCGGCGCCGCCGGCCAGGATCTTCTCGGCCTCCTTCTCGTCCTCGGTCATGATCACTTCAGGCTGCATGGCTGCCTTTTCGCCGCGCCCGGTGATGATCGAACGGGTCGAATCGTTGAGGATCTCGTTGACCACTTCGGCCATGAACGACTTGCCGTAGACCTTGCGCAGGTGCTGCACCGGCACCTTGCCGGGGCGGAAACCGTTGATGCGGACCTTGTTCCTGGCGTCGGAAAGCCGCGCCATCAGCTTGGCCTCCATGTCACCCGCCGGCACGGTGATCTTGATCTCGCGCTTGAGACCGGAGTTGAGCGTTTCGGTGACCTGCATCATAAAACCTTTGTTTCCACCAATGAGGCCGCCAAACGGCTTCTGCCGTTACAACCTGCCGGTATGATCTTTGCCGGGAATGGCTTTTGGCGCGGGACTTCAGGGTTTTGCCCGCCCAACGCGGCTCAAATCCTCAGGAAATACGCTCCAAAATGTGAATAAGTCTTTGTTTTTCCTACTTCTTATCACATTCAGCAGAAGCGGATCGTCGCGTCCCGTCACATTCGACACGCCTTTTGTCACAGGCGCGGCCGATTTTCAACCATCTTCGCAACTACAGCGCCGCGCGTCCTCCTGGACCCGCAAAGGACGCTGTAGCACCCTGATTCTGGCGCATGACCCTTCCCGAAGATCGATTTTTCGATTTTCGGGATCATGCGCCGGCCAATAACCGCTGATGTGGCCTGCGACATTGACAGAATGATGGCTACATGGGATTGGCCGGGCAATGCGGATGTGGCGGAATTGGTAGACGCCCTGGATTTAGGTTCCAGTGCCGAAAGGCGTGGGGGTTCGAGTCCCTTCATCCGCACCACCCTTCGCTCTGGCGAGCTTCGGGTGGCGGGCCACCCTGAAGCTCGTCAAAGCGAAGGGTGTCCTCCGAAGCCTTGGCGAAGGAGGACGGCGCACTGTCCAGCAGTTAACGCCGACACCTATGCGCGCTAATAAAGCGGTTCCTCGAACAGCGTCTTGTCGCCGTCCATCAGCGCCTTGATCTGCGCCGTGCCGTCCCTGGCGAGCGCGATGCGAATGCCGAACGGCCGCACCCGCATGTCGTTCTGGATCGCCATCCCCTCGCCTTCCGGCAGATAGAACCGCTCGATGCCGTAGTCCGGCGCGATCGTCGTTTCTGGCGTGCTCAGATTCCAACCTTCGGCGACGTGCCCGGCGATATCGGCCTCGTCGGCTGCGGCCGGCGCCGGCGCCTGCCCGAACCAGGCGGCAATCGGCTGCCAATAGCCGTCGGCGCCCGGTTTCAGCCTGACCACGATCGGCGTGTCGTCGCTCGTGAGTTTGCCAGCCGGAATGTTGGCGATGAGCTTCACCGGGATCCGCGAGATGTCATAGCCGAGGCGAATATAGTCGCCGCGCAGGAGGTCGCGCGGATCGACCGGCTCGACCTTCAGGAGAACCTCCTTCCCGTCGCGCAGGATCGCCGCCCGGCCGGCGATGATCCAGCTCAAAAAGCCGATCTGGACGAGGGCCAGCACCAGCGCCGAGATGACAAGTCTTTTTCCGGTCATCATGCTCCCGCTCCTTCCAGGCCAGGCGCCTTCATGCGTTTTTCAATACGGATGATGACAAAGGCAAGGATGCCGAGAAGCACTGCGGCCGCCAGGAAGAAGCCTGCCGTATCGAGCATCGACTGCAGCATCACCACATAGATGAGGGCGAGCTCGAAGGCGAAGCCGGCATAGGCAACCCAGCGCAGCCCCCTGCTCTCGCGGCCGCCGAGCACGATTGCCGCGGCAATGCCGGCGAGCGCCACGGCCGAGGCAAGGGCAAAGCCGCTGGTGTAGCTCGCTTCATTGGCCAGCTGGAACTGGATCATCGCCAGGCCGGTGAGGAAGCCGATCAGCGCGTGCAGGGGCAGCCGGCCGCCAAGCTGCAGGATCCTATCGACAGGACCGGCGGCGAAGATCGCCGCTGCGAACAGCAGCACCGAAACGACCACGAGCGGAATAGCGACCTGCAGCGTCTCGTAGTCCATCGCCACCAGCACGAGATAGAAGATGACCGACAGGATGATCAGGTGCCGCGCCACCTGGCTGCGGGTCCAGAATGAAATGCCGAACAGCACGATCGCGATGACGACGAAGAGATGCGGAAATTCCGTGCGCCGGAAATAGTCGAACCCCTTCAGGAACAGCCAGGCATCGGCGATGCCGACGGCAGCGACGGTCAGCGGGTTCGAGCGCAGCGCGACGGCCGCCAGCGTCGTGCCAGCACCCCAGGTGATGAGGGCCGATGCCTCGTCGCCAGACAGATGGTACATCTGGCCGATCAGCGCGATCGATCCGCCGAAGGCCGCGGCGGCGACGATCCACAGCGCCTCGCCGATCGCCGCATGGTCGCGCATCTTCAGCACCGCGCCGCCGACATAGCCGGCCAGGATGATGGCGAACAGCGCCGCCACCCGCGCCAGCCGCGGAATGGCTTCCCAATTGGCGGCGACGAAGATCAGGATGGCCGCGCCGAACAGCAGCGCCGCCATCATCGCCAGGATCGAACCGAAGCTCAGCGATTTGCGTTCATTGGCCTCGACGTCGCGCGTCAGCGCGCCGGCCGTCGGGACATCGATCAGGCCGGCCTGCGCCCATCGTGCAATATCGGCCCTTACCCGTGACGAATAGCTCGCCATGCCTTCTCCCCATTGCTTGGTCGTTTTTTCAGCCGAGCCGGACAAGCCGTTGACGCCAAGGCATTTTCCAATTCGGGCTTCTTTGTGTCGAAGCCGAGAGCGCCTCGTGATGTTGCATTGCACAATTTGCATTGCTGCCATGCAGCGATAGCGCTTTTAAACCGATATGATCCCACCTATTTTCACGGCGTACACAAAGACGGAATGATCCGAAAGAAAGACGAAACGAGAAATACCATGAACTTGATCCGCAACTACCGCAACTGGCGCCGCTACCGGGACACCGTTTCCGAGCTGAGCCGCCTGAGCAACCGTGAACTGACCGACCTCGGCATCAGCCGCAGCGACATCCACTACGTCGCTCGCAAGGCGGTCTAGTCCCTTCGGACCGCAAATGGTCCGAACCAGTTTTGAGAGAAAAGAGAACGTCAATGAACCTGATCCGCAACTATCGTAACTGGCGCGTTTACCGCGACACCGTTAACGAGCTGGGTCGCCTTTCGAACCGCCAGCTCCATGATCTCGGCATCATCCGCGACGAGATCAAGACCGTCGCCCGCAAGGCGATCTGAATTTCGTCAGGGTCGACCTCCTCCCCGACCCTGACGGATACGGTCAGCCTTCACCTCCTCCCGAGGGTTGACCACAAAAACGGCGCCCGCCGCACCTCCTCCCGCGGCGGGCGCTGTTTCCAAGGGCGAAAAATTCGTCCCGGGGTGAAAGAATTTCGTCCAAAGGCGGAACGAGTTTTGTCCGCAGGGGTTTCGCTCCCTTCAACAGGCGAAAGAGATTTCGTCAGAGCCGACCTCCTCCCCGGCGATGGCGAATACGGTCGATCTTCACCTCCTCCCGAGGGTCGACCACCAAAACGACACCCGCCGGACCTCCTCCCCCGGCGGGTGTTGTTGTTTCAGAGGCGGGTTTTCAGCTGAGCACGCCGTCGATCAGGGCGCTTATGCCGCCATCAGAGCATCGTCGCGAACAGACTGGACAAGAAAGTCGAGCACCGTCGTCACACGCAACGGCATATTCTTGCGGGAGGGATAGACGACGTTGATGGGCAGCCGCGTCGGCGGAAAATCCGGCATCACCTTGACCAGTCTGCCTTTCTCGATGTCTGGCCCGGCCAGGATATGGGAGAGCACCGCGAGCCCGGCTCCGGCCAGCGTTGCCCGATGGACTGCCATCGAATTGTTGGCGACCAGGCGAGGCTCTACCCGCACGACCACTTCATCCACTCCACCGGAGAACGACCATGACCGGCCGTCGCCGGCGCGGCTGTAGCAAATGCAGCAGTGATCGCTGATGTCTTTCAGCGCTCGCGGTATGCCGCGCGCCTCGAGATAGCCGGGCGAAGCCACGAGAAAGGCCGTCGTCCAGCCGATCCTGCGGCACATCAGGCTGCTATCACCGACCGGCCCGAGGCGCACCTCGAGATCGATCGCATCGGCGACCAGATCCGAGGCTTCCTCCCGCAAGACCAGTTCGACGGTAAGGGACGGATGGCTGTCCAGCAATCTTGCGAGGCGGTCGCTGATGGAGAGCCCGAGCGATGCCGGCAGGCTGAGCCGCACTTTTCCAGACACGGTTGCGCCCTCAGTGCCACTCGCTTCGCTCAGCGCTTCTACCGCTTCCACCACGCGCAGAGCCATCGGCAGCACCTGTTCACCCTCGGCCGTTAGGGCAAGCGCGCTCGTGGTACGATGCAGAAGGCGCGTCTTCAGATGCGCTTCCAGCGCGGAGACCTGCCGGGATACTGCTGGCTGGGTCAGGTTGAGGTCGATCGCGGCCGCGGAGAAGGATCTTGTCTGCGCCACCCGCAGGAACGTCCGCAACGCCGATACGATGTCCATCCTCTTCCCCATTACGTTTCGACATAAGCCTTATGTCCACATTCTAGGCGGCAAGCGCTTTACTGTCTAGCTATTATGGATATCAAATGTCCTTAAGGACACATAATGTCCTCAAAACCAGAAGGATAAGCAATGACCCAGCGTTTGAACGCCGCCCAACAATCGCCCGAGCTGTTCAAAAGGTCTCCGAGCTCAGCATGGCCGAGGCTCACAGCGCCATCGAAGAGAAGATCCGCGATCTCGTCCACATCAGGGCATCGCAGATCAATGCCTGCGCCTTCTGCCTCGACATGCATGTCAAGGAAGCGAAGATCCACGGCGAGAGCGAACTGCGGCTCTATCATATCGCCGTCTGGAGGGAATCGACCCTGTTCATTCCGCGTGAACGCGCCGCCCTAGCCTGGACGGAAGCCGTCACCAAACTCCCCGAAGGCGGCATCCCCGACGACCTCTATGAGCGCGTGCGCGGCCAGCTATCGGAAAAGGAAATCTCAGATCTGACCTTCTCGATCATGGCCATCAACGCCTGGAACCGCGTCAGTGTCGCCTTCAAGGCAGTGCCCGGCTCCGCGGACAAGTTTTACGGCCTCGACAAGGCCGGACTGAACTAACGCGTTTCCCAGAGCAACCCATCGATCGACGCGGCCCGACAGCGCGCCGCAAACGGAGAGCATCATGAAAATCGTCATCATCGGCGGAACCGGCCTCATCGGCACCAAAACCACCGAACGCCTGCGCAAGCAGGGTCACGAGGTAATCGCCGCTGCCCCGAATACCGGCGTCAACACGATCACCGGCGAAGGGCTGAAAGAGGCGCTGACCGACGCCGAGGTCGTGATCGATCTCGCTAACTCACCCTCCTTCGAGGACCAGGCCGCCATGGATTTCTTCACGATTTCCGGTCGCAATCTGCTTGCGGCAGGCAAGGAGGCCGGGGTCAAGCACCACATCGCGCTCTCGGTTGTGGGAACCGAACGCTTGCAGGATTGCGGCTATTTCCGCGCCAAGCTCGTCCAGGAACAGCTGATCAAGGCGTCAGGCATTCCCTACACCATCGTTCATTCCACCCAGTTCATGGAATTCCTCGCAGGCATCGCCAGATCTGGCACGGTCCGTGACGCCGTGCATCTGTCGCCGGCCTATGTGCAGCCCATCGCGTCCGACGATGTCGCCGACGTCATGGCCGAGGTCGCGCTCGCGGTGCCGATCAACGGCATGATCGAGATTTCCGGTCCGGAGCGCGCGCGGATGAGCGAGCTCGTCACCCGCTACCTCAAGGCTGTCGGCGATCCCCGCGAGGTGGTGGCAGATCCGGAGGCGCTCTATTTTGGTGCGCGGCTGAACGACAACTCGCTCGTCTCCGACGACGATCCCCGTCTTGGCCACGTCACCTTCGAGCAATGGTTCGCCACTGCGGCGCGGAAATGACCGCCGGGCTGCGCCTCAGCCAGGCGCAGCATATTGCTCAACCCAAAGGAGTTTCGAAATGATCAAATCAATCGTCGCCGCCCTTATCATGACGGCTGCCATGGCCGACCCGGCCGGAGCCACAGATACCCATCCCGCCGGCGAAAAAGCCGCCAAGGTCACCCTCGTCTATGAGCATGAACTGCCGAATGCGCCGGGCAAGAGCATCAAGGGCATCCTGGTCGAATACGGCCCCGGCGGCTACTCGGAGGCGCATACCCATCCTAGCTCGGCCTTCATTTATGCGACGGTTTTGGAAGGCTCGATCCGCAGCCAGGTCAATGACGACCCGGCCACGGTCTACAAGGCCGGCGAGAGCTTCTCGGAGATGCCGGGCGATCGCCATAGCGTGAGCGAGAATGGCAGCGAGACAAAGCCGGCAAAGCTGCTGGCCGTCTTCGTGGTCGATACCGCCCAGAAGGAGTTGACCTATCCGGTCACGAAGTAGGCCGTAAAGGCCGGGCGCCTTGCCGGCGTCCCGGCCCTGCCTTCGAGTTTGTATCATATCGAGGACCCATGTTCGGCGATCATCAATTCCTGACCCTGGTCTTGATCAACCTTCTAGGGCTTGCCGGCGTTGTCGTCTGGTGTTTCCAGGGTCGCGGGCGTCCGATGGCACGCCTGATCGTCCAGATCCTGTTCTTCGCCGGCATGACCGCGGTGCTCGGCTTCAGCGGTATCCTGCCGCATTGGCTGGCCGAGACAGATTTCACAGAGATCCAAGGCTCGGGCGCATATCTGGCGATGTCGGCGCGGATCCTCTGGTGGATACACCTTGCCTGGACGCTCGTCGGCTTTGTGCGCCTCTACATCGTCGTCGAACACCGGCCGCGAGAAGCGCGCCTGCTACAGGAATTGGTCGTCGCTGTTATCTATCTCGGCGTGGCGCTGTCGATAACGGGTTTCGTCTTTGGACTTCCCGTCGCAACGTTGGCGGCGACATCGGGCGTGGTTGCCATCATTGTCGGGCTTGCGCTGCAGAACACGCTTGGTGACGTCTTTTCCGGCATCGCGCTGACGCTGGGCCGACCCTACACGCTCGGCGACTGGATCATGCTGGGTGACGGCACGGAAGGACGCATCGTCGAAACAACCTGGCGCTCCACCCACCTGCTCACCGCTGCCAGCAACATCGTCGTCCTGCCCAACAGCGTGCTGGCGAAGCTCGGCCTGACCAATCTCAGCCGTCCCGACGAGAGGCAGCTAATCAGCGTGAACGTGCGGATCTCCAGGACGCACGCGCCGCATGTCATTGAGGAGGCCATGCATGCGGTCCTCCAGAAATGCCAACGGATCGTCAAGGAGCCGGCGCCGCTTGTCGCGCTCAAGGAGATCGACGCGGTGGCAATCGGGATGGACCTGCTCTTTTGCGTCGCCGGTCCAGCCGATCGGTTGCTCGCCAGGAATGAAGTGATCGACCTTGTCCATCGCCATTGCGACGCGAATGGTCTGTTCCTTGCGATGTCACCGCAGAGCTATGCCGTCGTATTGCCCGGCCACGGCTGACCAGCCGCAAGCGATGGTCATGCGTTCATCCAGCGCGCTCTAGCACCCATTCGAAGCTGTTCTTCCAAAGCTCCGCCGGAATCTCCTGCGCCAGCGCTTCGGTGAGATCGGAGAGCCTGACGCTACGCAATTTTGCCCGCCAGGCCTCATCGGCTTCCCACATGATGCGCGACACCGCGCACGGGCTGCTTTCGCAATAGCCCTGCGGACGGCACGGATTGTTTTCGCGAATATTGGTGCACACAAATGTCCGCGCCTTGCCTTCCACCGCTTCCACGATCTCGAGGAACGTCAGCTCGGCCGGTGGCCGCGCCAACCGGTATCCGCCTGACGGACCGAGCGTCGCATCGACCAGGCCCGCCTGCGACAGGCTTTGCAGTGCCTTGGATAGATACTCCTTGGGAAGGCCATGAAACTCGGCGAGCGCTTTTGTGGAGAGATATCGCCCTGCGGGCAGGCCTGCGAGAATGGCGCAGCAGTGCAGCGCCCATTCGACTTGGCTTTTCAGGATCATCAATGGATTCCGGGTCGATACCGATCGAGCCTATATATTAAGGATATTAAATATCCCTATTTTGCGGCGGTGTAAACAGACAGCTTCTGGCGGGGTGGTTACGGCCGAGCACGGTCACGCTTTCAGCCGACCAATTGCAAACGGCGCGCCAAGCGATTATTCCGGCGCTCATGAGCAACGATCCCATCCACATCGTCGGCGGCGGCCTCGCCGGCTCCGAAGCCGCATGGCAGTCAGCCGAGGCCGGCATTCCCGTCGTGTTGCATGAAATGCGGCCCGTGCGCGGCACCGATGCGCACAAGACCGAGGGGCTGGCCGAGCTGGTCTGTTCGAACTCCTTCCGCTCCGACGATGCCGAGACCAACGCGGTCGGCCTGCTGCACGCCGAAATGCGGCTGGCCGGATCGCTGATCATGAGCGCCGGCGATGCCAACCAGGTGCCGGCCGGTGGCGCGCTGGCCGTCGACCGCGACGGGTTTTCGCGGGCTGTGACCAAAAAGCTGGAAGCCCACCCGCTGATCACCATCCAGCGCGAGGAAGTGCCGGGCCTGCCGCCGGCGGACTGGGACCAGGCGATCATCGCCACCGGACCGCTGACGGCGCCCTCGCTCGCCCAGTCGATCGCCGAAGCGACCGGCGCCGACGCGCTTGCCTTCTTCGACGCCATCGCGCCGATCATCCATTTCGACACGATCGACATGAACGTCTGCTGGTTCCAGTCGCGCTACGACAAGGTCGGCCCCGGCGGCACCGGCAAGGACTACATCAACTGTCCCCTGGACAAGGAGCAGTATCTCGCCTTCGTGCAGGCGCTTGTCGCCGGCCAGAAGACCGAGTTCAAGCAATGGGAAGGCACGCCCTATTTCGACGGCTGCCTGCCGATCGAGGTGATGGCCGAACGCGGCGTCGAGACGCTGCGCCATGGACCGATGAAGCCGATGGGGCTGACCAATGCCCACAATCCCGCTGTGAAAGCCTATGCCGTCGTGCAGCTTCGCCAGGACAACGCGCTGGGCACGCTCTACAACATGGTCGGTTTCCAGACCAAGCTGAAGCATGCCGAGCAGGTACGGGTATTCCGCACCATCCCCGGCCTCGAAAATGCAGATTTCGCCCGCCTCGGCGGCCTGCACCGCAACACCTACATCAACTCGCCGACGCTGCTGGACCAATCGCTGCAGTTGAAGTCGCGGCCCGGCTTGCGCTTTGCCGGCCAGATCACCGGCTGCGAGGGCTATGTCGAGAGTGCCGCCATCGGCCTGTTGGCCGGACGCTTCGCCGCCGCCGAGCGGCTCGGCCATCAGGCCTCGCTGCCGCCGCTGACCACGGCTTTCGGCGCGCTGCTCAACCACATCACCGGCGGCCACATCGTGTCCGACGATGAGCCGGGCAAGCGATCCTTCCAGCCGATGAACGTCAATTTCGGCCTGTTCCCGCCGGTGGAAGCACCGAAAGCCGAGGGCAAGCGCCTGCGTGGCAAGGACAAGATCGTCGCCAAGCGGCGCGCCGTGACATCGCGGGCCCTGGCCGATTGCCGCCGATGGCTGGGCTTGCCCGCGCGGGCGGAAGCAGCGGAGTAGTTCTCTTGAGTGGCCGCGCAGGGCGCGCGTGAAGGCCTCGATTGAGGATATGATTGACGTCTACGTCAAATGGGCGGCCAGCCCTTCGATGCACGGCGCAAGAGCAGCCAATGCCGGCGCAAGGCTGACAGCCGCACCACGCGATCGAGCGGCGAACGGCTTTCCATCCTGGCGAGATAGGCGCGTGTCAGGGCAAGCGGCAGATAGGCCGGGCGCAACGAAGACGGCAGGGCCGGCGCGGCCTGCTCGAAGGCGGCCAGATGCTCGCGCGCCAGCGCGATCATCGCCGCAACGGCGCGTTGCGCGCCAAGGCCGTCATCGCCTTTGACGAACTCTTCCGGCGAGGAGCCGGCCGCCGCAAGGACGTCCGCCGGCACGAAGCATTGGCCGCGCCGGCGATGCAGCGGCAACAGCAGCAGAAGACCGGTCATTGCCTGCGCGCAGCCCGCCCTGCCCGCCAGTTCGGCGAAACGTGGCGCTTCAATGGGATCGAGCACCATCGCCGCAAGCTGGATGAGCGCCGCCGCCGTCTCGCCACAATAGCCTTCAAGGTCGGTGCGCGACGGCATCGGATCGTCGTAAAGGTCGAAAATACGCGCTTCGAGCATATTGTCGAATGCTGGCTTCGGCAGCCTATGAGCGGAAATCGTAGCCTTCAAGGCGTCGGCGACGGGATGGCCGACGCCTGCCCTGTCGTCCGCTTCTCCGGCAATCGTATCGCGCCACCATTGCAGCCGCACCTCGCCTGGCAGCGGCTCATGGATGCGGTCGCGAATGCCCGATATCTCGGCGTTGAAGGCATAAAGCGAAAACAGCGCGTCGCGCTTGTCCGCTGGCGCATAGAGCGCCGAAAGATAACGGTCGTGATCGGCGGCGCGCACCGCTTCCATGACGATTTTGGCGTCGCCGATCATGTCAGTCGATGGCGACGAGCGCGGCAGCCACCGCGCGGTTTTCCGCCAGAAGAACATTGTAGGTCCGCACGGCAGCACCGGTCGACATCGGATCGGAGGCAATGCCCGCCGCTTTCAGCGCGGCACGCAGCGCCGCCGGCAATGGTCTGAGATCCTTGCCGGTGCCGACCAGCAGGATCTCGACCTTGTCGGCCTCATTGAACAGTCTTTCGAAATCCGCCGCCGTCAGCGCGGTAGCGTCGGCCGGCTCCCAGCCATGGATGCCGGACGGCAGACAGAACAGCGAGCCGCGATGCGACATGTCGGCGAAGCGGAAACCGCCATTGCCATAGGCTTCGATCGGCGCTCGGCCGGGGAAGTGCGCCTCGCGGATGACGATGCCTTTTGCCACGGCCGGGGCGGCGGTCAGGTCGCCACGGCTTTGCCGCCGCTCACCGGCTTCTCCTCGTCGGCGGTTGCGGCCCCAGGCCGCAACTTGAACAGGATGAGCAGCGGCGCGGCGATGAAGATCGACGAATAGGTGCCGAAGACGACGCCGAACAGCATTGCCATGGTGAACGAGCGGATCACCTCGCCGCCGAACAGCACCAGCGCCAGCAACGCCAGGATCGTCGTTACCGAGGTCAGCGTCGTTCTCGACAGCGTCTCGTTGATGGCGTTGTTCAACAGCTGCGGCAGCGGCATCTTCTTGTATTTTCTCAGATCCTCGCGGACACGGTCGTAGACGACGATCGTATCGTTCAAGGAATAGCCGATGATGGTCAGGATAGCCGCCAGCGACGATTGGTTGAATTCCAGCCCTGTAATGACGAAGAAGCCAATCGTCATGACCACGTCGTGCACGGTCGCAATGATGGCGCCGACCGCGAACTGCCATTCAAAGCGGAACCAGACATAGATCAGGATGCCGAGCAACGCGACGAGCATGGCGATCGTGCCTTGCTTGGCCAGTTCGCCCGAGACCGTTGGCCCCACAACCTCGACGCGACGGAAGTCGTACTGGTCTTGCAACTCGCCGCGCACCTTGTCGATGACGGTCTGCTCGGCATTCTCGCCGCCGTCCTGGGTGCCGACCCGGATCAGCACGTCATTCGGCGTACCGAACTGCTGCACCTGGATTTCGCCGATGTTGAGCTCTGAAAGCCTGCCGCGAAGGTCGGCAAGGTCAGCGTTGCCGCTTTTCGCCTGCACCTCGATCAGCGAGCCACCCTTGAAGTCGATGCCGTAATTGATGCCGGTGCTCAGGAACAGCACCACTGACAGGATCGACAGCACGCTGGACAGCGCGAAGGTCCAGCGGCGGATGCCCATGAACGGAATTTTCGTGCCGGGCGGAACGAAGGTCACCGGCGCGCGCGGCAACTCCTTCGGCCGGGCGCGGCGCAGCCAGATCGACACCAAAAGGCGGGTGAGGGTGAAGGCCGTGAAGACCGTGGTCAGGATGCCGATGGCGTAGGTGACGGCAAAGCCCTTCACCGGCCCGGTGCCGAGATAGAACAGCACCACGGTCGCGATCAGCGACGTCACGTTGGAATCGACGATGGTCGCCAGCGCCTTGGAGAAGCCGGTGTCGATTGCCTGGATCACCGAGCGGCCGGCTCGTCGCTCCTCGCGGATACGTTCGTAGATGAGAACGTTGGAATCGACCGCCATGCCGATGGTCAGCACGATACCGGCAATGCCCGGCAACGTCAGCGTCGCCCCAAGCAGCGACAACAGCCCGACGATCATCGCCACATGCACCGCCAGCGCAATGTTGGCGAGGAAACCGAGGAAGCCATAGGCGACGAACATGAAGGCGACGACGAGGATCGAACCGATGATGCCGGCGACCTTGCCGGCATGGATGGAATCCTGGCCGAGACCCGGACCGACCGTACGCTCCTCGATCACCGTCAGCGTCGCCGGCAGTGCACCGGCGCGCAGCAGCACGGCGAGATCATTGGCGCTCTCGGCGGTGAAATTGCCCGAAATCTGGCCGGTACCGCCAAGGATCGGCTCGCGGATCTGCGGCGCCGAGATCACCTGATTGTCGAGGATGATGGCAAACAGCTTACCGACATTCTGCGAGGTCGCCTGGCCGAAGCGCGCAGCACCCTTCGAATCGAAGCGGAACGACACCACCGGCTCGTTGTTCTGCGAGTTGTATGTGGCCTGGGCGTCGACGAGGTTTTCGCCCGAAACGATGACGCGATTCTCGATCAGATACGGAACCGGCGGATCGTCCTGCGAATAGAGCACCGATGATCCCGCAGGCGGGCGGCCGTTGAGCGCATCCTGCACCGGCATCGACTGGTCGACCATCTGGAAGGTGAGCTTGGCGGTCTGGCCGAGGATATCCTTCAGCCGCTGAGGATCCTGCAGGCCCGGCACCTGGACCAGGATACGATCATCGCCTTGCCGCTGCACGATCGGCTCTGTCGTGCCGAGTTCGTTGACGCGGCGCTCGACGACCTCGATCGACTGCGTCAGCGCCGCCGACGTGCGGTATTTGATGCCGGCGTCGGTGACGGTGAATTTGAGCAGGCCGGGCTCGGAATCATCCAGCGTCATCTCCTGGATCGAGCCGCCGGTGAACAGGCCGGCCGCAACCGGCTCCGTCAATGTCTTCAACGCCGTCTTGGCCGCTTCGACCTGACTGGGGTCGGTGATGCGTACCTGCACGGTGCGGCCGGATCCGGCAAGGCCGGTATAACCGACCTTGGCGTCGCGCAGCAGCGTCCTGATCTCGTCGCGCGTCGTCTCCAGCCGATCCTTGATCAGATCGTTCGGATCCATCCTGAGCAGGATATGCGAGCCACCCTGCAGATCGAGGCCGAGCGTCATCTGCCGCTTCGGCACCCAATCGGGAAGCTTGGCCAATGTGCTTGCCGAGAACAGATTGGGCGCTGCGAGGATCACCGTGGCGGCAACGGCCAGCCAGATCAGGATCATCTTGAAGCGCGAGAAATAAAGCATCGGTTATCGTCCGTTCAGGCGTACAAGCGGCTGCGTTCCGCCTTCAATTCGGTTATTTCTTGGCATTCCGGTTCGCCACCAGCTCGCCCTTAACCTGCACATCGTCAATTGTCGAGCGCGGTACAGTCAATTTGGCGCCGCCGCCAGGATCGGTTCCGGCGTCAACTGGCTGATTTCCGGCCTCATTCTAATTCTGCCCGCCGCCAGGCGCTATCGTGCGTTCTTCAACTATTTTCAGTCTTGCCGGTAACGGACCAGAACGCAAAAGCACGGCAAGATCTTTGGCGCTCTCATTGGTGAAGTTGCCTGATATCTGGCCGGAGCCGCCAAGGATCGGCTCGCGGATAACGGGCGCCGAAAGCACCTGATTGTCGAGGATCATCGCAAACGGCTTGCCGACATTCTGCGAGGTCGCTTGAGCAAAACGTGTCGTACCCTTGGAATCGAAATTGAACGATACGACCGGCTCGTTCATGGCCGAATTGTAGGTCGCCTTGGCGTCGACGATGCTGTCACCGGAAACAACTACACGGTCTTCGACTAGGTAGGGAACCGGCGGATCGTCTTGCGAATAGAGCACCGAAGAGCCCCGCGGCGGCCGGTTGTTGAGCGCATCCTGCACAGGCCACGACGTATCGACCATTTGAAATGTCAACTTGCCAGTCCGTCCGAGAATGTCCTTGAACCGGACTGGGGTCCGCAAGCCGGGCACCTGCACCAGTATATGGTCATCGCCTTTCTGCTGCACGATCGGTTCGGAAACGCCACTCTCGCTGACCCGGAGTTTGACGACTTCCATCGACCGCACCAGCGCCATCGATGTCCGGAGCTTGACGCCGGCATCCGTTATTGTGAGTTTGAGCAATCCGGGTTCCGGCTCATCAAGCGCTATCTCCTCGACCGGGTTGGCCCCGGCAACCGGATCGGTGAATATTCTCAGGGCTGTTTTGGCGGCATCGATCTGAGCCGGATCCGAAATGCGGACCTTGACCTCGCGACCCGATCCAGCAAGGCCCGTATAGCCGATCCTGGCATCGCGCAGCAGTGAGCGAACGTCATCGCGCACCGCCTCCAGCCGATTCTTGATCAGATCATCCTTGTCTACCTCCAGCAGGATCTGCGAACCGCCTTGCCGGTCGAAACTCGCCTGCCGCTTCGGCAGCCAGGCAAGAAGGTCTTCGAGCGTACCGTCCGGCTTCGTAGCGAGCGCGCCAAGCATCACGCCAAAGACCACCATGACGGCAACAGCCAGCCAGATAAGAGTCTTGGTGAGGCGCGAAAACCACATGGCGTTGTCCGTTGCTGGCGGACCGTGCCGCCCGAAGCCCGGCTATCTCCTGAGCCTACTTCTTGGCGTTCTGGTTCGCCACCGGCTCGCCCTTGACGCGCACGTCGGCGATCGTCGAGCGCAGCGCCGTCACCTTGGTGCCACCGCCGAGATCGATTTCGAGCTCATTGTCGTCGATCACCTTGGTCACCTTGCCGACGAAGCCGCCGCCGGTGACGACTGTGTCGCCGCGGCGAACCGCCGCCAGCATCTCGCCACGCTTCTTCAACTGCGTGCGCTGCGGCCGGATGATCAGAAAATACATGATCACGAAAATCAGGACAAACGGCAAAATGCTGATGAACATATCGGGAGAGGCGCCGACGCCTTGGGCATATGCCGGTGTAACGAACATCGAGGTCCTCCTGAATGGTGAAAAGCCGCCCTCATGGCGGCCCCGCGAAATTTGGCCGGAATATAGTCGGTAAAGTTGCCAATGCAACTGCGCTGCCAAGCATTTCAGTTGCTTTTCCGGTCTGTTGAGCCGTGTTAGAGCGTGATCGCGGAAAACGAAGCCTGGTTTCAGGAAAAGATCATGCTCTAACAAAAGGTTGGAACAGGTTCCGAAACCGCCGAAATCGATAGGTTTGGCGTCATACCTCCCTGAAAGCGAAACAAAAAGACAAGAAATGACCGACAGCACCCTCGAAGCCCTGAACCAGAAGCTCGACCGCCTGATCGAGGCGGTCGCTCGCCTCGCCCCGCCGCCGGCGCCGCAAACCGACCTCGGCGGTGCCGATTGCTTCGTCTGGCAAGCCGATCCCGGCTATCTCGAACCGGTCCGCAAGGTTAATCGCGTCGACATCGGACTGATCCGTGGCGTTGACCGCGTCCGCGACATATTGGTCGATAACACCGAGCGTTTCGCCTCAGGTTTTGCCGCCAACAACGTGCTGTTGTGGGGCGCGCGCGGTATGGGCAAATCGTCGCTGGTCAAGGCCGTGCACGCCGCCGTCAACGGATCGGCGAAGCTCGACTTGCCGCTCAAGCTGATCGAAATCCACCGCGAGGACATCGACACGCTGCCGAAGCTGATGGGTCTGCTGAAGGCCGCGCCCTATCGCTTCATCCTGTTTTGCGACGACCTTTCCTTCGACCACGACGACACGTCCTACAAGTCGCTGAAGGCAGCGCTCGAAGGCGGCGTCGAGGGCCGCCCGGCCAATGTGATCTTCTACGCCACCTCGAACCGGCGTCATCTGCTGCCGCGCGACATGATCGACAATGAGCGCTCGACCGCCATCAACCCGTCCGAGGCGGTCGAGGAAAAGGTCTCGCTGTCGGACCGTTTCGGCCTCTGGCTCGGCTTCCACAAATGTTCGCAGGACGAATATCTCGACATGATCGACGGCTATGTCCGCCATCACGAGCTTGCCATCGATCCCGAGACGCTGCGCGCCGAGGCGCTGGAATGGGCGACAACGCGTGGCAGCCGCTCGGGCCGCGTCGCCTGGCAATTCACCCAGGACCTGGCTGGCAGGCTGGGCAAATCCCTCAAGGACAACTGAAAAAGCCCGCCCCTTGCAGGGCGGGCTAAGCCGGCGGGCCGGGCTGGAGGTCAGGCGGCCTGCAAATCTTTTTTCTTCTATTCAAGACAGGTCGACGGATCGACTTTCCTATTCAAGATAGGTCGAAGGATCGACCGGCGCGGAGTTCTTGCGCACTTCGAAGTGAAGTTTCGGCGAGTCGGTCGTGCCGCTCATGCCGGACAGTGCGATTTCCTGGCCGCGCTTGACCTTCTGGCCCCGCTGCACCTCGATCGAACTGGCGTGGCCATAGACGGTGACCAGCCCGTTCTCGTGACGCACCAGCACCGTATTGCCGAATTCCTTGAGGCCGTCGCCGGCATAGATGACCACACCGTTCTCGGCCGCCTTGACCGGCGTTCCCTCGGGCACGGCGATGTCGACACCGTCCTTGCCGCCGCCGAAGCCGGAGATCACGCGGCCGCGCACCGGCCAGCGCATCTTGCCGATGCCGGTGGCATTGGGCGCCACCGCGTCGTCGTCCTCGGCCTGCTGGATGACCTTTGCGTCCTTCTTTGGCGGCGTATAGGAGGCGAGCGTTTCCGACGGGGTGGTCTTGGCCGCAGGCGGGGTGGTGGCCGTCGTCACCGGATCGACCTTCGCCGGCTTGGCGCTGGCGACAGTCGCCGTGCCGCCGGCCGGAACCTTCAGCGTCTGACCGATCTTGAGCAGGCCATCCTGCATGCCGTTCGCCTGCTTCAGCGCAACGACGCCGACACCGGTCTTCCTGGCGATGGCGGACAGCGTATCGCCCTGCTGGACCGTATAGGTGCCGCCGCCACCGGCCACCTTGGGCGCGGCCTTTGCGTCTTTCGGCTGGCCTGCCGCGGTCGACGTATCCACCTGCGCGACGGACTTGCCCTCCTTGAGCTTCGGCTGCTGCGGCAGCACGGCCACCTTCTCCGGCGCGCTTGCCGGCACGTCATGCTTGGTGCCGTTCGAGGGCTTGGCGTCGGCGATTTTCGGGGCAGCTTCCTTGCTCGAATAGGCATAGGCCGGAATAATGAGTTTCTGGCCGCTCCTCAGCCCCTTGGTCTCGCTCAGCCCGTTGACCTTCATGATGGCGTCGGCGGGCACGCCATAGCGCCGCGACAGGCCGGAAATGGTTTCGCCATCCCTGACGATGATCTCGGTCGCATGCGGCTTGCCCCCCGCCGTCGCCATGCGCGGTTCATCGGGGTCGGCGTCCTTGAACGGCCTTGACGCCGGCGCGACCGTGCCGGTTGCCGTGCGGTCGACCCGAGGTGCGGCAGGCGCCATGGCCGGCGCAGTAGCGGCACGCACCGGATTTGCGGCAGGCGCCAGCGCCGGAGCCGGCTGCGCCTGGCTGACCGGCGGCAATTGCCGCGTCGTCACCGGCTCGAGGCTGGAGCGGCTGACCGACTGGGTGTAGGTGCCGTCGACCGGAGCTGCAGCGACAGGGGCGTCGCCCGGATAGGGCTGGGCAGCGTCTTGCTTGTCGATGATGGCGCGTTGGTTGTTGGTCGAGGCGGTGAAGACGTCGTCGACGCCATTGAACCGCGCCACCTGGGAACTGCACCCTGCGGCGGCACCCGCGACCATGAGGACGGCGCAGCCACGCGCCAGATTGCGTCCGTTTGCCTTCAAAACACTGAATTGCATCGCACTAACCCGCACACAGACCCGGTACAAACTGAGCGTGATTAAAGCGCGTTAATGTTACTGGGCGGTTAACCCATTAGAATCCGGCGCAAATTTTCTTAAAATATTTAGGCCAGCGCCTAGATCACCGCCGCGACACTACGCAGTATCGGTTGCAGGCGTACGATGCCGATGTCCTCGCGTTCGAAACGGCTGCCGACCTTGGTCAGCTTGGCCACCACCTGCTCGCCCTCCTCCGGGCCGATCGGCGCAATGACGATGCCGCCGCTCGACAGCTGGTCGAGCAGGAAACGCGGCAGGCTGTCGAAGGCCGCCCACGCGACGATGCGGTCGAACGGTCCTTCATTGGCCAGCCCGTTGGAGCCATCCGCCTGGCGGGTGATGGCATTGCCGATGCCGAGCGCCTCGAAACGCTGCTTGGCCTGCTCGGTCAGCGTCTTGTAGCGGTCGATGGTAACGACCCGTCCGGCGAGCCTCGACATCACCGCCGCGGTATAGCCCGACCCGGTGCCGATCTCGAGCACACGGTTGCCCGGTTCGATGGCAAGTGCTGCGATCACCGCCGCCTGCAGGTCGGCGCCCTCGATCGCCTCGCCGCATTCGATCGGCAGCATGCGGTCCGACCAGGCGATCGGATGGAAGTGAGCAGCGAGGAAACCACGCCGCGGCGTCGCCTCGAAGGCGGCGATCAGCGCCTTCGGCACTGTGCCCCTACCACGCAAGCGAAGCAGGAAAGCGGCAAAGCCTTCGCGGTCGTCGACCGGACCGTGGTTCAGGTTCATGCGAGCGCCTTGGTCAGTTGATCGCGGATTTCGTGAGCGGTGAGATCGAGTTGCAGCGGCGTCACCGACACCAGACGGTTGCGCAGCGCGTAGAGGTCCGTGCCCTTCTTGCCCTCGACCGATTCGCGGCCGAAGCGCAGCCAATAATAGGGAAGTCCGCGCCCGTCGCGGCGCTCATCGACCCACAGGCTGTGGACGAGCTTGCCTTGCGAGGTCACCACCGTGCCGGCGACTTCTTCGGGGCGGCAGTTCGGAAAATTGACGTTGAGCAGCACGCCATCGGGCAACGGCGTCGCGACAAGCTTCTTGAGCAAAGCCGGCGCCAGCGCCTCGGTGGTCTCATAGGGAACGACGCGGTCCTCGCCGACATAGCTGTAACCTTGGCTGAGCGCGATCGAGCGCACGCCGAGCAGCGCCCCTTCCATGGCGCCGGCGACCGTGCCCGAATAGGTGACGTCGTCGGCGATGTTGGCGCCGGAATTGATCCCCGACAGGATCAGGTCGGGTGCCGCGGGCAGGATCTTCTTCACACCCATGATGACGCAGTCGGTCGGCGTGCCGCGCACGGCGTAATGCTTCTCGCCGATCTTGCGCAGGCGTAACGGCTCCGAGATCGATAGCGAATGCGCGTAGCCCGACTGGTCCTGTTCCGGCGCCACCACCCAGACATCGTCCGACAAGGTGCGGGCGACGCGCTCGAGCGACGCCAGGCCCTCGGCGTGGATGCCGTCATCGTTGGTCAGGAGAATGCGCATTATTTCGATTCGATCTTCGCAAGGCCACCCATATACGGCCGCAGCGCTTCAGGAATGGTTACGCTGCCGTCCTCATTCTGGTAGTTTTCGATGACGGCTATGAGCGCGCGGCCGACGGCGGTGCCCGAGCCATTCAGCGTGTGGACGAAGCGGTTGCCCTTGCCATCCCTGTCCTTGTAGCGGGCGTCCATGCGCCGCGCCTGGAAATCGCCGCATACCGAACAGGACGAAATCTCGCGATAGGCGTTTTGGCCGGGCAGCCAGACCTCGATGTCATAGGTCTTGCTCGCGCCAAAACCCATGTCGCCGGTGCACAGCGTCATGGTGCGGAATGGCAATTCCAGCCGTTTCAACACCGCTTCAGCGCATTCGGTCATCCGCTCGTGCTCGGCGAGCGAGGACTCCTGATCGGTGATCGAGACCAGTTCGACCTTGTAGAACTGATGCTGGCGCAGCATGCCGCGCGTGTCGCGCCCGGCCGAACCGGCCTCCGAGCGGAAGCACGGCGTCAGCGCCGTATAGCGCAGCGGCAGCTTTTCATGCGCCGTGATCTCCTCGCGCACGAGATTGGTCAGCGGCACTTCGGCGGTCGGAATGAGCCAGCGGCGAGAAGTATATTCGCCAGCCTTTGTTTCCTGCTTAACAAAATAGATGGCTGCTTCTGTCGCCTTCTGGGTTATTTTTTGGATTTCTCCAGTCATTAACTCGACCGCCTCCGAGCCAGAAGCATCGTTGTTCGAAGATAAAAGCTCTTTAATTCGTCTGTGTACTGACAATTCCAAAATACGATCGGAAATCTTATCAGCGTCAGCAACTATACGGTCCCACTCTATTACTTCAGTTTTGAACAAATCCTCTTCAAACTTCGGCAACTGCCCAGTCCCAAACATGGCATCGTCTTTGACCATCAGCGGCGGCTGGATCTCCTCATAGCCGTGCTCGGTCGTATGCAGGTCGAGCATGAACTGGCCGAGCGCGCGCTCCATCCGCGCCAGCCCGCTCTTCAGCACGGTGAAGCGTGAGCCCGACAGTCTCGCCGCCCGCTCGAAATCCATCATGCCGAGCGCTTCGCCGATCTCAAAATGCTCCCGCACCCAGTTCGGCCGCGTCGGCACCTGGCCCACGATGTGCTTGACGACATTGTCGTGCTCGTCCTTGCCGACCGGCACGTCGTCGAGCGGCACATTGGGCAGCACCGCCAGCGCGTCGTTCAGCGCCTTGTCGAGTTCGCGCTCGCGCGCCTCGCCATTCTGGATGAACGCCTTGATCTCGCCGACCTCGGCCTTCAGCTTTTCGGCAAGCGCGGAATCGCCAGAACGCATGGCGTTGCCGATCTCCTTCGAGGCGGCATTGCGGCGCTCCTGCCTGGTCTGCAGCTCGGTCAGATGTTCGCGCCGCGCCTCATCCCTGGCGATCAGATCGTCGACCGTGGACTGCGCATCCTCAGCCGACCAAGAGCGCTTCTTGAGCGCCTCGGCAAGGGCCTTCGGGTTGTCGCGTATCCATTTGATATCAAGCATGGTCTTGAACGCTCCTGAGCTAGGGCAGAGGGCGTAAACCGCATTTTTGATCGATGCAAGACGTCAGGCCGAGTTCCTTCACGCCCCTGCTGTCCTGCGGATGTTGAAAAGATAGAGAGCTACCGCCTACGAAGGAACCTTCTCCGAAGGCGCTTCCGCCGATTTCTCGGCTGCCTCTTCAGCAGCGTCCTTCTTCTCGCGCGCCACCCGCTGCTTTTCCTGATCCCGCTCGATCAGCCGTGCTGCCCAGATCGCCACCTCGTACAGAATGATGGTGGGAATGGCCAAGCCGATCTGGCTCATCGGATCGGGCGGCGTCAGCACGGCCGCGACGACGAAGGCGATGACGATCGCCCATTTGCGCTTTTCCACCAGCGCCTTGGACGACAGCATGCCGACCCTCGTCATCAGGCTGGTCACCACCGGCAACTGGAACACCAGGCCGAAGGAAAAGATCAGCGTCATGATCAGGCTGAGATATTCCGACACTTTCGGCAGCAGCGAAATCTGCACCTGGTCGTCAGTGCCGGCCTGCTGCATGGCGAGGAAGAACCACATCACCATCGGTGTGAAGAAGAAATAAACCAGCGACGCCCCCAGCAGGAACAGGATCGGCGAGGCGATCAGGAACGGCAGGAAGGCGTTGCGCTCGTTCTTGTAGAGGCCGGGTGCGATGAACTTATAGATCTGCGTGGCGATCAGCGGAAAGGCGATGACCATGCCGCCGAACATGGCAAGCTTGACCTGGGTGAAGAAGAATTCCTGCGGCGCCGTATAGATCAGCTCGACCTTGTGCGGATCGAGCCCGGCCCACTGGGTTGCCCATTTGAACGGGATCACCAACAGGTTGAACAGCTTCTTGGCGAAGAAGAAGCAGACGAGGAAGGCGACGAAGAACCCGCCGATCGACCAGATCAGCCGCCGACGCAGCTCGATCAGATGCTCCATCAGCGGAGCCGACGATTTGTCGATCTCGTCCTTTTCCGTCTCGGAAATACTCACTTGCCCGCCGTCTTTTTGCTGGCTGCAGCCGGTGTCTTCGGCGCGGTCGCAGTTGGTTTCGATGCCGCTTTTGCGGGCTTGGCTGCTGTCGGCACGTGGCTGGCGGCGGTTTTTGCCGGCACCGCCGGTTTCACCGCCCCAGTCGTCTTCAAAGCCGGAGTCGTCTTCACAGCCGCAGTCGCCTTGGCAACCGGCGCGGCCTTGGCCATAACCTTTGCGGACGCCAGTTTGGCTGCCGGCGCGGGCACAGCAGCTTTGCCGGCTTTTGGCGTCGCCGCCTTCGCTGATTTCCTCGCCGAGGCTTTTGGCGGCTCGGCCGCTGATGCCTGTGCTACCACCGAACTGTCGGTCATCACCGGAAAGATCGGCGCCGCCGGCGTCGCTTCCGGCGCATCCGCGCCCGGCAGCACCGTTGCGCCATTCTTCAGCGGCTCGGCGGCCTGCGGCGTCGAAGCGGCGGGCTCGGCGGGATCGGCGGCCGGCTTTGGCTTCATCGCCGCGTCCACTCCCGAACGAACATCGGCCGCCGCCTGTTCGAACGGATTGAGCTGCTTCCTGATCTCGGCGGCGGGGTTCAGGCCTCGCAGCGAGTCGACCGATTTCTTGACATCGTCAAGCTCGGCTTCCTTCAGCGCCTCGTTGAACTGCTTCTGGAAGTCGGCGGCCATGGCGCGCAGCTTTGCCGTCGTGCGGCCGAAGGTGCGCAGCATGTTGGGCAAATCCTTGGGCCCGACGACCACGATCATGACGATCGCGATCACCAGCATCTCGGTCCAGCCGATGTCGAACATGACTATACGTTCCGGCTAAAAGTGTGGGCTCAGCTTTTGCTGGCCTTTTCCTTGACTGCCGAAACGGTTTCGTCGGCACGGTGTTCGACGGTGCGCTTGTCGTCGGCAGCGTCGTCGTCGGCCATGCCCTTCTTGAAGCTCTTGATGCCCTTGGCCATGTCGCCCATCAGCTCTGGAATCTTGCCGCGGCCGAACACCAGCAGCACGATCACCAGCACGATCATCCAGTGCCAAATCGAAAATGAACCCATAGCAAATCTCTCTCGAATGTTTTCCCTGACGATGATCTATGCGTTTTCGCGTTGGGATTCAAACACAACCGCGAAAGAGTTTATGAATGGCTGGCTGAAGTCACGCTATTTCGGCGCGATTGCCCCGCTACCAATCCACGCAGCCCCAATTCGCGCGCCCTTAGTGTTGCTCCAAACTGTGGCGAATTTCGAGCGCCGCCGCAGGTTTGCGGTCAATCTTCCGTGACGCGCGGCGTCAGCAGGCCGAGTTCCTCGAGGTCGATGTCGGTCAGCGGATCCTCGTCGTCGGTTAGCGTATCCGGATCGGCCGGCGGCTGCGGGATGGAGAAATTCGACGGCATGCGGCCGGAAAGCAGCCCGGCGCCCTTTAATTCCTCCATGCCGGGAAGATCGCGGATCTCCTCCAGCGCGAAATGATCGAGGAAGATGTCGGTCGTGCCATAGGTGACGGGGCGGCCGGGCGTACGCCGCCGGCCGCGCATGCGCACCCATTCCGTCTCCAAAAGCGTGTCCAGCGTGCCCTTCGAGGTTTCGACGCCCCTGATGTCCTCGATCTCGGCGCGCGTCACCGGCTGATGGTAGGCGATGATCGCCAGCACTTCGAGCGCCGCGCGGGAAAGCTTCCTCTGCTGTACCGTGTCGCGGCTCATCAGGAAGGCGAGGTCGCCGGCGGTGCGGAACGCCCAGGCATCGCCGACGCGAACCAAATTGACGCCGCGCCGCGCATAGATCTGCTGCAAATCGGCCATCGCCGCCGCAATGTTGATGCCGTCGGGCAGGCGTGCGGCAAGCTGTTTTTCACTGACCGGCTCGGCGCTGGCGAACACGATCGCCTCGGCCATGCGTACGGCTTCGGCCATATGCAGCCGCTCGCCGGGATTCTGGGACAGGTTCTGGGCTATATCCTGTGCCGGGCTCTGGGCGGGCAGCCGCTCCTCGGTCTCTTCATCGACCTTGAAGGGAATGACCGAAGCGTTGGCGCGTTCGCTCATGATGCCACCTCGACTGCTCTAGTGCCTTGCGCGCGGCCGCGCAGATAGAGCGGCGCGAACACCTCGTCCTGCCGCATGTCCATTTTGCCTTCGCGCACCAGTTCCAGCGTTGCGGCAAAGGAACTTGCGACTGCGGTGCGACGCTCTTCCGGGCTGGACAGATACTCGATCAGGAAACTGTCGAGCGCCGTCCAGTCGGCAAGCGAGCCGATCAGCCTGGTCAGCACATCGCGCGCGTCCTTGAGCGACCACACGCCACGCTTGGCGATCGTCACATTGGTGATCGCCTGTTTCTGGCGCTGCTGGGCATAGGCGGTCAACAGATCATAGAGCGAGGCCGAGTAGGTGTTACGCTTCTCTACGATGACCATTTCCGGCATGCCGCGCGCGAACACATCGCGCCCGAGCCGGTTGCGGTTGACCAGCCGGGCCGCCGCGTCGCGCATGGCTTCCAGCCGCTTCAGCCGGAATTGCAGCACCGCCGCCAGTTCCTCGCCGCTTTCGCCCTCCTCGCCCGGTTGCTTGGGGATCAAGAGCTTCGACTTGAGGAAGGCCAGCCACGCCGCCATCACCAGATAGTCGGCGGCAAGCTCGAGCCTCAGCACCCTCACCTTCTCGACAAACGCCAGATATTGCTCGGCCAGCGCCAGGATGGAGATGCGCGACAGATCGACCTTCTGGTTGCGGGCAAGATGCAGGAGAAGGTCGAGCGGGCCTTCGAAACCAGCGACATCGACGACCAGAGCGGGATCGCCGGTCAGCCGCGAATCATCGTTCTCGGCCCACAGGCGGTCCATCGGTGCGGCCTTGCCGGCCTTACTATCCAATGTTTCCGCCACTTCCCGTTTCCCTTTGGTGCTAGGCCACAGCGTCGAAATAGGTGGCGAACTCGGCGCGTATCTCGGTTTCTTCAGCCGCGTCGCGATCCTTTATATAGGTCAGCGCTCGTTTGGCACGCTCCAGCGACTTGCCCTCCAAGCCCGTGGTGCGCGACGCAATACCAGCCATCTCCTCGAATACACCGTTGCAGTGAAGGACCAGATCGCAGCCGGCCGCAAGGATCGCGGCCGCCTTTGAAGGGAAATCCCCAGAAAGTGCCTTCATCGAGGTGTCGTCGCTCATCAGCAGCCCGTCGAAGCCGATTTCGCCGCGAATGATCTCATCGATGACCTTGCCAGAAGTGGTCGCCGGGTTCTTCGGGTCGATCGCGCTGTAGACGACATGCGCCGTCATCGCCATCGGCAGATGGTTGAGTTCCCTGAACGGCGCGAAATCGTGCCGCTGCAGATCGCTCATCGAGGCATCGACGGTCGGCAGTTCGAAATGCGTATCGGCAAAAGCCCGCCCATGACCGGGAATATGCTTCATGACCGGCAGCACGCCGCCCGACATCAACCCTTCAGCCGCCGCGCGGCCAAGCTCGATGACGGCGCGCGGTTCCTTGCCATAGGCGCGCGCGCCGATGACGTCGCTGGCGCCTTCGATCGGCACATCGAGCACCGGCAGGCAGTCCGCAGATATGCCGAAGCGCAGCAGGTCGAAAGCATGCAGGCGCGCCATCAGCCAGGCAGCACGGGCGCCGGCGTCGTGGTCGTTGCGCCACAGCGCGCCGAGCGCGCCACCGGCCGGATAATTCGGCGCCAGCGGCGGCCGCAGGCGCTGCACCCGGCCGCCTTCCTGGTCGATGAACACCGGAGCGTCCGGGCGCCCGATGCAGTCGCGCATCGCGGCGACCAGATCGCGGATCTGCTCAGTCTCACCGATATTGCGCGCAAACAGGATGAAGCCCCACGGGCATTCATTGCGATAGAATTTGATTTCATCGCGCGTCAGCGATTTCCCGGCACAGCCGAGGATCATGGATTTTGATTCGGTCATGTCAGCCAGTTTAGGGCTTCATGCGGACAAATGGAATCGCATCCGGCCATATGCATTTGGACAAACGAAACCCGGCGCGGCTTGACGGCCGCGCCGGGTTTCAGTTGAGGCTTTCGAGCAGCTAGCGCGACACGAAACAATTGCCGCCGGCGGCCTTGTAGCTGGTGCACAGGCTGATCGCATCGTTGCGCGACTGCGCCGGGACGCGGACGCGGTAGAAGGTCCCCTTGCCGGCGATTTCGGCCTTGACGATGTTGGCGGTACGGCCGGCAAGCACACTGCCATAGCGGCGCTGCAGGTCCGCATAGCTGGACTGGGCGCTTTCGACCGTCGGCTGCGACGCGATCTGCATCGACCAGGAACCGCCGCCGGTCGAGGCTGTCGTTGGGATGGACGCAACCTGGTCGGGCTTGACCTCGCCGACAACATCGACCGGCTGGTCGGACGGACGTTGCGGCGCCAATGGAACCGTTTCCGGCGTGTTGGCTGACTGGGTATCGCCAGATTGGGTGTCAGCAGATTGGGCCTTGGCTGCGGCGGCCGGTTTGGCCGCTTCCGGCTGGATGGTTTCGGTCTGGTTGCTGCTCGCCTGGTCGCCAGTTGCCTGGCCGCTTGCGAGCGGCACGGTGCCGGTCTGCGCCGAATTGTCAGCCTGGGCGGACGGGGCCACACGCTGCGGCTCTGGATCGGCAGGCTCGACAGCGGCCACTTGCGGTGCCGCGGGCGCCTGATCCTCGCGCGCCACCAGCGAACCATCCGACTTGACGATCATGGTCCTTACCTTGCGCGGCGCAACGGCAACGACATCGGGATTCCCGGACTTTTCGGCCTCCTGCAGAACCTGAGCGATACGATCCTCGGACTTCGGCGCCGGAGCAGCGGCAACATCATTGCCAGTCGCTTGCGCACCGCCAACCGGCTGCGTGTCGTCGGCCGCTTGCGCGCCTTCGACCGCGTTGGTGTCGCCAAGATCAACGATGGCGCTCTGCGGCTCCTTGGCCGTCACATCCACCGGCTCCTCGGTGTTGGTGACCAGCTTCTCCTGGACCGGTTCGGCAGGCCTCGTGCCCTTGGCCACCGCGTCATAGACCTTGTTGTCCTGGTTCGGCACCACAGTGCCACCCGGGTTTTCCGGCTTGACCTTGATCGGCGCATTGTCGGCCTTGACGATGACCGGCGCGTCGCCGCTGCCCTTGCCGCCGAACGACAGGGCAAAGGCGCCGAGTCCCCCGGCGACCGCCACCGCGCCGACGACCATTGCAATAAACAGGCCGCGGCTGCGTGGCTGCCTGTCCTGCTCGGCCAGGCCCGGAACCGACATCGCTTCGTCCAGCTCGGGATCATAGTCGAGTTCGTCCAGGGCAAAGTCGTCGGCCTGTGAAACGGGGGCCTGTGAAACCGGGGCCTGAGAAGCCGGCTTGCCGCCGCCGGGCAATTCATCCAGATCGAAGCCGCCGGCCGCGTCGGCATAGGCCGCGCTGGCCGGCACCTCAGCGGGTCTCGCCGCATAGGTCCGCGTTTCAACGCGGTCGCGCTGATAGCCCGAGTTGAACCCCGCATTGTAGGATTCATCGTCATAGGCCCCGCTCCGCACCGGGGCGGGAGCGACATCAACGGCGTTCATTTCCGTGAGCAGATTGGCGAAATCGGAGTCGAGATCGTCATAAGCAGGCGCCGCTGGCTCGTCTTCCTCGAAGTTGATCTCCGGGATATCGAGATCGTCCGCCAGCGCCACGACGCGCTCCGGCACATCGACCGTCTCGACATCGGGCATCTCGTCAAAGGCCGAAGGCTGTTCGGCCGGCGCCGGTGCCGCATAAGCGGTATCAGCCGCGACCGGCTCTTCTTGCCGGGACGGCGCCGCGGCCATTGGCGCCGTGGACGCGGGCTTCACCGAGGCCGCCGGTTGGCTTGCGAAAGCGGGCTGAGTATTAGCGACCGGCGTCACGCGGCTCCAGGAGCGGGCGGGTTCGGGCGGGATCGAGCGCGGCGTCCGCCAGCCGAGCGAATCATGCGGCTCTTCTTTCTCGGCGTCAGCCGCAATCCCGTCGCCGGCGGCATCGTGATCGAGGCCGATATCCCTGGCGAAAGCGGCATTGAGGTCGTCATTGTCGAAATCGGCATCTTGCGATCCGGCGGCATCTTCAGCGCCGAAATCCTGATCCTTGAGTTCATCAAGGAGAAACGTGTCGAGATCGGCGTCGGCTGCCTGAACCTCGTCAGGGTGCGCAGGCTCCACGGCAGCATGCTCATCGAGATCCCAGTCCAGCTCGCTGATAGGGTCCGCCGGCTTGCTGGCGGCTTTTTCAGCCGCTGCCACGGGGGCAGCCACCGGGGCAACCAAGGGGGCAGAACGTGTGTTCATGGCGCCCAGCAGCGCGTTCAACTCGTCTTCCAGGCTTCGCTCGCCGGCGATGGCGGCGGCCGGCTGGACCGCGACAACCGCTGGCGCGGCCTGCCGGGGCGCAACGCTGGCGACCTGTGCGACCGGCTCTTCAACCTTGTCCACGAGCGCATCATCGAAATTCAAATCGAAATCGTCGTCGAAAGCATTTTTCGAGGTGGCAGCGGACAGCTCGTCGGCAGCGACCTCCGGCTCGTCAATTTCGAGCTGATCGATTTCGGCGGATTCATCCGCGCGAACGTCGAAATCCATATCGACATCGGCCATGGCTTCATCGAAGTGGCCGGCAAGGTCCTGGTCGGCCTCGTCCGAAACGGCTTGAACAGGCGCAGCAGAAGCCTCGACGGCAGCCTGTTCCATCGGAACATGCTCGTCCAACATCAGCTCGTCTTCGAGCGAACTCGAGACGGCGTTGTCGAATTCATCATCGAAGTCGGGTTCGGCGACCGGCGCGGAGACTCCGGCAGCGGTGGTCTGCTGCTCCGGCGGCACATGCTCGTCCAGCATCAGCTCGTCTTCCAGCGAGCTTGCTATCGCATTGTCGAATTCGTCGCCGAAGTCAGGCTGCGCGGCCGTCACCAGAGCCTCGGCGGCAGCGCCGGGTTCATCCGTCACATCGTCTTCGAGCAGGAAATCCTGTTCGAGCGAGGCGGCAAGCTCGTCGTCCGCGAGCTTGTTGTCCGCAACGTCATCCAGATCGTCTTCGAATGGCGACACGTCCTCCAGCGAACTGGCGACCGCATCCTCGAAGTCATGATCGAAAACGGCGTCGGCCGCCGGCGTGGATAATTCGGCAGCCAAATCGATGTCGTCGGCGTAAGCGCCGTGGGCTGCTTCGTCCGTCGCATCGTCGCCCAGCAGAAGATCCTGTTCGAGCGAGGCGGCAAGCTCGTCATTCATCGGGTCGGCGGCTTCGAAAGCCGGCTCGCGAACCTCGGCGGCGCGATCATTGTCGTCGGCACCAAATTCGCCCATCAACTCCTTCTCGAGGTCGATGTCGAAATCACCCTCGTCCGCCGACTGACCGGCGGGAGCCGCCTTCGGCTGGTTAGGTGCCTGCGGCCTGACTGGCTGACGCGGGTCGAACCCCATGATCCGGGTCAATTCCGCGAAGGGATCATCGTCAGCGATATCGTTGTTGGCGGCTGCTCTCAGATGGGTTCTGTCTGCCATTATCGTTCCCGAACTCGCACTCATTCGGACGCCATGGACGTCGCGCAGGGTTGGCCCTTACCAGCGCAATGTGGGCAAAAGGTGACAGGTGTTTTAGTCAAACCTAACGCATTTCGGTGGGCGCTTCAGCTCCGATCAGCGTCAGGCCGGACGTCAAAACGTCCGAAACAGCCTGCACCAGCCCTAGTCTGGCATGCGTCAATTGTCGGTCGTTAACCTTAACAAAACGTAAGTCGGGATTCTCGGTGCCCCGGTTCCAATGTCCGTGGAAGCTGGAAGCGAGATCGTAGAGGTAGAATGCCAGCCTGTGCGGCTCGAGCGCAAGGGCCGCGGATTCAATCAGTCGCGGATATTCCGCGAGTTTTCTGATCAAGGCGATTTCGCCCATATCGGTCAGCGAAGCGGTCGCGGCGGCCAGCCGGTCGCGGTCGAAATTGGCCTCGCCCAATTGCTCGCTCGCCTGCCGGAACACCGAATGGCAGCGCGCCGAAGCGTACTGCACGTAGAACACCGGATTGTCCTTCGACTGCTCGGTCACCTTGGCGAAGTCGAAATCGAGCGGCGCATCGTTCTTGCGGTAGAGCATCATGAAACGGATCGGGTCGCGGCCGACTTCCTCCACAACCTCGCGCAGCGTCACGAAGTCGCCCGACCGCTTCGACATGCGCACCGGCTCGCCGTCGCGAAAGAGCCGCACCAGCTGGCAAAGCAGCACGGTGAGCTTGACCTTGTCGTCGGCGATCGCCCGGGCGAGCGCTTCCAGCCGCTTCACGTAGCCGCCATGGTCGGCGCCAAGCACATAGATCAGCTCGACGAAGCCGCGATCGACCTTGTCCTTGAGGTAAGCGACATCGGCTGCGAAATAGGTGAAGGTGCCGTCCGACTTGACCAGCGGCCGATCGAGGTCGTCGCCGACCGCCGTCGAGCGGAACAGCGTCTGCTCGCGATCCTCCCAATCGTCCGGCTTCTCACCCTTGGGCGGTGGCAGCTTACCCTTGTAGATATGGCCCTTCAGCGTCAGATCATTGATCGCCGAGCGGATCTTGCGGGCGTTGTCGGCATGCAGCGTGCGTTCGGAGAAGAAGACGTCGTGATGCACGTTGAGCAGCGCCAGATCCTCGCGGATCATCGCCATCATCGCATCGATCGTCCGGTCCTTGACGATGGCAAGCGCCTCCTCGTCCGGCATCTGCAGCAGGGACCGGCCGAATTCGCCGGCCAGTTCCTGGCCGACCGGAACGAGATAGTCACCGGGATAGAGACCGGCCGGAATCTCGCCGATGTCGTCGCCGAGCGCCTCGCGATATCGCAGCATGGCGGAGCGGCCGAGCACGTCGATCTGCGCGCCGGCATCGTTGATGACATATTCCTTGGTCACGTCGTAGCCGGCGAAAGCCATCAGATTGGCAAGCGCATCACCCACCACGGCGCCACGGCAATGACCGACATGCATCGGACCGGTCGGATTGGCCGAGACATATTCGACATTGGCCTTCCTGCCGCCGCCGACCGTCGAGCGCCCATAATTGCGGCCTTCGCCGAGAAGCGCGGTCAGATGCGCCTGCCAGAACCGGTCCTCGAGCCTGAGATTGACGAAACCGGGACCGGCGACGTCAGCGGCGGCGATATCGGGATCGGCGCGCAGCGCTTGCGCAAGCCTGTCAGCCAGCGCGCGCGGGTTCTGGCCGGTCGGCTTGGCCAGCACCATCGCCGCATTGGTCGCGAGATCACCATGGCTGGCGTCGCGCGGCGGCTCGACGGCGATGCGCGACAGATCAGGCGAGGCGCCCTCGCCGTCCTTCAGATCAAGCGCTTCGACAGCTCTTACGACTCGCGCGGTGAAATCGGCGAAGATGTTCATTGGTGTGGCTCTGGCGGCTTTAAGGGAACCGGCTCATTGGGCCGGCAAAATCGTGCCCGCCCTAGCTCAAATCCGGCGTATGGTCAAACAAGCGGCGATGTTCCTTCAAAGCGTAGGTATCCGTCATGCCTGCCAGGAAATCGGCGACGCCCCGCGCCTTGATCCGGTCTTCGGCCCGGTCGAGCCCTTCGCGCCAGCCATCGGGCATGGCGCGCGGATCGGCGAAATAGACATCGAACAGGTCCTTGACGATCTGCTCGGCGTCGACGCGCACGCGCATGACCTCGCTGTGCCGGTAGAGATGTTTGTATAAAAAGGCCTTCAACTCCTTTTCGAGCGTGGCCATTTCGGCGGAAAAGCCGACAATCGTCTCGCCTGCCGCCCGCACCGCTTCAGCACTATCCGGCTTGATGCGCGCAAGGTTGGCATTTGTCGACACAATGACGTCCTCGACCATGATCGTGATCTGCCGGCGCATGAGTTCGTGCCCCGCTCTCACATCGTCCAGCGCCGGATAGCGCTGGCGCACGGCTTCCAGGATCGATCCCGGCAGCGAGATCTTCTCCAGCATATCGAGCCTCAGGAAACCGGATCTCAGGCCGTCGTCGATGTCATGGGTGTTATAGGCGATGTCATCGGCGATCGCCGCGCACTGCGCCTCTATGCCGGCGAAGCGGTCGAGTTCGAGGTCGTGCAACTCTGAATAGTCGCGGATCGCCTGCGGCACCGGCCCCTTCAGGCCTTTCCCCTGGGCATCGGTCAATGGCCCGTTATGCTTGACCAGGCCCTCGAGCGTTTCCCAGGTGAGGTTCAGCCCGTCGAATTCGGCATAGCGCCGCTCCAGCCGTGTCACCACGCGCAGCGATTGCGCATTGTGATCGAAGCCGCCCCATCCGGCCATCTTCTCGTTCAGCGCCTCTTCGCCGGTATGGCCGAAGGGGGTGTGGCCGAAATCATGCACCAGCGCCACGGCCTCGGCCAGGTCCTCGTCGCCGCGCAGCGCCCGCGCCAGGGCGCGTGCAATCTGCGCCACCTCGATCGAATGCGTCAGCCGGGTGCGGTAATGATCGCCCTCATGCGCGACGAACACTTGCGTCTTGTGCTTCAGCCGGCGGAATGCCGTCGAATGGATGATGCGGTCGCGGTCGCGCTGGAACGGCGTGCGGGTTGGGCTCTCCACCTCATCGAACAGGCGCCCGCGCGACCTGGCCGGATCGCTGGCATAGGCCGCGCGCGGCCGATAGCCGAAGCCGATGTCGCCAAACTCACTGGTCATTGCCCCCAACTCACTGTCATAACCTTAGCCGCGGTTGACTTGCCCCCTCGCGCTTCATACCTATCATATCAAACCGAAAGCAAGGTGACGGCCATGGGCGCTGATGCCAAGACTGCCATGAAAGTCGAGATGACCGACGCCGCCGCGAGAAGGATCGCCAAGATCGTCTCCGGCGAAGCCGGCAAGACGGCGTTGCGCGTCTCAGTCGAAGGCGGCGGCTGTTCCGGCTTTTCCTACAAATTCGACCTGGTCGATGCCCGCAACGATGACGACGTCGCCATCGAGAAGGACGGCGCCACCGTGCTGATCGACGACCTCTCGCTGGTCTATATGGGCGGCTCGGTGATCGACTTCGTCGACGATCTGATGGGCCAGTCGTTCCAGATCAAGAACCCGAATGCGGTCGCCTCCTGCGGCTGCGGCACCAGTTTCTCTATATGAAGGCATGACGGCGTTCCTCGAGGGCAATGAGGATCCGAGGACGGTGCTTGTCGCTCGCGAGATAGGGGCGATCTTCGATGCCGACATTGTCGGTTGGGCCGGAGTACATACGGCGCCACCGGGCTACGCCGACGACCCCGACTATTTGCAACTTGTCCGGTGCAACCCAAGAAACGCTCTTGCTCTTGGGAAGGTTCATGGCCTTTTGAAGTCGTTGATCGAGCGGCGCTTTCCTGATTTCAATGAGAAGTCATTGGAGACCGGCGAAATAGCGCGCAAGTCGTTTCTTCGACGCCTCCGCACCTACCTCCAAGGCGATATCGAACCCATTCAGGTTTGCCGTATGGTCTCTCTCATTGAGCAAACATACGAATACCCGCACTGGCTTGGCGATCTCTACAATGCTTGTGACTGGGTGGACGAGCGCACGACGCGGGAGCAAGCATCGCATCTCAGGGATGCAATCGAACAAATACTTGCTTACAACGGCGAGAGCCAAGCATACGGGAGCAAATGAAATGCGTAGCGTTGGCGCGGTCCGTCAGATCGCGCTTTCGGCCGGACGCGACCTCGATGCGACTCTGGCCTTCTGGCGCGATGTCCTCGGCCTGGGCGTCCATGCCCGCTACGATCCGCCCGGCATGGCCTTCATCATGGCCGGTGATATCAGGCTGCTGTTCACCGACGGCGTGCCGGCCGGCACGGTCTATCTCGACATACAAGGCCTGGAAGCCTTCCACGCTGACGCGAAAGCCGCCGGCGTCCCCTTCACCGCACCGCCGGCGCTCGTCCATCGCGATACCGAAGGCACTTTCGGTCCAGCGGGGGAAAGCGAATGGATGGCCTTCCTAAAGGACCCGGCAGGCAATACGATCGGCCTCGTCGAACGCCATCCGCCTGAGCAGCAATGAGGCCGTCATGAAGATCGTCACCTGGAACATCAACGGCGTTCGGGCCCGTCTCGGCAATCTCACCCATTGGCTGAGCGAAAGCGCGCCTGATATCGCCTGCCTGCAGGAGATCAAGACCGTCGACGAGCAGTTTCCGCGCGCCGAGGTCGAGGCGCTCGGCTACAATGTCGAAACCCATGGCCAGAAGGGCTTCAATGGCGTCGCCATCCTGTCGAAACTGCGCTTCGACGAAGTTATCAGAGGCCTGCCGGGCGACGACGCCGACGAGCAGGCGCGTTTCATCGAGGGCGTATTCTCGACGGACAAGGGAAGCCTGCGGGTCGCCTCGCTTTATCTGCCGAACGGCAATCCGATCGATGACGAGAAGAAGTTTCCCTATAAATTGTCCTGGATGGCGCGGCTCGAACGTTGGGCGCAGGAGAGGCTTCTGCTCGAAGAGGCGCTGGTGCTGGCCGGCGACTACAATGTCATCCCCGAACCGATCGACGCCAGATACCCTCAGAACTGGCTGGGCGACGCGCTGTTCCAGCCACAGACTCGGCAAGCCTTCCGCCGGCTGATGAATCTCGGCTTCACCGAAGCCGTGCGCGCGGTCACCGACGCGCCGGACACCTACACGTTCTGGGACTATCAGGCCGGCGCCTGGCAGAAGAACAACGGCATCCGCATCGATCACCTGCTGCTGTCGCCGGAGGCCGCCAACCGCTTTTCGTCGGCCTCGATCGAAAAGCACGTGCGCGCCTGGGAAAAACCCTCCGACCACGTGCCGGTGGCCATCCAACTGTCGCTGCAGCCTGCTTGATCGACCGTTGCCCGACGGCACAGCCATAAGTTGACCTCTTATCGCCACAAATCGCGCGCCTGATGAGACATCATCATGGTGGCCGGGGTTCCCATGACTATTCGATTCGCTCTCTGCCCGATCGGCTGCGCGCTTGCGATAGCTTCGGCGACGCCGGCTTTTGCCGATGCGGAATGCCTGGCCAACGGAAAATCGTTTGAGATCGGCCAGGTCGCCTGCCTGACGCTTTCCGGCCGCAGCCATCTCGCCCGCTGCGACATGGTGCTCAACAACACGTCGTGGACGAGAGTGGACGACGAGTGCCCGAGAGACAGGCCGGCGCCACGTCCGCACGCCACGCCGATTTCGACGCCGGCACCCGGCCTGGCGCCTGCTGAGCCGACCGAGAATTGATTTTTTAGATAAGGGAAGCGGTAATCCCGCTTACTGGTCGCCGCCGCCCTTGGTAAGGATGTCGTCGGCCAGCGAAATCGCGGTGCGACGATCGGCTTCGCCGGCGGCGGCAAACGCCTCTTCCTGCATGCCGCGTATCCATGGCTGGTCGGCCGGCGCGGCGCGTTCGAGCGCAGCGGTCATCATTGCCAGCCCGCGCACGATCTTGCCGCTCTGGAAAAGCAGGTTGCCGAGTGTCGCCTGGGCGCCGGCGTGGCCCTTTTCGGCGGCGAGCTGGAACCAGCGGCCGGCCTGCTTGACGCTGGCCTTGACGCCGCCCTCGCCCTTCAGGAACATCTGGCCCATCTCGAACTGGGCGTTCGGGTTGCGGTAGTTGGCGGCGGCGCGCATGTAATATTCCTGGGCCGCCACTTCATTCTCGGCGACCGGACTGCCGGGAATGCCCTTGCGCAGATAGTCGCCGAGCGCCACCAGCGCGTCGGAGACATAGCTCTCTTCCGGCGAGCCGGGCTCGACATCCTGATCGACGATTTCGCTGAAGAACTTGTAGGCGGCGTAGTCGTCGCGCGTTACGCCATCGCCCTCGGCATACATGCGCGCAAGCTTCCAGGTGGCGCCTATCTGGCCGTTTTCGGCAGCGTATTTATAGGCTTCCGCGGCCTGCTCCTTGTGGCCGTTCTTGTAGGCGGAAAAGCCGAACTGGAACACCGCCCACGGACTCGACTGCGGCTTCACGCCGGTCTTGTCGTCGAACACCTTGTCGTCGAAGGCCATGGCCTGGCCCACGGCGCCGAAGGTCGCGCCAAAAGTGGCGATCGCGACCAGTGCCGAAAAGACAGACGACCTCAACAACTCAGATATCCGCATAACAATGTGTTTCTTTCGCACCGCCCGGATGGGTCACCGCGCCGTCGCGGGCAGGCCCCACCGTTTGTGCATATTTCCAGATCGCGCCCGACTGATAGTTGGTCGTGCGCGCCTTCCAGGCCTTTGCCCTCGCTGCCAGTTCCGCGTCGGATAGTTCGACCTCGATCGTGCCGTTCACGGCATCGATCGAGATAACGTCACCGTCCCTGAGCAACCCGATCGGGCCGCCCACCGCGGCCTCCGGCCCGACATGGCCGATACAGAAACCGCGCGTTGCACCCGAAAAGCGTCCGTCGGTGATGAGGGCCACTTTGCCACCCATGCCCTGACCGTAGAGAGCCGCCGTCGTCGACAGCATTTCACGCATGCCCGGGCCGCCGCGGGGACCCTCGTAGCGGATGACGAGAACCTCGCCTTCCCTGTAGTTGCGATGCGTGACCGCCTCGAAACATTCCTCTTCCGAATCGAAACAACGCGCCGGACCGGAGAATTTCAGCTCCGCCATGCCCGCGACCTTCACGATCGCGCCTTCGGGGGCAAGGTTGCCCTTCAAGCCCACGACACCGCCGGTCTGGGTGATTGGTCGATTGGCGGGACGGACCACATCTTGGCTATCATTCCAGGCAACGTGATCCATGTTTTCGGCCAAAGTGCGGCCGGTTACCGTCAGGCAATCGCCGTGCAGATAGCCGTGATCGAGCAGCGTCTTCATCAAGAGCGGAATGCCGCCGGCCTCGAACATGTCCTTGGCGACATATTTGCCGCCCGGCTTCAGGTCGGCGATATAGGGCGTCTTCTCGAAAATCCTGGCTACGTCGAACAGGTCGAACTTTATCCCCGCCTCATGCGCAATCGCCGGCAGATGCAACGCCGCATTGGTCGAACCGCCAGTGGCCGAAACCACGGTTGCCGCGTTTTCCAGCGCCTTCAGCGTGACGATGTCGCGCGGCCGGATGTTGTTTGCGATCAGTTCCATGATCTTCTCGCCGGAGGCGAAATTGAAGCGGTCGCGCATCTCATAGGGCGCCGGGGCGCCGCAGGAATAGGGCAGCGCCAGACCGATCGCTTCGGCGACGGTGGCCATGGTGTTGGCGGTGAACTGGGCGCCGCAGGAGCCGGCCGACGGACAGGCCGCCTGCTCGATTTCGAGGAGTTCGGTGTCGCCGATCGTGCCGACCGAGTGCTGGCCGACCGCCTCGAATACATCCTGGACGGTGATCTGCCGGCCCTTGTAGGAACCGGGCAGGATCGAGCCGCCATAGATGAAGATCGACGGCACGTTGAGCCGCACCATCGCCATCATCATGCCGGGCAGCGACTTGTCGCAACCGGCAAGGCCGACCAGCGCATCGTAACAATGGCCGCGCATGGTGAGTTCGACCGAATCGGCGATGACCTCGCGCGACACCAGCGACGATTTCATGCCCTGGTGGCCCATGGCGATGCCGTCGGTGACGGTGATGGTGCAGAATTCGCGCGGCGTGCCGTTGGCGGCGGCGACGCCCTTCTTGACCACTTGCGCCTGGCGCATCAGCGAGATGTTGCAGGGCGCCGCTTCGTTCCAGCAACTCGCGACCCCGACCAGCGGCTGCGCGATCTCGGCCGCCGACAGGCCCATCGCATAAAGATAGGAGCGATGCGGCGCACGCGCCGGACCGACGGTCACATAGCGGCTGGGCAGCTTGGCCTTGGAGATGACTCTGGCGTCCATACTCGTCCTTGCCGCGGGCGTGCGGCCTGCCTCATCGCTTGGCCTTCTGGCATGTGTCCCGAGACGGATTTGAGGTGCGCCGGGTTTATGGCGGGAAATGGGCAATGGTCCCGGCGAGGTTTCTACATTACAGGATGTTCAGAAACTGTTGCCGAAACGTCACAATCGCAAGAGGCGGAGGTGTGCCGCGTATATGCAACGCGGGCGGTGGCGCGGTCGTTGTGGCAACGCCGCCCGCAAAGTCCATTCATAACAAAAAGCCCGGGCAATGCCCGGCCTTTTTGTTATTGATATTAAGGGGTTACCACTTGACCTTGACGGAAGCCGCAAGCGCCGTGACGAGATCATTGCCGAACGTATACGTCACGTCGTTGCCTGAAATGTCGGTTCCATTGAATTCCGGTCCGACTTCGCCGCTGGTCATCAGGCCGATCGCGCCGCCAAAGCGAAGTTCGACGTTCTGCGACGGGGTAAAGGAAGCGCCACCGCCAACGGTCCAGGTATCGGTCTGCGTCCCGAGGCCCGTGGTGGTGCCACGATCCCAGGTCAAGGTGACCGCGCCGCTCCACTGTTCGTTGAACTTGTGGCCGATGCCACCGGAAACAGTCCAGCCGTCGCGATAGAGCAGGTCAAGCGAGGTAACGAAGCCTGGTCCTTCATAGGTACAGGGCAGAATACCCTGAATCTGCCTCGAACAAAAACTGACAAGCTGGAGTTGGCTCCAGTCGACCCATTTGATCGAACCGAAGGCGAGCCAGCCGGGCGCTATGCCGGATTGCAATTTGAACTCGACCGATTGCGGCATGGACTGGTTGCCGAAAACCGGAATGACCTGTCCATTGACCTGCGAAAGGTCGACCTGGCCGGTGATGTCGCCGAGGTCGACAGCGCTGTTGTAGACAAGGCTGGCCCGCAGCGCGATATCGGGAATTTCATAGGCCGTGCCAATACGCCAGCCAACCCCGTCTCCGGCAAGTTCCAGCAACCCTGTTCCGTCGCCGATGGAGGCGAATGCGGGTGCAACCTGCCTTAGCTTAAAGCCGCTGACTTCCTGGTAGAAAACGCCGCCGATGAAGCGAAGCTGCCCTTTGCCGACATCCATCTTGTAGGAACACGTCGCGGCATAGTTCTCGCTGTCGATCTTTGTTTCGATGTTGTTGTTGACGCCCATCCAGTCGCTGCCCGGATTGGTGTGGGCACCCCACGGCTCGGAATAGTCGGCCATACAGTCAACATGCTGGCCAATGCCGACCTTGATACCCAGACGGGGCGAAAAATAGTCTTCTGTTTCATGGATACCGTCGGTCTTTCCACCGCCGAGGCCGGTCGTCCCGATGCCATCGGACGGATCGATATCGACGACATTGTCCAGCGTCCGGTCGGGCATGACATAGGTGCCTGCGACCTCGCCGGTGACCTGCGACGGATCGAACAAAAGATCGATATTGTAGCCGCCGCGCTCGAGGCCGCCGGCCTGGGCCGTTCCGATCAGAGCCAGCGAAAAGCACCCCGCCCCCAACAGTGCTTTCAGACGGAAATTGTTCATGAATGTCCTCCCCGAATATTACTTGGTCAAGCTAGAACCAATTCAGGTTAATGGTGCAACAACGAATTCTTGAGGCGTACATGTACGCCTCAATCGAGCGCATTTTCGACAAAGTCCACGCGTTCGCAACAGAAGCGGAAAACGGTCTTCTGGTCGCGAATCGACGAAAAAAATCAGAAAAAACCGCTCAAAATGGCGCGAAAACAGCGTGTTTGGGAGGGATCGGGGCCCATTGTTACATTATGGCAACAATGGGGCCAAAACATTCCGTTTACGTCAAAATTTACGCTGCGGAATGCCTGTTTTTGAGGCAGGAGAGCCAGCGCCTGACCCCGAAAATCGGAATCGATTTCCGGAAAGGACCATGCACAAAATCAAGGTGCTACAGCTCCTTTGCGCGACCAAAAGGAGGCGCGGCGCTGTGGGCTCGAAGCAGCTTTCGCGACACGCGAATCTACCCGTCAACCGGCATCGCGAACCCGTGCGAGCGCCACCGAGAGCTTCTGTTGCGCCTCGCGATATTCGGCAAGTTTTTCGCGCTCGGCCTCCACCACCTCATCCGGCGCGTTGGCGACGAATTTCTCGTTCGACAGCTTCTTGTGCAGGCGGGCGATCTCTTCGGTCACCTTGGCCAGTTCCTTTTGCAGCCGCGCCGCTTCGGCGGCGAGGTCGATCAGGCTGCCGAGCGGCAGGCAGATGGTCGCCTCGTTGAGCACGATCTGGGCGGAACCCTTGGGAGCTGCGTCCGCCAGTGAAATATCGCCGACCCGCGCCAATCGCTTGATGGCAGGAGCATGGCGCTCTAGCCGCTGGCGCGTTTCCTCGCTGACGCCGATCACCACCAGCGGCGCGATTGCCGCCGGCGGGACATTCATTTCCGAGCGCACGGAGCGGATGCCCGAGACGAGGTCGACCAGCCAGTTGATGTCGGCGGCCGCTGCCGCATCCTCGAAGTCGGGCGACGGCCATGCGGCATGGCAAAGCAACGACTGCCGTTCCTGGCCCTCGCCGGCCGTTTCAGCCCACAATTCTTCGGTCATGAACGGCATCATCGGATGCAGAAGCTTGTAGATCTCGTCGAGCACGAAGGCGACGCAAGCCCGGCTTTCGGCCTTGGCGGCCTCGTCAGTGCCCATGAAGACCGGCTTCAGCAGTTCCAGATACCAGTCGCAGAACAGGTTCCAGACGAAGCGGTAGGCCGCACCCGCCGCCTCGTTGAAGCGATAGGAGGTGATGCCGTCGGTAATCTCGCGCGCGGCGCGCGTCAGTTCGGTCAGGATCCAGCGGTTGACCGGTAGCTTGGCGTCGTTCAGCCACAAATCGTCGTTTCTCGCGACCTCGTTCATCTCGGCAAAACGCGTCGCGTTCCACAGCTTGGTGCCGAAGTTGCGGTAGCCGGCGATGCGGGCCGGGTCGAGCTTCACGTCGCGCCCTCGCGCCGCCATCACCGTCAGCGTGAAGCGCAGCGCATCGGCGCCATATTCGTCGATCAGATCGAGCGGGTCGATGACGTTCCCCTTCGACTTCGACATCTTCTGCCCGTTCTTGTCACGCACCAGTGCATGCATGTAGACGGTATGGAACGGCTCCTCGCCCATGAAATGCAGGCCCATCATCATCATGCGGGCGACCCAGAAGAAAATCAGGTCGAAGCCGGTCACCAGCACGTCGGTCTGGTAGTAGGTCTTCAGTTCCGGCGTCTGGTCCGGCCAGCCAAGCGTCGAGAACGGCCACAGCGCCGACGAGAACCAGGTATCGAGCACGTCCTCGTCGCGGGTCAGGATCTCACCCGGCTGGAAGTTCTCGAGCTTGTCCTCGACCCAGGCCTTCCACGGCCCCTCCAGCGCCAGGTAATATTCAACCGCGGCCGCGAGCGCCTCCTCCTCGGTCTTCTCGACGAAGACACGCCCATCCGGCCCGTACCAGGCGGGGATCTGGTGTCCCCACCAGAGCTGGCGCGAGATGCACCAGGGTTCGATGTTTTCCATCCACTGGAAGTAAGTCTTCTCCCAGTTGCCAGGGATGATCTTGGTGCGGCCCTCGCGCACCGAGGCAATCGCCGGCTTGGCCAGTTCCGCCGCGTTCGCATACCATTGTTCGGTCAGGAGCGGTTCAATCGGCACGCCGCCGCGATCGCCATGCGGCACGGCGTGACGATGCGGCTCAACCTTTGCGAGGAACCCGCCCGCCTCCATCAATTCGACGACCTTCTTGCGTGCAGCGAAACGGTCGAGCCCATCGAGCTCGTCCCAGACCGCCTGGCGCTCGGGCGTGACTTCCAGTCCGGCCAGAAAATCCTCATTGTCCTTGAGGGTCACCGCCGCCTCGACGGTGAGGATGTTGATTGCCGGCAGCTTGTGGCGCCTGCCGACCTCGAAGTCGTTGAAGTCGTGCGCCGGCGTGATCTTGACCGCGCCCGAACCCTTTTCCGGATCGGAGTACTCGTCGGCCACCACCGGGATCTTGCGGCCGACGATCGGCAGCACGAGGTTCTTGCCGACCAGTTGCCGAAAACGCTCGTCGTCAGGGTGCACCGCAACGGCCGTGTCACCCAGCATCGTCTCGGGGCGCGTCGTCGCCACGGTGATGAAGGTCTTCGGGTTTTCCGGATCGAAGGCCACGTCCTCGACCGGATAGCGGAAGTGCCACAGATTGCCATTGATCTCCTGCTGCTCGACCTCAAGGTCGGAAATCGCGGTCAAGAGCTTCGGGTCCCAGTTCACAAGGCGCTTGTCCTTGTAGATCAGCCCTTCCTTGTAGAGCGTCACGAACACTTCGAGTACGGCCCTGGACAGGCCCTCGTCCATGGTGAAGCGCTCGCGCGACCAGTCGGCCGACGCGCCGAGCCGCTTCAACTGATTGAGGATCGCGCCGCCGGATTCGGCCTTCCACTCCCAGACTTTCTCGATGAACTCTTCGCGCGTCAGGTCGCGGCGGTGGATCTGTCTTTCCATGAGCTGACGCTCGACCACCATCTGCGTGGCGATGCCGGCATGGTCCATGCCGGGCTGCCACAGCACGTTCTTGCCGCGCATGCGCTCGAAGCGCACCAATATGTCCTGCAGCGTGTTGTTGAGCGCATGGCCCATATGCAGCGAGCCGGTGACATTCGGCGGCGGAATGACGATGGTGAAGGCTTCGGCCCCCTCCTCGGCCCCCGCGCCGGCGCGAAACGCTTCGGCCTCTTCCCAGAGTTTGGCGATCTTGGGCTCGACGGTTTTGGCGTCGTAAGTTTTTTCAAGCATGGAAAGGCGTCCGAGCTGTCGGGATTTGTTGGGTTTGGTGTAAATCGGAAGGCAGTTGGCAAGTCAACCAGCCGCGGAAGGCATGGCCGATAGATAGGGGCCTCATGGTTCGAGGCAATTCGTACAAGCGATCTTCCATTCAGCCCCGCCTCTTGACCAGCGATTGCAAACCGCCATAGCTTGCCGATGCTGCTGTAGGGCGCATCGGCTTTTCCGCCGGAGGGGCATTGCCCGCCTACGATACCTCAACCCTCACCGCGCCCAAGCCGGATTCGAACAGGCCGAATTCGAACATGTCGAATTTCGAGAACTTCAGGAAACAGGCCAAGCTCCACCTGCGCTGGCATCGCGAGCGCTACTACCCTGTCGCGGCTGCGATCGGGTCGATACTGCCGCGTTTCCGCCATCTGACCGATCGCCAGATCCTGGATCACAGCTTCAAGCTTGCCGATGCCCAGGAACTGGTTGCCAGGAAGGCAGGTTTCGAAAGCTGGCAGGCGCTGAAGAAAGATCTTCAAACCATGACCGACAGCATGATATCCGGCGCCGCCAAACCCCTCCTTGCCTTGGCCGAGCCGCAGCTCTTTGTCTCCGGCATCGCCACCGCGCGGGCGTTCTACGAACAGAAGCTCGGCTTCACGACGCGCTTCACCTATGGCGAACCGCCCTTCTACGCTCAGGTCTTCCGCGACGGCGCGCGGTTGAACCTGCGCCATGTCGACAAGCCTCTGTTCGACAAGGGCGCGAGAGCAAGCGAGGACCTTTTGTCAGCAACCATCGTGGTCGACGCCATCAAGCCGCTGTTCCTGGAATATCAGGCGGCAGGGGTCGGCTTTCACCAGACGTTGCGGACTGAACCGTGGGGCGCCCGCACCTTCATCGTTAGCGACCCCGACAGCAATCTGATCGCTTTCGCAACATCGGCGGAAAGCTAAGCCATAATAAAGGCGCCACCCTGGAACCAGGGCGGCGTTTTGATCTGGTATCGGACGATGAAACTTACTGCGCGCCGCGCGCGACGCGCTCGATTTCCTCGCGCACCAGCCGTTCAACCAGCGTCGGCAGATTGTTGTCCAGCCAATCCTGCAACATGGGCCGCAGCATCTCCTCGGCCATCTCGTCGAAGGTTTTCCTGCTGCGGCTGGCAAACGCGTCGGAAAGCTCGCCAAAGGCAGCGGCAACCTGCCGGCCCGTATGCTCGGAAAGGATCGCGGGACGAGAGGTCAGCGCCTCGCTTGTCACGGGATGCGCCAATCCGCTTCGCGGCGGAGCCGGCTCAAAAGCAGGTTCGGCCGCCGCCACTTTGTCCTCATCGACAAGCTCAGGCTTCGGTTCGTCCTCCGGCGGTCGATGCGTCTCGGTCCTGACCGGAGCGTTGCTCAGCCTGGTCACCGCTTCCTCGACTGGGGCGACCTCTTGCCGCCAATGGGCAACGATGCTGTCCGTCGTCTCTGCAACCCGTGCTGCCGCTGGCGCATCCGGCCTGGCGGCGGGAGCCGGCTCGGCGGCAACCCTGGAACTCACTGGTGCAAGCGTCAGTGGTGCTTTGGCCGGAGCCGGATCGGATCGTACCGGCGGCTCCATGCGTGCGATGACGGAATCGGCTGTCTGTACCTCCGCGCGCGTGGCCGGTCTCCCGGCATCCAGTCCCGGTCGCAATTCAGCGCGAAAAGCATCCACGGCTGGCGGCGCCTCGCCTGCCTCAGGTGCCGCCCCGGCTACCTCAGGCGGCGCCTTGCCTGCCTCGGGTCGCGCGCCGCGTGCCTCCGATGGCGCCTTGCTTGCCGGCGCAGGCACGGGAACTGACGCCAAATCCTGCAACAGGTCATCCGCTTCGCCCGGCTGCTTGCGGCCGGTGTCGCTGTCTTCAATGATCCTTCTGATGGAAGCCAGTATTTCTTCCATGGAAGGTTCGCGCTGTACGCTGCTTGCCGTCGCCATCGTCACATCCGCCGCCCTTGTGACACCTTGCAGATTTCCCACCGGTCAAAGCCGAATGCGAATCATGACGACAGCGTAACCCACGGATCGCCTTGGGAGAATCCCCAATCTGATGGCGTTTTGGATTTCAACAGATTAGAGCCCGCACGTCCTTCCGGCGCGCGGGCTCCAATACGTTGATATGCAGGCGATATCAATCAACCGGCTTTTGCGGTCGTCGGCGAATCTAAACCGCCGACGAAATCAGCGGCCATCCGGCGTGCGCAGGCCGATCCACTTGTCCTTGACGGCATTGTAGTGCTCTTCGGGCCGATATTTCGTCACCGGAAGGGCGAGACGCTCGGTCGACAGGCGGCCGATCGCCGAGAGGATGGCGTAGCTGGCCACCACCACATCGCGCTCGGAACTGGCCTGGTTGATCTTGGCGGTGATGACGGTCGCCTGCGCATTGAGGACGTCGAGCGTGGTGCGCTGGCCGACATTGCGCTCCTCGATGACGCCGTTCAGCGCCAGTTGCGAGGCGTCGATCACTTGTTTGTTGGCCGCAACGTTTTGCTGCGCGGCAGTGTATTGCGACCATGCCGAGGCCACGGCCTGGCGCACCTGGTCGCGGTTGACGTCAACCTCGATCCGCGCCTGGCTGAGCGATTCCTTGTTCTGGCGCACAATGGCCGATGTGCGGCCACCTGAATAGATCGGTATGGTCAGCGTTGCGCCGACACTGGCCGAATTGGTCGTGCCATCCTGCGTGGCGAAGGCGCCAGGCACGGTGTTGCGATAGGCGCTTGAAACACCGGCGGAAGCGGAAAGCTGTGGCAGCAACGCGCCTTCGGCCGATTTCACCGAAAATGCCGCAGCGTCGACCAGATGCTGGGTGGCAAGGATGGCCGGATGCTCGTTCGCCGCAATCCCGATCGCGGCCTCAAGGCTCCGGGGCAAGAGCTTCGACACTGGTGAAGCACCCCTAAGCTTGCCGGGCTCGTCGCCAATGATCTGGTGATAGGTCGCGGCGCTTGCCAGCGCCTGTGCGCGGGCGGCGGCCAGTTGTGCCACGGCCGAGGCGCGTGAGGCGTCGGCCTGCGCCACGTCGGTGCGGGTGCCCTCGCCGACCTCGAAGCGCGAGCGCGCCGCGCGTGCCTGCTCGGTCAGGAACTGCAGATTCTGTTCGGTCAGCACCGCAATCTGGCGGTCGCGAATGACGTCCATATAGGCGCTTGCCGCGTTGAACAGGATGTTCTCTTCGGTGTTGCGCAGGGTCTCGACAGAGGCACGGACCTGGGCTTCGGCGGCCGCGACATTGTTCCTGGTCTGAAACCCGTCGAACAGGGTCTGGTCGATCTGGATGCCGAAGTTGCCCGTGGTCAAGGCCACGCTTCGGTTAGAGCCGTTGAGATGGCTGCTGGAATAGTCGATGCTCGCGGACCCATTGATGGTCGGACGCCAGCCGGACTTGGCGATGGCGACGCCCTCGTCTGTGACGCGGACGCCGGCGCGGGCTGAATTCAGTTGCGAATTGTTCTGATAGGCTTTTGAAAGCGCGCCGGTGATGGTTTCCGCCGAGGCGGCCAGCGGAGAAAGCGCGGTCGCGGAAACGAGGACGGCGGCAAAAAGGCTCTTTCGTACAGACGGCACGTTATAATCCCTCATTCGTTTTGCACGGGAACCGCGCAACGCAAGCCTCTCTTTGTGATCAGCCGGCGCCGCGTTTGTATCGTTCCCCCGCTGAAAGCTCCCAGAATGCCCGGTTGTGCGATCAACAACGATTGTTCAAACGCAAGCGATCATGACAGCGCCTTTGCTGCAAGGCAAAACCACTCAGAATTCAAACGCATGGATGCGTTCAAATCCGGGTAGTGGCTTTATTGCCGCATTAAATGCGCGTCTTCCGGTTACAACCCCCCCGCTTTTAATAAATAAACGGGCCACGCCCGAATTTCCCTGACCTTCGACCGCGACAAGACGTCCGCCTTCCGCAAGCTGGTCGATCAGCGGCGCCGGCACCTTGCCGACGCTGCCGCCGATGAAGATGACATCGTATGGCGCCGCCGCGGCATGGCCTTCCGGCAGCGGTCCCTTGACCACGGTGACATTGTCGCAGCCCAGCGTCGAGAGCGTCGACAGGGCGGTCTCGGCCAGCGTCGAATCGCTCTCCAGCGCAACGACGGACCTTGCCAGCCGCGACAGGATCGCCGACGCGTAGCCGGTGCCGCAACCGACATCGAGCGCCGAATCAGTCGGAACGATCTCTGCCAGTTGCAGCAGCTTGGCCAGCGGCGAAGGTTCCATGAGATAGCGTGGGCCATCCGCTCCATCGGCGATGCGGATGTCCTCGTCGATATAGGCGAGAGCGCTCTGGCCGGGGGCGACGAAGGCCTCGCGCGGCACGGAAAGCATGGCGTCGATGAGTGGTGCGCTGGTCACGTCGGTGGTGCGGATCTGGCCATCGACCATCTTCACCCGGCGTTCGGCAAAATCAGCGCTCATCATCCTACCAATCCATTTGCCGCGCCAGGAAGCGCCGCCCGTTTCGACAGGAACCCTGGCCCCCGGCGCTGGCGCGCGAGAGCTTGGGCGCCTGGAGGCCTCGCCCGGAATCGAACCGGGGTGCAAGGATTTGCAGTCCTCTGCGTAACCACTCCGCCACGAGGCCTCATTGCTCCCGGCGTTCCACCGGGGTTCAATAGGTTGCGGCGAAAATGGCGTCAAGCGGCCATGGTGCATTCCGGACGGTTTCCCCTGGGCCATCGTGCCCGTGTCTCAACATGCCATGTCTCAATATGTCATGTCTCAATATGCTATGCGTCGAATCGTCGATGCGCATATTACGATTAGTATATTAGACAATTGTTAAACACCAAATATGGCGAAGGGAAGCCCGAGCCTGAACCTCGCGTCGGGCGGGCGGCAGGTTTCACCACGCTCAAGGAAATGCCAGGACTTGGAGCAACGCCCAGCGCACCAGCCATGGTGCATCGAGCCAGCCTCTTCAGAGGCTGCCGGCTTGCCATATTGGGCGCGAACTTCTCATTTCGGGCGCCGCCGTCGTTCCCACCAGACGACGAATCGGCGACGGTGGCGGCGCACCAAGGCAAACTCGTAGGAGAGCACCAGCAATCCGATCGGAATCATCCAGAAACCCAGGACGGGCAGGAAGCCGAGAATACCGCCGAAGATCAGGACGGCCCCGATCGCGATCCTGCGGCCACGCGAGCGCGGCATTTTGAACTCGCGGCCAAAGACCGATATTTTCCGCGCCGGCACCTGGTTGTCGCTTGTTGCGCTCATGTCTGGTTGATGATCCGCTCGGACGAAATAAAGACACTAGCAGACGAAAGCCGCAACCGCCTTTTCGGTTCCGCATTCCCGCCGGACGGCTCATATGAGGATGCAAATGCGCGATTGCGAGAAATCGCCGCTCGAAAAAGCATCGAAAAAATACGAAATGCTTCTTTGCAAAGCCGAAACGGGTTTGCTATAGGCTGCGCCACTCACATGAGAGCCTCTGTTCCCCGGTAGCTCAGTGGTAGAGCAACCGGCTGTTAACCGGTTGGTCGCTGGTTCGAATCCGGCCCGGGGAGCCAATCTTTTCAAAGGCTTAGTCTGTCCTTAAAATCTCTGGAAAGTGGCTGATCTACAGCATATCTACAGAATCTTGTTTCGCTATGGGCCTGATCTGATGATGACTGCGACGGCGTGACGGAAGGCTTTGTACGAACTTCAGGATCGCCCGACGACCTTTCACGGCGGTAACGGGGTTCGATTCCCCCTGGGCGTACCAGCAAAATCAATAAGTCTACTCGCCCGCTTCGGTCCCGATAAGAGACCCGAAAAGCAGGCTGCCGTGGCCGATTCAGCTGCTGCGCGATAGCCGGGTCGCAGCAGCATTCGCCAGGAAACCTCAATGTGTCGCCTGATCTGGGCTACGATGCGCGAAGGTTGGGTGGATGGCTCTCAAGCCATCAACCATCGATGAACAGCTAGGCGGATGACCCCATGCCCCAGAAGACGAAGCGCCAGAAAGGGCACGAAGACGGACACACGCATCTCGCCATCAGAGTAGAACACTGCGAGGCGATCGTCGAAGCTGCCATCAACTACAACGTCTACACGCCGGAGTCCGCTTGGAACTCAGATGATGACGATCCAGTGTATCGGTTCACTACGCGACTGACCGTCGCCGGAATATCCACCTCCCCAGAGGAACGGGCGGGCGACACCTATGAGGTCACAATCTTTGGCGACAACTTGGGCTCAGGCGACATTCGTGCGACGCTCAAGGATGTGCAGGAGCGCGACGAGCACGGCTCGCCCAAATATCGTCAATACCGCGGTAGGCAGATCCCGATCTACAAGCCACCTCCGGGCATGGGGCTCATCGACAAGATCCGCGGCGAGCCACGCTGGACAGCTTGGCTTCGTGTCTCACCACGCTTTACGAGCGACGCACTCGCGCTGCTGAGCAACGGACGAGCTCTGTTCCTGGCTATACACGAGCGCAAAACGAACCGCACGCGCTGGGTTCAGAGCGCGAGCTTGCAAACGACCGACCCTGCAGAAGAATAGACTGTTGGGACGAGTTAGCACTCAGGGGGCCGTGCGGCATAGGCACCGGTCTTGAAATTCGGTTGACGACGTCCTTACCCTTCCGCCGTTGTCCCGGCAGATCGTTCTCCGTCAAGGCTTTGGACTCGGTCACACTTTTTGTGGCGATTAATCCACCATTGTACCGTAGCGTTGCATAGCAAAAAGCGTAGCATCTGTTCCCCGCATGTTTGCTGCGGTACGGTCGTTATAGCAGTCCGCTGCTGTTTTTTACTTCGCGCCCAACCCCAGCCCGTTTGTGAGCAGCCACCAGATCGAGCCGCTCATTCCAACGGTTACGCTCAGCTCCAACATTCTCAATGCCGTCTGCCTCGCTTTCGGCGGCCGCACCACATTTTCGAGAAGAGTAGGGCGAAAACTTCGCATCCAAAAAACGATCCATTGATCACGTAGTGTTGGATCTCCATCGACCCCCGCAACCTCGTAGTACGCCTGGAGGCTGCGAAGATGTTTTCTACATAACGCCATTGAAAGTAGCCGTCGTGGATTTAATCTGGTGTCCAGGAGAATGGCATCTTCTGCCGGGCGCATATCGTCGGTTCGAGGTCCATGCAAGAATACGTTTACATACCCGTTGTCACTTCTGTGATAAGATAGCTGACCGCCCGACTCCGACAAATGATGCCGTGATATCGGCCGTTCGATCGAATTTAGTTCGGTTACACTGTCAAAGGGCCTAGTCCCATAAAACACGTCACATAGACGTTTATCGATCCCGCCCCATCGACCTCCGGGCGCGGTACCGAACCCGTGTCTGTCGACACGAATTTGGTGTCTCTCAACGTCAGCTTCGGCCGCAGCTCCATTGAAAAGATCCTCAGCAAATCTCAAGAAAAAGCTGAAATCTCCATTGCGTATCTGCCGGGCTGTTTTCATAGGGTATTCTTCTCCATCAACAGAGAAATGAGTCGACTTGACGTTGCCTATATACTTTGATCGACATGTTCTTGGGAGGGGAGCACTATTGTTTCGGATCATCTCCGCGTTGGCGATCGTCGGCATTTTCATGCCGGTAGATCCTGCATCGATCGGGCGGCCCGCTACGACTATCCCTTGGTCGGTCATCCCGGTTGAGGGCTGCTGTAAACATTGTTCGGCCGGTCAAGCTTGCGGCGACAGTTGCATCTCCAGGGAAAAACGATGCCACAAGGCGCCCGGCTGCGCATGTGTTGGTTAGAGGGAAGAAATGGTCGGACGAATTGCAATTCTGGCTGGTGCCGTGCCCGCGTGGCTGCGCGATGTTTTTGGCATTCGGTAGCCTAGACCCGTGACGCGTGAAGACGGACCTTGTGATCTTTCCACCTTTCGCAGAACGCGCGGGTACGCTCCACGATCTCGGTATCCGGATTGACCACAAAGAAGGTACGACAGCTGTAAGCAGTCGCCCTCACCGCGATCGCCGGCACCGAAAGGGCCTGTAACCAACTATCCACCTCGGCGTCATGCCCGCCTTTGAACCGACTATTGTGGTGATAAATTACCGCGCACCGCCCCGCGCTCAATGCGCGTGCCTCCGAGAGAGGCATTTGCTTGCCGAAGGCTGTGGCTTTCCGACGCCAAGCCTCATCACCAACTAAGCCATTGTCCGGATCTGCGAAGACGAGGTCGCACTGATCCAAGTGCGCAAGAGTCGTTTCAAACCAGTGCCTCCGCCGAGCGCTCCGCTCAGCAGCTGTCAGTCCGGTCGGGACAGGTTCAGCAACAAAGCGCGCCTCGCTATCGAAGGCCCTTTGAATGGCCTGCACTGACCTCTCGTAATGAACTACTTCCCCGAGAAGGTCGAACAGCGCCGGATCGAGATTTCGCCAAACCGCAGGCCTGGAGAGATAGGCAGTGTGCCTCCCGTCAGAATTGTGGCCTTCGTTGGGATGCAAGTACCACAATATGCCAAGTTGCCGACTAGGAGCGAGAGTACGCAATAGCCCCAATTTAATATAGTCCCCTATATCCCCGGCGTATCTATTTTGCATCTTGAGGGGTAGGCGCTATGCTTTGCATTTGAGGCGGATTCTGCCGCTCCCGATATCCTTCAATTTCACGCTGCAGAGAAGTTATCTCAAGCTCGCTCTTGCGCAACCGGTCCAGCATCTCTTCGTGTATCGCGCGCAATGTTTCGAGGCGCTCTTCTTGAGAACCATTCGCACTCCGAAGCTCGGCTACTATCAATCCAACTTGCGCCACATTGCCCGACACCGCATTTATATCGTTCCGAAGCCCGAAATAGAACGTGGCCCAAAGTGTCACAAGCGCAACGGCCGCAACAAACGCTCCAACCCAAGCAATCCGATTAAATAACTCTTTAGTCTGCTTTGCCTCCATCTGCGCAGCGAGCGCGTTCGCGGTTGCTTTATTACTGGCATCCAGTGCTTCATTTGAAGCCTTATTGGCCCTATGCGCTTCACCCGTAGCTATCGATACCATTTTGGGTATTGAGCTTCGAATCCCGATGCTGGGCCTTCCTTCAATCAGAGGCTTCGCAGCTTTCCTAAGGAACTCTTCGATGTCCCAATGTTCGGAATGTTTGTCGCCATCTGCAAGAGTGACCCGGCCAAGCTTTGAGTCTGACGTGGTCTTCGTGAACTCCACCCAAATCAACCCCTCCCTGATGGGAATCTCGTAGGGCTCATTGGTTAAATTGTGCAGGGGAATGCACAGTTTCCCCCAGTATCCAGGGTCCACCAGCGGGCCAGTCCCGAGTAAAAGCCCTCGATGCACGTGCCTTATCTGCAAATTGAAACGAATACCAATATACCTCGGGAGCCTAAACTCCAAATCGCACTCTACAAATACTATAGAGTTCGCCGGTATCAGTAATGGCATGTCCGGCACCAGAACCGGAATCAACTCGTTACTGTTTTCATCGAAGACATAGGCCTTGCTCCCAATTCTCCCCTCATAGGAGGCTTTCTTGAGGCGAGCCTTTCGCCCCCCCTCCCGTATAGAATGGTGATATGATCCCAATCTTTTGAATATAATTTTCGATATGCTCTGCAGATAGCAACGATGGAGCGACATCTAACGCGAAGGGATCAGCCTTCTTCATAAATGACGCGGCCCTCTTGGCAGCTTCCACGGTCGACAAAGCAAGTATTTCTGGATCTTCCCCTTCGGGTGTCAAGTCGGAATCCTCGCTGGCTCTATTACCTCCATGCGGAGAACCCGAACCTATCAATCCTGCGGTTAATAGATCGCTCGACATCCTCACGGAATGATAAGAGGTTTAGGGAACACACCCGGAACACCCCAAGTTTGCGGCCCGCGCCAACATGCCCGAGTAGGGATAGCTTGAGATAGTCGCTGATACCGCCGGCGTATCTATGCTGCAAGATGGACTACCCTATCAAAGTTTCTCATCCGACCGACGTTCCGGCGAGGCTTGGTTGCGTAACACTTTACGAAGGCTTGCATTCTCGATTTCCAGCGCATTGATGCGCGTTTCAAGATCCGATCTGGTCGCTTTGACCGTGGTCTGCAGGTCCTCAATTTGACCCCGTATCTGAGAGATATCTTTTCCGAAACCGGATGCCGCTTTGACTGGCTCGCCTCCCTGCGACAAAAGAAGATTGTAGGCCGACTGCATGAAACTACGATTGGTGTAGATCTCGCCCATAAATATGATCACAAAAGTAATGACCAGAGATAAGGCTCCAACTGCACCCACGCCCTGGACCCATCTCACGCTTCTCAAGGCTTTTGTGGCTTTTTTCTCTACCCGTTCGACGAAAGGTTTGATCGAACTACGAATGGCGACTTCACGATCTAGATATCCGTCATAAGAAGCTTTATGAAGCCACTTCAAGCCGTCGGATATTTGCTTGTACTCTGGGTAGTATCCATACTGGAGTTTACGATCTTGATTGTAGGTTGTCCGCGTAAACTCTATCCAAATAAAGCCATCATCTTTACAAATGTAATAGTCCTCGGAAGTCAGATTGTGTAGCGGTATCAGGAGACGACCGCGAAACCCGGGATCAACGAGAGGACCGGTGCCAAGAAGGAGTCCCCGGTGCACATGCTTGATCTGTAAGTTAAAACGGGCGGCAATGTATCGTGGCAGCCTAAATGTGACGCTGCTTTCAACGAAGACAATCTCGTTGGCTGGAACCCTAAGCCAGCCATCTTTCAACGGGATCCGCTGAATCCCCTTGCGGTCGTAAATGTACGCGTTCTTGCCAATACGGTCCTCATAAGATGCGTGCTTTAGCTTCTCCGGAGTCGCATGAAACGGTGAGATCATCGCGGTCTTTTCGACGTACCGGACTATGTCCTCGGCCGATAGCAAGGAAGGTGCGACTTTATCCTGCGTCTTGTGAAATGGGTCATGATCAAACACGTTTTTTGCGATTTGATCTGCTTCTTCGTCGGTCCAGCTGAAAAGCTTGGGCTCAGGCGTAGAACTGGTCATCTTGAGAACGCCACTTGAGGTCTCTCGACGATCGAGAGGGGGTCAAAGCCGAGCCAGTCGATCTTTTGATTGATCGCAGTCTCCACCTCAGAGACGAAGCTACGGACTCCACTCGTCGGCTGGTCGAGATCCTGTACAGGTCCAACGTAGTCCATGTGGTTGAGCACGATTCGATGCGGCGCATTTGCGCGGATGGCCCTTCGCACAAGCTCTCCATCGAACTCGCCCACCCGCCGCAGCTTCCTAGTAACAGTCGTATATTCCTTGAGATCGTCCGCGCGGAGAGACCGTTGTCTTATCTTCTCCCAGGTGGTCTCTCCAGGCAGAGGACCTGAATCGCCAGCGACCCTTATCGGGAAGCTTCGAATGACCAGCGTGATGTCGTCAACGTGTCGAGGGCTGACGCCGGCTTCGGCCAAAGCTGCGGCGGCCGTTGTGGAGCGGGCCGTCGCCTTCGGCCAATAGCCTCCATCAAGCAGTGATAGGCCAAACCCCTGTGAGCCCTCAACAACGATCCTGCGATCGAGCTGGAGTCCATTATGCAGCGCAGTTGTCGTATCGCGCAGAAACGGCTGGAGTAGGCCATGGTCCCGAGCGTGTAGAGCCTTGACGGGGAAGTTTCCCGCCTCTCGGGCTACGGACGCCATAACGGCCGTGCCAACTCCGGACCCTGTCGAACCAATTGCTGAAATCAGTCCTGCGTTCGTCTCCCAAGCTTTGTGCTCCTCCGTGATGACGTTGGCGAAGTGACTGATGAATATGCGTTCCGAAGGATAGGCAAGATCCGCAATCTCACGCAGTAGAATCTCCACATCCAAATACGATCCGGCAGGAAAAACAACGTCGACATTGCGATCAATGCACGCGGCAGGCATCTGCCGAAGAGCCCATTTTTTCCCATCGCGATCATATGCGGTATGGCCTGAGTTCGGCCCGCCAACGCGGACGACGGTTACTGGGCCACGGGTGCGCCGCACGATCTCAAGCGCGACCTTTCCTTTGCCTTCAGATCCAAATTGGCCACCTACTACGATCGAGATTGGCATGTCGTACCCTTCAACTCCGCAGCCAATTTCATAGCCCAGGGACCTATGTCCTCCATACGTCCCTCATTCAAGAACACTCGATGCGCCAGGGAACGCATGGATTCCACCTGCCCCTCAACTTCGGAGCCGGCTACTGCATCGAAATCACCTTCGACAGCCCGTTTGTTGTATCTCTTGCGGCGCATATTCTCGTCAGCGTCAATATAGACGTGGACATAGCTTCCGCCAGCACGCTCTGCAAGGAACGCATGGTCTTCAAGGAAACGGAGCCCGTCTACCACGACGGCTGAGGCCTCGCCGACACGGGAGAGTGTTCGCTCAGCTAGCCAGCGCTGTTTGCCTGTACGATTTATTTCGTTGCCCAGTGCCTGCCGATTACTCCTGTCCAGAGGCTGACCTCGAGCCCTCAACTCGTCATCGATTACGAGGCTGAACCGCGTGTACGCGAAACCTAGTTTTTCAAAAGCCCGTGCGACAGTCGTCTTTCCAGCGGCGATCGGACCACTAATGCCGATAATGGTGGGATGGGCCTTGCCATCAAGCTTTGGAATGATCAATGGCGGCTCCTCGGAGGTTCCCATGGCTTCTACGAGACCAGCCCAATGAAACGAGCCTACCAGCGCCGAAGTGATAGCGTCGAGCTCATCATGAGACGCGACAGTTAAATCGCTGATCACACCAAAATCGGCGAGACCCAGCTTCAACCATTCGACACCGGCTCCCTTTCTGGGAATACGCATGATATCCTGCGCGGCGCCAGGATAGCTTTCAATAACCGGAACTCCAAGGTTCCTAAAGGATTCCGCTAGTCGGATTCCTCGCGCGGTCAGTTTCTGCATACTCGGCAACAGGCACGGATAGACGTTAACGCCGCGCCTCTTCAGCTCCCGTTCGCATTCCCGCATGATTCCAAAGCGCTCTCGCCCGGGGTCGGCATCGTCGACGCTTGTTCGCCCGGCCGGAAGGCACAGTGGGGAGTCAATGGATACAAGGTCAGGTTTACTGCTCAGCGTGTGCCGAAGGATATCTTCGTCAGTAAAGACCGTCTTGAACGACGCCTTCTTTCCTTCGAGCAAGCACCAGCCGGAACCTCGGGCCTCGGAACCCGTAAGATCAATTCCAACGATGCGGGCGCCTTCTGCCGGGCTACCTCCGAGGAGCTGGTCAAAATCAGGAGCGGACGACAACTCGGTTCTAGCAGCCCCGAATTGCGGAATGTCGATCCATCCGGATGGCGCCGCCCAAGTCTCAAAGGCCGCGCGTTTCAGGAACAGGTCCGGCTCGATCTGAAGTCTGTCGATGACGTGATCAAAAATAGCACCCATGGCAGCAATGTCGGCCCGGTTGTACCGGACGAGGGTCTCCAACGCAGCGACGTCGCCACGGAGGTAGCGATGCCAGAGCAGGACGGCAGCGAAGCCATCGACATTCGCAACTTCGCCACGTAGCGCAAGCCCTAACTCTCTCTCGATCGCCTTTTGTCCCCCTGTGAGGCCTACTCGGCGGCAGAGGTACATCAGATCGATGTGATGCGGTGGCAGTGCGACATCCGGAAATTCCTGCCGGATGAACCTTTGGTCGAACCGAATACCGTTGAAGGTGACAAGGGCAAGCGCATCCATGGCGTCTTCGCGCAACCGTTGATGGCTTTCCCCCTTGATCATGGTGGAAGCTCGGCCACCGACGGACCACCCGATGACGGTGATTTCGTCATAGTGATGACTCAGCCCGGTTGTCTCTATGTCAAGAAATAGCACGCGCTCCGGGAATTGGCTGCACAGGGCCAGTTGCTCCTTAAGGCGCAAAGGCAAGGCCGGCCGGCGCTTACTTGCATTGGTTCTCGGCGTACGGGCGAGCATCACATGGTGTCCCTGACAGCCCACGCGAATGTAGTCGCATGGTGGTTGAAAGGCACAATTTGAGGGCTCTCGTGATCGGACTTCGCATGTGCGACTAGGCTCCCAGTTGGCCTGATGGCTGGCACCCTCATTCTCCGATTGTTTCCCCGCTTTAGGCTACCTCTATCAGGTCCTTTTGGCGATAATTGGCGATTCGTTATACAAAGGATATTCGATACGGTCGTGACATGCACGGTGACCCATGAAGCGAAAGAAGTCGGAATACGTGGTTGGGAAGTACGACGTGACGATTGAGTCGATTGTCGACGATGTGTCGCGCCTTCACGACTACGGCTTCAGCCGCTCTACCTGGTATCGAGGCGCGAACTTGATGGTGCGTCTTGGGTCTGATCGTGCGCTTGAACTCATGGATGCAAAGGCGGACCGGGCGCTATCTCGGGGGGATCTCGCAATGTGCCATAAATGGCGAGATCTAATGGGGGTGATCCACGCGATCGAGTCTGATGAACCTCAACCGACGGACAGGATTCATTAAGGTCGAGCTAACGGCCAGGCACTAGTTCTACCGACCAGGAACTGTGCTTGCCGCCCAAAAGCGCCGCGAGTTCCTTGCAGAGGCGCCGGAGCTTGTCGTCGATTCTCCAAGGAGGATTGCAGATAGTCAGACCGCTGCCCGCCAATGTTACGCCGTCACGCCGATATGGACAGAATTCTGTGCGTAGGACGCTATTAAACCCCGCTGCAGTTGCGGCGGCGGTGATACAGTCGCCTAAGACGGCATCTTTGATGGGGTACCAAATTGCGTAAATCCCAGTTGCCCATCTGCGATTTCCGGCTTGAAGCGCAGCCGCGATCTGATCCGGCTCGTCCTTCCGCTCAAATGGGGGATCTATAAAGACCAATCCCCGACGTTCCGGGGGCGGTAGCATCGCCCCTATTGCTTCATAACCATTACGCTGATGGACAGAAACGCGACGGTCCTTGCGGTATCGCTCCTTCAGCAGCCATCCGTCCTCCGGATGCAGCTCACACACGTTAAGGCGGTCCTTTTCCCGCAAAGATTGTCTGACTAGCTCCGGTGAGCCGGGGTAGATCCTCAGGGATTGCGCATTGAGGGATTCGAGAGTTTTCAAATACCTGGGCGCCGATGAAAGGGTTCTGCCGAAAATCCTATTCACGCCCGCATCACGCTCGTTGGTTCGCATCGCTTCATCTGAACACAGGTCGTAGATGCCTATACCCCCGTGAGTATCAAGCACGGCGAAAGGGGTCGGTTTCTGCAATAGGTGTTCAAGAATGAGCGTCAAGGCGGCATGCTTGAAGACTTCGGTGTGGTTGCCAGCGTGGAACGCGTGTCGATAGTTCATTCCTTTTCGATGCCTTTCCCTCGTGAGCCGCAGACTACTCCAAGGGGTATTAGATCGAAGGGCGGCTTTAGAGAAGGTCGGAACGAGCCGATCTGGCGTGATCACGCCAACGTTGGTTTTATCCGTCTAGCGCCGCCAACGAAGAATGGAACAGCGAACTCGGAGAATGTTGACCCTCAGATTGCAGCAGAACCTCGATACGAAACGATCCTCGCCTCTTTTCGAAATTCGTCCACGAAACGAAGCATCTTGTCGTGACGGATGCGAGCCAGCTGCTCCCCAGTGACCGTTTTGAAACCCGAAGCAAGACTCAAGAGCTTTGTGTGGAAGTGGTCGAGCGCATATCGGCTGTCATCATATGGTCGGCCTTTCGCGTCCGGGTCGGACAGGTCATAGAGGGCTTGCCCCAGTCGGCCACTGACATAAAAGCAGCGAGCAACGCCTATAGCACCTATTGCATCCAGTCTGTCGGCATCCTGAAGAATTCGCGCTTCTAGCGATCTCGGCTCTATTCGTGCTGAGAAGCTGTGCGCCTCAATCGCATGCCCCACCGCTTCGATTTGATGAGGTTCCCAGTTTTCATCAAGCAGCAGGCTGTGTGCACGTGTCGCCGCTAGGCAGGATGCCTGCGAGCGGAGTGGGGAATTCTTCTCGACGGAAACGCAATCGTGAAGCAGACAGGCAGCAATAAGAACGTCGAGGCTCCCGCCCTCCTCAGCCTGAATCACCTGCACATTTCCCCAAACTCGGACAATATGCGCGAGATCATGCGAGCCGTCGCTATCATTGCCCAGTTTCGGCAAGAGAGAGGCGGCAAGCGAGCCATAGGGGGAAAAAGCGTCCCGAATCGAATTGATAACCGAGCTCTGCATTTCGACAAGATGCTTTGCCTCGATGTTTCAGGCAATGGTCCAGCGTCTGCAAGAGGTCGACTCCGGCCGATGCGGAAAGGTCGGCTTCTGACATACGTTCAGAAAATTGTTGACATAGCGCATCAGCAACCCCATTCTCACGCCAGACACGTGAGGAAGGTGACGAATATGAAAATGAACATGGCAATCATTGGAAGCGGCCCGGTGCTATCCGGCTCTATCAATGGCAAAGCTGCTTTTGCGGCCTTTGTGAAGGCCATTGATCGCGAGCCGGCTGCGCCGACGCCGCTGTTCCTCGATTTTGCAAACATCGATGTGGCTACCGCCAGCTATCTGCGAGAATCGGTGTTCGCTCTGAAAACGTACATGCGCACCCTTTCATCCAAGTATTATCCTGTCGTTGCGAACATAAACGACGATATTTTGGATGAATTGCTGGTTGTGGCGAATACCAAAGGTGATGCGATTATGAGCTGCCACCTGGACCGCAACGAACGCGTCTCGGGAGCGGATTTGATAGGCAGCCTTGATCCGAAGCAACAGATGACATTCGACTTGGTGAACGAATATAATGAGGTTGATGCCAACCATCTCATGGAAAAATTTGGAGAAGCAGAGCAAACCAAGAGTACGACGGCGTGGAACAATCGCCTTGCCAGTCTTGCGGCTCGCGGTGTGATTCGTGAGTTCGCCCAGGGTCGTTCGAAATACTATCGTCCGTTATTTGAGGAGGTAACTTGATGGGAGTCGAGTTTTTAAACCGAACAAAGAAAACGATACGTAAGCACGTCGATACGAAGCGGGCAGAGCTTGCGACGCCGGGCTTGTTCACGGTCAATCCCACGAACCAGCCGCGCCGCGCGATTGCATCGATCACCGCCGGGGCAAATGTCGCCAACGGTGAAGTACTCATTGTTGAGACTAAGGGCGGTCGGGTGAGTTTGCGCCGAGGCAATAGCGTCGTCGGCTCGTTTGATAATCCCGCTGGCGACGTGATTTCTGCAATCGAAAAATCGGGAGGAGCAGCGAACGGTATCGTTGGCCGAGTACACAAGCTTTCGAAGAAGGCAGAAGTATCTCTGTGCTGAACCCCCTTCGTCCAGATACACGTAGCCATGAGGTGATCGTTCGGTCGCTAACAGACGATCCCTATCGGAACACCATGGCCTTGGGTTGCCCCGGATGCCCGCACTTTTCTGAGTGCGGCGGCCTGTCGGTACGTGATCCACTTTTCGATTGTCTGCAACTTTGCTGCGAGGACTCGGCTCACTGCACGCGCGTCTGCCGGCACAAGCCGCAACTCTTTGTACAGCAGATGCGGGAGGTTGGCGGCTTCGGATTTGAGGACATTCCACGCACAGCCATTTGTTCTGCCCAACTGAGCGCGGATATCGTGCCGCTCATCTACCATGGAAGCAGCCGAACGACAGCTCTCGCTGGGGAAGCGTTCGCCTTGCGCTTGCCCGATCTCATCGACTTCAAGCGCGGGAAGCTTCACTTCGAAACGCGCGAAGCTTTGTGTCGGGCATATAGCTTGGACCCGGTGGCTGACCTGATTCTAACCGGCGTCAATCACGATCACCGAATTGAGCCCTGGTGGACCCTTGGCGAGCAGCGCATCTCCATTATCAAGGCGATGAGGGCAGTTGGAATTGCACTCGTAACGGCGCCAAACTTCAGTCTTCTCCTTGATAACCCGCGAACAGATGATCTTCACGCCATGAAGCGCATCGCCATCACGTTCGAGGAATTCCAGCGTGAAGGGTTGCTCTGCGCACTTCATCCCAACGGCCGGACCTATCGGGACTTTGAGCGCTGGTCGAAGTTCATTGCAGAGCGCCCCGAGATCGAGACGATATCTTACGAATTCATCACCGGCTCAGGCCAGAAGCTCAGAACGCGGTTTCACTTGGATAGGCTCGCTGATCTCGCCAAGGCTTCCGGCAGGGAACTGGACATTGTGGTTCGCGGCGATCCTCAGGTCATTCCCTTCCTGCGGCAATTCTACCGTAGCGTCATCTACATCGAGACCAATGCTTTCATGAAAACCTTGAAGCGCCGGCGCGCCGAACGACTGGACAACAATGCACTTCGTTGGCCCCCGGCGCCGACCGTTGTCGGCGAGACGGTCGACAAGCTTTTGAGCCACAATGTTGAAGAGCAGATCGCCTTTCTGCGAGCCACCTACTACGGCTGCGATGCGCCTTTTGCAAAAGCTGCGTGAGGTGGAAAATCGAGACGCTGACCTTCGATCTTGTAGATGACATTTGCCTCGGAATGCAGAGCGGCACGATCACGGAGGCTGACCTGCCGAGGACCAATGCCGATGGCCTCGGGCCGCTCTTAGAGTTGCGGCACACGCAGCCAAACATCTTGAACCGAGATGGCGGACCCCTTTGGCTAACTGCGGACAACTACCGCGAACTTGTGCACAATATGCGTGAAACGGATGCTTGGTTCGCGCCAAAGTCAGCACGCCAGGGATTTATTTCGGTCGACATACTTCGGCGAGATGAGCTCGCATGGACGGACTTCGTGCTATGCGCCAAACGGGCGGCGATGTCGGCTGGTTTTTCTGGCGACTATGGCGGTAAGCTAACGGCGGCCATTGGCGAGTTTTATGCGAACGTCATCGACCATAGCGGGCGTATCGATACCGGCTACGTTGTCTATAGCGCCCTTCCCGGCCGCTTTGAATTTGTTGTGGCGGATGCTGGAATGGGGGTCCTGAACAGCCTTCGCAGCAACCCGACGTATGCCCATCTGGTCGATGCGGGCACCGCGCTCGAATTGGCCCTGGACGAAGGAGTATCCCGTTACTACACGGAACAAGGGCATGGGTTTGGGTTTCGGCCATTGTTTGTCGGCCTAGCCAACATTAGCCGATATATGCGGTTTCGATCGGACGATCACAGTCGGTCGCTGACAAGGAGAGCCGACGGATCGATAGATGCCCAAACCAGCCAACTCGCCACCACGAACGGTTTTTTCTGTTGCGTGGTTTGCGACGTCGAAATCCAGACACCAGCCACTCATCCGGACCAGGCGCCGAAAGATGCTGAGAGAGGGTAGTCGATGTCAGTCAGCATGAAGGAGGCGACCGATTTCGCGCGCATCGAACAGCTCCTTTGCCGCCGGGATCAAAGTTCGCTCCCTGTAATCCTTTGCGACGTCGAGCCAACACGCTCCACCTACGCAGCGTAGTCGTCTGGAGTTGCTAATGAAAGGGCTCGTTTCCGCGTCGATCTGACCCGTTCTTTGGGGTCAGGCGGCTCATTGCGATGTGTTCCCCGGCTGCTGCCCGCCGGATCTGAAGTCTGCTTCTGAAGATTTAGCGTCTCGAACTGCCGTTCCGCTGTTGGCCCCAAGTGATCCCTTCGAGGTTTTAGTGTCTAGAATCGACTGTTGGCGCAAAGCGGGAGGCACTGCGATATTTGAGGTCTCGGCGCCGCGCGCCGCGCGTACCAAACATCGCTACGTTCGCTGGCCCGTTTTCTCCTCATGCTGTTCCGCATAGAATGCCTGCTTTCCCCTCACAGCCCATAGCTCCCGCGCATGCTTGTTTTCATCGCTCTGTAGCTTGGCGGCCACCCAGAGGAGCGCGCCGTATATCGTGGCGCGATCATCGGCGGTCAGATCAACGATGCCTGCCTTGACGACGAGCCCGCCGAGTTCGATCAGGTGTCGGGTGCGCTTGCGGCGCTCGACCTGCCATATGCGCATGTCATTGCGAGCCAGAGCCGCCTGCTGGCGATTGCGCGCTGCTTGGTAGCGCTGGAGCGCTACGCCCGTTGCTTCCAGATGCCGGAGCAGTTCGCCGTGACCGGCTCTCGAAAAACGTCGCCCCGCGCTTGGCCCATGCCTCACGCTTTGCGGCCTCTTTCGTTTCGGCGATTGCAACGAGTGCGCCAGCCAGTTCGTCGGTGCTGAGCTGATCGGCGCCGGTGGCGATCACCAGCTCGCCAAGCTGCTGGACCTTTCGCGTTTTGAGTTCTCGCGCTTTGTCCTCCAGCGCCTTCAGTTCGGCGTCGAAGTCACGTGGTTTGCGCATAGCTGTCTCCATTGATTGTCGATCTCTGGATGATAGTTGAGCGTCCGCCGGAAGGCTTCAGGGTTGCCGAGACAGCCCGGGACGGGCTGGTCCATCCCGAGAATTTTTCGAGGGAGGGCGCGCTTATACGTCGTGCCGACGTGCGCTTTGCCGTGCAAATGATCTGGTCGCGATGGCGATCTATCATCTTCACGTCAAGGTCATTGGCCGCAAGGCCGGCTCAAGCGCTGTCGCGTCGGCGGCCTACCGCTCGGCGTCGCGGCTGCGTGACGAGCGGATCGAACGTACTCACGATTTCTCGGCCAAGCGCGGCGTCGTCCATTCCGAGGTGATGCTGCCTGCGAATGCACCGGAGGCCTGGCGCGACCGCGAACGGCTGTGGAACGATGTCGAGGCGTTCGAGGTCCGCAAGGATGCGCAGCTTGCCCGCGAGGTCGAATTTGCGCTTCCGCGTGAACTCAGCCAGGCGCAAGGCGTCGAACTGGCGCGCGACTTTGTACAAGTCGAGTTTGTCAGCAAGGGCATGGTCGCCGATCTCAATGTGCACTGGGACAGGGCAGAGGATGGCAGTCCCAAGCCGCATGCTCATGTCATGCTGACCATGCGGTCGGTGGACGAGAATGGTTTTGGCGCCAAGGTTCGAGACTGGAATGCTACCCAGATGGTCGAACGCTGGCGCGAACGGTGGGCGGAGCTGGCCAATGAGCGCCTGGCCGAACTCGACATCGACGCCCGCATCGATCATCGCAGTTTGGAAGCGCAGGGCATTTCACTGGAGCCGCAAACGCAGATTGGTGCGCCGGCCCAACGCATCGAGGGCGGTGGCCTTGCTGCTGGCGACATTGAAGCAGATCGCGCCGAACTGCACCGCGAGATCGCGCGCAACAATGGAGCGCGCATCATTGCCGATCCATCCGTGGCGCTGGACGCCATCACCCATCAGCAATCGACATTCACTCGAAAGGACATTGCAAAGTTCTCGCATCGCCACAGCGACGGAATCGAGCAGTTCAACGATGTTGCGCGAGCCATCAGCAATGCACCCGATCTGGTCGAACTCGGCAAGGACGGACGCGGCGAAGACCGCTTCACCACGCGGCAGATGATTGAGACCGAACAGCGCCTGCACCGCGCTGCGGAGCGCATCGATATGGACGAGCGACACGCGGTGGGTAACGCACATCGCGAGGCAGCTCTGGCGCGGGCTGCGCAACACGGGCTTGTCCTTTCGAGCGAGCAGAGCGATGCGCTTGCGCACATCACCGATGGCCGCGGGCTTGGTGTCGTCGTCGGCTTTGCCGGGACGGGCAAGAGCGCCATGCTGGGCGTTGCGCGCCAGGCATGGGCAGCGGCAGGGTACGAGGTTCGAGGCGCGGCACTCTCCGGCATTGCCGCCGAGAACCTTGAAGGCGGATCAGGCATTCCGTCTCGGACCATAGCCAGTATGGAGCATAGCTGGGGACAGGGCCGCGATCTGCTCACCACGCGCGATGTCCTGGTGATCGATGAGGCCGGCATGGTCGGCACGCGCCAGTTGGAGCGCGTGCTCTCCCATGCGGCGGACGTTGGCGCGAAGATCGTGCTGGTTGGCGATCCGCAGCAGTTGCAGGCGATCGAAGCCGGCGCTGCCTTCCGTTCCATCCATGAGCGCCACGGCGGCGTCGAAATCGGCCAGGTGCGCCGGCAACGCGAGGACTGGCAGCGCGACGCCACGCGCGATCTGGCAACCGGCAGGATCGCCGCTGCGATCGATGCCTATGAGGCACAAGGCATGGTGCATCAGGCCGCGACGCGCAATGAGGCGCGAGGTGGACTCGTCGAGCGCTGGGATCGCGACAGGCAGGCGCACCCAGAGGCAAGCCAGATCATCCTTACCCACACAAACGACGAGGTGCGCGCACTGAACCAGGCAGCGCGCGAGCGCATGCGCGCTGCCGGCGATCTCGGCGACGAGGTCCATGTGGATGTGGAACGCGGTGCAAGGACCTTCGCCAGCGGCGACCGGGCCATGTTCCTGCGCAACGAGCAAGGACTTGGCGTCAAGAACGGCACGCTTGGCATCGTGGAGGAAGTCAGCACACAGAGTATGGCGGTTCGCATCGACGATGGCAGATCGGTTCGCTTCGACCTGAAAGACTATGCCCACATCGACCATGGCTATGCCGCGACCATTCACAAGGCGCAGGGCATGACCGTCGACCGGACCCATGTGCTCGCAACGCCTGGCATGGATGCACATGGCAGCTACGTCGCCCTGTCGCGGCATCGAGACGGGATGGAGCTGCATTATAGCGGCGATGACTTTGCCACTAGAGAAGGACTCATTCGGACATTGTCACGCGACCGCGCCAAGGACATGGCGTCGGATTACGAGCAGATCGACCCGGCGCAGAGCTATGCCGAGCGGCGCGGTATCATTTTCCGAGAGCGCGTGGTCGAGATTGTGCGCCGGATCGTTCCGGAGAAGCTGCGCGACAGGATCGGCGGACTGCTCGACGGGTTGCGCGCGCCCGGAGACGGCGAGCCCAAGCCCGAAGGTGGGCGAAGACCGGAAAGGAAAGAAGTTGCGGCGCGGATCGGAGATGTAGGCCCGACGCCCGGCAGAGGAAATCTCGCCACCGGAGTGCCACGCAACGCGAATGTGCCGGTGGACTCGGATGCGGCGTTGCGCAGCGCTCGTACGAAGGCGCTTGTTCGTCACGCGCGCGCTCTCGACACGATATCGCACAACGGAGATGCGGATGGGCTGGGCAGTCCCGAGCAGATGCGCGAGTTGAGGGATGCCCGTAGCGCTTTCGAGAAGGTACGGCCGCATGGCTGGCGCGATGCCGAAGCGGCTTATATGAAAAATCCCGAGCTGGTTCGTGAAGCGGGTGCCGGCCGCGTCAATCGAATCGTGCTTGCTCTCCAGCTTGAAACGGAAATCCGTACCGGGATGGACATCGATCCCGGCCGCCGCGCCGACCGTTTCGTCGAACGCTGGCAAAAGCTCGATCGGACGGGACGGGAGCAATATCAGGCCGGCGACATGTCGGGTTATAAGTCAACGCGTTCGGCCATGTCCGATATGGCCAAAAGTCTCGAACGCGATCCGCAACTCGAATCGCTCCTCGCCAACCGCAAGCGCGAGCTTGGCATTCATACCGATTCCGCCCGGCGCCTCGCTGCGGAACTCGCATTCAGCCATGGCATCGGCAGGGGACGCGGCATTGGGATCTGAACACGTCCGATTCGCAGCCGTTTCCACGCTGGGGCAAGACGACCCGGAAAACCCTCTTGCGCGTACGCAAGTGCCTGTCGTCTCTGGATCAGGAGCAATCCGAACCAACCAGCAAGAGGCAGTGCGACCATGCCTGAACCAGACCGGATCATCCGCCTGAAAACCGTCCTTTTCCGGACCGGCCTGTCTCGGTCCACGATCTATCGCAAGATCGCCGAAGGCACCTTTCCACGCCAGATACAGATCAGTATCCACGGTGCAGGCTGGCACGAAACCGACATCAATCGCTGGATCACCAATCCCCTCTCGTGGCGTCCGCAAGACCAGGGCGACAAGTTGTGATGAGAGTGATGCACAACTGCGCGGAAAGCTGGGCTTCATCGAGACGCAGCGGTCACGGCGGCGAGGCAATTGCTTGAACCCATGTGGACCATGTTCATTAGGACCATCGCCGAGGCGAACGAACACGGCAAACCAGGAGCGATAGTCGGCCTCGCCCACCAAGATGGGTTACTCAAGGAGGGCAACTTTGGATCGAACCGCACACAACTGGCCGCTTATCTGCTTTCCCAGCCCACGCCGGATCGGTCGCCGCCCCTGAGACTGACACAGCAAGCGCTCAGCGCAGCGGCCGTGACAGCGGCCACCGATCAGGCCTACTTCGAGGCAGACTTCTTCCTCACCGCCTATGAGGGGCTGTCAACTAACGGTTGCCCAATCGATCTGGCAATCGTCGCCGGATCGATATTTGTGGTGGCGGCGAGGTCATCCAGCACAGATCGGATATGCGGCCAGGGGAAATCGTCTGGATGTTCCCAGTGCTCACCGTCACGCAGGATCACCTTGAGCTTGGCCAAAATGCCTTCGATGGACGTGGCCGCTATCTGCGGTAGATCGTCCAGAAGGGCGCTTTCGGCTGTTTCCGATTGTCGGATCAGTTCGTCTGTTCTCGAATAGCCGATCTCAGCATCAGCAGCGTCCCAGCGCGCCTGGTGTGCCGCGAAATCCGCGAGCGCCCTGCCCCACTCGACTTCATTTTCGGGAGAGTAGGCATCGTTCAGGCTCTCTATGGAATGGAGCGTCACGTCCGTACCATCGGCAAGCCGCACCTTGGCGCAGGGAAAGCCGACCGTCCTGGCGAGGAGTATCTCCAACCGCTGCTGTTCGCGGCACAACGCCAGTGTCTCATCGTGGATATTTTGCCAGTTCCCACACAGACGAAGAGCAGGATCGGCCGCGCTGTTGCCGTCCGTCAGTTCGGCGGCCCGCGTCTTTCCATGGAAGGGCCAAGCCGCCGCGGCCGCGGTCGTGCCCGCCAGCACGCGCCGCCGGGTGACGAACAACGCACTCATGCTATTGTCGGAATCAGCCATGATCCGAGCTCCTAACAGCTGGGTTGCGGTGAGGCCGCATCGAGTGTTCGCGCATTAGGTGCGGACGCTTTCTGAAAACGAAAGGATTATTGGTTTTTAGAAAGCCGCTGTCAACGTTTTCCGAAAAAGCTTGCGATTTTCATGAGTTATTACCAGTTTGCGACATGGATTCTGCTCAATGTCGCGCCGCACGAGCGTTGCTGAAATGGACGCAAGAGGATCTCGCCGCCCGCTCCGGCGCGAGTGCTGTTACCATTCGCAATTTCGAAAACGACCGTTCTGTTCCTCAAACTGGAACGCGATACCTCCTCCAAAAAACGCTTGAGAATGCCGGCATCGAGTTCATTCCTGAAAATGGCGGTGGTGTCGGCGTGCGTCTGTCACGGCGTTCCGAAAGAACGTAGGATCGGTGAAGTAGCTCCCGGTAGGCAAGGCAGCGCGTCCATTAGACGACAATCATTCGATTGCGGCGGCAGTCAGAGGGATCAAGATCAACCGCGAAGACTTCGGCGAGCAGCAGCAAGGTTTCGGGGGCGAACGGCGACTGCGCAGACCGGTTCATGCAACTGCCTTCGCTCGCAGCGGTTCGATGTTGCCCTTGCCTGCAATGATGCCGGCAAGCCGATCGGCCCAAAGCTCCAAGGCGTCCCGTTTCTCGCTCATATAGTCGTAGCGCGCATATACCCGCGACGTGATCGTACTCTTGGTCGCCGAAACGTGGTTCAACACTTGCCCAACGATGAACGGCGAAATGCCGATTTCTTCCATGCCCGTCGCAGCAGATCGCCGAAGGTCATGCGGCGTCCACGGTGCAATGCCCATGATCATTGCTATGCCGCGCTTGCTGATCTCTTCTCGCTTCACTGCCTTCGGGACAGATGCGCCGGTGACGGCGGCACGGGCGCCCGGTCCAGGAAAAACGAAAGGCGGTACCGCCCTGCCCTTGCGCTCCGACAGCGCCTTCACGTCTGCGATCTGATCGCCCATGATCCGGATTGCCATTTCGCACAGCGGGACAACATGGTCGCGGCCGTTCTTCGCGCGCCTGGCTGGTATCGTCCAAAGGCCGCGTGTCAAGTCCAGTTCGCCGTGCTCCATGCCGGCGATCTCGCCAACACGCTGTCCGGTAACCAGGCACAGGCGCAGAATGCGGCGGGTGCTTTCCCGCATGTCGGCTTCGGGCAAGGCTGCCCACATCGTCTTGATCTCGTCGGCCGTCAGCACGCGGTCGCGCTCGACCGTTTCGGTCGGCCTCGCCATACCTTCGGTCAAGTTGCTGTCCAGATCGCCACGACCGCGCCCCCATCGGATCATGGCACGAATGTCCTCGAACACCCGGTTCGCCTCGACGGCCGCGCCCCGATCCTTCACCGCGTCGATCGCCTTGGTGATGTCGCGACGATGCAGGTCCGCGAGCTTCACCTCGCCGATGCAGCCAGATGATGCCTTCTCGACCTTCTTTCCGTCAGCATCATAGCCGGACACATTCTTGCGCAGCCGGCGCGCAATCTCATCGACCGACCGCCGCGATGATGCCCGGCGGGTGAGATAGCTCTCGACCAAATCAGAGACGGTCATCGAGGCGGCATGCGCCTTCTTGGCGGCCACAGGGTCGCCGCCCCCTTGCACGCTTGCACGAGTGTCCTTGGCCTTCTGGCGAGCGCCCTTGTCGGTGCCGAGCGGTGTCTCGGGATAGGTGCCGAGCTTCAACCATTGCCGCTTGTCGGGCGGCCCGTAAACCACGAACCAGGTCTTTTGCCCACCCGCCGAGACGCGCAGCACAAGACCTTTGACGGTAGTATCGAAATAGTCGGCTTTTCGGCCGGAACCGGCCTTGGCGGCCTGGCAGAATTTGTCGGTGAGTTCGAGTTTCGGCATCTGTCCAGCGACCAATCTTGCTACAACCGGTTTGCCCGGGGTTCCGTGAGTGATCTACAAAATGATCTACAAAAAACCACGCGCTTTGTCGATACCGGCTGCGACAGGTCGCGACGGGATGAGACACTAATTAGTTGTTATTAAAAGAATTTTCAGAAATTCAGGCTGTCGCACGCTGATCCAGAAAATCGCATTAGAAACCCTCTGTTAACCGGTTGGTCGCTGGTTCGAATCCGGCCCGGGGAGCCAACATTTCCAAAGACTTAAGAGATTTCTCACCTTCGGCAAATTTGCCGGAAGCACTCTCAGGGCTACGGATGACCAAGTCAGAGCGAATCGCGGAGATGTATCGCCAGCTTCCGTTGATGCTGTTCTCCGTTAACACTCTCGTTCAAGTCCGGTCGCTCGGCCGCATGAAAACTGAGACCGATATGGCCTTAGACCAGGAGGACTGGATAAAGGCGTATGACTGCTTCTGGTTTTGGACCTTGGGCGCCTATGAAATCATCCGAACGATGGATGAGAACAAGCAGTGCTTTGCCATCTCTATCGCTTCAAGAATCACTCCCTTGAAACTTCGGCTGGCCCTCATCAGGATGCCGTTTGCCAAACAGCAATTTGCCAACCAGAGAGGCCGACCGAGAGACCGGCACATTCGGAGCGAGAATAGCGTCGTCAACGTCGACGTTAACAAGTCACTGATCTTCAAGATCGAAGGCGAGACTTTCAGTTCTCGCAGCCTCATGAACGAGGTGGCCGAATTTCTGGCGTCCATAGAACCTGCAGATATTCTCCAGCGCATGGGACCCAGCCCGCCACCGTGAGGCAGCGGGCCAATCCTGTAAATTTACAGCTTTTTCTTCAGTAGGTGTCCGGCTGCTCCCGCTCGGTGTCGGCATTTAGTCTGGCCGAAAAAGGTCCCCGAAGCCGCCATCAATTATAGCCAGTTAAAAAACCACGGACTGGTTTCATACCCTAAGCGCGGATTAGGCGGATTATAATGATCCAGGAAGTTTGCGCCCTGATTTGATGGTCGCGCGACAACGGTGCGTGTCGATTTACAATGCGGTTTCGGGGTCGGCTTGCTGCCAGCCTTCATATGAGCTGCAGAACACGAGGTTCTAGCCTGAGCGGTGGCCACCTTTTTCTTCTCTTTCGCAACAGCTGCTCCGGTGGCGGCCAATACCATTACTACGCCAAAGACAACGAGTTTCATTGAAACGCCCTCACCCTGCACAATCCGAAAATGATCGCGCCCAGCTAACGTTACGTCAACGACATTTTGTCCGCAACAACGGCGAATAGTGCCAGTAAAAAGAGCCCGCCACCGTTAGGCAGCGGGCTGGGTCTGCCAATTGGCGGAGGCTCAATGACGGCCCTTCGGCGCTTCCAGAAACTCAAGGAACGCGTTGGCTACTTTCGTGCCGCTGGCGTCGGTGCGGGCGGTGTCGCAGCTCCGCACGATGGCGGCGGCGATCTGGAGCATGTCAGCCCGGCTCCCAACGATCCTCGCGACCACGACGTTTTCTGGACTGTTGTCCATGGTCGAGCGCTGAGCAACAAACAGGGTGAGCCGGAGATTGTCGCCCATGCATGCAGTCGGCCGGTTACGCGATCCAGCAAGGCGTGTACGATCTTGTAGGGACTACGAGCCGGTCAAGCATCGATCCATGCAGGAGCGCGCCGCCAGAGGCGGGTTTAGTTAGCTTCGGTCACTTGAGCTGCTTGGTCTGGAATCAGAACCACCCGGTAGGTCACGCCCTCGCACTTGAGCAGATAGACGGTGTGATTGGGGGCGGACTCCGCTTCGATACGCTCAGCCGAGCTTGGATTGTCGCACGGAAAAGCCTGGCTTCGGACCTGGTCGCCAACGATCCTTACGTCAGCGCTCTGGTCTTGGGCTGTGGCGGTCGCAATAGGACCTCCGAGACTAACCGATAAGAGAACGCGCATGGCGAGGGATCGAATCCACAACGATCTTGGACCGCTATTCATTGCGCTCTCCTTGGCACGCGGCACGCAGTAAACTGGTGCACTGCAGCCGAGACCGCTCTTCGTCTATCAGGCGGTTCGTCTTCCATCCTCATGGCGCAATTCGTGTTTTCCAGCGACCGCAGTAGCCTATCGCATGGAGGCGGTAGCGGAAAGTAAGTTACGTGGGTGACGGGGTATTTGCTGAACATCCCGCAGCGAGCGCGGTCGGCATGAACGCCCATAAATGGCGCACAAGGCAGGTTACACGGCGTTCGGCAAGGCAATACACAAATGGACCACGACAGAGCCAGCCGGACTGAGGAAAGGGCGCTGCTGGCTGTATGCGGCTGTCCTGCGGTCAGGGAGGGTGATCGCCGGGCCAAGGCCGGATATTTTCTGAAGATCGGAGGCGCGCGGTGAGCACGATCTAGCAGAGCATATGCAGGCTCTTCTCCGTTCGACGATGTGGAAAGGATAGGACCGGCTTCCGCGCCACGTAACTTGGACGCCCGCGCCTTAACTCGGCGTCCATGTTTGAGAGGTTCGCGTTAAACAGCGCTAGTCTAACGGAGAACAAACGCTGATTTGGTGGGCGATCATTATGATCGCCGCCCGGTCACTCGCAGTCTAATGTGCCTGCTATGGAACGAGCAGGGAGCGCCAGGAGCGGTTGTTAACGCGATCAGGTCGAGCGGCAGTAGCCGACCCCTTGCGGACACTCACTCAATATTGGCACATGGCCGAAGTAGCGCAATTTGCGGACGCTCCGAGTTGCCCTACTACGCGGCTTTGGAAATCTAGTATGAGTCAGTGACCAGCCAAGCATCTTGTTTCAATTGTCCGATTCGTCCTCGATGGTATTGCGCAAGATCAGTGACGTTGCCTTATGCAACCTTGAGGGCGTCAAAGCCTTTTCTTCGTCACTGCGTCTGGCGTCGCCGCAATGGTAAAAACCGCGCGACACAAGTGATCTTATAGGACACGTATCGCCGGCCCCTTTCCAGAAGCATCATGAGGCCCCATGGGTCTTCACCTGTGAAGGGCAGCGCCAATTTTCAACACTATCCACCCGTTGCCGATCTTTACATGGTCAGGTTGCATCGTCCTCAGGACGATTGCTGCCGTTCGGACTACAGTTGCCCACGTAAGTTACACCCCCGCGACTTGCCCTATGGAGTATGGGCTGCCTTATTCTACGCCAGCAACCGTTGGCTAGCACTCACGGCCGCGGAGCCCCGGGGTCGAGCGTTGAATTTAATATCTGCGTAGCATGGCAAGCACCGGGCGTTCGGTGACGCCCAACATTATTCCGCACCGACTTGAGGGGCAATGGATATTCGATCTGCTACTCGGGTTCTGCAAGTTACAGCCTTGTTCTTTCCGGCGTTGTTGTTCAGCGGCGCGGCGTCTGCCCAGGACGACACCCAGGAACTCGCCAAGAAGCTGTCGAACCCGATCGCCTCGCTGATCAGCGTGCCGTTCCAGTTCAACTACGACAGCGGCTACGGCCCGAACGACGGCGAGAAAGCCTATGTCAACATCCAGCCGGTCATTCCCGTCTCGTTGAATGCCGACTGGAATATGATCTCGCGCACGATACTGCCGGTGATCTGGCAAAATGACATAGCCGGCCCGTCGGGCGAGCAGTCTGGTCTCGGCGACATAACCCAGAGCCTGTTCTTCTCGCCCTCCCAACCGACCGAATCGGGCATCGTCTGGGGCGTCGGCCCGGTGTTCCTGGTTCCGACCGCGACAGACGACCTGCTCGGCGGCGGCAAATGGGGCGCTGGCCCGACCGCAGTCGTGCTGAAGCAGAGCCACGGATGGACGGTCGGCATGCTGGCCAACCACATCTGGTCATTCGCCGGCGACAGCGACCGCAGCGACATCAGTTCAACCTTTCTGCAGCCCTTCGTTTCCTACACGACGAAGGATGCCTGGACGTTCACGCTGAACACCGAGAGCAGCTACAATTGGGAGGCCGAGGAATGGTCGGTTCCAATCAACTTTCAGATCGCGAAGCTGGTCGTCGTCGACAAGCAGCCAATCAGCCTCTTCGCCGGTGTTCGCTATTGGGCTGAAAGCCCCGACAGCGGCCCTGACGGGTTTGGTTTTCGCACCGGGATCACGTTGCTGTTTCCGAAAAAGTGAGAAGACCGGCGCCGCCTGCCGGCGCGAACCTTATGAAACACACGAATTCGATAACTCATCGAATGACAAAGGAGTACGGCAAATGTTGACAAAGCGAGATTTACTTCGCTCAGCCGCGGCGATTGCCGCTGGCGCCGCGATTGCGAAGCCAAGCCTGCTGATGGCGCAGAGCTACCCCGGCATCATCGAGGCCAAGGACATCGCCGAGGAAGGCTTCGTCTACGGCCTGCCGCTCGTGATGTATTATGCGGTCATGCAAGAGTTCGCCGTCGACAAGAACTCGGGGCAGTTCAAGGCGCCGTTCAACGAAATCAACAACCAGCACCACGTCGCCACCCCTGAGGACACGGCAGTCATTACGCCGAACAGCGACACGCCGTACTCGTTCATCTGGCTGGACTTGCGCGCCGAGCCGATGGTCATCTCGGTGCCTCCGGTCGAAAAGGACCGCTACTACTCGGTCCAGCTCATCGACGGAAACACCTACAATTTTGGCTATATCGGCACGCGCGCCACGGGGACCGAGCCGGGCGACTACCTGGTGGTCGGCCCCGATTGGAAGGGTGAAACGCCCACAGGGATCAAGAAGGTCTTCCAATCGACGACTCCGTTCCCGCTCGCGCTTATCCGCACTCAGCTCTTCAACCCCGATGACATGCCGAACGTCGAGAAAATTCAGGCCGGCTACAAACCGCAGCCGCTTTCCGCTTTCCTTAAACAACCCGCCCCGTCCGCCGCGCCGAAGATCGATTTCCTTCCCGCCACCACCGCCGGAATCAAGGAAAACTTCTTCCAGTATCTCGACGCGGCCTTGCAATTCGTCCCCGAGACGGCAAGGGACAAGGCTGTTCGCGCGAAACTTGCGAGAATTGGCATCGGTCCCGGCAAGACCTTCGATTTCAAGGAACTGTCGCTCGAACACAAAGCCGAAATCCTGGTGGCCATGAAGCAGGGTGACGACAAGGTCGACAAATGGCTGGCCAGCGGAAACAAGGTCATCAACGGCTGGAACGTCGGCTCATTCTTTGGCGACGAGGCCTTCTACAACAGCGATTGGCTAATGCGGGCCGGGGCTGCAAAGGGCGGTCTCCTGGGCAACGATTCCGTAGAAGCCATGTACCCCTATACAAGAACGGACGCGAACGGCGCGCCGCTCGACGGCAGCAAGCACAATTACACCATCACCTTCGCACCCAACCAGTTGCCGCCGGTGAATGCGTTCTGGTCCGTTACGATGTATGACGGCAAGAGCCAGTTCCTGGTCAAGAATCCGATCCATCGCTACCTCATCAACTCGCCGATGTTGCAGGGGATGAAGAAGAACGAGGATGGTTCGCTCACCCTCTATCTCCAGAAAGACAGCCCCGGCGGGGACAAGGAAGCAAATTGGCTGCCTGCGCCCAATGACAAAATCTACCTTGTTTTGCGCCTGTACTGGCCGAAGACGGAAACGCCTTCGATCCTGCCGGCCGGCGAAGGCAGCTGGCAGCCACCCGGTGTCGTTGCGGCGAAATAGCGTTTTGTGCGGCGGCCTGAGGGCTCGTCGCGATTGGCGAGCACTCATTCGGCCGACGGTCTTGTACCAGGCCTTCGAGCCGCGACTGGAAGCAGCCGCCGATGGCACGACGACAGTCTGGTTCTCGCCGGAACAACCTGAAGGCGTCGCTCGGTGCAATTCGAGCGGATGGTGCTCCATCCGCTCGATCGATCTTCAGGCGAAGGCTCAATGGCTGCGGTAAGCGATTGCCGCGCAAAAAGGCCGCCCTCAAAAGCGGCTTCATTGTTTTCAGGGCAGCCTAGAACGTGTGCAAGCCCCTCGGCGACGGTGTCCCGGACTCAGGTCACGAAGAACGAGTTTGCCGTGAGCGAGAGGCCTGGAGAAAGCGTGGCGAACTGTATCTGTGCCGCGCCGCCGATGCCGTCGCTGTCGAAGGAGAGCGCGCCGGTTGAACTGTTGTAGATGATATGGTCGGAGCTGTCGTGCGCGGCCGTCCCGGCAAAGAAAGCGGCGGCTGTGAGCGCGCCCGCGCCAAGCCCGGCAAAAATCGCGTTCTCAAGGTGAATCTTGTCCTGGGACGCGCTGAAGTCGGTGATCCTGTCGACATTGCCAGACCCAAGGGCGGTATTGAAAACGAAGGTGTCATTGCCGCCATAGCCTCTCATCGTGTCGGCGCCACCCAAACCGTTGATGACATTGGCGCCGGCATTGCCCTGTATGGTCTGGGCGAAATCATTGCCGGTCAGGTTGATCGCCGCCGTGCTGTCGGCGTTCGTGGTCGTAAGAATCTCGATCGACGAACCGGCCGAAAGCGCATAGCTCACCGAGGTGCGCACCATGTCGGTGCCGCCGCCCGCCGCCTCGATCACCCTGTCGCCGGCGTTGTCGACATAGTAGGTGTCGTTGCCGCCAAAGCCGCTCATCTTATCGGCACCGCCACCGCCGCTGATGACGTTGGCGCCGGCATTGCCCTGGATGGTCTGGGCCAGCGTGTTGCCGTTCAGGTTGATAGCGGTGGTGCCGGCGTCGTTGGTGGTGCCAAGGACTTCAATCGACGAACCGGCCGTGAGCGCATAGCTCACGGGGGTCCACACCCTGTCCTGGCCCTGGCCAGAGGCCTCGATCACTTTGTCGCCGGCATGGTCGACATAGTACTCGTCGTTGCCGCCATAGCCGACCATCGTGTGAGCACCAGTAGCCCGAAGGATATCGCCGCCGCTGGAGCCATAGACAGTATCGGTATCGGTGGTCGGAGGTGGGGTGGTCGGAGGTGGAGTGGTCGGAGGTGGAGTGGTGGTGGTGCTGGTGTTGTGTTCCTTGAAAAAGGCTTGCATCGAAGAGGTATTGCCAAGCGAGGTTTCGCCGTTCTGCGAGGCCCATTT